>JBEKGF010000028.1:0-55189 GCA_050012935.1 Edaphobacter sp. | reverse complement strand
TATAAGCCCGATCCGGATCGCCACTAAACGGATGAGGAAACAACCCGCTATCCGCCCCGGCATTCGAGATAAATACCTTCTTCGCATTCAGCAACTGCGGAGGAACCGGTGCCACAGCAACAGGCGCAGCAGCCTGCTGAGCAACCAAACCACTCCCAAACATCAAAGCAGCAGTACCAACGCACGCAATCAATCCAAACCGAAAAACTCTCATATCGATCTCCTAAACCGAATGAGTAAATTGTCATCGCTCATCCGCAGTTGCAGACGCAACAAATCGGACAATTGTTTCGCCTCAAGCACCTACACCGTCACGGTCTCGCGATACTCCCCAAACACGGTCCGCATCACATTCGCAATCTCCCCCACAGTCGCATAGCTCTCCACGGCATGCAGAATCCGCGGCATCAGATTCTCCCCACCGCGAGCCGCATCCTCCACCCCACGCAGAGCCGCAGCATGAACCCCCACATCCCGCCGCCCCCGCATCGCTCGCAAACGTTCCACCTGTCGCCCCTCCAAAGCCTCATCGATCCTCTGAATCGGCACCGCGGCATCCTCGCTGGTGAACTCATTCACCCCAACAACAACAGCCTCTTTCGCATCCACAGCCCGCTGATACTCATACGCTGCATTCTGAATCTCGCGCTGCACATACCCCCGCTCAATCGCCCGAAGCACCCCATACTTGCCGGTCGCATCGAACCTGGCAATCGTAGCCATATACTCATCCGCCCGACGCTCAATCTCATTCGTCAGCGACTCCACATAAAACGACCCCGCCAGCGGATCGACCGTCTGCGCCACGCCACTCTCATGCGCAAGAATCTGCTGCGTCCTCAAAGCTATCCTCGCCGCACTCTCTGTAGGCAGCGCCAGGGCCTCATCAAACCCATTCGTATGCAAACTCTGCGTCCCACCCAACACCGCCGCCAGCCCCTGCAACGTCGTCCGCACGATATTGTTCTCCGGCTGCTGCGCCGTCAGCGTCGACCCTGCCGTCTGCGTATGAAACCGCAGCATCCAGCTCCGCTCCTTCTTCGCGCCAAAGTGCTCCCGCATAATCCGCGCCCACATCCGCCGCGCCGCGCGAAACTTCGCAACCTCCTCCAGCAGATTGTTATGCGAGTTAAAGAAAAAACTCAGTCGCGGAGCAAACGCATCCACATCCAGACCCGCGTCAATCGCGGCCTGCACATACGTCATGCCATTCGCCAGCGTAAACGCAACCTCTTGCACCGCCGTGCACCCAGCCTCGCGCATGTGATACCCGGAGATCGAAATCGTATTCCACTCCGGCACCTCATCCGCCGACCACGCAAAGATATCCGTTACCAGCCGCATCGCATGGTTCACCGGATAGATATACGTCCCCCGCGCAATGTACTCCTTCAAAATATCGTTCTGAATCGTCCCATTCAGTTTCTTCGTCTCCGCGCCCTGCCGCTTCGCAACCGCAACATACAGCGCCAGCAGAATCGAAGCCGTAGCATTGATCGTCATCGAAGTCGAAATCGTATCGAGCGCAATCCCATCAAACAGCCGCTCCATATCCTCGATCGAATCGATCGCCACGCCAACCTTCCCCACTTCGCCCAACGCCAGCGGCGAATCCGAATCATACCCAATCTGCGTAGGCAGATCGAACGCCACACTCAAACCTTTCGTCCCATGCGCCAGCAGAAACTTATACCGCTTATTCGACTCCTCCGCGTCTCCCATCCCCGCATACTGACGCATCGTCCATAGCCGCCCCCGATACATCGTCGGCTGAATCCCGCGCGTAAACGGAAACTGCCCCGGCTCGCCCACCGCAGCCGCAGCATCAAAGCCATCAAGGTCCTCGGCGCGATAAACAACCTCCACCGGAATCCCCGAACTGGTCCTTGTCGTACTGGAACGCGTTTTCGTAGTCCCCGCGTTTGCTTCTTTCGTCTCAGACATGCCGCTCAAGTGTACCCGCATCCACAGGCAACTAACGTCCCTTCGTCTTTCGGTTCGCCTTCACAAAGCTGCTGACGCAGAAATACCCAAACACCACCGCCATCACCAGCGACGCCACAAATCGCACATGCGGATCATGGTTGACGCTCGTCTCATGCAGCGCCCATCGCATTCTCCACGCACCTCCCGCGGCGAACGCGGCAAAGATCCCGAAGAAAACCCCGGTCACCTCCAGCCACAGCGCCATCGACAGCCGTCCGACCCGCCCGCCCATGGCCGCGCCAAACCGTTTCCTGCCTTGCTTCAATCCCTCTCCGGTCCGCGTCGCCTTGGCCGCGGCCCGCGAAGCCTGCTGCCCCCGCCGAACTCCCGTTCCCGCAGGCTTCTCAGGCGTCGATGCCTTCTCAGGCGCCGATGTCTTCGCCGAAGGATTCGGAGCCGTAGCCGCATCCATCGCCGTCACCACCGTCTTTGCCGCCGCGCGCGCCCCAACTCCAAGCGCCCGGCCGAATCGAACCGAATCCATACCTCAAAGTGTAGTCGTTCCTCATCAACCCGCAAAACTCTAAGGATACAACTCAAAACCAACGATGCCTTCCTCGCATCCAACCCACATACGTTGCCTCGGCGGACCACCGGAGAGCCGCAAACGCAACACGAGGAGGAGTCAGCGCCATGAAGAATATTCTTTTATTGGTCGCCGGATTTTGCGCCGCCGCAACCGGCTTTCTCGTCTGGAACACCAATCGCATCAAGCCCATCGAGCTCCTCGCCCACCGCCTCGAAACCGCCTGGGCCGATCACCACACCGTCGTATAACCCCCTAAGTCCCATCATTTGATTCCCACATAAATGTCATTGCAGCGTCCCAAGCGATGGGCGTATTCTCTTAAGAGTAACTAGGTACGCCTGAAGTACCCGCAATGCCGTTCCTGCCGGTTGATCTGGGCTGGAATACCCGATGCGCGGTGAGGTTCCAAACCAGGGCAGTCCGGAGGTGGCATTGAATCAAAAGGTCAAAAACCTTATCCAGAAACTTGGCGAAGCTATTCACGAGTCAGTCTCGGAGTCGGAAGACATAGCCGGCGTCGTCAAAAACATCCGCGAACAGGGTTTTGATGTCCTCCTCATGCTCGAGGCCACCATCGGCCTCAATGAGGTCGAGGCAGAGCCCGAACAACCCTCCGCCGTCGACGAAGACGCAGACGGCCCCTTCACCCGGAACGATCTCACCTTCCTGAAGTCCCTGCGCATCAGCCTTACCGAAGAAGAGGCCCAGACGGACCAGTTGCCTCTTCCGCCGCACCGGCAGTTGCCATCTGGCACCTCGGACTCAGCCGAAGCCTGACCACATCCCAGCCACCCGCGAGGCCCGAGCAGCAATCTGCCGGGCCTCATTTCTTTGCCTCTTCACACCCCAGCATTAACCAAAGTCAACCTCGCGTGGTAGACTCGCGTTTCCTGTTGCGCTTGTCTCACTTTGTGCATCTGACTGACGTGGTTCATCGTTATCCGCTACACGCAGTGCCGGAGCTTTAGAGAATATGAGAGATACGCTTGGAGTTTTGCTTGCCGGTGGTGCCGGCGAGCGGCTCTTCCCGCTTACCCGCGATCGCGCCAAGCCGGCCGTCCCCTTCGCCGGCCAGTACCGCATCATCGACATCACCCTCTCCAACTGCATCAACTCCGATCTCCGCCACGTCTACATCCTCACCCAGTACAAAGCCCTCTCGCTCAACCGCCACATCCGCGAGGGCTGGGGTCCCGTCGTCGCCAACGAACTCGGCGAGTTCATCGAGATCCTTCCCCCCATGCAGCGCGTCTCCAAGTCCTGGTACCAGGGCACCGCCGACGCCGTCTACCAGAACATCTACTCCATCGGCTCCGAAGAGCCAAAGCACGTCATCATCCTCTCCGGCGATCACATCTACAAAATGAACTACTCGCTGATGCTCGAGCAGCATCGCGAATCCGGCGCCGACGTCACCCTCGCCACCCTACCTATCTCGCCCTCCGAGGTCTCCGCCTTTGGAGTAGTCGAGGTCGCCCGCAACGGCGAGGTAACCGGCTTCGAAGAGAAGCCAAAAGAAACCAAAATCCGTTCCCCCTTCAACCCCGACATGGTCGACGTCTCCATGGGCATCTACATCTTCAACACCGACGTTCTGCTCCCCGAACTCATCAAGGACGCCGAAGACCCCAACTCCAAGCATGACTTCGGCCACGACATCCTGCCCAACATCCTCGGCCGTTTCAAGATGCAGGCCTACAACTTCGTCGACGAAAATCGCCAGAAGGCCCTCTACTGGCGCGACGTCGGCACCCTCGAGGCCTACTACGAAGCCAACATGGACGTAGCCGGCGTCACCCCGACCTTCAATCTCTACGACAAGTCCTGGCCCATGCGCACCCGCCCCTACCAGTACCCGCCGGCCAAGTTCGTCTTCGGCGAGCCCGGCCGTACCGGCATGGCCATCAACTCCATCGTCTGCGCGGGCTCCATCGTCTCCGGAGCCGTCGTTCGCAACTCCGTCCTCTCGCAGGACGTCCGGGTCAACTCCTACGCCGACGTCGATTCATCCATCGTCTTCTCCCACGTCAACATCGGCCGCCACTGCCGCATCCGCCACGCCATCATCGACCGCGACGTCCACATCCCCGACGGCACCGTCATCGGCTACGACTCCAACGAAGACAAGAAGAACTACTTCGTCTCCTCCAACGGACTAACCGTTGTCACCCGCGACTACAGCGTCTACGAGAACCCCGTCTCCCCCGAGTTCCTTCAACAAGGCAACACCTGGTAGAAAACAAATCGACCACGGATTAAAACAAAAAAAGCGGATCGAAGGCCCAAAATAGGTCTTTCAATCCGCTTTTATCCGTGTAATCCGTGCTTATCCGTGTTAAGCCTTATCCACGCAATCCACGGTCGGCCTTACTTCTTCCCAAAGCGGTAAATCGGCCCACCGGAAACCCCAACAAACTCCCGCGTCTCCGTCCCGAAGTGTTCCAAAATCAAATCCGGCGAAAGCCGTATCGCCCACTTCTTCGACAGGTTGAAATCGACGCTCGCACCCAGAGCCGCAAACGGCTTCGTACGATTCGTATATAGCCCCGTCTCCGCGAACGGGTCAACATTCGAATTTATATTCCGGAAGCTCTTATCGAACGTGCCATGCGACACGCCAAAGTACCCGTGAAAGCTCAGCGCTGCGTACTGATTCCTCGGCCCGCGATACTGCGCGCCCAGCATTCCCGTATTCAGCCAGACCAGCGGCCGGTTATTGATTCCGGTTCCATTCGTCGTAGGAGAGAACGAGGTCGTTCCGGCATTGGGCAGAACCGGCGTCGTTCCAGCATCAAAACGATAGTCCGCCGCCACGCCCAGATTCCTGATCCAGCGCTTTCCCGGCAGCCAGTAGGTGAACAGCAACTCGCCACCCCCAAGGTTCATCCGGGTCGGCAGAACCTGCCCTGCCTGGAAGTTCTGAAAATTAAACCCGGTAAAGAGCTCGTACTTATTGTCGTACGTCACTGGCGCGGCCAGCGCGATCTTCGACGACGAAATCGGAATCTGCGTCTGTGTCTGCGGCGTCGCCACCGTGCCCTGAGCCTGTCCCTCCGTCGCACCTGCCATCAGCAAGCCCACTGCAAAAACTGCTGTCACCGCGCGATATCCTGTTACCCGCGCCACGTTTCCTGCTGCCTTACCAATCGTCTTCAATCGCAACATCCGTCTCCACGTCTCTTCAAGCATCCAGCCTCTTCCAGCATCCAGCCACTATCCAACATCCGGCCTCTGTCCAGCATCCGGCCTCTATCCAGCAATTTCCCTACTAACCAAGATATAACGTTCAGCCCACATCTGCCTCGTCCTGTTACACGTATCTCTTGTAGACGGCCTTGTGCGACAATAGTGGGTGGCAGCCGCCTGCATAATACGGCTGCAGGAGAAACATTATGGGCGAACTATTTACACCTGGACATCTTCTGATTCTTGGCATCGTTGTCGTTCTATTCTTCGGCGGCAAGAAGCTGCCCGAGCTCGGCAAGGGTCTTGGCGAAGGCTATCGGGGATTCAAAGACGGTCTCAAAGGCGTCTCCGACGACATCAACAAGCCCGGAGAAACCTCGCACGCCGTCACTCCCAAGCCTGAAGAATCAGCAAAGTAAGCCAAACTCAAAGCCTCTTCTATTCCTGACCATAGCCTTGATCTGACGAGCCTTGCCTCATGAAGATAAAGTCGCCGCATCTGGTTAAGCCGCACACCAAAGTACGGCTCGCCAAAATCTCCTCTTCCGATACCGGCGATTTCAAATCCGAAGACTCCGCAAAGGCGGTCCTCGCCAAACACCGCGACCAACTCGCCGACCTCCAGGACGTCTTCTACGCCGCCCAGTCCAAAGCCCTCCTCATCGTCCTCCAGGGCATGGACACCGCAGGCAAAGACGGCACAATCAGCCACATCTTCTCCGGCATCAACCCGCAGGGCTGCGATGTAGCTCAATTCAAACCCCCCACCCCCATAGAATCCCGTCACGACTTCCTCTGGCGCGTCCACGCCCAGGTCCCGCCCCGCGGCATGATCCAGATCTTCAACCGCTCCCACTACGAGGACGTCCTCTCCCCGCGCGTCCACAAGCTCATCTCCGCCGACACCGTCAGCAAGCGTATCGACGACATCAACGAGTTCGAGAGCTTTCTCTCCGACAACGACATCCTCATCCTCAAGTTCTATCTCCACATCTCGCACGCCGAACAGACCCGCCGCCTCAAATCTCGCATCGACGATAAAGACAAGCACTGGAAGCTCTCCGCCGCCGACCTCAAAGAACGCGAATTCTGGCCGCAATACATCGACGCCTACAACGACATCCTCTCCACCACCAGCCGCAAGCACGCCCCGTGGTTCGTCATCCCCGCCGACCAGAAGTGGTACCGCAACATCGCCATCTCTGCGATCATCCTCGAGCTGATGCAGAGCCTCAAACTAAAATTCCCCCAACCCACCCTCGACGCCTCCAAAATCAAGCTCTAATCCGCCGCTTTATTTCTCTTAAGATTGCCGTGGGAGTACCGACTAATTCGGTATGATGCGAAGACAAAGTAGACACGACTTCTCGAAGCCGTGGAGGTGAAGAGTGCCAGAGCTGTTTACTCCCGTCCATTTGCTCATCCTTGTTGCGATTGCAGTGTTCGCAATTATTCCCTTTTGGCAAATATTCAAAAAGGCAGGTTTCCCACCAGCACTTGCACTGTTGATGCTTGTTCCACTCGTGAGCATCGTCATGCTTTATGTTCTTGCCTTTTCACCTTGGAAGGTCGTTCCGGCCACTATCCCACCTGATAGGCGCGACACCTAAATCGTAATCATCACCACCGCAGCCGCAGCCACAGCCATCCCCACACCCTGCCGCAGCGTAGGCCGCTCTCTTAGCATCCAGGCCGCCAGCAGAATCGTCGAAGCCGGATAAAGCGATGCCAGCACCGCCGCCACATCCAGTCGCCCCGCCCGCGTAGCCGCAAGAAACAGCAGATTCCCCGAAGTATCCAGCAGCACCCCACCCAAAGCCCACCCAACCACCACCCGCGTAAACCGAAAGCCAGTCGTCCCACCCTTCTCCCTACTATTTCCCAGGAGAGACATCCCACCCACGAGCAGCGAACAAAGCGCCAAACTTCCCATCCTCGCCGTAGCCAGCGGCCAGATCACCCCTGCGCTTCCCGCAAACTTCAGCGCCACAAAATAAATCCCAAACCCCACCCCCGCCGCAATCGCCAGCCAAATCGTCCCGCGATCCGCCGGCGTAGCCTCAGGATTCGGCCCCGCCGCAATCAACCAGATCGCCACCCCCGCCACCACAAAACCCACCAGCCGCAGCAGTCCCGGCGATCCCTCCGACCCCACCGACACCGCCGCCGGAATCCCCGCCGCCAGCAGCCCGCTCAGCGCCGCCGAAGCCCCCATCGCCCCCCGCGACAGCGCCACATAAAAGCAAGCCAGCGCAATCCCCGCCGTCACTCCCGCAACCAATCCCCAAACCAGCGCCGCTCCATGCGGAAACGCATCTCCCCGCCACCACGCCACCGCCAGCAGAATCGCGAAACTCACCGCATGGCTCAGCAGAATCACCCGCAGCGCAGCATCCATCGTGCCGCCCGCGTATTTCACGCTCATGCCGCCTGAAAAATCCCCACCACCCCACAACACTGCCGCCGCCAGCGCCAGCAGCGCATTTCCGTGCAACAGCATCTCCATCGAATTCCGTTCCGGCCTCAGGCCATCGCAGGCTTACTTGGCCATCGGTGTAACCACCGGCGGAGCCGCAGCCTCAGCCGTCGGATAGTAGCCCTTCTTCGCAATCACCGTCAGATTCGGCCGCAGCACCTTCACCTCAATGTTCCGGTACTTGCCATCGATAAACGGCTCATGCGTATAGTAGCCCACCGTATACTGCGTACGAACCTCTTCAGCGATCTTCGCAAAGCTCTGCTCAATCCCGCCCTGCCTCCACTCGCCCATGAAGTTTCCGCCCGTGGCATTCGCATAAGCCGGCAGAATGTTATCCCGCATCATCAGCGGCAGGTGCATCCGGTCCAAAAATCCAACACCCCACACCGCCGAATCCCCCACCAGCGTCCCAAACACCGCAATCTTATTTGTGTTCAGATACGTCACCACCTCGCTGAACTTCGCCTTGCTCCCATACTCCTTACCGTCGCTGATTACGAAAACAATACGCCGACGTCCGGGCCCTGTCTTCGCCAACACCGTCGCCGCCTGCAGAATCGCATCATTCAGCGTATGCACTTCCTTCGGAACATTCGGAATGCTCAGTTGGCTGGTCCCATGCGACGAATTCGTATTCGGATCCGTATATCGATCCTGTCCCCCGTTGATATTGATATTCTGCGAAAGCGGTCCTGAGCTATACATCATCGGCTCGCGCCCTGTCGTCTTCGACCGTCGCAGTCCCTCCGCCACCAGTGGACTTGGCCCCGCCGAAAAATTCGTCACCTGCGTCGGCCCGTTGTTGTACGTAAACACCGCGATCTCGTCATACGGCGTAAACGCCCCCTGCAGCGCTTCCAGCGAATTACTCACCTTCGCCATGTTGTCGAACGTCAGGCTCTGATCGATCACCAGCGCCACCGACAACGGAAACGGATCCTCGGTAAACACGCTCAACTGCTGCCGCAGATTGTTCTCATACACCCGGACATCCCGCGGAGTCAGCCCTGCCACCTGGTTGCCCTTGCCGTCCTTCACCGTGAACGGAATCTCAACAAAATTCGTCTGCACCCGCAGAGTAAACGCCTTCGGTCCTTCGCCCCCCGTCACAACATCCGGTGGAGGCCCATCTTCTTCCGGCTTCTGTGGCGTGGTCTGCGGCAGCTTGTTCGGCACCGCCGCATCATCCGAGGCCGAACTCTCCGAGGTCGAGCTCTGCGGCGTCGAATCCAGCGCCGTCCCCTTGCCCGGAGTCACCGGACCCAGCGTCTGCGGCTTCGGAGCATCGGGAATCGCCTGCGGTTTCGGCCCATCCGGCAGCGTCGGCTGCTGCGGCGCACTCTGCTGTGCCAGCTCCTGTCCCGGCTGTCCAAGCATCATGCACACCAACAACCCCGCCAATACGCTCTTACTCACCACGCAAAATCCCCCCAATACCTACCCAGGCCTTAGCCGGAGTTATACCAACTAACAGACTACCAGCGCCACAGTGTGGCCGCCATCATCCCCGTTCGAAAACTGCTTATCCCCCTTGGACGCACCCCCTGCCCCTGCCGTTGCGCCCCGCCCGCCCTCGTTACCACATTTTTACGCAAACTCTGCCCCGACTTTTGTCGTCTTATGCAGTATGCGCTCTCTCCGCCTCGCCGCCACTGCCGCTTTCGCTCTCGCCTCCGCCCTCCACGCGCAGGAGGCACCCTCCCCCGGCGGTCCCCCCCCGGCCAGCAAAGCCGAAGCCCAACCCGTCGACATCGGCGACGTCCAGACCCTCAAAGTCAACGTCAACCTCGTCAACGTCTACTTCTCCGTCCGCGACAAAAACGGCTTCATCACCAATCTCCACAAGGACGACTGCAACATCTTCGAAGACAAGGTCGGGCAGACCACCAAGAACTTCACTCAGGAGAAAAACCTCCCACTCACCATCGGCATCCTCCTCGACACCAGCGGCAGCCAGATGCACGTCCTGCCCCTCGAGAAGCAGTCGGGCGCAGAATTTCTCAAGGACGTCCTCACCCCCAAGGACGAAGCCTTCTTAATCTCCTTCGACATCAACGTCAACGAACTCGCCGACTACACCAACAGCCCCCGCGAGATCAAACGCGCAATGGACTCCGCCGAGATCAACACCGGAGCCGGCACCGGCTCGGTCACCGGCAACGGCACCCCCCGCGGCACGTTGCTCTTTGACGCGGTCTACCTCGCCGCCCACGACAAGCTCCGCCAGGAAGCCGGCCGCAAGATCCTCGTCCTCCTCACCGACGGTGGCGACCAGGGCTCGCAGGAGAACCTCAAGACCGCCACCGAAGCCGCCCAGAAGGCCAACGCCATCATTTACGTCATTCTCCTCTCCGACCGTGGCTTCTACTCAGGCGGTGGCTTCGGCATCAACCTAGCCGACACCGGCGCCGCCGCCATGGAGCGCCTCGCCCACGACACCGGAGGCCGCGTCATCAACGTAGGCAACAACGGCAAAAAGCTCGAGGAGGCCTTCGACCAGATTCAGGACGAGTTACGCACCCAATACCTCGCCAGCTACACCTCCACCAACCCCAAGGTCGACGACGGCACCTTCCGCACGCTCAACATCACCTGCGGCAAAGACCAGAAGGTTCAGGCCCGCAAAGGCTACTACGCCATGGCCGACTCCAACAAAGACGACTAACAATCGCGCAGTGTCAATCCACCCTCCCCAGCCGAAGCCTGTACCGAATCGTCCCTGTCTCCTCGCCTTCGCCGTCGAAGACCATGCCGCAATTTTCCATCACCCTGACCGAAGCCGGAATCGAAGGAAACGTATGGGCGATCAAACTCTCAATCCGCTCACTTGCCCGAAGGTATTCGATCAAAGCCTTCGCTGCCTCAGTAGCAAAGCCTCGTCCCTCATAAGGCGGCAAAATCCCCCACCCAATCTCGCACTCTGACGGTCTGGCGGCTTTCGTCCCCCCGCCCACCGTCCCAATCAAAGTACGGTGCCCACCGGCAGAAACAAAGCTGACATACCGAGTCCAGCCAAGCTCCTCCGGATGTTCCGCTAACTGCGCCAGCAAATAATCGAAGACATGTGGCTCCCAGTCCTTATGAGGCCAGTTAGCAGGAATGACACTGTGAATAAGTTCGCCAAGACGCCCATCGCCGTTCTTCTCCGACAACAGCGTCTCAGGCGTAATAGCAATCAACGAAAGACGAGACGTAACGATATCGTCACATGACAAAACTGACATTTTTAGAATCTCCTGAATAAGGGTAGGGAAGCAGGAAGACGCACCTCGGCGTCACAACTCCGAGGCACAATCGCTACTACACGCACATATTCAGGCAGTCATAGGCAGGCCAAAAGTCTAGCACGCGTCAATAAAGACGCGTTCTTTTCATCAGCCCTTGTTGGAGGAGCAGCTTAAGTCAGGAAAGTTTCTTGTTCACTTCCGAGTAGAAGAGCTCTCCTGCAATAGCTCCACGCGCGGCCGGCAACAAATCTCTCTTCATCAAACCCTTGATGACGCACCCTGCACCCATCTCTCGAGCCGCATCCATATAGGCGGTGTTCTCGTGCGTAGTCAGGAAGAGGACTTTGGTTTCTGGACTAACCTCCATCACTCGTCGCGCAGTCTCAAATCCATCCCATCCCGGCATCGATATGTCCAGCACGAGCAACTCAGGTTTGAAGGAAGTGACAGCGTCTAAAGCCCGCATACCGTCGCTGGTCGTGGCCACTATCTCAAACTCTCTTTGCAAAAGAGTTGAAACCGTGTCCAGCATCGCGGGATGATCATCAGTCAAAATAGCCCTTGGCCTAATAACATCGGTCATCACTGGATTGCATCTCCTCAAGCCGTGACTGAACTCCGAAAATCCACACGGTTGCGGAGTATCCATAAATAATAATGCCAGTTTTCAGTTTGTGAAAATCGAAATGCAGGTGATGTTAGATAGGCTCATTGTGCCACCGACGCGATAAACTCATCGCAGCGATGATCGCCTCCGGAAAAATCCGCGGATGGAAAGCGCTCGCACTCCTCGCAGCCATCTCCGCCGTCATCCTTCTCCTGCTCCCGCAGGCAGCGAACCATCACACCGCGACTCTCTTCCTCCTCGTCCCCATCTTTCTCTGCGTCGCCTTAGTCGAGCAAGCCTGCACTTACCAACCACGTAAGAACCACGTTTTTGCACTTAACCACCACGTTAGGACCACCCTCTTCCAGCGTCCCCCGCCCTCGCAAGCCTGATCCCTCCGCAATCAGAAGCATCGCCGCAGCCTTGATTGGCATTGCCTGGCGCGGCGATCCACGCCTGCGATCCATCAGCCATAAAGGGACAACCATGGACATCAACCTCGCCCTCCAGTGCGCCTGTCTGGCCTTTATCTGCTTCGTCATCGCCATAATGTTTCTCAAACGCTACCGATGGAGACGAAACAAACGAGCGAACAGGAAGAACCTCGCCCCATACCCATCCACCGCCGCCCTCGGTCTTGCCCTCCTCTCACTCCAGACCCTCGCCCAACCCGACCTCCACCACGCCCTCGAACAACGCCAAACCGAAGCCGCTGACGAAGAACAAAATGGCGATCCCGACGACCCTTTCGCCCAACTCAACCGCCAACTCAAACGCATCCGCAACGGCCAACCCGTAAACACCCTCAAAGTCCCCATCGGCAAACGAACCTAAGCCGTCGCAACTGCCTTTGAGCTTGTCGACGGACGAAGCGACTGAATCCATTGCCCTTTGCCGTTGCGGTCATTTTTCTTTCCCCAAATTCAGCCCAAAAATCGCATGTCAAGCCCCAGAGCCATCTAACTCATTGACAATAAACAACATCCCCGTGGCGTATTAGTTATACCCAAACCGCTATACTTGTTATATAGAGAGAGAAAAAAGCAGCCAGCATCAGGCAGGTTAAGCTAACTGACTGATAACAGGTATTTTAGCCGTAACCTATTTACCTGCAATATTTTACCGACACTACCACCCCGCATACTATTGAAAACAAGGATTTTACGTCCAAAATACCCCTGGGGGGAGGGGGGGTACCCTTGGAGAAGAAAGAGAAGAAATGTTAATCCCATCCATCGATCTCATGGGCGGCCAAATCGTCCAGCTCGTCCAGGGCGAAAAGCTGAAACTGGCCTTCGACGACTTCGAATACTGGATCGATCGCTTCTCAAAGTACCCGATGGTCCAGCTCATCGACCTAGACGCCGCCATGCGTCAGGGCAGCAACCGCGCCCTCATCGAGATGATCTCAAAACGCCTCCCCTGTCAGGTTGGAGGAGGCCTGAAAACCGCCGAAGACGGCCGCGCACTCCTCGAAGCCGGCGCAAGGCGAGTCATCTACGGCTCCAGCCTCTTCGGCCCCCCCGACGGCCCCCGCCGCCACAAACTTATCCACCTCGAATTCGCAGAAGAACTCAAGAAAACCCTCGGCGAAGAGAAACTGGTCTTCAGCGTAGACACAAAAGCAGGGAAGGTCGCAATCAAAGGCTGGAAAGACAGCGTGGAGCTCACGCCGGAAGAAGCCATCACCTGGCTCGAAGACTCCTGCGCTGCCTTCCTCTACACCCACGTCGACACCGAGGGGACCATGCAAGGCTTCCCCATCAACGTAGCCGCCATCCTCCGGGCCTGCACCGCAAAACAATTGATCGTAGCCGGAGGAATCAAAGATCCCAGCGAAATCGAAGCCCTTGACGCCATGGGAGTCGACGCCGTAGCAGGAATGGCCGTCTACTCCGGAGCAATCGACGCATGAGAAGTCATCTGAATCCGACCAACGGGAGGACTGAAAACAAGGCATACGCGCCACGAAGTGGCCGCCCTCCGCGTAGGAGGCCCGTCCGGCAGGACATCTAGCAAGGCAGCCGCACAGAAACACCAGCTCGCTGCAACTCTCGCTTCAACTCCCGCGAATCCGTAACTCCAAAGTGAAAAATACTAGCCGCCAGCGCGGCATCCGCGCGGCCCTCGCGAAAAACATCAACAAAATGCCCAGCAGTCCCAGCTCCTCCTGAAGCAATCACCGGAATCTGCACCGCCGAACTAACCATCGCCGTCAACTCACAATCAAACCCGGATCGCATTCCATCCGTATCCATAGAAGTCAGCAGAATCTCCCCAGCTCCATGCGCCTCCGCCTCACGAGCCCAATCCAACACGCGCAAACCAGTGGCCTTCCGCCCTCCACTCACATAAACCTCAGCATCCTCAACGCCGTGACGAGCCGCGCCAGTGGCTCTTCGAGCATCGATCGCCACAATCACCGCCTGCGCCCCAAAGCTCCCGCCAATCTCCCCAATCAACTCCGGCCTGGAGATGGCGGCGGAATTGATACTCACCTTATCCGCACCAGCCTCGAACACCGCCGCAGCATCCTCCGCGCTCCGAATTCCACCGCCAACCGTAAACGGCACAAACAACCCCGCAGCCGTCCGATTCACCGTATCGAGCAGCGTCCCGCGTCCTTCATGCGTAGCCGTAATATCCAGCAGCACGATCTCATCCGCACCAGCCGCAGCATGACGATGCGCCAGCTCAGCCGGATCGCCAGCATCAACGATGTCCACAAACTGCACACCCTTCACCACGCGTCCATCGCGAACATCCAGGCACGCAATGACTCTCTTGGCCAGCATCACAACTCCACGAAGTTCCGCAGCACCTGCAACCCCACCGCACTCGACTTCTCCGGATGAAACTGCACCCCCATCACATTCTCCCGCTCCACAACCGCGGTAAACGCCCCGCCATACTCCGTAACCGCCACAGTGGAACCTACAACCGGAGCTCGCCACGAATGGGTGTAATACACAAACCCGCCATCCTCCACCCCACGCAGCAGCCGCGAATCCCTCACGCCCTCCAGCGAATTCCACCCCACATGCGGCGCCTTCAACGCCGCCCCCTCAAACCGGGCAGGGAAGCGCTCACACACTCCCGCAAACTCCCCCAACCCAGCAACCCCCGGTGCCTCAGTCGACCCCTCAAACAACCACTGCAACCCCACACAAATCCCCAGGAACCAGCCTCCCCCCGCCACACTCTCCCGCACCGCCTCCGTCAACCCAAGATCGCTCAACAACTGCGTAGCCTGAAAGTGCCCCACCCCCGGCAGCACCACCTTCGAAGCCGAACGCACCACCTCCGGATTCTGTGTCACAAGCGTCTTCGCGCCAAGAAAATTCAGCGTCTTCACGACGCTAGTCAAATTCCCAGCTTTGTAATCGACGACTGCGATCACAGCAAACCCTTCGTACTAGGCAGCATCTCCCGCATCCGCTCATCCCGAGAGCAGGCCCCACGCAGCGCCCGCGCAAACGCCTTGAATATCGCCTCAATCTTGTGATGATTCGAGCGCCCGTACATCGTCTTCACATGCACATTTGCCTTGGCCCCACGAGCGAACCCATCAAAGAAGTCTGCCAGCAGCTCACTCTGAAGATCCCCAACCAGCCTTACCTTCACCTTGTCATCGACGACGTAAGCGACTCGCCCACTCAAATCCACCGCTGCAACCGCGAGAGTCTCATCCATTGCCATCACAAAATATCCTGCCCGCATGATCCCCTTCTTATCACCGAGCGCCTTGCCGAAAGCTTCTCCAAGCGCAATCCCCACATCTTCGACGGTGTGATGCTGGTCTACATCCAAATCGCCCGTGCACTTTAACGACAGATCAAATCCGCCATGCCGCGCAAACAACTCCAGCATGTGATCGAAGAATCGAATCCCCGTTGAAACCTTATAAATACCCTGTCCATCCACGACCAGTTTCAACGCGATCTGCGTCTCCGTCGTATCGCGCTTGATCGTAGCAGTTCGAATAGCAGTTGATCTCCTGGCCATTATTCAAACTCCCGCGTTTCGTCGCTGATTTGCCGACTAACCAGCTCGCTAACTTGCTCTCTCTCCCAACCGATCTCACGCAGCGAGAGCTTCAGCGCCGCCAATCCGCGAGTCACATGCTCTTCTACCCCAATCGTGATGCGAACAAATCCATCGCAACCCGGATCAGTCGACCGGTCTCGGAGCAATACGTCATGCGCCCGCATCGCCGCCACCAACTCCTTATGCTTTGGTCCGATCCTCATCAGCACAAAGTTCGCATGGCTCGGAAAGAAGGGAACACCCAACTCACGCAACCCGTCCATCATCCGCTTGCGCCCCACCCGAACCTGCTCTGAATACCACGCAACATACTCCTCATCCGCCAGCGCAACCGGCAGACAATCCAGCGCCACGCCATTTACGTTGTACGGCGAACTCACCTTCCGCACATACTTCAACAGCTCCGGATTTCCCGCAAGCATTCCAATCCGCAGATTCGCGAGCCCATATGCCTTCGAGAATGTTCGCGCCACAATCAAATTAGGCACCGTCGCCAGGTCTTCCATCACCGAAGCTCCATCAAAGTGGTAATACGCTTCGTCCACCATCAATACCGCTTGCGGAGCCGCCGCTGCGATCGCTAGTAGATGCTCCCGGCTCACAACTGCGCCAGTGGGGTTATTAGGCGAAGCCACAATAATCAGCTTCGTGCGCTCGCTGATCGCCGCCATAAATCGCTCGAACGGAAACTCAAGTGTCGTATCCGCCTGAACCTTCCGCAGATGCGGTGTCATCATCTGCACACTCACGTCATACATGAAGAACGAAGGCGTCGCAATCAGCGCCTGATCCTCCGCATCCAAAAACGCGCAACACATCAGGTGAATCGCCTCATCGACCCCGTTGGTCAGCAGCACCTGCTTACCTTGCAATCCAAAGTGCTCAGCAACAATTCTTTCTACCGGCTCTCGTTCGGGATACTTCGTCAGCCCTTCCGCCGTCACAATCTGCAACCTCTCCATAACCCGCGGAGAAGGCCCAAAGGTGTTTTCGTTGAAATCCAGTCGCAGCACCGTACGTCCGGCCAGAGGAGGATGGTACTCCGGCATATCCAATACCGCCTTGCGCGGCGTTACTTTACTCACATTCGTAGCAGTATCGGTCACAATCATTGCATCCTCACTCGCACGCTCTCCGCGTGCCCAGTCAAACCTTCAGCCTCAGCCAGTGCAATCGCATGCGGCCCCATCCGCTTCAAGCCTGAGCGCGTGTACTGCTGCACCGTAATCATCTTCACAAAATCCATAACGCTCAAGCCGCCGCGGACTCGCCCAAAACGTCCCGTCGGCAGAACATGATTTGGTCCGGAGACGTAGTCTCCCATCGACTGCGACGAATAATCTCCGACAAAGACGGACCCAGCATTACGAACCCACATCAAATCTGCCGCAGAGTCTACTGTCAAATGTTCGGGAGCGAGGCGGTTCGTCAGCTCATGTGCATCACGATCAGTAGCAGTCAAAAACACGAAACCCTGAGCAGCAAGAGACTGCTTCGCTATCGCATTCCCTCTCGCCCGAAGCTTCACCTCAGCCACAACCTCTCGCCCTAGCGCCTTATTGCTCGTAATCAATACGGCTAGCGTCTCCGGATCATGTTCCGCCTGAGCGACCAGGTCCGCCGCAATTCCAACCGCGCTGCCATGTTCACTGGTCACCACAATCTCCGTAGGGCCGGCCGGCATATCGATCGCACATTCACGCGAAACCAGCATCTTAGCCGCTGTCACATAGAGATTGCCAGGTCCCACAATTTTGTCGACGCGCCCAACTGTTACTGTTCCATACGCCATTGCCGCGATCGCCTGGGCTCCACCAACTCGATAAAACTCCGTTACTCCGGCCAGCCAGGCCGCCGCCAAAGTATCCTGGGCCGGCTTCGGTGAACACACCACGATGCGTTCCACTCCGGCCACTTGCGCTGGCGTTACTGTCATTAGCAATGTCGAGGGCAACGGATACCGCCCTCCTGGTACATAGCAACCCACATTACCCAGAGGTCGCACAATCTGCCCCGTCTTCACTCCGGCCATTGGGGCGATGGCCCAATCCCGTGGCAACTGTGCCTCAGCGAACCCCAGAATATTTCCCCGCGCAACCATCATTGCAGCTTGTAACTTCGGTGAAGTCCGCTCCCACGCGGACTTCATCTCTTCACGCGAAACCAGTAATGTCGAATCCTTTTTCAGCCCATCAAACTTCGTTCCATACTTCAGCAACGCAGCATCCCCACTCTTGCGAACATCAGCAATAATCCGACGAACGACAGGCTCAATACGCGCTGTATTGACAGCACCGCGTTGCTCCAGTGACTCGATCAGAGCAGTCGCAGCCTTCGCCCCCTGACCAAATGTCTTTACTAACTTCATCCACTAATCCCCTGAACTTCCTAGAGCACAACCTTACTTAGCGGATACTCAACAATTCCTGTAGCACCCGCTGCCTTCAACTTCGGAATTACTTCACGCACCAAAGCCTCATCCAGAATCGTATTCAGCGCAACCCATTCCGGATCGCTCAACTGTGACACCGTAGGCGAATTCAGTGCCGGCAACACGCTAACTATCTTCTGCAAATCCGTCTTCCGCACGTTCAGCATTAAACCAACTCGCCCCTGCGCCGCAATCGCCGCATTCAGCATCAGCGAAATATTATCGATCTTCTTCCTTTTCCACTCATCCTTATATGCCACCTTATTCGAAATCAACTGCGTTTCGCTCTCCATCAGCGTCTCGATAATCCGCAGCCGATTCGCCCGCAACGACGATCCAGTCTCCGTCACCTCAACGATTGCATCCGCCAGCGTAGGCGGTTTCACTTCGGTAGCGCCCCAACTGAACTCCACCGTCACGGGAATGTTCTTCCCCGCAAAATACCGCTTCGTAAACTCAACCAGCTCGGTAGCAATGATCTTTCCCGCCAGATCCTCCGGCTTCTGAAACGGAGAATCCTCAGGCACCGCAAGTACCCACTTTACCTTCTGCCGGCTTTGCTTCGAATAAGTCAGACTCGTCACATACTCCACGTCCGTCTGGTTCTCCAGAACCCAGTCATTCCCAGTCAAGCCAGCATCGAGCGCGCCATGCTCGACATACCGCGCCATTTCCTGGGCGCGCACTAGCATGCACTCAATCTCTGTATCGTCGATGGAAGGGAAGTAGCTCCGCCCATTCGCGAAGATCCTCCAGCCCGCGCGTTCGAACAGCGCAACCGTCGCATCCTGCAGGCTGCCCTTAGGAATTCCTAGCTTCAATTTCTTCGTATCGCTCACTTCGCCTCCATGGCAATCTTCTTCGTAAAGCAACTCACTGTGCCTTCGTGGCACACCAGTCCATCACCCTCAACTTCGACCTTGAATAGCAGCGCATCGTTGTCGCAATCAGTCGCAGCTTCAATCACGCGCAACCGGTTGCTGCTGATCTCGCCTTTCATCCACAGCTTTTGCCGCGCCCTGCTCCAGAAAGTGACAAACCCTGTCTCAAGCGTCTTCGCATAACTCACTTCATTCAAGAAGCCGAGCATCAACATCTCGCCAGTCTTCGCGTCCTGGACGATACCCGGAACCAGACCATCCATCTTCGCAAAATTAATCTTCACCATGTCAACCATTCTCATCTCTCCTGGGTCTATCTTCACGCAAGAAAAAAGGCCCGCTCGCGGTATACGCGTTGGCGGGCCTTTCGAAATCCTGAGTAAGCGTTCGTTACTTCGCTACACGGGACACAGCCGCCAACACGCTCTCCGCGTGATGATGGTGATGCCCGTGATGGAGGTGCAGCAAGCTCATCTCTCCTTCAGAGTAGCTTTCGAGCCTGGAGAAGTCAACCTTCGCCTTACCTGCAAAGTTTCACATTTTAGCAAACGACCAACATGATCATTGACGTGCCTTGCTTCCTCTCGTACTCTTCCGCAGTAACGTATCCCGCCCATAACAAGGAGACCCTAAGATGATCAATCTTCGCCGCAAGCTCTTCGCCGCTGCCCTCCTGTTTGCCGCCGTCCCCGGATTGACTATTGCCCAGACCCCTAAACCGCCCGCCGCAACGGCTGCTACAGCCCCGCTCGACATCAACACCGCAACCGCCGACCAACTCAAGGCTTTTCCAGGCATCGGCGACGCCTACTCGAAGCGCATCATCGACGGCCGCCCATATACCGCAAAGAACCAACTCGTCACCAGAGGTATCCTTCCCCAGGCGACCTACGACAAGATCAAGGATAAGATCATCGCCAGCCACCCCAAGAAGTAGAGGTCAAGAAATCCGCTGCAAAGATAAAGGTTGGCTGCTACCATGCAGCCAGCCTTTCTTATGCCGCAGCGGTCCGCCCGTCTCCAGTACGCGCTCCTCGCGCTCGTAACCTTCTTCGCGCTCACCCACTTCTACGTAGGTGCGCGGAACAGCGTAGACAACCTCGCCAATGGCGACCAACACGCCCGTTTCCCATTCTTTCAGGGGAGCCTCGGTCATGCGGTTCGACTCTCAACTCCAGAAGCTGTTCAGGCAGGTCGTCACTATGGCGATACCGCAATTACCGCCACGCTCGTCATGCCCGAGGCGGAGGCGGCCGGTCTGCATGTCGGCGATGCTGTGGTCGACATTAATCATCGCCCGTTTACTGGAAGTAACGTCCTTCTTGATGAACTGCTGAACAGCAAGCCTGGTCAGCCCATGTCTCTCACTATCCTGCGTCCCGACGGGTCCGAAGCAACGATTAATTTCCCGCTCGCTCCCCAGCGTTCCTCTATTCCCCCGTTATGGGCGTGGGTCGTTCAGTGTACTTTTATCTTCCTGCCCTTCCTTTGTTTGCTCGTGGGCTTGTACGCCGTCTTTGCCCGGCCTCGAAACCCACATGCGTGGCTCATTCTCGGAGTCCTTGCCTATCTGCCCGCGGTTTTAATGCAGCAGAATCTATTTCACGGCCCACTCGCTCCTATCGCGCCGATTTGGAACATTGTTGCCCAGACCGCGATGCCGATCTGTCTCATGTTGTTTGGCATCTACTTTCCCGAGCGGTCCATTTTGGATGTCCGCGCGCCCTGGATCAAATGGGTTCTTATTCTTCCGATTCTCGCGCTCGTTCCGGCCGACTTTTTAAATACCTTCGGACACACCTACAACTTCAATCTCGACGCTTTTCTCGATCCGTGGGCATTCAAGATCAATACGATCGAGAACATCCTCAGCATGCTGGCCATCTTCTATTTCTTCATTGCCATCGGCTATAAGATCGGCACAGTTACCGGAGATGCCCGTCGCCGATTGAAGATTCTTTACTACGGCGCTGCCGTTGGACTTACACCTTTCTTCATTCTCCTCTTGATCTCCATTGTCCGCAGTAAGGACGTAGGCCAGGACGCTCCAGAATGGATCGTCGTTTTCTCGCTTTTCATTCTTTTGCTCTTTCCCTTTTCCCTTGCCTACGCCGTTATCGTTCACCGCGCCGTCGATGTTCGCATCCTCATTCGCCAGGGCACCAAATACGCCCTTGCACGCCAGTCGATTAACATCCTGCGGCTTTTGCTTGGTATTTGGCTGGCTCTCTCCCTCAAGGATTTCTTCCAGCATCCCGGCCATCAGCGCAACGTCGATATTGTCCGTATCTTCGGCATTCTCGTCATCTTCTTCGCCTTCCGGTTTAGACTCTCCAGGCGCCTCCAGCAAAAAATCGATCAGCGCTTTTTCCGCGAGGCCTACTCCACCGAGCAGCTTCTCTCGGAGATCTCGGATGAGGCTCGCAACTTCACTGAAGTCACTCCCCTCATCAACACCATCACCCAACGTCTGGGAGATACCCTCCACATAGAACGCATCGCGGTCTTCCTGCGCAGCGGTGATACCTTCCGCCTGCAACTTGCAACCGGAGCGCCGCTACTCCCAAGCACCGCAGAAGTCTTCTCTCTTCCCGCTGCCTCTACAACCATCACGACCCTTACCCGCGCTAAGACTCCGGCCAGCGTCTATCGCGACGACCCATCCAGTTGGCTCGTCGACGCCACCGACGCCGAACGCACAGCCCTCGCTGACCTCTCCACCGAACTTCTCGTCCCACTCCCCGGACGAAACCGCCTTGCCGGCGTCATCGCCCTCGGTCCCAAGCGCTCCGAAGAGCCCTACACCAAAACCGACCGTCAGCTTCTCCAGACCATCGCCTCGCAAACCGGACTTGCGCTTGAAAACGCCGAACTTCTCGAAAACCTCACCACCGAGATTACGCAGCGCGAACGCATCTCTCGCGAGATTGAGATTGCCCGCGAAGTTCAGGAGCGCCTCTTCCCCCAAAGCTACCCCAAAGTCGCTGGTATCGATCTCGCCGGCTACTGCCGTCCTGCCCAGGCTGTCGGCGGCGACTACTACGACTTCTTCGCACTCAACGATGGACGTCTTGCCTTGGCCCTCGGCGACATCTCAGGCAAAGGCATCTCCGCCGCTCTCCTCATGGCGAGCCTTCGCGCAAGCCTTCGCAGCATCGCATCCCTCCAGCAAAGCAATCTCTCCAGCCTCATCTGCCACGTCAACAACCTCGTCTACGAGTCCTCCACCACCAACCGCTACGCGACCTTTTTCTACGCAGAGTACGATCCCGTCGCCGGTCTTCTCACCTTCGTCAACGCCGGCCACAACCCGCCTTACATCCTCCGCAAAGGTCAAGCTATCCCGCTTGAGGCTACGGGTATGGTCGTCGGTCTCCTTCCCAATGCCGAATATTCGCAGGCCACAATCCCCATGCACTCCGGCGATGTCCTCCTCGCCTTCACCGACGGCATTTCAGAGGCTATGAATCACAACGAAGAAGAATGGGGCGAAGATCGCATGATCGCCACAGCCCAACAACTCCTCAATCGGCAGAACTGTACCCACACCGCGCAGCAACTCCTGGACTGCATCCTCATCGCCGCCGACAAATTCACCTCCGGCGCCCCCCAGCACGACGATATGACCCTCCTCGTCTGCACAATCAACAATCCCGTCCGTCTCAAGTAAAAAAATGGTCAAATCTTCGATTAAAGTATCCCCGCGACAGAGGCAACCATCCACTCCCTTTCCGTCTCCGATGCGGAAGTAGAGCGGCTCGATCTCCTCGATTTCTTCGCCTCGTCAACTCCAATCCCATCAATTCGCTGAAGCCCCATCGCCAACATGCCTCTGTGATCGGAGAGTTCGCTTTCCTCGGCACTATCGAAACCTCATACCACTATTTAGCCATTGCCGCCCTCGATTCCACCGACACGGATCGCCGCGAAATCGTTTAGAGTTGAAGCATAGAGGGGTCCGTTCAACAGACTCCGCGAGTCGACGATTCATGTTCGCCGAGCCCTCCCATCTCGTTCGTCCCCTCACGCGCCTCACTGCGGTGCTCGCTCTTCTTGGGACGCTTGTTCTAACTGGCTGCCAGGCCATTGTCAGTACTGCGCCCGAAGCACAGGTGCGCATCATTCACGCCACGCCCGACGCTCCCGGCCTGGACATCTATCAGGGCTCCAACGCTCTCGCCTACAATCTCGGCTTCGGCACAGTCACCTCGTACATCCCCCTCGCTCCGGGCATCTACTCCATCCACGCCGACACCGCCGGGAGCAGGCAGACACTCTCAACCGCCAAAGCGACCTTCGCTCCTTCCACTCAGTACACCATCCTGATCGGCAACTCCATCGCCAGCCCGCAGCAGTTCACCCTCGTCGATCAGAACCAGCCTGCGCCCTCCGGCCAGATCGCTCTCCGTTTCTTCAATCAGGCAACGCGCACCAGCGCAGTCGATATCTACCTCGTCCCAGCTGGTCAGAGGCTCACGGCGGTCAGTCCTCTCGTTACGGGAGTCGCCCTCGGCGCGAGCACTGGCTACCTCAACATTCCCGCCAACACCTACAGCCTCATCATGGAACCCGCTGGGACAGTCCCTCCCAGCCCCGCAGCCGCTCTGTACGCTGGTCCCCAGGTCGCCTACGCGGCCGGCTCTGCCCGCACCATCGTCCTCATCGACCAGCCGCTCGTCACCACTCCCGCCCTGCAGGTCATCAATGCCAGCGACTTCGATCCTTCCGCCGCTTTGAACTGATCCAGTCCCATCGCGTTGCAATCCCCATCAAATAACATTTAAAAAAAAGGGCCGCGAGGAGTCTCCTCAGCGGCCCTTCGTTTTCCTTTTAGCAAAAACTAGTACCGGTAGTGTTCAGCCTTGTAAGGCCCATCCACCGCAACGCCGAGATAATCCGCCTGCTTCTTCGAGAGCGTAGTCAGCTTTACGCCAATCTTCTCCAGATGCAGCCGTGCAACCTCTTCGTCGAGCTTCTTCGGCAGAATATAAATCCCGACCTTGTACGTATCCTTGTTCTTCCAAAGATCAAGCTGCGCCAGCGTCTGGTTCGCAAAGCTGTTCGACATCACGAAGCTCGGATGGCCCGTCGCGCAACCCAGGTTCACCAGTCGGCCTTCTGCCAGAATGAAGATGCTGTTGCCGCTCTCGAACGTGTACTTATCCACCTGTGGCTTGATGTTCAGCTTCTTCACGCCCTTCAGCGCATTCAGCGGCTCCATCTGGATCTCGTTGTCGAAGTGGCCGATGTTGCAAACAATCGCCTGATCCTTCATCAGCTTCATGTGCTCAACCGTGATGATGTCCACGTTCCCTGTGCAAGTCACATAGATATCGCCGCGCCCCAGAGTCTCCTCAAGCGTCGTAACCTCGTACCCTTCCATCGCAGCCTGCAGCGCATTGATCGGATCGATCTCCGTCACAAGCACGCGAGCGCCGAGCCCGCGCAGCGAAGCGGCCGAGCCTTTGCCCACATCGCCATATCCGCAAACCACAGCAACCTTGCCGGCAACCATCACATCCGTCGCCCGCTTGATGCCGTCCACCAGTGACTCGCGGCAGCCATACAGATTGTCAAACTTCGACTTCGTCACCGAGTCATTCACATTGATCGCCGGCACCAGCAACTGGCCCTTCTCCAGCATCTGATACAGCCGGTGGACGCCCGTCGTCGTCTCTTCGCTCACGCCGCGCCACTCCTTGGCAACCTCCTGCCAACGCTTCGGCGTCTCTGCATGAACCGCCTTCAGCAGGCCCTTGATTACCGACTCTTCATGCGAGCCCGAAGGTGAATCAACCCACTTGTCGCCCTTCTCCAACTCCACGCCCTTGTGGATCAGTAGCGTCACGTCGCCGCCATCATCGATCACCAGTTGCGGTCCTTTGCCGCCCGGAAAGCTTAGCGCCTGGTTCGTGCACCACCAGTACTCCTCCAGCGTCTCGCCCTTCCACGCAAACACCGGCACGCCAGCCGCAGCAATCGCAGCAGCCGCATGATCCTGCGTCGAGAAGATGTTGCAGCTCGCCCAGCGCACATTCGCACCCAGCGCCACCATCGTCTCAATCAACACGGCAGTCTGGATCGTCATATGCAGCGAGCCCGTCACGCGAACGCCTGCCAGCGGTTTGCCCGCGGCATACTTGTTGCGGATCGCCATCAGCCCCGGCATCTCCTGCTCGGCGATATCGATCTCCTTGCGCCCAAAATCCGCCAAAGAAATATCCGCCACCTTGTAATCTGCCGCTGCAGCTGCCTTATCGACCGTCGCTGTCGCCATTATCAAACCTCAAAATGCTGAATTTTTACCTACTCCAGAATATCATCGGAATCCTGCAATCACTCGCGCCGAAAGCCACCTGTAGAATGAGCGGCGTAGTTCCTAAGCCATCTGCCTCTGCCTGCCATCGGCAATCAGGGCCAATCCAGCCGCACCCAAAGCCAGTGCACCCATCAAATACAACCCACCCGCAAAACTATGCGTAGCATCGCGCAGCCGGCCCGTGAAATAAGGCCCGAGAAATCCCCCAAACCCACCCACGGTCGTAATCATCGCAACCCCTCCGGCTGCTGCAGCACCGCCAACCATGCGTGTCGTCAGCGCCCAGAACGGACCCATCGTGCTCCACAGCCCAATCGCTGCCAGCGACATCGCACACAACGCCACAGGGATACTCTGTGCCCGCGCTGCCCACGCAAAACCAACAGCCGCCAACGCCATACAGCCCGCCAGATGTCCTCGCCTCTCATTCCATCGATCCGAACTCCACCCCACAACCACAGTGAAGATCGCTGCGAGCAAATAGGGCACCGTCGCATACCGCGCAATTAAGCTCGCATCGATACTCCCATCACCACGCGCCAGTCCACTCAGAATCAGAGGCATCCACAGATTCACGATATAAACGCCAATCTGAATGACGATATACACGCCTGCCAGCACCCAAACCGCGGGCAGCCTGAATGCATCGAGCAGATGGTGATGCTCCGCAGCGCCATACAACTTCTCGTCCCGCTGCAACTCCCCTTTCAGCCATGCTCTCTCGTCCGTCGTCAACCAGTCAGCCGCATCCGGCCCATCCTTCAGCACAAACAGCACCGATAGCCCCAGCAGCACCGTCGGCACACCCTCAAACAAAAACAACCACTGCCATCCACTCAACCCGGCCACGCCATCCAGCCGCAACAGAGCGCTAGAAAGCGGCGCGCCAACGACTCCCGCAAGCGAAGTGGCGGTCATAAATTTAGCCACGGCCCGTGCCCGCTCATGCGAAGGAAACCAGAACGTCAAATAAAGAAGCATTCCAGGCACAAACCCGGCCTCAGCTACTCCCAGCAGAAACCGCAAAAGATAAAACGACCCCGGCGACCGCACCCAAACCATGCACGCCGAAACCACGCCCCACGAGATCATGATGCGCGCGATCCAAATCCTTGTCCCAACCAGTCGCAGGATCAAACTGCTAGGCAGATCACACAGCGCATATCCGAGAAAAAATATCCCGGCCCCAGTTCCATACACCGTGTTGCTGAAGTGCAGGTCTCGTTGCATATCCATCGCGGCGAACCCCACATTCACGCGATCAACATACGCTGCGATATAAAGCAAAAAGAGATAGGGAATCAGCCTCCACGTGATCTTCGAATACAGTGCGCGCCCGTCTCCGATCATTCCGACGACTGTCTCTGCCATCGCCCTACTCTACCCGTTCAGGCGAAGAAACCGTCAGCCTTTTTCCGCTTCCAGCAATTTTCGTTTCCGCTCCACTCCCCAGCGATACCCACCTAATCCACCGCCTTTCGCAACCACACGGTGGCAAGGCACCACCACCGCCACCGGATTCGACCCAATCGCCATCCCAACTGCACGCGAAGCCTTCGGCACTCCAAGCTGCGTTGCAAGCTCCGAATAGTATCGCGTCTCGCCACGCGGAATCTCTTGCAGCGCCTTCCACACTCGCTGTTGAAACGCAGTAGCCCGCACATCCAGCGGAAAAGTAGCCGCTAGCGGATGCTCGCTCAACTGATTCGTCACATACGCAACCGCATCTGCAAGCCAACCCGTATTCCCCTTTGCCGGCACCAGTTGAGCCTTCGAAAACCGCTTCCGTAGCTCCTCCAGCAACTCGTTATCATCCTTGCCAAACGCAATCGAGCAGATCCCCACATCCGTCGTCGCCACCAGCATCCGCCCCAGCGGACTCGCCGCAGTCGTGTAACGAATCAGCAATCCCCGCCCGCCCTCCCGCATCGCGCGCGGCTTCATCCCCAACGCAGCCGGCCCCTTTTCATACAATCTGCTGCTCGATCCAAACCCAGCCTCATAGATCGCATCGGTAATTGGAGCCTTCCCCGTCTTCGGCTCCCTCACCTTGTTCTTAAACTTCTCCAGCCGAGCTTCCTTAGCAAACTGTGCCGGACTCACTCCCAACACTCGCTTGAACCCACGCAGAATCGTCAACCTGCCCACGCCGGTCGCCTTCGCCACATCCTCTAGCCGCGTCCGCTCCTCAGCATGCTCCTTCAGATACTCAGTCACCGCGACAATCGCCCCAGCCTGAGGATCCGCCTTCGCCTCAGTCCGTTCCGGCTCACACCGCTTGCACGCCCGATACCCCGCTGCCTCCGCCAACGCTGGAGTAGGGAAGAAGCTCACCTGCCTCCGTGCAGGCCGACGGCTCGCACAACTCGGCTTGCAGTAAATCTTCGTCGACTTCACCGCATACACAAACTGCCCATCCGCCCGCGCGTCCCTCTCCAGCACCTGCTGCCACTGCTTTCCAGGAAAATAACTCGGAACCACCATAGCGCCTGTATCGATCTTTGCTGCACTCGTCATCGTCATTCCAGTATCCTCCCACCAGCCGCAACTCGGCGCACTCCGTTTCGTTCACTCAAACTTTTGCAGTCCGAGAGGTGTAGACTTGTCGCCGATGAAGCCCAGAACCCATCTCCTACTGATCCTCGCCGCGTCGCTCTCCATCACCGTCGCCGCAATTGCCCAGAATCCAACCGACCCGCCGCCCTCGCAGCACCCCATCCTCACCGCTACGGGCAAAGGTGTGCAGATCTACGTCTGCCAACAATCTCCCACCGGCCCACAGTGGGTCTTTCAAGCCCCTGAAGCCGTGCTGACTGACGCATCCGGCAACGACATCGGAGGCCACGGCGCCGGTCCCACCTGGAAATCCAAAGATAGCAGCTCCGTCAAGGGCGAACTCCTGCAAAAAGCCGCCTCGCCCGACCCAACCGCAATCCCCTGGCTCCTCTTGAAAGCCGCAAGCGTCTCAGGCACCGGCGTCATGACCAAAGTCGAATTCATCCGCCGCTCCGACACCCACGGCGGCATCGCCCCAACCACAGGATGCGACGCTCAACGCCTCAACACAACTAGTCGCGTTCCCTACACAGCGACCTACACCTTCTACTCAGCCAAGCCCTGAACGAAAAGAAAGCGGACCCGAAGGCCCGCCTCTTGTACTGCTGATTGACTCGAAAGTTACTTGGAAGCAGTCTGTTTGAGTCCGGCCTGTTCAGCCAACGCGGCAGCCTTGTCCGTCTTCTCCCAGGTAAAGCCGTCGCCCTTGCGTCCGAAGTGACCATACGCCGCTGTCGCCTTGAAGATAGGCTTTCGTAGCTCCAGCCCTTCGATAATTCCCTTCGGCGTAAGCGAGAAGTTCTTCCGCACCAACTCTTCAAGCTTGTTCTCATCGACCTTGCCCGTGCCAAACGTATCCACTAGCACGCTCACTGGCTCAGCCACGCCGATAGCATAAGCCAACTGCACCTCGCAGCGATCAGCCAGCCCAGCGGCAACAATATTCTTCGCCACATACCGCGCCATATAAGCCGCCGAACGGTCCACCTTCGTCGCGTCCTTGCCGCTGAAAGCCCCGCCGCCATGCCGTCCCATGCCGCCATACGTATCGACGATGATCTTCCGGCCCGTCAATCCCGTATCGCCCATTGGCCCACCGACCACGAACCGTCCCGTCGGATTGATATGGTACTTCGTGTCCTCATCCAGCAGCTTCGCCGGAATCACAGCCTGAATCACATTCTTCAAAATATCCGCGCGCAACTCTTCATTGCCCACGGTCTCGGCATGCTGCGTCGAAATCACCACCGCATCCACACGCACCGGCTTATGGTTTGAGTCATACTCCACCGTCACCTGGCTCTTGCCATCCGGCCGCAGATACGACATCAAGCCGTTCTTGCGTACTTCGCTCAGCTTCTGAGCGAGCCGGTGTGCCAGCGAGATCGGCGTCGGCATCAACTCCGGAGTTTCGTTCGTTGCATACCCGAACATCATGCCCTGGTCGCCGGCGCCGCCCGTATCCACACCCATCGCAATATCGCCCGACTGCTTGTTGATCGTCGAGATCACCGCGCAGGTGTTCGAATCGAACCCATACAGAGCATTGTCATAGCCAATCGCGGCAACTGTTCCACGCACCAGGCTCTGAAAGTCCACATAAGCCTTCGTCGTGATCTCTCCCGCAATCACCACCAGTCCGGTGCAGGTCAGCGTCTCGCACGCCACACGGCTGTAGGGATCCTGCGCCAGGCAGGCATCGAGAATCGCATCGGAGATCTGATCGGCAATCTTGTCAGGATGCCCTTCGGTTACAGATTCACTCGTAAACAAAAAACGGTCGCGTTTAGCCAAAACAAACTCCTTCACTGCATCGCAAAGTGACTGCCCGAACCCTAGCCCAGACAGAATTCAACATCTCTCATTCTACCCGCAACTACAGGCTCTGCAAAGTCATCCACTTACTCGCGTCCAGAGTCTCTTCAACGGGAAAATTCTGCATTGAATGGCAATTTCACCCAACTTTTCATAGCGCTTCTAGGGAACGAGCTTATAGACGGCGAAATTATCGATCCCAGCCTGCCGTTCGTAGTGAGACCACACTGCTGCAAACTCCGGGCTCCGCAGAAACCAGGAGATCATATCGAAATCCTTACCCTCGATGCCCTGACAAGGATGGCCTACGTTGCATTGCTCAACAAGAACAACTGAGGGCCGCCAATAATTCAGGTCTTCGGCAGATTGCTTGCGCAGAAGGGTCGCAAGCCTGGCTTTCGTCTCCGGAGAAAGTTGTTTGAAGGGTGCCGGTGGCGGCTCCGGCCCTAGCTCATTCTGGACAATCGCGGGCAGCATCCACAGATGGGCGAAGCGGCTTCCCCAATTCAATCCTTCGTTGTACGTAGAGGACAGAGCAGCTTCCCTTGTTGAAAAGACATATACCGTCGTCGAAGGCTTGTACTGAGCAAGAAATTGGTCCAGTGGATCGATCTGGGAGTGGGTTCCTGCTGTAGCTACGAAATGAAGGTTCGCGACAATCGAGCAGAGCAGGACAGCAACAGCACCAGACGCGACAAACACCGCGCGCCTGCGCAGATTCGAGTCGGACGAAAGCTTATCGATGACGGGACGAAGAAAGTCGGCTAAGAGATAAGCCCAGGCAAGTAGAAGCAATGCCTGATGCGGATAGGCGTGATACCACCAATCGTTGTGTTGTATCGCGAAGGCGTAGAAAGCGGCCCCGCTGCAGACCACCAACACCGCCGACGTCGCCCAATCCCGCAGAGACCTGTGAAAAACAAAGCAAGCCAATAACATTACGAGCACTTGCAACAAGTAGCCGCCGTGACTTAATACCAGCACAAGTGCGCTCATGGTTCCAAACGCCCAATACGTATCGAAAAGAAGCGGAAGCGTCACCTTGACGTAGGGAGTCATGCACACAAGCATGAGAACAATTGAGCAGGTTATAACTAAACTCAGAAATTCGGGCGAAAGAATCCGGCGAAGACTACGAGCGCGAACAGCAAGAAATAGTTCGAGTCCGACGAGGATAAGAGTGTCTTGCGGCTTGAACCAAATCGCGATACCGGCGGCAACGCCCAGCCCGCAACGCTCAGCGAAAGGAAGGCGGAAGACGGCTTCGGTCGCTGTAGCCACGACATACGGTAACAGCAGAATGATGAGGAGATGTTCCCGTTGGCCGAAGTTGTAGGGGCCGATGCAGAATTCAATCCCCACAATCGCGCAAGTGAGCAACCCGATGGAGTAGGGTTGCGTCATTGCGGTGCCGCGGCGCAATATTCCGACACACCAGGCAACGCTGCCAGCGATCAGCGCGATCACGATCAGTCTGAGAAAAAGCATGGGAGCTCCATGCATCCAATGTCCCAACAGCACGGGAAGCACGGAAAACCAGATGATCGTCGGAGGACTGACTTCGGTTAAATGTGGACCATACGGTGCAATTCCAGAAAGAAGCCGAGTTGCTTCGAAAAGATAGGACGATTGGTCATGCCCAGGACGGGCGGTGAAATATGGAGTGAGGACACAACCGAAGATCACAAGCGTGCCACAAGCCAGAAAAAGCTTGAGAAAAATAGGAACTCCGGTCTTTCTCTGCATCTCCATAGCTAAATCTCTGTCGCCTGCTCTTCGATTCGTTATAAGGTTGGAAGACACGCCGCCATCTCGCGACCAAACCGGACACTCTCTGAGATTCCCCGGTCCTCTGGATAATAAAAACAAGTATCTGCAATCTGCAGACCGGCAATCGGTGTCTGGACCGGAGGAATCTTCGCTGTAAAACCAGGTTCGCAGACAGGCTGCGCATAACGAAGCCGCGCCACATGCCTGGCAATCACATCTTCGCGCGTCAACTTCGGATTGATTCGCTGCAAATATCCAAACGCCTCATCCAGAAGAGCCTCGTCGGTCCATGTGAACTTCACATTGTCATTCGGCATGTAATAGGGCACATAGACCACCGTCTCGCCGCCGATTGGCCTCAGGTTGGAAAACTCGATAATGCCCGGAACAGCCATATCGGGTTCACTCACATTCACCCAGAAGTGCGGAGTGATCGACCGTTTCAGCTTGTAAACCAGGCAGCAGACGCCCATATTCTCAATAGAGTCGTACCGCGCCTTCCAATCGACAGGCAGGTCGGGCACCATCGCCGAGACAAAAGGTGTCGGCACCGTACAAATCACCGCATCCGCCTGAACAGTCCCTTCAGGAGTCACAACGCCCGTCACACGCCCGTCTTCCACAACCACCTTTTGCGCCGCACACCGCGTGCGAATCCTGCCTCCACGCGCGACAATTGCCGCGCACAGCGCATCGACCAGCGTCTGACTTCCGCCCTCGATATACCCCAGCTCTTCCTGCATCATCGATCTGCGCGAACGCCCAATCCTCTTGATACGTGTCCATATCCACGCAGCCGAGACGTCATCTGCATACTGATAAAACTTCAGTGCAAAAAGCGGCTTCCAAAGCCGATCGAAGACCTCGGTTCCACACCATCGTGTAATCCACGATCGTGCCGATTCCGTCTCGATTGCGTCCCACCGCTCGCGGCGCACGGATAAAAACGCGAAGAACCCATACCTCAGTCGTGAGAGAAGGCTGATCTCATCAAACTTCAACAGTGCAACAGGAGTTCCCCACTCATGCAATCTCCCTCCGGTATAGAGACCCATCGACGTGGTCCTCCACCGCAACTGCTCGCGAATGCCAAGCTCACCCAACAACTCAAACGTCGGCAGATCGCTCTTGCATACAAAATGATAAAACCGCTCAATCGACAGGCCGGCCAGATCAAAGTGCGCAGCCATGCCTCCGGGTTCCGGAGCCGCTTCCAGTACTTCAACACTGTGTCCTGCCTTGACCGCATGAAACGCGGCTGCAAGGCCCATTGCCCCTGATCCAATAACCACAACCTGAGCGATAAGGCACCTCGGCAAGTATAAAAATCCATAATAGTTGATAACTCAAAACCAGGAGATTGGCCGCTAGAAATCGAGAACCACTTTTGAGTAGACAGGATTGCGGAAAGTCGTTTCCAGAGCTTCTTCGAGCGGTGTCGCGCGCACTCTGAAGATGCCCGGCCAATCGATAACCTCGAAGACATCCGGGGTTACCAACGCTTCGAGCTGCTTGTTTGTAAAGGCAGGATTCTTGTCGAAGAGAGCATTCACCTTGAGCATGGCTCCAAAAAGATTGCAGGGAACCTTTTGGATCCGCGCCTTCGCCCCGGTCGCCTTCTTGACCGCACGAATCAGGTCGATATAGTCAATTTTCTCCTGCCCCGTGATGTTGTAAGCTCCCGTAATCTCGCTCTCAAGAGCCGAGGCAATAATTGCGGAGAAGTCGCCCGCATACAAAGGCTGACGAAGATAGCGCCCATCGCCTGGTATCGGAAAAACTGGTGCCTTTTGCATGAAACGGGCCAGCCATCCGACGTGTTTTCGGTCAAACCAGCCGAACATCAACGTGGGTCGCAAGACGACTTGTTTAATTCCCGAAGCGGCAGTGAGAGCCTCCTGAGCTTTTTTGGTCTCCGTATAGTCATCCACAGCCATTGAGTTCACGACAGAAGAAGAGATACTGACGGCATACCGAACCTTATGGCGAAGCGCAGCTTCCAAAAGGCGCTCCGTAGCCTGGATATTATTGCGAACGAACTCCTCGTGATACAACCCACCGATCTGTGCGTGGCCAATAACAAGCTGAGTGCAGCCATCAAGCTCATCCTGCCAGGGACCAGGCTCCGCCAGATCCGCCTCCACAACCCGAATCTCAGGGTGAAGCCGACGCAAAGTTGCGGTATTCGTTGGATGCTTATCCAACGCGACGATCTCACCAACATTGCTTTGTTTTAGAAGAGGAAGAAGATTCTGGCCCACAAGACCGGCCGCTCCAGTAATAACGATTTTCTTCGCGGTCATAGTTACAAGGTATCTATCAGTCTTGGATCTTGTCCATGCATGGCAGATCGCCCCGCACCATTATGGGCACTGAAGAAAGACAGAACGCTCTATCGTAGTTAGTTGCAAGACACCACGATTCAAGAAAATCCTCTTCTTTAGAACAGGTGCCCGTGCAGCGCGAACTTCCACACACTCCACCCCAGCGCCGCAATCGAGACCACCATCACACCCACGCCCATCCATCGAAAGTCCGTCGCGGATCCCGCCCCTACTCTGTTTCTGCGGACGTTCTCTGCGAACTCAGCCCAGTTCTCGACGTTCTCCGCGTCTCCGCTCTCTCGCAAACTCGCCTCAAACCGCTCCATCCATGGTGTCTCGTCCAACCCAAGAGCTGTCGCGTAGCTGCGGACAATGCCCTTCCGGAAGACTCCCCCAGGCAATGAGCCGTACTCTCCCGCCTCTAGGGCCTGCAAATGACGCGCAGAGACCTTCGTCTCTTCGCAGATCTTCTCGATCGAGATCTTGCGTCGTTCACGTTCCCTCCGCAGTTCGTCGCAGAATCGTTCCATTCGCTCCGTCAACCTATAGACAGGCCGGCCGTTCATCAGGCGTACCGCCACCGGCTCATCGCAGAATAGATCGGTCCATTTATCAATGTCAAAGCCCCATTCGAGTGATACACGTTCGTGTTATCCTCCCCGAACCAGACTAGTTAGGAGCGAATTGTTCTATCCAAAAATTCCGTATCCTGGCATACAGCGCTCAGGCTGCATCTCGAACCTCCCATTACAGATACAACACAAAGAATCCGTCGCTTCCCAGCCGTCGCCACTCGCCGCCCGGCACATCCTGTCCAAAGTTGGCCACAATAGCCTTCGCTCCTGTGGAGCGCACCACGTCCAGCGTCGCTGCCTTGTCCGCCTTCTGCCAAACCGCAAGCGGCGAGTCCTTATCAGCGAAGATCTCAGTCCGGATCTTCACCTGGGCCAGCCGGGCCCAGTAGGAATCGTCCCTGCACGCGGCCTCTCCAAGACAGGCCACCGTGTCTCCCGGCGCAATGCCCGGTGCGCTCGCCAGACTCTCTCCTGCCGTGAAGGTTGCGCGGTTGTATGCCCCGATTGCCCGACCCTCGACCCTCTTTTCGGCGCTCATATTTTGCAGAGAATCCGTAAACGAATTGCAGAGCAGCATAATCAGAAATAACGCCGCGCACAGCGCAGCCGCGTCCTGCCCGAACGCCGATTTAGGAAGCCGCATCAGGGCCAGAAGCACGCAACAAGCGAGAATTATCGCATTCGCAATGTACCTCGGTTCCGTATAAACCACCAGGTACAACCCAACCTGCGCCAGGCCCAGCAACAGGACCGGCCCTGCGCCTCTGCGTCCAAAGTCGCTCTTTCTCCAACGCCCGCCCAACATCGCCAGCGCTCCAAATAAAAGCGCATACTGCGGACGCAAAACGAAATACTGCACCACAATCATCAGTCCCGACACGGTCTCCCGCACCTGCGCGTTCAGATTGAAACGCGGCTTCAATCCATCGTCCCAGTAGGAAGGATCCAGCCACTGCGGCTCCGTTCCCGGCATACCCCCAAAAAAGTAAACCGGCGGACTCTTCAATAACTGCACCGACGTATGCTTCAACTGACCCAGCGCCAGACCATAGCGTGACGGATCATCTTTCTGCAGCTCAAACCGGTCCGCCCCATCCACAAACCACGCATAGTTCAATCCTCCCGAATCACCCGCGGAAAACCTTCCCTTCTGCCTCGAAAGAGCCCCAATATACGGCCCCGCCAGTGCAGCAAAGATCAATCCCGCAACCACAACGCCCTTAACGGCGCTCTTCACCGAACCGGCCACGGCGAAAAGCAGCAAAAGCGCCACGAGAAATATCGGAAACGCAATGCTCTTCACCAGAAATCCCAACCCAAAGCAAACCCCGAGCCCGGCGAACGATCCAACATCCCTCCGCGCCCCCGCGCGCATCAGAAATGCCCCGCCCGAGATCAGCAAAGCAGCCAGCAGCACGTCTGGCCGTACCGACCGCAGAGTCAGCTCCCGCATCACGCTGATCAACACAATCCCGGCAGCCGCCATGTCGAGCGTCCCAACTTGAAGCGGTTCCGATCCCGTTCGCCCGGCTCCTGAATCCTGACTCTGCCTCAACTCCAAAGTTGAGCGCAGTGCAAACCGCACCGCAAGAAAAAGCAATCCAGTAATCGCGAGGTTGAGCAGCCGAGCTGCCAGCAACTCATGCCGGACGGAGTTTCCGAGCACCATCCGCGACACCAGCAGAAGCGCCGGATAAACCGGATGCCAGTACGCATTCACCACCCAGTGCCATTGATGCGCATGAATCAGGTCCGAAAGGTCCAGGTAAGACACCGAATCCGCATTCATGTCGTACGGAGCGAACAGCGCCTCCAGCACAAGACACAAGGCCAGCATGGCAAAAAGACACCTGCGCACCACCGGCGACGAGAAGATTTGCATTCCTGGTATCACCCTCGAAGTCTCCAATCTCTCGCCATGCTACCGTGCATCAAGGCCGTATAGATTCAAAGCGTCCAGGTCTCAACTGGATGATCGGTGCCATGGATGGGATTTCCTATGAATATAGAACAAGCAATTCCGAAAATAGCCACCAATATTTGTACCCTGCGGTGTCTCGTTTTCTAGAACGCATACCGGACGGATCAGCGGTGATGGATGCAGGGTGCTTTGCGTTGCTGAAGCCGGGTGGAATCATTGTGATTACGACTCCTTACCACGGTTATCTGAAGAACCTCATGTTAGCGGTCTTCGGGAAGATGGATAGTCACTTCACTGTGTTGTGGGATCATGGCCACATCAAATTTTGGTCGCGGCGGACACTCGCTATGGCACTCACTGAGGTTGGATTTCGCAGAATCTGGCCGGGTCCGTTATCTTTGGAAGAGCATGGTGCTCAAAGCGGTTAAGCCCAAAAGGTAGGTAAGGGCAGCAAATTGCCTTTGATATCTGTTCTTATCGCCTTCATCGGCTATCATTGAATCGATAACGATTCCGGGGTAACCGGTGCGCCCGGCCGCAACTTCCCGCTGTCCGTAATCTTTACCTGCGGGCATGTGGACGGCTCAACCAGGCCGCCTGAAAAGAGAAAACGAGTGCGCCTACCCTTTCCCGAACGCATTCCCCTCGATTACACCTTTTACTTCGCCGGAATTCTTTGCATCATCCAATTGCTTGAGGGTACCAACGGGCTCTTCTCGCTCTGCTGTTTATTTTTTATTCTCGTATCCGTGGTGGCCTTCAACTTCGCCGGCGGCTTTACCAGGCCCACAGGGTCCTATGTCTTCTTCTTCTCGACTCTGACTCTTATCGTTGGCCTCTGCTGGAAGGCGATTCTCGGGGAACCCGCTGACTCCAACCTCGAAGATCCGATTCTCGGCATAACCGTATACCTCGGTTGCATCTGTTCCATGTGTGTCGCGGTTATCATCAGCCGTCGTATTACTGCCAAACGCGCCTTCCTCAGGAACACGGTCACCGAATCAAACATGCAGACAGCAACAGTAGGCTGCATGGTCACTGGCCTGCTGCTCTTTTTCATTAACATTGCCTTCCCCAACAGTGGCGGAAACGGCACGGTCCTCAGCGCGCTCGCCCAGATCAACCAATTCTTTCCACTAGCCATCATTCTGGGTACGATCCACACCATCCGCCGCTCCGGTGGCACACGAAGCGTCAATCTGCCCGTCCTCATCTCCATCCTTTTCTCCAGTGGCGTTGGTATCTACGGCTTCTCCAAGCAAGGCATTATCGCTCCGTCGATCTGCTGGCTCCTGGCTGCCGCCTCCCAGCGCTACAAGGTCTCGATGACCCAGATTGCGTTTGGAATCCTCGCAACCTTCTTCCTCTTCCACTACCTCGTTCCCTACGCGCAGTATGGACGAAATTTTCGCAGGGAGACCGTATCGGGAAATTTCACCGTAGTCGTCTCGATGCTCTCGGATCTCGGCAACGTCCGCGAGCAATACCTGAAAAGCTCCGAAGATAACCAACAGGCTGGCCATGGCTACTTCAACACTCCTCAAGGATTCTTTGATCGCCTCCAGGCTATCGCGTTAGACGACTCCATCATGGTGTACGCGAGGCGGAATGGATTCGACGGTATAGATCCCATCATCAGCGCCTTCGAGAACCTCGTCCCGCACTTCATCTGGAAAGACAAGCCACAGTATCATGGCGGCAATGAATATGCCCACGATGTTGGAGCTCTCGCCGACGAAGACCTCACTACAGGAGTTTCTTTCTCCGCAGCCGCCGACGCCTACACCTACATGGAATTTACTGGCGTCTTTCTCTTGGCGCCAATTCTATGGATCATTCTGTTCACCCTCTTTGACTCTCTCTGCGGTGATTTGCGTCAAGCGCCATGGGGCATTCTCGTCGCTCTGGTCTACTCCCATCTCGGGCCCGAAGGCGGTTTGGGCGGCATCATCTACACCTATGGCTATGTCACCTTCGGAATTGTCTTCTCGGCCATCGTCGGTGCCTATGTCATGCCCGTCATGGGCACCTTGTTCATCGGCCCCGAGGGCATCATCCTCCGCCGGGGAGCGAAGATCGAAAGCATTCCCAATCGACTTCGACCCGCCTCTTCCAAGAGCTGACTTATGCTCTAGAATTGCGAGGTGAGTCTCTACGTGAGTTCCCAGAGGAGTTCCCAGATCAGCAGACTTTATCGTTTCGGCATCCCTGTCTTTGTGATTTGGCTCATCTCCTGGGCCATCCTTTCCTGGCCCGGAATGCAGGACGACGCCCTCATTCATCTTCGTTACGCTGATAACCTTCTTCGAACTCACCACATCACCTACGATGGAGTCCATTCCAACTACGGAGCCTCCAGCCTCCTCTACGTCGGTCTCCTGGCCTTCCTTCGCATCTTCTCTCACTCCCCCAATCTGCCTCGTCTTGTCTCAAGCTGTGCGCACCTTCTGCTCTTCGCTGGACTGGTGACGCTCTTCCTGCGCTTTGTCCCGGCAAAATCGAACCTCGCGCGCCTGTTGGGTCTTGTCATGCTCTTTATCCTCGTCTCACCCTCGGCCGTTCGATGGCTTGACGACGGCATGGAGACGGGGATCGCCATCATCTTCGTTGCCTTGATCTGTTGGACCGCATTCAGCGAATCCTCGCGAAACTCCATCACTCCAGCCCGTTATCTCGCATTCGCCGCTATTGGGTTCCTGGCCGTTCTCTTGCGAATCGAGCTGATCCTGCTCTGCGGCATCGCCTTCGCCATGCTGATCGCAACGAACCTCTTCGATCCAGCAAATCCCTCAATCAAAGATCGATTCTCGAAGACCCTCCTGCGCAGCAGCCATCTTCTCGTCGGTGGAATTCTCGCCCTCGTCTTCATCCGTATCGAAATGCATTTCCTGCTCCCCGATACCGCCCTCGCAAAATCTTCAGGCATCCCAAACCTGCACGACGCCGTAATTTCGACCGCAATCGTGTTCGCGGGTGCGCCGATCTTTGGAGCAGGTTTATTCCTCTTCTGGATACTCACCTTTATTCTCCTGCTGCGCACCGACTCCTTTTCCATCTCCACGTTGTCAGCCAATTCCATCTTTCCAATCCTGTTCGCTGCAGCTGCTCTGCGCGGGCAGCTCATCCAGGGAACCCGCTACTTCGCATGGACCTTCGTCTTCTCCATCCTCTGGAACATCCTCGCCCTCGGCCGCGTCTCCCCAAACCAACAGCAGAAACCCCAAAAACTATGGGCCGCTTACGGCTTCATAGCCATCCTCCTTCTGGCGCTGCCATATGAGGTCAAGGCAATGTATCCCGTCCTCACCGAACGCGCGGACCTGGCGAGAAAATTCGAGAACCAGCACCTCGAAATCTTCCAGGACAAGCGCGGCATCGCGCTCGACATCGGCTACATCGGATATTTTTCCCGCGCCGACATCTGTGATCTCGGCAACCTCGTCAACGGAAGAGACAAAGCGCGTCTCGATCTCGACACCCGAATAAAAATGTGCATCGCGGAGAAGCCCGACTTCCTCTTCCTCAGCCCCGGAGTCCTGGATCAAATGCGCCAACACTCCTCGCTCGAAGACTGGAAGGCCTGCGACACCTTCGACTTCAGGAACGTCAGCTCAGTCGACTCCCATCACCTCCTGGTCCCATCAGCGAATCTGGAAGCGTGCAAAAAAGCCACCAACTCAATCTCGAGATGATACGGCTGGCACCTCGCAGAACCCGCTCCCATACACTGTTAACAGCATGAACAAACTTGTCGTCGGCAACCTCGTCCACCGTCCCCTCCGCTCGCTCATCAGCTGCCTCGCCATCGCAATCGAAGTCATCATGATCCTCTCCATCACCGCGATTCTGATGGGCAAGCTCAACGGCTTCAAGGAGCGCACCAACGGTATCGGCATGGACATGTTCGTCCGACCCAGCACCACCAACAACTTCATTGGTATGAGCCCCGCAGGAGCCTCGATCAAAGTCGCCGATGTTCTCGCCGAGGTTCCTCACATTAAAGTCGTCGCGCCCGTCAACATCCAGATCACCAGTTCCCTCGATAACATCTACGGCATCGACTTCAAGACCTACGACGGCCTTTTGCCCTTTGTCTTCCTCGCCGGCGGTCCATTCCAGGGCCCCTACGACGTCATTGTTGACGACTACATCGGCGCCGGAAAAAAAATCGGCGACACCCTCACCCTCCTCAACCACCCCTTCCGCATCTCCGGCATCGTTGAACACGGCAAAGGCGGCCGCAAGTTCATCCCCATCGACACCATGGGCACCCTCACCGGAACCGAAGGCAAGGCCACCGCCTTCTACCTCAAAACCGAGAACCCGCCCAAATACGAAAATGACGTCCGCAAAGCCATCCTGGCTACTCCCGGCATGTCGCAATACAACGTCATTACCACCGACGACTACCTCGCCTCCATGACTCCCAACGCGCTCCCCGGCTTCAACATCGGCCTTCGTGTCGTCATCGGCATAGCCGTCGTCATCGGCTTTCTCGTCATCTTCCAATCCATGTACACCGCCGTCATGGAGCGCACCCGCGAGATCGGAATCCTAAAGTCCATGGGAGCCTCCCGCGCCTACATCGTCGGCATCGTCCTCCGCGAGACCAGCTTCCTCGCAGTCGTCGGTATCATCCTCGGCATCGTAGCCAGCTTCGCCCTTAGCGCTGCCCTCGAAGCCCGCTTTCCCACCCTCGACTTCGTTATCAACCTCCCCTACGTCTGGAAGGCCGTCCTCATCGCCTTCATGGGAGCCATTCTTGGAGCTCTTTACCCCGCCCTCAAAGCCGCCAGCAAAGACCCTATCGACGCTCTCTCCTACGAGTAACCCTCCGCCACGCCCAAAAACAAAGTGCAGGCGGTCGCATTTCTGTAATACTCTGGAAACTCTTGCCCTGCACTTGCGTTTAATTCCCTGAGTCAATGACCCGGTCGCACCCAATTTCGGCCCGTAGTATCAAACTCGTTGAAGCCATTCTGCTTCTCATCGCGACAGTCTTTCTAGCTCTCCACGCGGTCCATCTCAACGCCGACTTCCCCAATCACTCCCCCTGGATGGACTGGGCAAAATACACCGACGAGGGCTGGTACGGCGACGGAGCCATCCGTTACTTCCAGCGCGGCCACTGGCATGTTCCCGGAGACTTCAACCCAGCCGCCGCCCTTCCCGTCTGGCCGCTGCTCGAAGCGGCCCTCTTTCGCTTCACCGGAGTCAACCTCGCAGCCGCACGCGGTCTCACCGTTGCCATCTTCGGTCTCATCCTCGTAGTCTCGTACCTGCTGCTCCGCCGTTCGCAGCTTCTCTCCACTGGAAGAAAATCCGAAACCTCCCTTGCTCCCGCCATCGCCGTCCTCCTGCTCGCCGTTAGCCCCTTTTGTTATGTCTTCACCCGCATGGCGATCCTCGAGCCTCTCCTAATCCTTTTCACTCTGCTCGCACTCCTCGCCGCGTCCTTCGCAACGCCGTCGGAGCAGGAAATTTCCCCCGTTTCACTTCGAATCCGTCTTCAGCGCACGCTGCCGCTCCTCGCCCTCGGCCTGCTCGTACCCCTCATGGTCCTCACCAAGACCACCGCCATCTTTCTCCTTCCAGCCATCGCGTGGCTCCTCTGGGTTCGCGCTGGACATCGCCTCAGCCCATTTTTCCGTCTCGCACTACCACCAGCCCTCATCGCCGTCGCCATCTGGCTCAGCTACTACATCTTCGCTGTCCGCCCGCACTTCCTTCCCGACTATCGTTACCTCTTCAGCGCCAACTCCTATACTGGCATCACCCCATCCAATCTGGTCACCGTCGTCGCCAGCACTATCTCTGACGGTCTCTGGATGGGTAACATCCTTTATCCGCTCGCCATCCTCGCGATTGCCGCTGTGTTCCTGGTTGGCCCTCGCCTTCTCCGCAACCCGCTCATTCCGTCTCTTCTTCTCTGGGCTGCCGGCTACACCGCTTTCCTCGCCTATCACAACAATCTGCAGCCTCGCTATTACCTGGTCCTCGCGATTCCCCTCACCCTGCTCATCCCCGTAGTCTTCTCTACGCTCTGGTCCTCAACCACCCAAACCCGGACCTCCGCCCAGGCCTCTCTCAACCGTCTGGCCATTGCATCCATCGCCATCGTCCTCGCGGTCCTCACCATCACCGACGCCCGCCAGACCCTCCACTACGTCCGCACTCCCGATTACGCCTTCACCAGCGCCGCCACTCAAATCCACAACATCATCTCCGCTGACCCCGCGCACAACCCCCTCATCCTCTCCATCAGCGGCTCCGAACTCTCCCTGATGACCGGCCTGCCCTCCATCTGCGACGACTTCGGCACCACCGACCTCACCGTCCGCGTCCAGGCCTATCATCCCGGCTGGTACGTCACCTGGAACCAAGTCGAAGACGACAAGATGGACGCCCTCGCCCCCACGTATCATCTTCAGCGCATCGCCGCCTTTCCAGCATTTGACGACCCCGAGCGCAATCTCCTCATCCTCTACCGTCTTGATCCCGCCTCCCCCAGCCAACCCGCCCCTCTTCGCCGCAAACCTCGCCTCCCCCACCTCGTCCGAGCCGCCTTCGGCCAGCCGCCCGCTCCCAAGCCGCTCGAACCCTGACCGGCATCTTTTCCTACCTTGAGTCACTCTTTCTAATTTTGGCCCGCCTACCGAAACCAGCCTTTATCATCAATTTGTCCGCCCATAATGGGGCACGTTGAGAGGTACTCCGCACGATGGAGAGCACGATTCTGGATCACCCTGTGCCGAAGCCCCGGCTGCAACCCTCCCCCCAGCATCCTCAACGCCAGCCTCAATATCTTGCCCCTGGCCCATCTATCTTCCTTGATATTGTCCGATTTCTCGCCGCCCTCACCGTTGTAGTAGGACATCTCTCTCTCAGCTGCTTCACCACCGGATGGTTCCCGGTTCTTATGGAGTGGGCCGAAGGCGCAGTGGCCGTCTTCTTCATCCTCTCCGGCTTCATGATCCGTTACGTCACCTCCGTGAAGTACGGAGACTTGCGCCGTTTTACCATCGATCGCGCCGCTCGCATCTACTCCGTGGCCATCCCCGCGATCGCCCTCACCATCGTCTTCGATCTGATCGCCGCTCACGCCAATCCCGCATACTATGCAGCAAACTTCGGAGTCAGCGCCCAGCGTATCCCCGCCTCGATCTCATTCGCCCACGCGCTCCTCTCGCAGACTTGGCTGCGCGGCCTCTTCCGCGTCGTCCTCAGTCTCACCATGCTCTCGCAGTCCTGGTTCCATGACTCCTCACCTCTCTCCAACAGCCCCTTCTGGTCCCTCAGCTACGAGTGCGTCTACTACGCCCTCTTCGGAATAGCCATCTACCTCCGAGGCAGGAAGCGCGTCCTCGCCTGCATCATCGTCTTCCTCCTTATCGGCCCTACCGTCCTTCTGATGTTCCCTCTCTGGCTCCTTGGCTGCGCCGCTTACGACGCCTACCAGAACGGCATTCAAAAAAAATCCCTCGCAAAAATATTCTCTCTAAGCCTGCTCAGCATCGCCTCTGTCCATGGCAGCCGCGCCCTCATCGACAACTTCCACCTTCACTGGTTCTATATCGGCCGTATGGTCCCCTGGATGGACACCGTCGCCATCGCCACCGTCCTCATCCTCACGCCATGCTGCATCGCGCTCCGCAACCTTCAAATCTCAGAGGATCACCTGGCCGTTCGCATCATCCGCAAGGTCGCCGCTGCGACCTTTCCTCTCTACCTCATTCACTGTCCGCTCTTCGTCCTGCTTACCACGGTCGTTCCGTACTCTCACTCCAGCGTGTGGGCCAAATTTGCCCTTCTGGCGAACGCCCTCACCCTGAGCATTCTCCTCGCCGGCCTATGCGACGCTTTCAAGGACTATCTCCGCAACAAACTCCTGGCCCGCGAAAGCCCCACTTCCACCCAACAAACACGGCTCCACCACAATCCGCCCGTTTCCACACAAGGACTGCCGTTACCAACAACGGAATTCGAAATCTAATTCGAATACATATTCCGGATCCGCCGCGACCGATTGCTATCCACTGACCACCATCCAAACCGGGTTCCACAAAGCTCCGGCAGATAGTTTGGCAGACAAATCCATCAGAGACAGTAATTTACCGGATGGGACCTCTATCGCACCAAGTGCCTTGGAGTTATTAAAACTCCACCCAACCGCTGATCGTCGTTGACTTCCCGCCCGAAGGTCGTCTATCCTTAAATCTCGCGCAGTCTCGCGTCTGCACGTCTGTGGTTCGCTTTGTTCCCAGGCAGTCAGGCGAGACATCCGTGGATTCACGATGGATTCACTGGGGGGCAGCTCTTATCATAGCCGCCCCTGAAGCACCCATCCCATAGGTTTGTGCGTAGTCCAGTTCAAGCGGTATCTCCCCGCGCGTTGTGAAGAGAGAACGCGTCTCTTCCTTCGCCACGCCGCCGTGCTCTGGAGCAAACGGGTCTTTTGCTTTCAAGCGCACTACCAACTCGGCACCACTTTCTTCCGAACCACGCCGAACAAGGAAGACGGCAGAATCAAGGAGCAACAACGATGTCCACCACAATTCCGAGCGGCAAAGATATTAAGCGTAAGTGGTTCGTGCTCGACGCCAGCGGCAAAACGCTCGGCCGTCTCGCCACGCAGGCCGCCTCCATCCTCGCCGGCAAGCTCAACCCCCTCTACACCCCCTACATCGATATGGGCGATCACGTCGTTATCATCAACGCCGAAAAGATCGTGCTCACCGGCCTCAAGGCTGACCAGAAGCTCTATCGCCGCTACACCGGATTCCCCGGCGGTCTTCGCGAAGAGTCCTTTATTAAGCTCCTCGCCCGTCGCCCCGAAGCCATCGTCGAGCAGGCCGTCAAGGGCATGTTGCCGAAGTCCAAGATGGGCCGACAGATGGCAACCAAGCTCAAGGTTTACAAGGGCGCCCAGCATCCGCACCACGCGCAGCAGCCTCAGCCGTTCGAGCTTGCCAGCTAAGTTTTGCTCAAGGGCACGGCTTCAGCCGTGTCCTTGAAACGTTGAGATTTTAGGTAGGTCCGGGCTTCAGCCCGGACATCTACGGAACCAAAAGCGACGGGGGCTTTAGCCCCTGAGGGACCAAGTTCAAGGAGCACCATGGCAGATCTGATTCAGTATTATGGAACCGGCCGTCGTAAAAGCTCGATCGCACGCGTCTTCCTGCGTCCGGGCAGCGGCAAATTTACCGTCAACAGCAAAGAGTTTGACACCTACTTCGTCACCGCGCAGCAGCGCGCCGCCGCAAAGGTCTCCCTCGGCATCGAGGGCATCGGCGAGACCTTTGACGTCATTACCACCGTCAAAGGTGGCGGTGTCATGGGTCAGGCCGACGCCGTCAAGCTCGGCATCGCCCGTGCCCTCATGGAATTCAACCCTGAGCTCCGCAAGGCGCTCAAGGCGCAAGGCCTCGTTACCCGCGATTCGCGTGGTAAAGAGCGCAAGAAGTACGGCCAGAAGGGCGCTCGCGCTCGCTTCCAGTTCTCCAAGCGATAGAAAAAGCTTTTTCAGCAAAGTCCTTTGCTGTTGCTTTTGTCTGTTCTTCGAGAATCAGGCCAACACAGTTTGAATGGGGGCCGGCGTTTTCTCCGGCGCCCATCGCATCACCCTCACGTCTCGTCCTTCATCGGTCGCTGCCTGAGGCAAGGAGTCAAATCTCCCTTACGGTTTAGACCCACAGGGTCCACGAGGGATCAATCCAGGTCACCGGTGCTCACACCCGATCGGCCTCAACTAAGGAGCTACATTGGCAAACATCACTATGAAAGAACTGCTCGAAGCTGGCGTTCACTTCGGGCATCAAACCAAGCGCTGGAACCCCAAGATGAAGGAGTACATCTTCGGCGAGCGCAACGGCATTTACATCATCGATCTCCAGAAGACCCTCAAGATGTTCAAAGAGGCGTCCAAGTTCGTCACGGACCTCACCGCCACCGGGAAGCTCGTCCTCTTCGTCGGCACCAAGCGCCAGGCCCAGGATGCCATCGCCGAAGAAGCCACCCGCGCCGGCATGCCCTACATCAACAGCCGCTGGCTCGGTGGTCTGCTCACCAACTGGGTCACTGTGCAGAAGTCCGTCAAGCGCCTCGCTGAACTCGACGACATGTCGACCGACGGACGCTACGAGCTCCTCACCAAGAAGGAAGTCATCAAGCTCGAGCGCGAGCGCAAGCACCTCTCGACCAACCTCGCCGGTATCAAGAGCATGAAGCGCCTTCCCGACGCCATCTTCGTCGTTGACTCTAACAACGAAGCCATCGCAGTCGCCGAAGCCCGCAAGCTTGGCATCCCGGTCGTCGCAGTCGTCGATACCAACTGCGATCCGACTCAGGTTGACTACGTCATCCCCGGCAACGACGACGCCCTCCGCGCCATCCGCCTCTTCACCACGAAGATCGCTGACTCGGCCTACGAAGGCGTCCAGATGGTCTCCGACAAGGCCTTCGCCACCGAGGTAGCTGACGTCACCCCGACCGAGATCTCCTCGTCCTACATCGGCGAAGACGGTGAGTACGAGCCCGGCGAGATTCTTGCAGCAGCCGAGCCTGTAGAAGCCGCTCCCGAAGAAGACGAAACCGTCGACCTCGAAGCCGTCCTCGGCGGAAACATCCGCAAGGCGCCCGCTGCCTCCGAGCCCGACGCCGAGCCCGACTCGATCTCGGCCCACGCCGCCGTCTAAGGCAGTCACGAACCATCACTCAGTGGAGCGTGGCAGCCCGCGAAAGCGAATTCGGCGCCACGCTCTTTCTGCGTCAACGACCCATTAACACTCACACTGCATCATCAACACAAGGATTGGGAACACATCATCATGACTGACACCCAGGTAAAGATCGACGCAAAACTCGTCAAGGAACTCCGCGAAAAGTCCGGCGCCCCCATGGGCGACTGCCTCAAGGCCCTCCAGGAAGCGAAAGGCGACATGGAAGACGCCTTCGTCGTCCTGCGCAAGCGCGGCATGGCCTCCGCCGCCAAGAAAGCCTCCCGCACCACCAACGAAGGCGCGGTCGGAACCTACATCCACGCCGGCGGCAAGATCGGTGTCCTCCTCGAACTCAACTGCGAGTCCGACTTCGTAGCCCGCACCGACGACTTCCAGGAGCTGCTCAAGGACATCGCCATGCACATCGCCGCCGTCGATCCGCGCTTTGTCAGCCGCGACGACGTCACCGCTGCCGACCTCGAGCGCGAGAAGGACGTCTACCGCGCCCAGGCCGCGGCCACCGGCAAGCCGGCGAACATCATCGAGAAGATGCTCGAGGGCAAGCTCAGCAAGTTCTACGAAGAGTTCTGTCTCCTCGACCAGCCCTTCATCAAGGAGGCGTCGCAGACCATCGGCCAGCTCATCGCCTCCAAGGTCGCGAAACTCGGCGAAAACATCAGCGTCCGCCGCTTTGCAAGATTCAAGGTAGGCGCGCCCGAATGGACGGTAGCCCAGGCCAAAGCCGCCTCCACAGACGAAGCATCAGCCTGATCCTGTTTCGGCTGGGCCCTCGTGCGCGTTTCTTAGCCGAGGGTGTTAGAGCAAGTTCTATTGACCTTGTGCAAAACAACGCCATCGAGAGCCGTTCATCAACTGCTCTCGATGGCGTTATACTTTTTCATCTTGTAGACAATATAGTTGGGCCGCTGCCTCGTATTTTGCAAAGTAAGCCAGAGATACTGGCCCACTACGCCCAGCCCTATGCTGGTAAGCGCCCCAAAAAACATCACACTGAGCACGATAGGGGTGTATCCGGGCACCTGAATGCGCCCTGTGATACGAGCGAACAAAACCGTCAAAATCCCTAGAATTGCCAGCGCAAGCGCCGAGCCTCCGCAGTAGAAGAGCAGCGTAATCGGTATGTCTGTGAAGTTGAAGATGCTATTGACGGAATAACGTAATTTTTTTCGCCAGGTCCACGCGCTTTTGCCCTCCTGCCGTGAGCGGCGTTCATAACCAACGTACGACCTGCGAAAACCGACCCAAAAGAGCAACGCTACTAAGTTCGTATTCGACTCGCGGAATGTCAGGATGCGATCCCTGACCATGGCGTTGCAGCCGAAGACATCCACGCCTCCGCGAGGCATGTCCTTAATGATGTAGCGCCGGAACAACGACCAGAAGGTGGAAGAGGCCATTTCTGTCAAAAAAGGATCGGAGCGGCGCTCACGGCTGCCAAAGACAATATCGGCGTCTCCTGAGGAGAGAATCTCCAGGAAACGAATCGCAAGCTCGGGGGGCTCCTGCAGATCCGCGGCAAGGGCAGCAAAGTATTCGCCTTGGGCGGCTTCAAGTCCTGCGGTAATGGCGGAGAACGATCCAAAGTTGCGGCTTAGCAGAAGTAGCGTAGATCGAAAGGCAACATCCGGCAATTGCTCGCTTAGCAATTCGTAGCAGCGATCGGGACTGCCATCGATGGAAAAGACAACCTCGAAATCTCCCTTAAGCTGCAAATTCAAATCGGTCAGCGCCTCCAGGAGGCGAGGCAGATTCTCTTCGTTTTTATAGACAGGAATAATAAGTGAAAGCAAGGCTTATCCCTTCCAACCGTTGATGGCGGCAATCACGCTATTCACCTCCGAAGCTGTCAGATAAGGGTGAATGGGAATACTAACCTCCGACTGGCAAAATCTTTCCGTGCGGGAAAGTTCCAAAGGCACTTCTATCCTCACTCCTTTGAGTGCTTCCTGATCGTGGATGGGGATGGGATAATGCTCTCCGGTTTGCACGCCCATATTCTGGAGATGACTGCGGAAGTCCTTCTTCCGTGCAGGATCAACCAGAAGAGGGAAGAGATGCCAGCATGAGTCGGAGTGCTCCGGACGGCCCAAGCTTTTAATCGAGGCGTGATCGATCCCCGCAAGATACGTCTCGGCTATCTCTTTACGGCGCGTGGTCCAGGTTTGCAGACGCGGCACTGCAACATGAGAAAGAAAAGCCGCATGTATTTCGTCCAGTCGGCTATTCCATCCAACCAGGTCATGCTTGTACTTGCTGCTCTGTCCGTAATCGCGCAGACTATGCGCCAGTCGGTGAAGTTCATCGGAGTTGGTAAGAAGCGCACCGCCATCTCCCAGGACGCCGAGGTTTTTGGTCGGGTAAAAGCTGGTACACGCGATCGCCCCCACAGTTCCTGTTGAAGCCCCTTTCCATTTGGCCCCGATCGACTGAGCGCAGTCTTCGATGATTGTTATGCCGAATCGCTCGTGCAGGTGGTGCAGGCGCTCGAGGTCGCAAGCGTGGCCGAAGAGATGAACGGGAACAAAGAAGCGGATAGTAGGGTCGGACGCTAGTACTTGTTCGACCAGGTCGAGGTCGATCAACCCATAGGGATCGATATCGATAAAAATAGGAGTCGCGCCAAGGCGAAGAATCGCGAGCGTAGTCGCGAACGCCGAGAGCGGCGTCGTCAATACACGGTCTCCAACCTTGCAACCAGTCGCTTGAAGCGCAATCTGAATCGCATCCAGCCCATTTGCCACGCCCACAGCATGATTGAGCTGCCAGAATTCTGCCAGCGCCTTTTCAAAAGCAACAACCTCGGTCCCAAGGATGTACCAGCCACTGCTGCCAACCTGTGCGAAGGTCTTGACGGCGTCATCGCCTATATCCTGCCACTGCTTTTTGAAGTCGTTGAGCAATATCAATGTTTATCTCCGCGATGAATAATCCCAAGGAAATCAGAGTAGCTGCGAATGTAATCGCTTGCATCGTAATAGTCCGAGGCGAGCACGAGCAGAACTGCGTCTGCGGAATATTTATATTGCACGCCCCACACACGAGGCGGAAGATAGACCCCAATGGTCGGATCATTAAGCAAAAACTCCTCGCGATTCGTTCCATCATCGGCCATCACGCTGCACGTTCCATGCGCGCAAATAAGGAACTGTTGGCAGCGGTGATGCGCATGCTCGCCGCGCACCTCTTTACCGGGTACCCCATAGACGAGAAAGAATCTGCTTACAGAGAAGGGAATTTGCCGTTGAATCTCCCCGAAGGAGAGACTGCCTCGCATATCGACAGCGAAAGGCAGCCGATGGAGCGTAACTCCGGCGACGTGGGTTGCGCGAGCCCCCACGCCCTCCTGGGTCGCCGTGACAGGTGCGCTTTTTGACTGGGCGCCATCATATCCGACTATGCGGCCGGGATTCCCCACCACAATTGCGAGTGGAGGGACGTTGCGCGTGATGACAGCGCCCGCTCCAATCATCGCGCGCTCTCCGATCGTAATTCCAGGAAGAATGGTCGCATTTGCGCCGATCGAAGCTCCACGCTGAATTACTGTCCTGTCGAATTTTTCGGGATACCTCTTACTGCGTGGAAACGGATCATTGGTAAATGTCGCGTTGGGGCCGATAAAAACATCGTCTTCAACTGTTATGCCGTCCCAAAGCTGAACCCCGCATTTGATGGTGACTCTATCTCCGACGATTACATCGTTTTCTATAAAAGTATGATCGCAGATGTTGCAATCGCGGCCGATGACCGCGCCCGGAAGAATATGAGCCATTGCCCAGATCCGCGTGCCTTGCCCGATCTTCGTGCTTTCGACAATGGACTTCTCGTGTTGGAAATAATCGAGATGCATGAAGATCCCCTGGAATTCATTCGTGTGAGTTGGTCTCGGGGTTGCGAATAGTCACAAGATAAATCTCCGAGTCTAAGTAAGGCACATTAACGTCGGCGATCTTCTCGATCTGCTCCCCGTCAGCGCGTAGTTTGCGAACAAGCCAGTAGGTGCCATTTCCTGAAGTAAACATAAGAAATTGCGGATGCCTGGAGATAAAAGAGGCGTAATTATCGACGTTTGCGCGGATATGAAATTCTGAGTCTAGCCGGTCTGGCGGTTCAAAATCCTCAAAAAGAGTGCTGTGTGAGTAGCGTACTGCGGCTGGCCGATCTTTCAGGTAATAGCTGCGACTAAGTAGGCCGGTATCTTCAAACTGATTCATCTCAAAGAAGGTCAGGCCGTTCTCAACGACCAAAGGCAGCTCAGGCTTGATGGTCATTAGTGCCGAACTGTCGCCTGGAACTGCGCCGCGCCGCATAGTGTGTGCCGCGTTATACGAACCATAAAGCAGGATCAAGGCTGCTGCGGCGTATCCGCTTGCCCGTCCTGCTCGTGACCGATAGGCAAACAGAAAAACATAGATAATGCTCGTTGCGGCCGCGGCCGTGATGCAATAACGAGGCCAAAAAGCACGGTGTCCATGCATGAGAACCATATTGAGAACAGCGGGTGTGCACAGCAAAACACACCCGATTGTTAGCAGTTCAGGAGTCACGGGTGTAAGGCGGTCTTTTTCTCGGCGACTCCGGAATATAGCAAAGCCAAGCATGCTCGCATACAGGACTGCGGTGCTATCCCAAATAGCCTCCTTGAAGAAGCCTCCAATTCGTGTAAAGGACGCTTGGTCGGGATATGGAAAAATGACCGGCCTGTAAATCCGGAAAAGCGGAATATAGGTGAGCATTGCTAAACAGGGAAGTAATAATGCAATCCAGAGCGAGATGTCCGCCTTTTTTGTTCTTGCGAAACGCACTGCCTCTGCCCCAAAAATAGCTGCTAAGGATAGCGGTGCGAAGACGTGGGACAATAGCAGTCCAAGCGTTGCGAAAAACGTTCCGGCCAACGCCCAGGCGGGTCGGTCAGGAGATGTAGCTCTGTCCCAGCAATACAACAGGATCGAGAAGAACATCAGAAGCAAAGCGTAGGGGCGAGCCTCAACCGCATAGTAGAACAGCGGGCCTTCCCAAAGAATCGAGATCGAAAACAATGCAAAAGCATCTCCGATGCGCTTGCGAATGAAAGCAAACAGGAAAAGGCTTGCCGTGTAAAATTCGAGGATGCTGGGCAAGCGCAACCCAAATTTTCCGTGGCCAAAAATTTGCACAGACCAGCGGCTTAGGAAGTAACTCAATGGGGGATTCAGATCCCATTTGTGAATGAGCTCCATGACCCGAGTGGGGGTTGAAGCACTGGCAATGTCCAGAGTGAAAAGTTCGTCGTACCAAACCCGTCTCTGCATGGCTGCAGCCACAAAGAGGGCATAGATCAGCGAGAGTGCGATAACTAACGGTACCAAAAACTTCAAGTCTGTCTTGGGAGGTGAATTGTCAGAGATGCCAGATTCACTTTGTACCGTCTCTACCGAACCCATGCTCTAGACCTCTCGAATCTTGCCACCAACAGCGGCGGCTTGACCTCGCCGGTCGTATGCCGACTTGTCGAGTTTACAGGTAATCCTGGTCAGAAAGCAGTAGTCGCCTGGGAACCTGGGAAGGTGTCCCGAAATTTGAACCTATAACGATACCCTGCGCTTATTGCTTTAGATAAGCAATCAAATCCCGTCGCTCCTCCGCCTTCGGAACGCTGAAACTCATATTGTTATCCTTCACCACAAGATCCGGATCGCTCAGCCACTTCTCCAGCGTCGCCTCCGTCCACGTAATCCCCGAGTTCTTCAACCCCGTCGAATAATTAAACCCTGCCACCCCACCAGCCTTCCTGCCAAAAACCCCCGCCAGCCTCGGCCCTTCGCGATCCGCCTCCATCGCATGACAACCCGTGCATCTCTTCTCAAACACCGCCTTCCCTCGCGCGGCATCGCCATCTCCGGCAAGCGTCGCCTCACCACCGCCAGCGTTTTTGCCCAGCATCGAAAGCGCCTTCACGTCATCGGGGGACACATCCGCTCCCCAATGCAACGCCAGATACTGCAACGGAGGCATATCCCCCGTCTTTGCCTCCTCAACAATCTTCGCCATCAACACCTGTTGCTTCTCCTCCGGCAACTCCTCCCATCGCGAAAGATCCATTTTTCTTCGCGCCTCAACAATATCCCGCTCGATCAGCCACGATCCCGGAGCAATTCGCGCGTACACCGGCCATCGTGTCTCGCTCGAGTGGCAATCCGCACACTTTGCCACCAGCACTGCCTTCGCATTCGCCGGCATCTTCGCATCCCGCAGCAGCGTGTCGAGCCCTTTCGCTGGCTCGACACGCGGATCGCCAAACGGATGCACAAACCCCAGACCCATCACTAAGCCAACAACAACGAAAGCAAGGATCCGCGGGCGCATCAAACACTCTCCGCAAGCGAAGAGTCCACCACAGCCAAATGATTCTGCCCGCGAACCACCTTCACCCGCGTCACACCCAGCACGCTCTCCAGCTTGCCCGCCGGAACCATCATCGGCCCTGGGTTTGCAGCAGCTCCCGGCGCGGGCTGCGGAAACGCAGTCGCCATCGCAGTATGGAACGCAACGTTCCCCTCGACCTTCTGCACCACCTGGTGAATATGCCCATTCAAAACCGTCACTGACCCGAACGGCTTCAGCATCGCAAGCGCCTGCTCGCCATCCTTCGTGCCCCAGCCCCACTTCTCATAAACCATCCACAGCGGAATATGCGCAAACACCACAATCGGCGTCGAGTGGCTCAACCCGCTCAGATCAGACTTCAACCACTTCAACTGGTCGTCGCCCATGTTTCCCATCGCATCCACCTGCACGCAGTTATTCAAGCCCACAAAGTGAACCCCCTTATGGTTGTAGCTGTACCACCCATTGCCCACGGTGCCTTTGCCGAAGCGCTGCTTATACTGTTCGCCATCGTCAATAAAATCGTGCTCCCCCGGCACATAGAACACCTCGCCAGCCTTCGCGCTCTTGATCACCTGCGCGGCCGTATCGAACTCCGCCGACTTCGAATTCTGAGTGATATCGCCTGTATGAATAATGAAATCCGGCGCCTTCATCCCTGCGGGAACTGTATTGATCTTGTCGATCGCTTTGGTCAGCGTCCCCGTCACATCAGGATTCGCACCTTTATTGAACCCAATATGGCTATCGCTGATCTGCACAAACGAAAAGTCCGCGATCTTTCCGGCCGCCGGTGCACCTCCACTCTTCATCGTCTGCGCCAGCAGCCTCGACGTCGGCACCCCCCCAACCATGGACCACAACAATCCTGTTCCCGCCCATGCCATACATCCCAGAAAATTGCGTCTGTCGATGCCATCGCCCGCGGATTGTGCAGCCGCTTGGCTCTCCTCCATCACTTCGTCTTTCTTTAACCGATTCATAGCGAACTCCATTTGATTTAATTGCCTGCATGTCATCAAACTGGCTCGGCTCCCCTTTATTCCCCCGCACCCGCAATTAGATTCGTGGAATAATCTCTCTGCGATTCAGTTAACGGTAGGGATGTTCAGCGCCCAACCCTTTCCGGTCTTCGCCGCATCGCCACGGCTCCTCACCCTCATACCCACAGAGGCAATCCGCATCATGCCGTCCGCCACCCGCAGCGCAGACTTCGAACAACTCGCGCTCCCACTCTTCGCCTCGCTCTATAACCACGCCCACTGGCTCACGCGCGATCAGGCCGAGGCCGAAGACCTCGTACAGGAGACATTCTCGAAAGCACTCCGCGCCTTCGACTCCTTCCGGCCCGGCACCAACTTCAAGGCCTGGATCTTTCGCATCCTGCGCAACACCTTCCTCACCACGCGCACCGGTATCGCCGCATCGCGCACC
>JBEKGF010000027.1:0-57381 GCA_050012935.1 Edaphobacter sp. | reverse complement strand
ACGAGAGAAATGCGTTTCGATCGTTGTGCCAGAGATGGATCGGTCATTTTGCCCACGCAGCGCTGACGGCACAATCCGGTGCCGGCTCAGACCCATTCAACAAATCTAATCTTTCCACGAGGCGAATATTGCGCGCACATCCAGAGTCCTTCCCTGCCCGGCCTGTTCATCACATTGCTTCAACCCTCCTTCATCTTGCTTGTTGGGCGCTGTTGCTCTGCTGGACTCTTAGCCCGCTTGCAGTTGGCGCCCAGACTCCGCAACAGAGTCATGCGGCACAACCGCCTGCGATGAGTCCTTGGGTCCAGCAGCATTACCGCGGCGAAGTCGATGCTGCCACGGTGGTTCGCAGGCTCAATGCCGCCGCGGCCGCCACCACATCGACTCCTCTTCAGTTCAAGGGCGTCGTCACGACCTTCGAGCCGACCAGCACGGGCTTAGGTCAAGGACTGCTGCGGCAGAACGGCTGCTCGCTTTCCCTGCTTTCAGCCGCAGGAGAACAAGCAACGACTCTCGCAGGCTCTACGCCCAATTACCAGAACACGCTGCATACGCTCGCGCAACTGACCACCACGCCGAATGTATTCAAGAACGGCTGCACGGACCCGCTTCTGGGCCGGATGGGGCATTTTGCCACAATCGTCGGCACGACCAGCCAGGGGTATTACGTCGGCGCCATCGGCCAGCTCAACGGATCGGAAACGGCCGTCAACACCTATGTGTGGGATGCGGTGAACGAAAAGCTGATTTCAATGGCCAGCAATTCGGCCGGCTCATCATCGAATCTAGGCCCGATCTCGGTTGCGGACGTGAATGGGGACGGAATCAACGATATGGTTGTGCCGGATTTTGTCGCCGGCACTTCCCCAGCCAGCTCGGTCGCCGTGTTTCTGGGCAATGCCGACGGCACGTTTCAGGCCGCAGTTCTTTATCCCGTTCCCCTCCAGGGCAGCGCGATCGTTCTAGACGATTTTAATGGCGACGGCACCGTGGATATCGCGGTCAGCGGAAACACCACGGGTGTCAACCAAGCGGTTGCCGTTCTTCCCGGCAAAGGAAACGGCACTTTCGGCACGGCGGTCGTTTCGAGCGCCGGCACCGGATCGGCCTTCGGGCTGGTCAGCGCCGACTTCAATGGAGACGGCCACAAAGATATCGCCTTATTCAGCGGCGCGATTCTGCTCGGCAAGGGGGATGGCACCTTTACCGTGGCTCCGCAGGCCTGGAGCACGAATGTCCCCAGCGGATCGGCCTTAGGGATGGTCGCCAGCGATTTCAACAACGATGGAAAGGTGGATCTCGCTGTTGTTTCCTTCGACCCCGCCTTCAATGCCGGGATCTTGCTGGGGAACGGGGACGGGACCTTTTCCTTCAAGGCGTCCTATGCGCTGATTTCTGAATCCGACGAGATTACGTCTTCCGACTTGGATGGCGATGGCAATCTGGACCTGGTGGTGGGCTCGAACGGGGATGGCGGCTTTGCCAGCGGCGAAAACACAAAAGGCAGCTTCCAGGTGTTGATGGGCAACGGCGATGGCTCGTTTCAGGGCGCGACCGTCTTTCCCGGCTTCGCCGCACCGCAGATTTCAGGCGTACACGGATTTGCCGTAGCCGACTTCAACGCCGACGGCCATCTTGACATGGTAGGAAAAGGTCAGACCGCAGCCGGAGCGGCGGCGCTCTCTGTGATGACCGGAGACGGCAAGGGAGACTTTGCCCAGGGGCCGGTTACGGCGATGCAGGCGGCGGGCGAGACCGATCTGGTGTCGGCGGACATGAACGGCGACGGCAAGGCCGATGCGCTGACCCTGCTGGAGGCTTCGTTCACCGGCACGGCGGGTGCGCTGAACGTTTACCTCGGCGAGGGGAACGGCAGCTTTCAGGCTGGCGTTTCCTATCCGCTGCCGGCAGCTCCTGTGAACTACGCGGTGGCGGACGTCAACGGAGATGGCAAGCCGGACGTGATTGTTCTGGCCGACTCCAGCGCTGCCTCAAATGGCTTTTCGGGTACGGGTACGCCGGGCATTTATGAGTTGCTGAATAACGGCGACGGCACTCTGGCGATGCCGCAGCTGATCGACGGCGCGGCCGTTGACGGATCCATCGTTGTGATCGCGGACGTGAATGGCGACGGCAAGCCGGATCTCGTCGTGCAGCAGAATGGTTACAACATAAACTTCATCTCCCCTACACCGGGGAATGTGCTGGTCTATCTTGGGCAGGGCAATGGCACCTTTGCCGCGGCCGTACCCTATCTGCCCAACACCTTCGGAGGAAGCGCGCTGGCGGTGGTGGACGTCAATGGGGACGGGAAGCCGGACATCGTCACCACGACCGAGAGTTACACGAATAATACGTATGGGAACTCATTGCTGACGGTGTTGCCGGGCAACGGCGATGGCAGCTTCGGGACGGCCATCACCACAGCCCAGGCTGACGATCTGCCATTCCTTACCGACATCGCCGTGGCGGATTTTAACGGAGACGGCAAGCTCGATGTGGCGCAGGGCGAATGCTGCGGAGATTCCGAGACCTGGATGTTCTTCGGCAATGGGGATGGAACGTTTCAAACCCCGATTCCCCTCGGCCTGGCCGGGTCTTCCACCTCGCTCACCGCGGCGGAGGTCAGCGGCGGCAAATATTCGGATTTGCTGCTTTCCTCAGGCGGTCAGGAAGGTGCTGCCGATGTTGTTCTTCTCGCAAACCTCTATGGCGCCAATCTCACTCCGTCCTTAGCCGCGACAACGACGACGGCCGGCGCATCGCCGAATCCGGCCGCGGTGGGCCAAACGGTTACGCTGACCGCGATGGTGGCAGGGAGCAGCGGCAGCGGAGCGCCCACGGGAACGGTGACCTTCTATGACGGAACCACGAGCCTGGGCACCGGCACGCTTTCCCCATCCGGCGTGGCCACCTACGCAACCACCGCGCTGCCCGTCGGCTCGGACAGCATCACCGCGGTCTACGGAGGCAGCACGAGCTTCAGCGGCAGTACATCTGCGGCAGTGACCGTCACCGTCACCGCCGTTGTGGTGAACCCCAGCTTCGCCCTCAGCAGCAGCGGAAACATCACCGTGAGTCCCGGAGCAATGACGGGCAATACATCGACGATCAGCGCAACCGGGTCGAACGGATTCAGCGGAGCCGTCAGCTTGAGTTGCGCCGTGAGCCCGATGGCTGCCAGCGGTCCGGCGACGTGCAGCCTTTCTCCAACGTCGGTGACCCTCTCCGGCGCAACGGCGCAGACCTCGACGCTCACGATCACCACCACGGCGGCAACCAGCGCGGCGCTTAGCCTTCCCGGCCATCCCAAGTCAGGCGGAGTTCCCGTTCCCTGGTACGCTGCTGGCGGCACCCTGGCTTGCTTGCTGCTGTTCGGCATACCGGCGCGCCGGCGCGGTTGGCGAGCCATGCTGGGCATGCTGATCCTGCTGGCATTTTTGACCGGCGGCCTCTCAAGTTGCAGTGGCGGAGGAAGTACCGGAGGCAGTGGAGGAAGTAGCGGCGGCAGCGGCTCTGGAAACTCTGGTACCACGGCAGGGATGTACACCGTGACCGTAACCGGCACTTCCGGATCGACTATGGAGACCACCGCCGTTACGCTCACCGTGAACTAGCTTGATGTAACGGTGTCCAGGTCAAGCGGTTGCACAACAGCTTGGCGACCAAGAGCAGCAGATTGGCCCCTCACTGAGGGGCCGTTTTTTTTGACCCTGGACAATTAGTTTCCGCTGATGCTCGCAAGAAGGTGCAGGATATTGCGGGTACGGAGAAGACGAAAAGAAAAATGCTGGGCTTTTCTCCTGTTCCGCTTTGGCGGAAGAATTGCTTCTCTCTTAGACTATTCCCCCCTCTTTTTCTGAATGATCTTGCAAAAAAACCTGCATGATGAAAGCCGCATTCTGCGCACTTAAGTTGCGTAGGCTCTTACTCAATATCTGCGCAACTTCGATTGGAGTTTTGGTGAGCCGAGAAATCTCGGGCGGCGCACTCAACGCATCTGCCTTCAACAACCCCTAGTCCCAGGAGACGAAACATGTTGCAAACAGAATTCATGCATAAGAAACTAACCCGCGCAGCTCTTATAGCGGCTGCGATCCTTCTCTTACCTGCCCGCGCCGTGCTGGCGCAAACAACCTACGACTACACGGGCAACGATTTCACTGGGGTCGATGGTCCTTTCACCACCAGCGATTCTGTCAGCGGGTCGTTTACGGTCGCTCAGGCGCTGGGGGATAATCTGTCGTTTGTCATCATCGACCCGACGTCGTTCTCCTTCACGGACGGCGTCGATACAATCACCAATGCCAACTCCAACGCCTTCGATGATGGTTTCGAGGTTGCGACCAATGCGAGCGGAGAGATTACGAACTGGTCTATTGACGTCGAGGGCTCGGGTCCCGGGTTGTTTAGCATCCTCTTGGGCAACACCAACGGCGCCGCCCAAGACACGGGAGTAGATGGAGGAAGTGTGGGTTTCAACATCGACGATCCCGGCACCTGGTCGACGGCGGGGACGGGAGCACCGGTGGCGGTTACGCCTGAGCCTTCGACGCTGGCTCTGCTGGGCACCGGTGTTCTCGGGCTGGCCGGTGCTGTGCGGCGCAGGTTTCTTGCTGCGTGACGGAGGATCGTGAGACAGTCTGGCCGTCCCTTCGGGGACGGCCTTTTTGTTTTGGGTCCGGTGGATTCCAGCGCGGATGGCGCTGCGTGGGGTACTGGCAAAGAGCGCGTACGGATGGGGCATCCGGCAACTGCTTTTCGGGATCGAGGCGAGGAGACCCTAGGCAATCAGTTTCCGCTTGTGCCTGCAAGAAGGTGCAGGTCTTGCGGGAACGGAGAAGAAAGAAAAAAATGCGGGCTTTTCTCCTGTTCCGCTTTGGCGGAAGAATTGCTTCTCTCTTAGACTATTCCCCCCTCTTTATTAATGATTGGTTTTGAAAAAAGCTGCATTCCGCGCACTTAAGTTGCGTGGTCTTTTACTCAATCTGCGCAACTTCGATTGGAGTTTTGGTGAGCCGAGAAATCCCAGGCGGCGCACTCAACGCATCTGCCTTCAAAACCCATTGATCCAGGGAAAACATGCTGCAAACAGAATTCATGCATAAGAAACTAACCCGCGCAGTTCTTATCCCCGCAGTCGGCTGCATCTTGCCGCTCACTGCCGCTCATGCAGACCCTGTCACCTATACCTTCACCGGCACCGGCGGCGGAACCATTACCGGCGGAAACGGCGCCTCATCGCCGTTCTCCGGTATATTCACCTTTATCTTCACCGGCGATACGACGAATGTCGACACAAGTGACTCCGCAGGCGGCTTCTTTTCCTACAACGACATTGGTGGCACCTTCAGCGAAGGAGGCACCACCTATACTCTGGCCGCCGATAACGAGGTCAGCATTTCGACCGACCCTGCGGTCCCGGGATTCGTCCCTACGATCGGCTTCCTCAACAACGATGGGTTCAATGGATTTGGATTGGCGAGCAGCGATCTGGCATCGTACGAGTTGCTGACGACCGAAGGCCCTATCTCAGCTCCGCCAAACGTGCTGGCACCTACAGTGGGCTTTCCAGCGACAGACGGCTTCGCGCTCGACGGCGGAGCGGAGACGCTTGTTCTGACATCGGACGGCACGCTCACCTTCACCGCCGTTGTTACGCCTCCTGTCAGTCCTGTTCCCGAGCCTGGCAGCCTGATGCTGGTTGGGACCGGGTTGCTGGGCGCGGCTGGAACCCTTCGGCGGAGATTGCAACGGTCGTAGGGCGTACTTCAAACCGAAGCGAACGCAGGGCCGGGGACTGACTCCCCGGTCCTTTTTACGGCCGTGCCGGACAGTAGACTGCGAACAGGAGGCGCAACGCAGATCGTAGAAGATCATAGGTCCAGAATCCCTCGCAGAACCTTCTAAAGTTGGCAGTGATTGCTCGGAGTGGGTCGCTGGCCCCGAAGGTGGATAGCCTATCTTGAAACCATAAAGTCCATGTGCGTGGTACCCCTAAAAGCCATTTCTTGAATCCGTCCACATCCAGGGCCAACTCAAGATGCCTTCTGCATAGGAGCTTCATGAGACGTAGTGCCGCCTTGAAGCGCGACAGAGAAGTGGCGGCTCAATTTCGCCGCACTTCCTACGATCCGGCACCCGCACCCGCACGCGCATAGAACCCCAGTCTGCTTTTGTTTTTTGATGGGCTCTGCTGCCCACGTTCCCACCACTAAAGCATCCAGCCGATCCTGTCGGGCGATGACCCATTGCGCATAATACTTTTCCGTCGTCTTGATTGACTCATGCCCCAGGAGTTTGCTGACTTCTTCCAGAGGCACACCCTTCTGGAGTAGTCCCACCGCGAACGTGTCGCGCAACTGATGCGGGTGGCCGTCGGGCTGCCCAGCGGCACGAAAGACTTGCCGGAGATCATGCTGCCAGTTGGTAACGGCAGTTTGAGGCTTGCCCGTCCCCGTATTCCAGAAGGCGTATTGCGGGCTGTCGTTGAGCAGCATCGCGTCCATGACTTCCTGGGCCACGTCAGCGGGGATGGCAACCGAGACATGCGTCCCGGTCTTCTGCCGACTCGTCACAATCCGATATAGCTCGCTAGTGTCATCCCATTTGAGTTCGTCTCGTTCCAACGTGACCGAATCATAGATCGCAAGGCCGCTATGCCGCATGAGACGCACGAGCGCGCGGATACGCTTTGCTTTGGGAGCAGGAAACTCGTTGGGGATGACCTCCAGCAATTTCTCATATTGTGCGTCGGACAGCGGCAGGGTCGGCGGCTCGTCCACTCGAATCGCGGAGAGTTTCGGGACACGATCCATCATCCGGCATTCGTAGCAGTAGCGCAGGAAAGCCCGTAGGCGCTCTTGAACCTTCGCGCGGGTGGTCGAGGAGGGGTACATGGCATTCCACCCTGTACGGAAAGCCGTCAGGTCCTCCAGAGCGATTTCATGTGGGAAGAACTTTGACTTCTTTGCCATGAAGTCGGAGAGACGTCCTAACTCCCGCTCGTATTTTTTCAAGACTCCTTCGTCGAGTCCCTGGGATCGTTTGTCGCTCACAAAAAGCTTGACTGCCTGCTCGATAGTCTTCCGCAGGTTGGTCTCTACGGTGACGCTGACGGGCTTTGTCGGGTCGGCGTCCCGGAACCGCGTCTCCAGCTTGCGCTTCTCTTCCTCCGCTTGAGTCCAGCTCCGCGTGCCCGCAGACCGAGTGCGCTGTTTTTCTCCGGCAACCACCCAGCGAAGCGACTTGCGGCACTTGCAGTTTTTGTAAAAATGGTCGGCCTTGTGGCGGCACTTGACGGAATGCCGGACGAAGATCGTGACGAGAGGGAGACGGGGAATGATAACGACAGGAGCGCCCATGCCCGATATTTTAAAGCGCGAAAACCCCGTAAGGAAAGGCAAAAGTAAGGTAAATTTTCTGCCTTCCTCGAAATCCCCTTGATTCTAAAGGAGAATAATTTGGAGGCGCGGGTCGGGATCGAACCGACGCATAAAGGTTTTGCAGACCTCTCCCTTACCACTTGGGTACCGCGCCTTGAGTGGGCTTACTTCTGCCCTGCTGAGTTATAGGAGAAGTGTACCGCAGGCAGGACTTGTTTGGAGCGGGAGACCGGGGTCGAACCGGCGACATCTTCCTTGGCAAGGAAGCACTCTACCACTGAGCTACTCCCGCCCTTGCAAGATCAAGTATAACGGTCAAATTCTGTATGGTCAACGCGGGTTGATGCGTACTCAACCGTTTCGCACATTATCAATGCTTGGGGCGCAGACCTGCATCTTATGGATTGACGCGCGTAGTTGTTTTCGCGGTTGCAGTGAGTCGGAATGTCCATTGATAACGTCGTGCGCAAGAACAACTGATTGCGCCTGATGGCGGATACGATGTTCCCGTATGGTTGCTGGTGGAGGCAGTCCTAACTCGATGGCTCGGGCAGATTGATCGCGATACGCGGCCCAGCCGAGAGATTGGAGCGGCGGCGAGTGACGTGTGGGGTGACGAGAAGTATCAGGTTGCTAAAGTCTGTCATGGTGGTTGTGTCTGCTGTTGCGGTTTGAAATCCAGGCAACTCACCGAGACCGGGCCATCCTCCTATGCTGGCGGCTGCGCTTTTGGTAATACTGCTAACCATCATCGCAGTGTCTCCGTCGTCGACCGTAACGTCTGAGGCGAACTGCTGGCTATCGAGGATGGGGATATTGTTTACCGTACCAGTTGTCAGCGCTTCAATCTTGAGGTCGATATGCATCTTAATAGCTCCGGATTTTTGTATCGTCGGTGTTGCCTTTAACGTAAGGCCGAGATCCTCGTATTGAATTTGCGGGATGGTGATTGGAGTACCAGCGGCAGCGTTGAGGAGGCTGGCGGCGCTGACCCCATTGATAGAAACGCCGGAAAGCGCAGAAGAGGCAGTGGACAAGCCGCTGGAATAAGTAGCGGTGGTGATGGGGTAACGTTCGCCGACGCGGAAGGTAGCTGCCTGTCGGTCTCCCACCCTAAGCTTGATATCGTTCAAGGAACGGGTGTCGCCGGCGGTGAGCGACAGATTGAACGCAGGATTCTGGTTGGCGGTGACGCCAGTCGCCGTGATGCCGCCGCCGAAGAAGCCGACCGTGGTGGAGAGGAGTGTGCTCTGGACTAGACCTGAGGCGATGAGCGCGAGGGCAATGGTGATATTGCTTGAACCCGCTGGTATGAGACCTTGGGCGATTGCCTGGTTGACAAGCGTTTGATTGGAACTCACGAGGCTTTGTGCCGTAGAGGAAACATTGTAGAGGCCGAGCTGCTGTGGAAGTTGAGCGCCGATGTTTCGCTGATTGGTCTTGTCGACGGAATAGAGCTGAAGTTCGATCATGACCTCGCTGCCACCGTCGATGAGGTCGGCGAGAGTTAGGTTGATATAGGTCAAAGTTTCTTGCGGAGCGCGAATGACGAGGGTGCCAGACCCCTTGTTCATGCTGATCTGTTTGACGTCGAATACGTTGCGGACGACGTTGCCGAGTTCGTCCATCTGTTCGTTGGTCATGCCGGGGATGTAGATGGTCTCCTGCAACTGATGTTCGAACTTCTGGCGATTGTCTGGGGTGTCCTTGGCGATGAGGACGCTTTTAGCATCAAGCGGCACCGCGAGGAGATGAGCCATGTTCAGGAGGATAGGCACGGCTTGCTGGTAGGTGGAATCGTCAAGATCAAAGCGGATATTTTGTTTTTGCACCGACTCGTCGAAGCTTGCTGTGATGCCGTATCCCGAGAGGACCTGACGAATGACATCCTGCTCGTCTGAGCGAAGATGAAAACTCTTCGGACCAGAGTTAGGCAACAAAGTGATCGGCCCAGCGATGGCTGGAGCGTCGCGTATCCATGGCTCAATCTCTGGATGAAAGACTTTAGGAAGCGCTCCAGGGTCGGCGCTCTGGCCGACGATATCACTTTGTGGATCGAGGAGGCGGGCTTCTGCCAGCAGAGTCTCGGCCTTTTCTCTCTGACCCAGCAGGCGAGCTTTCCCGGACTCCTGGATTAATTCGTTGATATGCCTTCGATGAGTGACTGAGTATGCCATCGCGTAGTCACTGTTTGAGGGATCCAGCTTGGCCGCTTTATCAAACTGGATCTCTGCGCTCGCGAGATCGTTGTGTTCCAGCATTCGGGCGCCGGCTAGGTAAGCGTTTTCTGCGGCCTGGGCCTGGCGTTTTGCAGATGCGCCTGCAACGGAGGCGCTTTGGGATTGGGCGAAAGATGAACTGCAGAGCGCGGCCACCGCCATCCATGTGGCGATTATGAAGGTGCGGTGCTGGAAGATAGTTCTCATCGGCTGCCGGTTAGACGGAACCGGTGGCTAACGGGCACTGGCAATGTTTTGTATGCGCGGGCGTTCGCTGCTAGGCGGCCGGCGCATGCCGTTGCGGATCTGGGCAGTATTCATGTCGAGTTCGGCCAAGGTACGGCTGAGGGTGTTCCGATGCATGCCGAGCTCTTCGGCGGCCTTGCACTGATTGCCCTTGTGCTGGGCCAGCACTTCGAGGATGTAACGCTTCTTGAATTGGCGAACGGCCTCCGAATAAGGGATGCCGGCGCTGTGCATCTGCGTGATCAGACCGTCCATTTCGCGCTTCAAGGTTATTCCTCGCAGGTGGTCCTTTCTGGAACCACTCTTTCATTGTGCCTCTACCGGAGCGGTTTGATCCAATCGGGCGCGTTGTGCTTGAGTTGCTGTGCGCCGGTCAGAATCAGCTGCTGAAGATCGTGAGGTACAACGAAGGATACCGCATGAGCTCCCGCAAGGAAATAGGGAGATAGCCGGGAATTTGCGATCCAGTCAGAATGTGGCCAAAAGGCGGCAATAGCAATCAAGATGGCAACCCCAAACAGGCATCCCCGTGCGAATCCGAAGATCGCCCCCAAAAGGCGGTCGAAGAAGCCGAGTCCAATCGCATGTGCGGTACGATTCAGGGCTTTGCCGAGGAGCAAACTGAGGACCATGACTCCGATGACGATGAGGAAGAAGGCGACGATTTGAGCGGTCGCAGGCGTGGAGATCAGATGTTCGAGAAATGCTGCAACGTGATTGTAATTCCAGCTCGCAAGCAGGATACCGATGACCAGGCCGCCGAGGGAGAAGAGTTCGAGGATCAGGCCGCGCAAGAAGGCCATGACGATGGAGTAGGCTAGCGTGGCGATGAGAAACCAGTCGAAGAGGTTCATACGTGTTCTAGGTATGGCTGATGTCTTTTTTCCCAGTAATCAGGCGAAAAGCTTCGAGATATTTCTCGCGGGTGCGGGTGACAACCTCGTCGGGGAGGGCCGGAGCCGGGGCTTGTTTGTTCCAGTGGATGGATTCCAGGTAGTCGCGAACGTATTGCTTGTCGAAGGAGGGTTGGGGACCGCCGGGATTGTAGGTTGCCGCGGGCCAGTAGCGTGAGGAGTCAGGGGTTAGGACCTCGTCGGCGAGAACAATCGTGTTGTTAATCAGGCCGAATTCGAACTTCGTGTCGGCGAGGATCAGGCCCTTGCGGGACGCGTGTTTCGTGGCCTGATCGTAAATCTCAAGAGTGAGCGCGCGGAGAGCCTTGGCATGGGCTGCGCCAATGGTCTGCTCGACGACTTTGTAGGAGATGTTTTCGTCGTGGCCGCCAGTGTTGATCTTTGCTGCGGGAGTAAAGATGGGTTCGGGCAACGGATCGGATTCGCGGAGGCCCACGGGAAGTTGAATGCCACAGAGGGAGCCCGTTTGTTGATAGTCCTTCCATCCTGAGCCGGAGAGGTAGCCGCGAACGACGCACTCTACAGGGAACATCTTCGCTCGCTTGACGAGCATGCTTCGACCCCCCAACTGACTCAAAAACGGCTGCAGTTCTGGAGGAAATTGAGAGAAATTGTCAGTGATCAGGTGGTTTGGGACGGTGGACTTGAGAAATTCGAACCAGAAGAGCGAGAGCTGTGTGAGGATCTTACCCTTATCCGGAATCCCACTGCCGAGGACATGATCGAAGGCGGAGATGCGATCGCTGGCAACAAAGAGGAGCTGATCTTCGGATATGGCGTAAATGTCGCGAACCTTGCCGTGGGCTGTCATCGGAAGAGAGCCGAGGTCGGTTTGAAGAAGAGCAGTTGGCATCACGTTGACGGTATCACCTCTATGGAAGAAAGGGGTAATGGGCACTCAGGGGACCGGGAAGAGCTTATCGAGAGTACCGGTAGATTGGCTGGGCCAGTAAGGGCAGCGACCCAGATAGTGCTTTGCGGGAAGAGATATCGCAAATGCAGCGTATGCATTGCACTCCTGGTTATTGAAGCGGATAACTTGCAGCTTGTGCCGGAGAAATGGGACCAGCGGAAGGCGGTGATAGATGATGATGTCCACACCCGCATTGCCGCCCTCTATATTCGCCCATTGGGTAACCTCGTAGAAAAGATGATCGCCGATGGGAACGATCGCTTGGGGGTTTGGTTGGAAGAGCTCCGATAGAGGGAACAGAATGCTGGATGAAACGAGTGGTACAAGCAGGATTGCCGCACTGGGGAGGGTAAGCCACTTGGGAGATACGCGGGAGAACGATAAAACAAGAAGTTCGTATCCAGCAATTGCGAGCCAGCTAATGACCACATTCAGGCGATCCGAGGTAGTGCTCCATTTGGTCGCTTCGAAGAGAACGTGAAGGACGACGACAGCGACAGACGCACAAAGGAGGGATACCCTCGTCCGCGGGGGCATACGCAACCAAAAGATCCTTATCAAAATCATTACCACCGTCAGAAGTGCTAGAGCGGCAATTGTGATCGGTATGTACATGCCTTTTATAGCGTAGCCGGTTTCAAAGAAATGTTTGCAGGATAAAGGTGCTTTTCTGAGACTGTTATGGATAGAAGTCGAGTTGTGCAGTTAAGAAAAAATGCTGGGGCGAGTGCTGATCGCCCCAGCTGCGCAAAAGGATGGTTGGTCCACAGGTGCGTCAAGCCACTGCGCGGCGATTCTCCGCGGAGTCACGGCGATTGAGATTGACGCTGACGATCTTCGAGACACCCGGTTCCTGCATGGTGACGCCGTAGATAACGTCGGCCTGAGCCATCGTGCGTTTACTGTGGGTTATTACGACGAACTGGGTGGATGCGCTCATGTCGTGGATCAGTTTGGCGAAACGGCCTACGTTGGTCTCGTCAAGCGGAGCATCGACTTCGTCGAGAATGCAGAAGGGTGCGGGCTGGAACTGGAAGATTCCGACCAGAAGCGAAAGGGCGGTCAGTGCTTTTTCTCCTCCGGAAAGAAGAAGAATGTTCTGCAGCTTCTTGCCTGGAGGCGAAGCGACGATATCAATGCCGCTTTCGTTGATATTTTCAGCGTCGGTGAGCTTCATGAAGGCCTGGCCGCCGCCGAATAGTTTGCTGAAGGTTACGGAGAAGTTTTCGTTGATGACTTTGAATGCCTCGTCGAACTTCGTGCGAGACACGTCGTCGATCTCCTTGATTGAAGCTTGAGTATTTTCGATTGAGTCAAGGAGGTCCTTACGCTGGGTTTCGAGGAAGCCGTGGCGGGTGACAGTCTCGTTGTACTCTTCAAGAGCCATCATATTGACGGGGCCCATCGCCTCGAGGCGCTGCTTGAGGGCACGGGACTCTTCTTCTTCTGTGTGCAGGGCGTTGCCTTCGATGCGTGCGATGTTTTGATCTTCGCGTAGGATTGTGGGTTCAACGCCAAGATCATTGAGGCAGGTGGCGTCGATGTGCTCGATGTCGGATGCAAGTTTGGCGGCGCGGGCGGTGAGGGCTGCTCGTTGCTCGCGGAGCGCTTCAGTCTCGTGGCGTAAAGTGCGAAGACGCTGGTCAAGTTCATCCATCGCAGTGCGTAGTTCCGCGGCTTCTCCGGTGAGACGGACACCCTCCGCCACGGCAGTGGAGCGAAGGTCGGATAGTTCACTGTGTTGGACAGCAAGCGCGGCTGTTTCCTCTTCGCGGCGAAGTTTTTCGGTGATTGCGGCTGTCAGTTGCTGGTCGAGCTGCGCAATGCGGTGGCTCTGTCCGTTGTAGAGGCGGTTCGTCTGCTCAAAGTTGGCTGAGGCGTTACGGCGGCGCTCTTCGAGGCCGGCAAGCGCGGCGGAGGATGCTGCAGCCGCTTGCTGCAACTCTTCGCGTCGGCTGCGGAGCTGATCGAGCTGCTCCTGGAGGGTGGCGAGGCTGGTCTCGAGGGTAGCGCGCTCGTTCTCGAAGGCAGCAGTTTCTTGTTGACGGCGAGCGATTAGTTCTACCTTCTGGTTTCGAGCGTCACGATTGCGCTCGCTGGTAAGGGCCCAGTCCTGAAGGCGACGTTCGATACGAGCGACCTCGGATTCCATCTGGCGGAGAGCTGCACCGGAGTTGGCAGACTCGCGTTCGGCATCGCGCCGTTCGTGGGTCTTGCCTTCGATGGTGACGTTAAGGGCTGCGATCTGATGCTGCAGCTCGGCGGTATGGAGGTCGGTCTGGGCCAGGTCCTGCTCGGTCTTTTCTGCCTTCTGTTGAACTTCGATGAGCTCGCGCTTGAGGGCTAGCGGACCTTGTGTGCGGGGGCGTCCGCCGGTGACTGTGACGTTGTGGAAGGTCTCGCCGGACGGAGAGAGAAAGAAAGCTTGAGGATTTGAGAGGGCCAGCGAGCGGGCGGTGTAGGAGTCGGGTGCGACGAAGCCCTCGCGGAGCTTAGGCAGGATGACTTCGAGGGATCTGCCGAAACCATCAAGGACTCGAACGCATTCTTTGAGCGGAACCACTCCTTCGACGCCCTCAATGTTCGTTTGGGCAACACTCGGCATTCCTTCGGCGAAGGCGAAGTTTGCCTGCGCGTCGTTGGGGTGGACGAGGAAAGTAGCGCGGCCGCTGACATCGGTCTGGAGCAGATGCATGCCGGCGTCGGCGGCGTCCCAGGATTTGACGACGATGTAATTGAGCTCATCGCGTAGGAACTCATCGACGACGCTCTCGTATTTGCCGTCAACTTCGAGGAAATCGGCCAGTGTGCCTACGGCGGCCACGCCGTTCGTGTTCTGCTTGTAGGTGTCGCTCTTGAAGATATTGCGGACGGTATCGGTGGAGTAGCTGTGCTCTTTAATAAGAGCTTCAAGAGAATTGCGACGGCCATTGAGGGTTGCAACCTCGCCGCGCAGTTGGTCACCGCGGCGCTTGGACTGCGACTCTTCACTACGGCTGGCTTCGATCTGAAGGCGAAGCTCTGCGATCTCGGCTTCGAGACGCTTCAGACGTTCCGTAACGGATTCGAAGGAGAGTGCAACCTGCCCGCGTTGCAAGCCGAGGGTTTCGAGTTCCTGTCGGGCGATGTCGGACTCGGAGACAAGACGCTCGGCTTCGCGTTCGAGACCAGCGAGGGCAGCGGCGGCCTGAGCTTCCTCGTTGCGGGTCTGACCGATACGTTGCATCAACTGCATCGAAGCGCGGCGATTCTGTTCGGCCTGCTGCTCGGTAGCAGCGACAGCACGGACGGCGTCCTGGACCTGAGCTTGATGGCTCGATGCAGCTTGACGTGAACTGTCCGATTCGGTGGTGGCATTTTCGAGGAAACTGCGATGTTGCTCGAGTTCGCCGGCGAGGCTGGCCAGTTGTTCACGAGCCTGGGCGAGCTCGTCGCTTCCGGTTGAAAGGCGGTTTGTAAGTTCGGCGATGCGGTCTGCGTTGGCTGCGGTGCGCGCCGTGATCCGTTCGAGTTCCACAGCAGATTGGTTGGCTCGAGCTGCGGCTTCGCGAATTTGTTGGTCGAGAGCGTAGCCAGCGCGTATGCCTTCGGTATGCTCGGCATCCATGGCTTCGACGGTGGTGGTCTGGGCGCCGATCTGGTTATAGAGAGCCGCGATCTTCTCGCTGGTTGCCGCTTGTTCGATGTCGAGCTGGGACATGCGGCTGGCGAGGACGACACGCAGACGCGTGCGGAGTTCGTCGCGTAGCGCGCCATAACGTTCGGCCTTGGAGGCCTGACGCTTGAGAGAGGTCATCTGACGCGTGACCTCGTCGAAGATGTCATTCACGCGTGACAGATTCAGGCGGGCGGATTCGAGCCTGAGTTCTGCGAGACGCTTCTTGGTCTTGAAGCGAGTGATGCCGGCGGCCTCTTCGAGGATGGCCCGCCGATCGAGTGGCTTGGAGCTGAGAAGCTGACCGATGCGCTCCTGGCCAATGATGGCATAGGTCTCGCCGCCTAGACCGGTGCCCATAAAGATGTCCTGAATGTCCCGGAGGCGGCAGATCTTGCCGTTGAGAAGATATTCGCTGTCGCCGGAGCGGAAGAGGCGGCGGGTGATGGTGAGTTCGCCTGCGCGGACCGGGGCGCGGCCGAATTTGCGGCGGCGGATCTTTAGTACAACGTTATTTGTTGTTGCATCTGGGTCTGCTGCGAGGGGAACGATTTGGGGGTTCTTCGCCTCGCCTTCGATAATGGTCCCCGGCTGGGCCTCGGCGACGGCTTCTTCAGTCTCCGCGGCACTTTGCTGACGGAGGTTGGCCTCATCCCAGTCGGTGGGGGAGGATTCGTCGATGATGATCTCGGGACCAGCGTCGAGGTTGGCGCCGTCGTAGATTTCGGGGTCGACGAGGGTGAGCGAGACCTCGGCCATGCCCGTTGGTTTACGGTCACGCGTACCGGCGAAGATGACGTCTTCCATCTTGACGCCGCGCAGGGATTTGGCGGATTGCTCACCCAAAACCCACGTGATGGCGTCGGAGATGTTGGATTTGCCGCAGCCGTTTGGGCCGACTATAGCTGCAATGCCTTCGCCGGAGAGCTGGACCTCAGTGCGATCACAGAAGGATTTGAAACCGAGTATCTGGACCCTCTTTAGCTTGAGCATGCGACCTCTTTGCGGAAAGATAGGGAATCCCATTCCCGCCTGTTTGATATGACTAGAACAACTTTAGCTGCGTTCCTGAGTGGAATCAACGGGGACAACACTACCAGTTGTGGATAAGAAGTACATAACACTATTAATAGGCAGGTACCGCAATATGGGAGATCGTTGGTAAGGTTTTTGCGGCTAGGCGCTGCCCGTTTGGACGTTGATGAGGGCGGGTCATTTGCGCGAAATCTTAACACGGTGAGGATAGTTTTCTTGCGAGGAGTCGGCGTAGGGTCTCCGAGCAACAAACGATGCTTCATCGAGGTGATGACGGCGCACACGGAAGGCAGCAGCACATCATGAGCGCCACGCGAAGGGCGAGCACGAGGCTGCTCATAAGCATGCAGCGAATCAAACACTCCACGAACGCGCATCCTCATCTGAGTGAGGCGCGCCAGAAGACAGCCGCGCACGTATAGGCCGTCCCCGGTGAGGGTGTTCTTGCATATCGAGTATTTCTTGCTACAAAACCTAGGGTCACACTTGCCTTTGAGCGACGGCGTTTCTATAATCCGCTTCATCATCCCGAGATGCCACGAACACTTCAATCTCTCGGCCGAAGGGTCGGGTATGTCAAGGACTACAGCCGGATGCACTATGATCAGGCTGTGCTTTGTCGCAAGTACAAGTGACCCCGGAAGCATCGGTGACACATTTGAAAGAGAAGAAATATTTAGGAGTGTGGAATGAAGAAGGTAGTCGTTGCGTCTCTCCTGGCCGTTGCCGGCATGGCATGGGTACCGGGTCCGCTAGTAGCACAAACCCAGGTCAATCTTGGTTCCAACGCGCAGTCCAATGCCGGCGTCCAGATGTCACCGGCGGAGTACAACGCTTATAACAGCGCGATCTCGCAGACGACACCGCAGACGATGGCGCCTGCGCTGGAGGCTTATCTGACGGCTTATCCGCAGTCGGCGGTGAAGGCGTCGGTGCTTCAACAGCTAACGCAGGCGTACAGCAATTTCGATGGCGCGAAGGCACTCGATGCGGCTGACCGGCTGCTCCAGGTCGATCCGAACAACCTGACAGGGCTGACCACGGAGACATATTTCCACAAGCAAAAGGCAGATCAAACAACCGACGCTACGACAAAGCAGGCTGAGTTGGACAAAGCGGCCGACTTTGCCAAGAAGGGGCTTGCCGCCCCCAAGCCGGCGGATATGAGCGATGCCGATTTTGGCAAATTGAAGTCGGGTACCTACCCCATTCTTTACAGTGCGATCGGCTTTGCCGCTTTGAACAAGAAGGATGCTGCGTCGGCGGTTGATGCTTATAAGAAGGAACTTGAGATTGTGCCGGCGGCGGCGACCCAGACCCCCGGGTCGGTGCTGCAGGATATTTACTTCCTCGCGGTGGCCTATCTGCAGTCGACTCCGCCGGACCTGATCAATTGCTCGTTCTATGCGGCGCGTGTGGCAGCGTTTGCTCCGGATAACCTGAAGGGGCAGTATGAGCCGACGGCCAAGTATTGCTACAAGAAGTACCACGGAGCGGAAGAAGGTTACGACGCGGTCGTGACCGCAGCGAAGGCGAATCTGAACCCACCGGCTGGTTTCAGCATTAAGCCGGCACCCTCTCCTGCAGAGGTCATTCATGGCATCATCGCGACCACACCTGACCTTAGCACCCTGGCTGTGAGCGACAAGGAGCTCATCTTTGCTCAGGGTTCGCCAGAAGACGCCGCTAAGGTGTGGGACACGATGAAGGGCAAGTCGGTGCAGATTCCGGATGCCGTGGTAATCGAGTCTTCGCCTACTGTGCTCAAAGTGGCAGTCGAGGAGGGTGCGGTCCAGTCGAAGACGGCAGACTTCACGTTCAACATGACGCCTCCTGACGAGGGCAAAACTCCCGCCCAGGTTGCGGCTGCCAAGAAACTGGCGGCTGATACCGCAGCGGCGACTGCTGTCGGTCAGAAGGTTACGCTGACTGGCACGTATGCTTCGTACACCCCCAACCCCATCATGATTACGATGAGTGACGGTGCGGTCGTGTTGAAGAAGGCAACTAAGCCTACTCCAGTGCACCACACGCCGCCGCACAACTAAAGAGCAGTTGGATGAAAAGAGGCAGTCCCTTTGGGGCTGCCTCTTTTTTTGCCCCCTCCCCCCTCCCCCCTCCCCCCTCCTATCAGGGGGTATTTTGGGGATAAAATCCTTTGATTCATGGTTTTGCAGGGGGATGGTGTCTGCAAAATATTGATAACAAGTGGTTTGCGTACAAAATACTTGTTATCAATAGGTTAGCCCCGGAGGGTGTCCGGGGCTGGTTTGTTTTTGATTTATATATTCATTATAGCGGTTGGAGTGGAACTAATACGCCAACTCGATCCTGTTTGGTTTGTTTGAGTTAGGTGGTTTTGGGGCTTGACATGCGCTTTTTGGGCGGAATTTGAAGAAAAAAACAAACAACGGCAAGAACAACGGCAAATGCGGGGTTTCTCCGCTTCGCTGCTCACAAGAGTGTGAGCGGCTTCGGTCGAAATGACGATTACTCTCTCTTCCTTGAATAAATCTGAATCAGATGCTTAGGTTGTGAGCCACGCGAGGGCGTTGGCCAGGAAGCGTTGCTGTAGGACCGGGTGTAGGTCAGGAACGCGGTGATAGATGCATTTTGTGGTTCCTAATGTGGTCGTAAAGGTGCCGGCGCCGATGTTGCGGTCGTGGTCGCGGGAGTAGGCGGCGATGATTTCTACGTTTGGGCCTTCGACTAAGAGGCCGTTGGCCTGGCGTCCTTTGGCCTGGTAATGGATGCCCATGGCCTGGTTGACGGGTAGACCGGCGTAGATGGGGTGATCGCGTACGAAGTACCAGTTGCCCATCCAGGGGGCGCGGTAGTCGCCTACAGTGCCGTTGCAGGTGAAGGCTCCGGCTGCGGCTAGTTGTTTGGCGACTCCTTCTGAGAGGGCGTCGGCTTGCGGGATAGCTAGTAGAGGCATGCCCATGCGGACGACATCGAGAATGTATGGATCGATGTGGCCGAGTTGAGTGGTGGTCTGTACGGCTCCTACTTCGTGGCCAGGTTGGTTTTCAAGGCCGGTGGTGTCTCCGGAGTTTTGCGAAGCAGAGGCGGTGGCGGTGAGGCCAGAGGTGACGATGACTGCAAATTCTTCATTGTGTTTGAAGTCAGCGACTTCGAATTGGGTAAATTTTGTTAGATCCTCAAGCTGTTTACGTAGTTGTGGGGTGATACCGGAGACCCCGATCCTTCTGCGAATACCGCCGATGGGCATCACAGATGGTGCTGTTACCCAAATCTCTTTCGTCTGCGTGGAGAGCGGGGCAGAGGAGAGAGCGAATTTGAAGCGGTAGAGGCCTTCTTCACCGAGTCGTGGGGTTTGGAAGGATTCTTTGAGCAGGTAGCTGAACTGGTCGGTGATCTGTTGTGGGGCGGGGAATTCGGCGAGTTTGATGAGTTTGTTTGAGGGCGTGACGGCGGTGAAAGTGAGAGTGCCTGCGGCTGGTTCGGATGTGTCGTTGAGGAGGTAGAGGTCGAAGGTGGCGGATTCGCCGCGTGCGGTGCAGGCGCTGCGTTGTTTGGCCACGGGGCGGATGGGCGTGAGCGTGGCGCTGATGGGGGTGGGGTCGGATTTGAAGTTGCGTAGGTTGTCGACGATGCCGGAGTGGTTTTCGATGGCGGTGGACTCCCAGCCGGAGATGACGGCGAAGTCGAGCTCGTCGGAGATGCGGGCGTTTTCGAGATAGTTCTGCCAAGTGTCGTAGCACTTTTTGCCGAGGGCGTTGAAGAGCTGCTCAGCGGTGGGGAAGGCGGTGCGGAAATTCCATTGGTCGAGGAATTTGTCGTAGGCGGCGAGGATCTCTTTGTGGTCGGTGAGGTCGTAGCTTTTGCCGCTGTACTCGAGGTAGGTCTGGGTGATCTGGTGGACCATGAGGGCGTGGTTGTCAGGCGTGGCGCAGCCTTCCATTTCTCCGAATTCGGTGAGGACGTTTTTGAAGGGGGCTTTGTAGGTGAAGTCGGTTGGCGACTTGTAGAACTCGTCGTACCATTGGTCGCCTGCGCCCTGATGTTGATTCCACCAGTCGCCCCACTCTTTCTCGTCGCTGCGATGGATCTTGTCGTTCCATGGCTCGAACCATGCCTGCGCGGCTTTGCGGGGTGGCGCGACGAAGCCGTCGTTGAGGACGATGCAGCGGGAGGGGTCTTCGGCGCGCATGGCGGTGAGGATGGCGATGGTGTCGGGGTTTTTTAGATCGGCGCCGATTTCGTTTTGCAGACAGTAGATGATGACGCTGGGGTGCGAGCGGTAGGCTTTGACCATCTCGACGCATTTGACGAACATGAAGCGCTGGGCGAATTTGTCGGCGGCGTCGGTGGGTTTTTCCATGACGATGGAGTTAGCGCTGGCAGCGGTGTTGGCGGGGAGTTTGCCGATGGCCATCTTGCCTGCGCCGGGTTCCATGTAGCGGAGAAGGCCGAGGCGGTCGTGGGCGCGGAGAACTTCTTCTTTGGCGAGGTTGCGGTGGAAGTTGATGCAGTTGAGATTTAATTTTTTGGCTTGGGTGACTTCTTTTTCGGCTAGCTCGGGAGTGGGGAAGAGGCCGTTGAGTCCCCAGAAGCCCCAGGAGATGGAGGAGTAGAGTTTGATGCGCTTTCCGTTGAGCCGGAAGACGGCGTTAGTGCCGATGCCGGTGGGGACGAAGGAGCGGAAGCCGAAGGCTATGGTGCGTGTGTCGGTTTTGCCTTGAGAGTTGATCTCGATGCGGAGGTGATACAGCTTTGGATTGTCCAGATTCCAGAGTGTTGCTGTTGGGCAGTTAATGGTGGTGGAGAATCCGCCATATGGCGAGCTTGCGGCTGGAGCAATCGTTGTGACTGAGCTGACAGCATGAGTCTGAGAATTTACTTCGTCATGAACAGTGGATGTTGATTTGTTGTTGGCCTCGCCATCAATTTCTTTTGTCCCAAGAGATTTTCCTGTTTCTGCATCGAAGACTTCGCATCGGATATGCCCCTGCCAGTTAGGCTGCGAACCTCTATCAAGCTCGATGGTCACATTGACTGTTCTTGGGTCTGGTGTGTTGAGAATCCATGCGTCTTTGATTCGGACGTCGTTATGCGCGCTTATTGTCATGCCGCGGTCAAGCCCTGCGAAGCCGTGGGAGCGGTAGAGTTTGACGGCTCCCCACTGGGCGTTGAGGCCGTCGACCCAGTCGTAGCGGCCGAAGGGGTTGGTGAGGCGGATGGCCATTAGGTTGAAGCCGCCGGGGTCTGCTGCGTGGGTGAGGTCGCACTCGAAGGGGAGCTCTTCCATGATGGAGTAGCCGACGAGTTTTTTGTTGAGGAAGACTTCGGCGCGGAGGCGGGCTCCGCGGATGTGGAGGAAGATGCGTTTGCCCTTCCATTCGGAAGGGATGTGGATTTGTTTGCCCCACCACGAGACGCCGAGGTAGGCACCGTTTTGGGGGATGGGGTCGTCGGCGGCGTAACGGTACTCGTCTGGGGTGTAGGGGCGGCTGCTGAATTTGCCCCAGTAGTGCTGTTCGACCGTGGTGGGGAGGGTGACGTTGATGCCGTTGAGGTGATCGAGGAGATCAGGGCTGGAGGGTTGGTTGACGGGGAGTGGGGTGCCTTTGCCGCAGAGAACTTCGTTTTGCCAGGAGATGTCTTCGGGGAGGAAGAGAGGGTCGTTCTTCCACTCGGCTTTTTCGTCGATCCAGAGACGCCAGTCGTCGTCGGGGATCAGGGTGCCGTTTTCGGGGTAGGGCTGCTGCGGGGATTGTGCGGAGGTGGGTTTGAGTTGTGTGGCGAGGGTTGCGGCCGTGGCGGTTTGCAGGAAGGTGCGGCGGGTGAGTCGGCGCATGGTTGGGCCAAGTTTAGCGCAGAGAAGGTGAGGAGGCGGGGGAAGGTTTAGCGCGGGCCTTCAGCCTGCGGGGATTTTCGGCGGGTTTACCTGGGGCTTTGCCCCAGGCTAGCGTAGATCGCGCCGTTGGCGCTTGCCAGGCTGCCATCAGAACGCTGGTGCGTATCTCGGTTCGTACACCAAACCTCCGGATCGCGCCGTTGGCGCTTGTCTGGTTTGGTATTTATGGGTGCCTCACTTTTACCAAATCCTGTTCCGGTATGACCCGTTTGGGGGAGTGTGTGGTTACTGGTGGGGGAGGATGATTTTGCTATGGAGAAGACGAGGGAGTTCTGGCTTCGGATGGGCGTGATTGGAAGTGCATTGGTTCTAAGTTCAGGGTTTGTGGCGCTTTTTGGTTAGAGGAATCCTGAGTTGTAAGGACGAAAAACAAGCAAAAGCAAAGGCGAAATGCGGGGGTTCTTCGCCTTCGACTGCGCTCAGGGTCAGAATGACAGGTCAAAAAAGGTTTGCCGGAATGGAAGAATTTTATTCGCCGAGCATGATGCGTTGGATGTGATGAGCGCGACCGGTAGCACCGTCACAGGAGATGAGTGCGGCACACATTTTTGGGTTACCTTTTGCGGGTTCGAATTTGCCGGGCATTCCTGTTAGGAAACGCGCGAGCACTAATTCTTTTTCTACTCCGATAACGGAGTCGTAAGGGCCGGACATGCCTACGTCGGTTTGATAGGCGGTGCCGTTGGGGAGGACGCGCTCGTCGGCGGTGGGGATGTGGGTGTGGGTGCCGAGGACAGCGGTGAGGCGGCCGTCGAGATACCAGCCGAGGGCTACTTTTTCTGAAGTGGCTTCGCCGTGGAGGTCGAGGAGGATGACTTTGGCTCCGGACTCACGCTGGATCTGGGCGAGGAGTTCGTCGGCTTTGCGGAAGGGATCGTCGCAGGAGGACATGAAGACGCGGCCCTGGAGATTGATGACGGCGTAGGTCTGGCCGGTGGAGAGTTCGCCCTGATAGATGCCGAAGCCGGGGGTGCCGACGGCGTAGTTTGCGGGTCGGAGGATGCGGCGGCCGCGGGTGTGGGAGTCGGCGGGGACGGTCATGTATTCGAAGATCTCTTTTTTGTCCCAGATGTGATTGCCGGTGGTGATGACGTGAGCGCCGAGGTCGAATAGCTCGTCTGCGATGGAGGGGGTGAGGCCGAAGCCGCCGGCGGCGTTTTCTCCGTTGACGACGAGGAGGTCAACGGCGTTGGTTTCAAGGACGTGAGGGAGGTGTTCGCGGACGATGTGGCGGCCGGCGGAGCCAAAGACGTCGCCGACAAAGAGGATATTCACTAAAAGATTTTACATGGTGTGCAGGCGTTGGCAGTGGGTGTGGATTTTCGGTAGTGTGGATTGCACTGAGTGTGCGGATAAAAACAGGCGGCGGCGATGGGATGGGTGTGGTAGCTTTTTTGCATGGCACAGAGCGGACGGTTTCAGTTGAGCGTGCGGGTGTTGGCGGTGCTGGCGAGTGAGCCGGATGCAATGCATACGTCGTCGGCGATTGCGGAGACGCTGAAGGAGAGCGCGGTGATGGTGCGGCGGACGTTTCTGCTGCTGCATAAAGCTGGGCTGATTGTGCAGCGGAAGGGGCCGCATGGGGGCGCGAAGCTGAAGGTTCCGGCGAAGCAGATTGGACTGGGGGATGTGTTCGAGGCTACGGCGGGGGATTGGCTGAGCGTGGACGATAAGGCAGTGAGCGGGTGGATGAAGAAGGTGCGGGGGGATGCGGTGAATGCGATGAATGAACACTCGCTGGCGGGCGTGGTGAAACGGATGAAGAAGGGGAAGTAATCCGGCGGGTTTTGGCCGGGAGTTGGTTTGAATTTCGATCAGGAAGCGAAAACCCTGGACTGAGCCAGGGTTTTTGTGCGTTTGGTGCTGGATCTTTTTGGGTGGCGGTGGGGTTATTTTGCCGATTCTTTGGAGTTGCGGCGAGCTTTGACGCGGGCACGCGCCGAGGCAAAGAATGCGCCTGCGGAGCCGACTACGGCGAGGATAGCGGTTGGGTTTTCAGGAGAGTCTGCGCAACCACTCGTACCCTGCGCGTGGAGCGGGTGGGCGACGAAGAGTGCTAGAGCGAAGGCGAGGAAGAGGAACGAGGATTTCTTCATTGAGGGGTCTCCATCTGGGAAGGTACTGGCACGCATTCTGATTTGTCAATAAGAAAAGTCATTTCGGTCGTACCAGTGCGGAGGGGATTGGGCTGCCTTTGGACTTTGCTCTGGAAGCGGCGCAGGCCTCTGACACTTTTAATGATTAAAGAATCAATAAAAAACCGTGATTTTCGGGAATTTGCAAAAAGTGCTTCCCAAATGCAAGATCGTACCCTTAGAATAGCCACGCTAAACAGAGGTCTTACCACGCACGCCGAAATTCAGGTGGGGCCACTGCGAATAGAGAAACCCCCCAGGAGAGTCACTTTCTATGTTTGCCGAAAAAGTTAGAGTTTTCAATACCACCCTAGTTGCATGGAAGGGCAGTGCTCGTACTGTCCTAGCGGTTGCGGTTACCGCGGCAGTGGGATTTACCTCCGGTTGCGCCACGATGGGCACCACCAACATGGAAACTGCGTCGATGACCGGCGCTGCGATTCAGGGAATGGTGAAAGGCGGCCAGTTTCCGATCAGCGGCAGCACGATTGGGTTGTGGGTCGCGGGATCGTCCGGTTATGGCTCCTCGGGTGGCAACAACCTGCTGATGACCCCGGTGACCACGGCCACGGATGGAAGCTTCACTATCTCGAACTACACTTGCCCTTCGGCGAGTTCGCTGGTGTACCTCACAGCATCGGGCGGGAACCCTGGGCTTGGGGGGGCTAACAACAGCGCGATTATGCTGGTGGCTCCGCTAGGCCAATGTTCGAGCGTGGCAACCGATTCGTTCATCAATGTCAACGAGGTGACGACAGCGGCGGCTGCGGTTGCGCTGGGACAGTTCTTCACTCCGACATTTGGCAGCTCGAGTGCGGACAGCTTTGGGACCTCGAGCACAAATAGCGTCGGGCTCGCGAATGCGTTTGCGACAGTGAATAGCCTGGTGAGCATTTCGACGGGTGCGGCCGTAACTTCGGCTACGTTGAACGGTACTGGAACCGGAACTGGCTTGACCGTTACGACAACTCCGGAGTCTGCCAAGCTGAATACGATCGCGAATATTCTGGCTGCGTGTGTGAACTCGGATGGCGGCGGGAGTTCGCCGTGCCAGACAACGCTGTTTCCGGATGTCACACCCATGAACGGAACAGCACCCACGGACACGCTTCAGGCTGCGGTTTATATGAGTCTGAACCCTGCGAGCAATAATTCTGCCGGATCCTCGACGAATCTTACGGCGTTGTACGGACTGCAGACGCCGACGGCTCCCTTTGCCGGCGTATCCACGCAGCCGACGGACTGGACAGTGGGTATTCAATACACAGCGTCCTCTTCCTCGCCGCTTCTGAGCGAACCTCAGAATATCGCCGCCGATGCCTCGGGCAATATCTGGGTGGCGAACAATCCCAACAGCGCGTCGAACAGTCTGACGGAGTTGAGTCCGAATGGCACGCCGATGGTCAATACGTTGACCGGAACCGCGACGGAGACCTTAGCCTCTCTGAATCCTCGCAACATTGCCATCGATACGACCGGCAACGTCTGGGTTACGTCGAGTTCCGCTTCGGGAACCGTGTTCGAATACACGACGAGCGGCACCATCAACAGCTTGAATCTCGGGAAGGCTTCTTACGGTCTTGCCATCGATGGGAACAATAATGTGTTTGTCGGCGAGGAGAGTACCAGCACCACCAGCACATTTTTTGAGTTCCTCAGCGGCAACCTGTCGGCAGCCTACGAGGTTGCTTATCCGAGCGACGAGGGCGCGGTGCAGCCCGAGTATATGGCCATCGATACGTCAGGTAACGTCTGGGCGACGAGCGGCAGTGTAAGTACAGCTGCGACTACGATAGTGCAGCTCTCCAACATCAATGTCAGTTCCTGCGGCGCTGTTCCGTTTGCTGCTGCTTGTACCATCACCCCGGCTGCGGGCTCGAACACGTTCACCACGATCACTGCGGGTCCGTTGCTGGAGCCGTGGGCCCCGGTCGCAGCTTCGAATGGGCTGTGGATCGCGAATGCGACCGGTAACGATATGACCTTCCTGTCGCTGACGGGAGCTACGGTCAACAGCGGTACCAACTTTGGATCGACTGCTTCGCTGAATGCTCCACGTTTTCCGGCAGTGGATGGCGCCGGGAATGTCTGGGTTGGAAATCGAGGGACGGGGGCGGTGTCGGAGTTCAGCAGCACCGGAACGATCCTGTCTCCGGGGACTGGGTTTGCTCACTCCGGATTGGCCGACGGAAATCAGGTTACGCTTGATCTTTCCGGCAATGTGTGGGTGGCGAATAACTCCACCAACGCGGATGCGAACTCGATCTTTGAGATTGTAGGTTCGGGAGCGCCGACGGTCACTCCGATTGCGTTGTCGTTGAAGAATGGCAAGGTTGGTCAGAAGCCCTAATCCTTGCTTTGAACCGAAACGGGACTCTGCGATTGTGCGGAGTCCCGTTTCCTCTTATCCCTCGCGTGGAATTGGCGCGACGTTCCAGACTTTTCCTGTGAATCGTATTTCTTTTTCTTCGGGTGTTCTTTCTTCTGTTTCTTTAGCGCTTGCTTTGCTTGCCCTGGGTTGCGGCAGCAGTACTGCGCCGGTGAGTACCGGGGGCGGCGGTGGTGGTACTGGTGGGAGCGGTGCGGGGGTGAGCTTCGGCGGTAAGGTGATTGCGGGGTTGCAGCCAGTGAGCGGCGCGGCGGTACAGCTTTATGCGGCGGGCAATAGTGGATATGGATCGGCGGGGACGGCGCTGCTGACCAGCACTGTGACGACGAACGTTGCGGGTAGCTTTACTGTTCCTGCGGGTTACTCGTGCGCGAGTTCTTCGGCGCAGGTTTATCTGATTGCGCAGGGTGGGAATCCCGGGCTGAGTGGCTCGGTAAATAATTCTGCGCTTGCGTTCATGGCCGCGCTGGGAAGTTGCGGGAGTATCTCATCGAGCACTTCGGTGGTGGTGAATGAGGTGACGACAGTGGCGTCGGCGGCTGCGCTGTCGGCGTTCTATTCGAGCGGCGGGAATGTGGGGACGAGCAATACGAATGCCGTGGGGCTGGCGAATGCGTTTGGGACTGCGAACCAGTTGGCGAATATGACGACCGGGGCTTCGCCGGGCGCATCGCTGCCTGTTGGGTTGAGTGTTCCTTCAGCGAAGATCAATACGCTGGCAGATATTTTGAATAGCTGCGCTGGGAGTACTGGAGCGGCTAACTGTTTGACTGCGATTACGCCCACTGGCGTACAGGCCGCTCCGAATACGCTGGAAGCTATTTTCGATATTTTGCGCAATCCAGTGAATCAATCGGGAGTGGTGTCGGTGGGGCCGAATCCTCCATTTACGCCCGTAGTTACAGGTGCTGTGCCTGACTGGACGCTGGCGGCGACGTGGAGCGGGGGTGGAATGAATGTGCCGACGGCGATGGCGTTCGACGGGAGCGGGAATGCGTGGGTGGCCAGCTACTTCAGCGCGCTGACTGAGCTGCCTCCTTTGGGTGCTAGTGGCTCGGTGCAGCAGATTGCTTCGGCTACGACCGTGTTGGAAGAGAGCTTCGGGCTGACGGTGGATGGGAGCAACAATATCTGGGTGGCGAATGAGCAGAGCAGCTCGGGGATCAATAGTGGCGATGGGAATGTGGTGAAGTTCAGCAGCTCGGGGCAGGTGCTTTCGGGCGCGAATGGGTATACCGCAGGTGGGGTTTATTTTCCGCAGGGGATGGCGGCGGATACGACAGGCAATGTGTGGGTGGTGGATAATGGCGATTCGCTGGTGACGTTGCTCTCGGGGAGTGGGTCGGCGGTGAATGGAAGTACGGCGTGGGGGGCGGGACAGATTTTTCTGCCGGTTGCGGTGGCGGTGGATGCGAGCCATAACGCCTGGGTGGCGAACCAGAGCTCGAATACGATTACGAAGGTTTCGGCGGATGGGTCGAGTGTGTCGCAGGTGAGTTGCTGCAATGGCGCGAGTGGGCTGGCGGTGGACCAGGGTGGGAATGTGTGGGTGGCGAATTATTTTGGGAGCAGTATTAGCGAGGTTTCAAGCGCTGGGGCTGTGTTGCTGGATGGGCAGGCGGGCGGCGGAGTGGATCACCCGGAGGCTGTCGCGATCGATGGTGCGGGGCGTGTGTGGGTGAGCAATTTTCATTCGGGCTCGATCAGCGAGTTTGCGGGCTCTAACCTGACAGTGCCAGCGGGGACGCCGCTCTCGCCTGCGACGGGGCTGGGGACGGATGCGCAGCTTGGGTCTCCGTTTGCTTTGGCGATCGATGCGAGCGGGAATTTGTGGGTGAGTAATTCGAATGGGGCGAATACGGTGACGGTGTTTGTGGGGTTGGCTACGCCGGTGAAGACTCCGCTGCTGGGGCCTCCGCAGTTGCCTTGATGCTTGATCGTCCGGTCGTCCGGTCGTCAGGGCTTGGGGCGGAGGTTTTTCAGGAAGGATTCGGCGGTGGGTTCGGTGTTGAGGATGTCGGCGGGGGTGAGCCAGGCTCGGCGGAGCTGGGTGATGCCGTAACGCATCTGGTCGAGCTCTTCGGTGGCGTGGGCGTCGGTGTCGACCACGATCTTGCAGCCGTATTGTTTGGCGATGCGGAGGTTGAGGTCGTTGAGGTCGGCGCGGGCGGGGCTGGCGTTGTGTTCGACGGCTACGCCTAGTTCGGCGGCGCGCTTGAGGATCGTGTCGATGTAGATCTGGTAGCCTTCGCGGCCGAGGACTTTGCGGCCGGTGGGGTGGCCGAGGATGCGGACGTGTGGGTTTTCGATGGCGCGGAGGATGCGGTTGGTCATCTCTTCGACGGGCTGGTTGAAGAGGGAGTGGACGCTGGCGACGACGATGTCCATCTGGGCGAGGGTTGAGTCTTCGAGGTCGAGGGCGCCGTCGGCGAGGATGTCGACTTCGATACCGGGGAGGACGCGGATTTTGCCCTCCATTTCGGTGTCGACTTTGCGGATGGCTTGGATGTGGGCGAGGGCTCGGGCGTCGTCGAGGCCATTGGTCATGGCGAGGTTCTTGCTGTGGTCGGTGATGGCGATGTATTTGAGGCCGCGGGCGAGGGCGGCTTCGGCCATCTGACGGATGGTGTCGCGGCCGTCGGTGGCGTTGGTGTGCATGTGGAGGTCGCCGCGGATGTCGGCGAGGGTGATGAGATGCGGGAGCGTGTGGGCGGCGGCTGCTTCGAGTTCGCCGGAGTTTTCTCTGAGTTCGGGCGGGATGTAGTCGAGGTCGAGGGCGTTGTAGATCTCGGCTTCGGTGGCGGCGGCGACGATGGTGCTGTCTTCGACGCGGAGGAGCGCGTACTCGTTGAGGGTGAGGCCGCGCTTGATGGCTCGCTGGCGGAGGGCGACGTTGTGCATCTTGCTGCCGGTGAAGTATTGGAGGGCTGCTCCGTAGCCGCTGCGAGGGAGGAGGCGGACGTCGACCTGGAGGTTGTTGCGGAGGGTGAAGCTGACTTTGTTCTGGCCCTTGGCGATGAGTTTGTCGATGAGCGGGAGAGCGGCGACGTGTTCGACTGCGGCTGCGACGACGTCGGGTTCGCAGGCGGGGCCGGTGACGAGGAGGTCGAGGTCGCCGACGGTCTCGCGGCCTCGGCGGAGGGAGCCGGCGGGGGTGATCTCGTCGATGCCGGGGAATTCGCGGATGAGGTTGCTGATGGTGTCGGCGTGTTGCTGGGCCTTGTCGATGCGGAAGCGACTGGAGTTTTTGCGGTGGTCTTCGATGCCTTTGAGGAGCTTGGTGACGAATTTCTCGCCCATGCGCGGGAGCTTGGTGAGCTGGCCGGCTTTGGCTGCGGCTTCGAGTGAGTCGATGTCGCAGACCTGGCAGGAGGACCAGACGAGAGCGACGGTTTTTGGGCCCATGCCAGGGAGGCGAAGGAGGTCGAGCATGGAGGGTTTGTATTTTTGCAGGAGCTCTTCGCGGAGAGGCATGGTTCCGGTGGTGAGGAGGGCCTGGATGTTGGCGGCCATGCCTTTGCCGATGCCGGCGATGGCGAGGAGGGCTTTGGGGTCTTCGGCGAGGGTGGCGAGCTGGGTGGTTTGCTGCTCGACGGCTTCGGCGGCCCGGCGGTAGGAGCGGACGCGGAAGGGGTCGGCGGCGTCGATCTCGAGGAGGGAGGCGGTTTCGTCGAGAAGGCGGGCGATCGAGATATTGTCCATGAGAGTGCGTTCAGAGTCCGCGGATGGATGCGGTCACTGAGTCAGTATGCTACAGGCGGGATTTGGGCTCAAGGCGGACAGACAGGGAGGGCGCGGTGGGAGAGCCGCGGAGCGCAACGATGCTTAGGAATGTGGTTGATTCGATTCGTGATTGACTTCTTTAAGACGGGAGACCTGATCGGCCTGGGGACCCTTGGTTCCCTGGATGATGTCGAACTCAACTTCGTCACCCTCTTTAAGGCTTTTGTAGCCCTCGCGCTGGATGGAACTGTAGTGAACGAAGACGTCCGCCCCGCCGTCCCGGCCGAGGAAGCCGTAACCCTTTGCGTTGTTAAACCACTTTACCGTGCCTTTGTATTGTGCCAATGGAGCAACTCCCTTATTTTCTTGTCTTGATGGCGACTACCGGGAAGTGAAAGCCCTTCAACGGTAAACGTCCTCAACAGATGTGACGCAAAAGGAGTGGAGGGAGTTTTCTGGAGATTGTGGTGTGTGTCTTTTTTTCGTGAGAGGACTGATTTTTTGGTTATTTACGTGCGAATAGTGTTGCGGATTTGGGGAAGGCAATGTCTTTTTTCAAGTGGGTGCGAAGTGGCTCGAGAATGGTGAATGACGAATGTTAGAGGCGGCCTGCGCGGCGGGCGGCGTCGTAGAGCAGGAGGCCGATGAGGGTTTTGCCGTCGTGGATTTTTCCCGCGGAGATGAGGGCGAGGGCTTCGGATAGAGTGAGGCGGAAGACCTCGATGTGCTCGTCGGGCTCGGGTGCGGAGGCGCCTTCGCGGATGTCGCGGGCGAGGTAGACCTGCATGAACTCGCCGAGGAAGCCGGGGCTGGCGAAGTATTTTGTGAGGAGGGTCCAACGTTTGGCGCGATAGCCTGTCTCTTCGATTAGCTCGCGTTTGGCGGCAGCGAGGGGAGCTTCGTGGGCGTCGATGCGGCCAGCGGGAAGCTCGATGAGGATGCGGCCTGCGGCGTGGCGATACTGACGCTCGAAGACGATCTCGGGGTCGCTGGGATTTTTGGACTCGTCGACAGCGAGGATGACGACTGAGCCGTTGTGACGAATGACGTCAACGGAGTTGATGTAGCCGCCTGGTTCCTCAACTTTTTCGGCGACAACGGAGAAGACTTTGCCTTTATAGGCGAGTTTGGAGGAGATGAGGCGGGGTTTGGCCAGCGGCTTTTTCTTGTCGAGGGCGGAAGGTGTCTTTATTTGGGGAGACATAGGGCTAAGGTATCATCCTGCATCTAGACTTAGATGATGGGCATCCAACGAGAAGCCTGGAAAATTTGTGTCGCTGATGGCGTGTTGCTACTGCGAATGAGATAGAGGATTGGTCTGGAATGAGTTCTGAGTGTTATCCCATCACGGTGCTGCCGCATATGTCGCAGATTTATCTTGATTATCTTGCGATGGCCGAGAGCGTCGGCGATGCGGGCGTGCGGAGGTGGTTTGGCGCGGAGCCGTTTGCGGGGAAGTGGATGGGGAAGGCGTCGGCTGGGAAAGATTCTGGAGTGTTGGCTGATCTGCTGGAAGAGCAAGCGACGGAGTTTGGCGCGAGCGATGCTGCGAAGGCGAATATTGCGAGGCTGAGGGTAGGGGCTCGCGTGGTGGTGACCGGGCAGCAGGTGGCGTTGTTTGGGGGACCACTGTTTACGATTCTGAAGGCGGCGACGGTAGTGGCTCGAGCTAACGAGGCTACGAAGGTTACCGGGGTCGAGCATGTTCCGGTGTTCTGGCTGGCTACGGAGGATCACGATCTGGAAGAGGTGGACCAGGTTTCGTTTCTGACGAAGAGCTCGGTGGAGACGCTGCGGCTTGGGTTGAAGGTGGCGCATGCGGTGCCGGTGGGCGGCGTGGTGCCTGGGGCTGGGTTTGAAACTGGGGCTGAGTTGGAGGCTGTGCTGGAGCGGGCTAGTGAGTTGCTGGAGTTTGCTCCCGTGAGTGAGTGGCTGCGGGAGTGTTATGCGCCAAAGAATGGGGAGAAGCCGACGCTTGCGCTGGCGTTTGGGCGGCTAATGGCGCGGATTTTTGCGGAGCAGGGTTTGATTGTGATGGATGCGGCTTCGCGTGGGTTTCATGCTCTGGGTGCGAGCACGTTGCGGTATGCGATGGAACATGCGGAGGAGTTGCAGAAGGCGTTGATTGCTCGCGGCGATGAGTTGGTAAAGGCTGGATACCATGCTCAGGTGCTGGTGGCTGAGGGCGGGTCGATGTTGTTTCTGCTCGAGGAGACAACCGGGGAGCGGGTAGCTTTGCGGCGTGTGACCTCAGCTGAGGGCGTGGCGCAGTGGAAGGCGGGTGGGCGTGGTTATTCGACTGCGGAGTTGCTTGCGATCCTGGAGGCGGCGCCGGAGCGGTTGAGTCCGAATGCGCTGCTGCGGCCGGTGTTTCAGGATACGGTGCTGCCTACGGCTGCTTATGTGGGCGGGCCGGCGGAGATTGCTTACTTTGCGCAGAGCGCGGTTTTGTATGAGGCGATTCTTGGGCGGATTACTCCAGTGCTGCCGCGGTTGAGCGCTACGCTGCTGGAACCTTCGATTGCTGCCGTGATGGATAAGGATGAGGTGCAGTTGCCGGATGCGATGACGACGGCGGAGGCTTTGGCGCAGCGGCTTGGGGCGAGGGCGATGCCGATTGAAGGGAAGCGAAAGCTGGCGGCAGTGGGGAATGCCATGGATGCGGAGCTTTCGGCGTTGACGGAGTATCTTGCGGGCATGGATGCTTCGCTTGGGGGCGCGGCTGAGGTGTCGGCGTCGAAGATGCGGTATCAGATGAACCGGCTGCGGAGGATGGCGGCTACGTTTGAGTTGCAGAAGGAGGCCAGTCTGCGGAAGCATGCGGAGGCGATTACGCTGAATGTGTTTCCGGATGGGCACCCTCAGGAGCGGGTCGTGGCTGGGGTATGGTTTATGGCTAAGTATGGGGATGGGCTGGTGGAGCGGCTGGTGGGGGTGGCGGGAAACCAGTGTCCGGGGCATGTGGTTGTCCGGCTATGAGTTTTGAGTTGTGAGCTTTGGGTGTGGCGGTGGTTTTAGAATGGCTGACGAGGTGTGCTATGGGTTTGAGCGATCAGCCGTTTGAGGTGATGTGTCCGGATTGTGGGGCGATGTTGAAGGTGGATCCGGTGACGCGGGCGATTATTTCGCATAAGTCTGCTCCGAAGAAGAAGATGTTCGAGGACTTTGGCGAGGCGGCGAAGGCGCTGCGTGAGGCGGATGCGCGGAGGGATTCGATCTTTGCGCAGAGTGTGGATGCGCAGAAGAACAAGGATGATGTATTGGCGAAGAAGTTTGCCGAGGCGGTGAAGAAGGCCAAGGAGACTCCGCTGACGGATCGGCCGTTGCGGGACTTTGATCTGGATTAGGTTGCGCAGGCTGCGAACGGTAAACTGAAGAGATGCCGCCGATTTTAAATGCGCAAGGGTTGACGAAGGCCTTTGGCGCTTCTGCTTTGTTTCGTGAGATTAGTTTTACTGTGAGTGATGGGGACCGCATTGGGCTGATTGGGCCGAATGGGGCGGGGAAATCTACGTTGCTGAAGGTGTTGGCTGGCGATGAGGATGCCGATGCCGGCGATGTTGCGGTGCGTAAGCGGGCTCGCGTGGGATATGTGGCGCAGGAGTCGGTGTTTGCGCCGGGGATTACCGTGCGTGCGGTGTTGGAGGCTGCGCTGGTGCGGGCCAAGGTGGCTGAGGGTGAGCATGAGGGGCGGCTGCGGGAGACTTCCGGGCGGACTGGGTTTCCGGATTTGAATGCTGAGGCAGCGACGCTGAGTGGTGGGTGGAGGAAGCGGCTGGCGATTGCGGAGGCGGTGGTGACGCATCCGGATGTGCTGCTGCTGGATGAGCCGACGAACCATCTGGATTTAGCGGGGATTGTGTGGCTGGAGGAGCTGCTGAATGAGGGTAGTTTTGCTTGCGTGCTTGTTAGCCATGATCGTTATTTTCTTGAGAATGTCGCGACGGAGATAGTGGAGTTGAACCGCGTGTATGCGGATGGGTTGCTGCGGGTGAAGGGAAGCTACTCGAAGTTTCTTGAGGGCAAGGAAGCGTATATGGAGGCGAAGTCGAAGCTGCAGGATGCGCTGAAGAATCGCGTGAAGATCGAGGTGGAGTGGCTGCGGAGAGGGCCCAAGGCGCGGAGTACGAAGGCGAAGGCTCGGATCGATAATGCGCAGGAGTTGATTGGGCAGTTGCGGGATGTGAATGCGCGGGTGCAGACGGCTACGGCGGGGATTGATTTTTCGGCGACGGATCGGCAGACGAAACGGCTGGTGGAGTTGGAGGATGTTTCGGTTGTGCTGGGTGAGCGGAAGATTGTGGAGGGGTTGAATTTTCTTGTCACTTCTGGAATGCGCGTTGGGTTGGTGGGGCCGAATGGGAGTGGGAAGACTACACTGCTGCGGTTGTTGACTGGGGAACTGGAGCCTTCGGCGGGAACGATAAAACGAGCGGCGGCGTTGAAGATTGTTTACTTCAGCCAGATGCGCGAACTGGAGGAGGGTGTGACGCTGCGGCGGGCGCTGGCTCCTGATTCGGACTCGGTGGTGTACCAGGGGCGCGTGGTGCATGTGGCGAGTTATGCTACGAAGTTTTTGTTTACAAGTGAACAGCTGAATCAGCCGGTAGAGAGGTTGAGTGGTGGGGAGCGGGCTCGGGTGTTGATTGCCAAGTTGATGCTGGAGCCGGCGGATTTGTTGCTGCTCGATGAGCCGACGAACGATCTGGATATTGCGACACTGGAGATTCTGGAGGAGAGTCTGCTGGAGTTTTCGGGTGCGCTGGTACTGGTGACGCATGATCGTTACATGCTGGATCGCGTTTCGACGGTGGTGCTGGGACTGGATGGGCGCGGTGGAGCGGAGATGTTTGCGGATTACTCGCAGTGGGAGCAATGGCGCGGGGTGAAGGTGGAGGAGTCGATTACTCCGGGGATGACGGGGAAGGCGGTTGCTTCGGCTTCGGCTGGGCCTGCGCAGAATCCTGGTGGGAAGAAGAAGCTTTCTTATCTGGAGGCGCGGGAGTTTGCGGGGATCGAGGCTGCGGTGGAGGCGGCGGAGGATCGTTTGCAGAAGGCTCGGCACGTGATGGAGGGCCCTGCGGTGGCGATCGATGCGGCGCGGTTGACGGCGGCGCTGGCGGAGATGGAGGCGGCGCAGGATGAGGCGGACCGGCTTTATTCGCGGTGGGCGGAACTGACGGAGAAGGCTGGTTAGCCGCTAGTTTTTGCGCGCAGCGTTCGCCGGGTGTGGCTTCTTGCCTAGCTGATGCCAGTCGGTCTCGGTCATTGCTACGCCGTAGTGTTTGGCGGCGGCTTTGATGTTGGCGAAGGCCTGGTCGCGTTCGTGGTCGGTGACGTCTTTGACCTGGTCGAAGCGGGAGATGGCGTTGCGAACGTGGGCGGCGTTGTTGAGAGGCTCTTTGCGCTTGTCGGGGAAGGCGTAGACCGATGCGGGGAGTGCGTTGCGTTCTTTGGCGTCGAGGGCTTTGTTGTCTTCGTGGTGCTTCCAGGTTGCTTTCATGGCGGTCTCCAAATTCTGGTTGTCGATTGCGCCGCCAACTTGCCGGCGTCTTACGGAAGTTTGGATGTAATTTGGGGATGAGATGTTGTGAGGAGCATTTGGCACCGTTTCGCGATATGCTGCTTGGACTATGAAAAATTTTGTTTGTGGGTTGGCAATGGGGATGGCCGCGGTATCTTGTCTGGCGCAGGGAGCTGGTGAGCCCAGGAACATTGTTGTGCTGCATGCGGCGCGTTTGCTGGATGTTGCGGGTGGGAAGGTTGTGACGCCGGGCGAGGTTCTGGTGGAGGGCCAGCGGATTGTGGCGGCTGGGGCACAGGTGGATCGGCCTGCGGGGGCGGAGGTGATCGATCTTGGTGATACGACGCTGATGCCGGGGATGATCGATGCGCATGTGCATCTGTTTCTGCATGTGGGGGCGGAGGATTTGCAGACGATTCAGGAGAGCGTGCCGGAGCGGACGCTGATTGCTGCGGGGGCGGCGAAGGCAGACCTGATGGCTGGGTTTACTGCTGAGCGTGACATGGGGACTGAAGGTACGGGATGCGCGGATGTTGCGGTGCGGAATGCGATCAACAATGGGTCGATACCGGGGCCGCGGATGCGGATGAGTTGCAATGCGATCGATCTGACGGGTGGGCATGAGGATGCGATTGGATATAACCCGGCGCAGAAGGTGTTGTCGAATGCGGATTATGCGGATTCGAGCGACGAGATTGTGAAGGTGATGCGGGAGCAGCGGAAGGGTGGCGCGGACTTTACGAAGATCTATGAGACGGGTCGTGATTCTTTTCGCGATGGTGTTTTTAGGACGCCGTATCAGTACACCGAGGCGGAGTTGGCTGCTGCGGTGAAGGAGGCGGAGCGGTTTGGGGGTGGCGTGGGTTCAGGACGTGGGGTGGCGGTGCATGCTACGGGTGAGCCGGGGACTGGGTATGCTGTGGCGGCGGGTGTGGCTTCGGTGGATCATGCGTATCAGTTGAGCGAGGCCACGATGCGGGGGATGAAGGAGAAGGGGATTTACGCTGTGCCTACGTTCGCGATTGCGGAGTACTTTGCGGATCATGCGGCTACGCCGGAACGGGCTGAGCGTGGGCGGGCGGAGCAGGCTTATCATGCGGCGGAGTTCAAGAAGCAGTTGGCTGCCGGGGTGCCGATGGCGATTGGGAGCGATGTGGGGCCGTTTCCGCACGGGACGCAGGCCCATGAACTGGAGTTGATGGTGAAGTATGGGATGAAGCCGTCGGAGGCTCTGCAGGCGGACATGATTAATGGAGCAAAGCTTCTGGGTTGGGGTGGGCAGATAGGGGAGTTGAAGGCGGGGTATTTTGCGGATGTGATCGCGGTGCCGGGGAATCCGCTGGAGGATATTTCGGCGACGACTAAGGTTGCGTTTGTGATGAAGAATGGGGTGGTTTACAAGCGGCCGTAAAAAGCAAAAAACAAATGCGGGGTTCCTCCACTGCGCCACTCACGATGAGACCGTGAGTGGCTTCGGTCGGAATGACGACATTTTGGGAAGAGGTCCTATTTCGGGGACCATTGTTCATCGGCGGAGGGGCCGTAGAGGCTGGGGACGGGGATGTCGTTGAGGCGGAGGTAGACGCCGAGTTGTGCGGTGTGGTGGATGAGATGGTCGAAGCACATCTGGCGGAAGCTGAGGGAGCGTGGGTTGTTGGAGATAAGTTGGTCGCCGTAGCTGAACTTCCAGGGGGCGGACAGACGCTCGTCGCTGGCGGCTGCAAGGGCAGCCCGGCATTTGGCGGAGGTTTCGTCGAGCTGCTTCAGTGCGTTGTCGCGGGTGGTGAACTCGAGCGGCATGTGGGGGCGTTTGGAGGTGGCCATGTCCATGCCGTCGTCTTCGAGGATGTAGTAGCCGAACATGGGGAGGGTGGCGCAGTGCATGGCGAGTTTTCCGAAAGGCATGGATTTGTCGTGACACTTCCAGTCGTTTTTGCCTTCGGGGACCCGCTCGAGGGTGCGGCGAGTGTTGGATATCTCGGTGTCGTAGTCCTGGAGGAGGATTTCTGCAATGGTCATGACGATACCTTTCGCTGACTGAGATGATGGAGACTTCTTGCTATTCGAGGAAGCCTATCGGAGTCCTACTGACACCGTTCTGTCAGTAGGATTTTTGATGTTTAAAGCCCGGTGACGTTGTAGCCGGCGTCGACGTAGGTGATCTCGCCGGTGATGCCGCTGGCGAGGGGGCTGGAGAGGAAGAGCGCGGCTCCGCCTACTTCGAGCTGGTCGACGTTGCGGTGGAGGGGGGCGCGTTCTTCGACAGCGGTGAGGATCTTGGTGAAGTCGCCGATGCCGCGGGCGGCGAGGGTTTTGATTGGGCCGGCGGAGATGGCGTTCACTCGGATATTTTTCGAGCCTAATGATGCAGCGAGATAGCGGACTGTGGCTTCGAGGCCAGCTTTGGCTACGCCCATGACGTTGTAGTTGGGGAAGACTTTGGTCGAGCCGTAGTAGGTGAGGGTGAGTATGCTGCCGCCCTCGGTCATGAGCGGGACGGCGGCGCGGCTGACGGCGATGAGCGAGTAGACGCTGACGTCGTGGGCGATGCGGAAGTCGTCGCGGGTGGTGAGGAGGAAGTCGTTCTTGATGGCGTCGGCGGGGGCGAAGGCTACGGCGTGGACGAGGATGTGGAGGGTGCCGTAGGTCTCTTTGAGGACGGCGAAGAGGGCGTCGATCTCGGCGTCCGAGGAGACGTCGCACTGGTGGGTTTTGGCGGCGGGGAGTGAGGAGGCGAGTTCGTCGGCGTCTCGCTTGAGGCGCTCGTTCTGGTAGCAGATGGCGAGAGTGGCGCCGGCTTCGGAGAGCTTCTGGGCGATACCCCAGGCGATGCTGCGCTTGTTGGCGAGGCCGAAGACGACGGCGACTTTGCCTTTGAGATCGATCATGGTGGAGCGTGTTCCTTTCAGATACGGTTTACGACCTCAAGGATAGCAGTCGTGTTTGGTAACTGCTATTGCTGCAGGAGGTCGCTGCGGCTTGAGGGAGGGAAGAGTTCGAGGCCGGATGTTGTGTCTGTCTCGTGAAGGAGGATGCGGCAGCAGTTTCGGCCTGCGTTTTTTGCGGTGTAGAGGGCCTTGTCGGCGCGCGCGAGAAGTGGGCCGGCGATTTCGCCTGAGGCGGCCTGGGTGAGGCCGATGCTGATGGTAAGCGGCCGCCCGTCGCCCGGGATCGAAAGCTCGCGCACCGACTGCTCGATTTGGGATGAGACAGCGAAGGCTTCAGGACAGGAAGTGCGGGGAAAGATGAGGAGAAATTCGTCTCCGCCGAAGCGGCCGAGGAGGTCGTATGGGCGCAGACGGTCGGAGATGGCGGAGACAACGTCGCGAAGGGCAGTGTCACCGGCTGCGTGTCCTGCATAATCGTTGATGGCTTTGAAGTAATCGATGTCGATGAGGGCGATGGAGAGGCCGTATCCGCCGCGGGCGGCGCGCTTGAGTTCGATGTCGAGCTTCTGCTCGATGCCGCGGCGGTTGAGGACGCCGGAGAGGAGGTCCCGTTCCGACTCGTCTTTGACGAGGGTAAGGAGATCGCTGCAGAGCATGAGCAGGAAGGAAAGACCGATGAGGAAGGCAAAGGAGACACTGAGCAGGACGGAGACAGTCTGCAGGAATTCCCGTTGTGCCTGATTTGGCGGGACGCCATAGACCAGCGAGAAGATGATGCGGTTCAGGGCGAAGACGGCATAGCCCGCCATAAGCCAGGCGAAGATCTTCAGGAATATTCTGTCCGCTGCCTGACGGAAGATCTCGACTGCGATGACGCCGCGGACGAGAAAGAAGCTGATGGCGATGACGTAGGTGAGAGCCCGGGTGTGGTCGTGCGTAAGGACGAGGTAGACGGTCAGCGCAGACGAGACGATGGTAAGGGCCCAGGCATAGCCGATTTTGCTCGGACTCCTGAAGAAGCGAAGGACTCCTGTGTAGAAGAGGACGAAGGCGGAGAGGAGGAGGCAGTGGGAGACGACAATCGAGACGAAGGCCGGAATGGAACCTGACAGCAGAAGAAGGATGTTGGCAGCGGTTGCCGCAAAGAATGCGAGGGCGACGGAGCCGGCGCCGCGCACGTAGGGGTAGGCGCTCTTCATGCAGCAGAAGACGATCGCATAGATCAGCGTCAGAACTATCTGACAGCCGAGAAGGGTGTCGATATCAACCGAGGCAATGAGGTGCATTGGGGCAGCCTTGTTTCGGGATTCTATGCGTAAAAATGCGAGAAAAGAACTAGACAACCGATGTTGAAGGCAAGTTGTGGGTCGCGACTCAAGCTAGGTACGGGTGAGCCAGTCGTATTGGGCGTCGGTAAGTGGGACGACGGAGAGGCGGAATTGCCGGAAGAGGATCGAGTCCTGGAAGAGGGGGGATTCGCGCATCTCGGAGAGTGTGCGCGGCGTTTTGATTGGCTTGCCGGCTTTGATTCTGACCTTGGGGTCTTTGGGGTTGGAGGCGTCGACGGAGACGACCGTGGCGGTGCCGACGGCGTCTTTGCCTGTGTTGGAGTGGTAGATGACGAGCTTTTCGCCCTTTTTCATGCTGCGGAGATTGAGGAGGGCCTGGGGGTTGGAGATGCCGTCCCAGGTGGTTTCACCATCGCGTTGAAGGTCTTCGAAGGAGTAGGTGCTGGGTTCGGTCTTCAGCAGGTAAGGCATCGGATCCGGCTCCGTTCCGGGAGGGTCCCCTCCCTGGGTGAAGTGTGCAAAGTCTTCGAAAAAAAAGGTTTAGGTCTGGACTTGGGGTGTCGTTCGGGTTAAAAGTCCATGTTTTTGTGTACGGTCTTTGCAAAGTACTCTAAGGGAATGACTTAGCTTTGAGTGTTGCGTGACGGTTTTGGTTGCCAAGTGGAATTTCCCCCTATTAACAGTATAGTGCGCCGGGGCTAAGAATACGCCGAGCGTATGTGCTTGTGGGTGTTGGGGTTAGCTGGTTTGGGGGCTTGACGTGCTATTTTTGGGCGGAAAATGGGGAAAGAAAAAAAACAAACAATATCTTCGCTCAGGAATGACGGGTAAACGTTAGCCGCCGAGGTCGACGAGGTTGACTCCGGTTACGGGCTGGCCGAGGAAGGCTGAGCCCAGACGTTGGAATTTTTCTATGGAGTCGGTGGCGTAGAAGGTTGCTGGTTGCAGGTTGTCAGTTGCGGGTTGCAGGTTCCCTGTGTTTTGGCCGAGATGGGCGGCTACTGCTTCGGCTGTGGCTTTGGCTGAGTCGACGATGGTGAGTGGGTGGTTGATGGCGGTGAGGGTGCGGCGGATTGCGGGTTCGAGGAGCGGGTAGTGGGTGCAGCCGAGGAGGAGGGTTTTTGCGTTGGGGGCTTCGGTTAGGGCTTCGGTGAGGTAGATGCGGAGCACTTCGTCGGTGACGGGGTGGTTGGTCCAGCCTTCTTCGACCAGAGGGACGAGGAGGGGGCAGGCTTTTTCGTAGGCTTCGATTCCGAGGGCGTTGAGGGCTCGGGTGTAGGCGTGGGATTGGACTGTGGCGGCGGTGGCGAGGACGAGGACTTGGTTTTTGGTTGAGATTGGTGGTGATTCGAGCAAAATGCGGGGGTTCTTCGCTGCGCTCAGAATGACAACATTTTTATTTTTGCTTGTTTCTTTTTCTTCATCTTTATCTTCGTCTTGATGCTGATCTTGATCCTGATGCTGATCTTGATCTTGATGTTGATGGGGAGCTGAGGCGATGAGTGCGGCGCGGGCTCCTGGTTCTACTACGCCTATGACCGGGATGGGGAGTGCTGCTTGAATGTCTTCGAAGGCGAGGGCGGTGGCGGTGTTGCAGGCGATGACGAGGAGGTCAGCTCCCTGGTTGTGGAGGAACTTTGCGCTTTCGACGGCGTAGCGGGCGATGGTCTCGTGGGATTTGGAGCCGTAGGGGAGACGGGCGGTGTCACCGAGGTAGATGTAGTGGGCTTCGGGGATGAGTGGAAGGAGAGCTCGCAGGACGGTGAGGCCGCCGAAGCCTGAGTCGAAGACGCCGATGGTTGTTGCTGGTTGCTGGTTGCTGGTTGCTAGTTGGTGGTCGGTAGGTGTCATTTGGTTTCGATGGGTGGCATGGGTTTGGTGGTGGTGTCGGTGGCGGGATAGGTGCGGAGAAGATCGGCGTGGCCGGAGAGCGTGTCGTGGGGTTGGCCGTCGACGAGGAAACGGATGGCGGTGATCTCGGGGAGCGCGGCGTGGAGAGTGCCGATGATGGAGTCGATGGTGAGGGCTTCGACCTGAATGCCGGAGGGGTGGTTGTTGACGAAGGCCCCGCGGAGATTGACGACGGCTAGCTGGCCAGGTTGATCGCCTGCGGCTGGCTGGGGATCGGGCAGGATGAAGACGTCGTCGACGGCGGGGCCTCCCTGGAGTGGGTGAGCGGAGCCGGGGTCGGCGTAGGCGGCGAGGAGGTGCTCGACGAGGGCGCGTGCGCGCAGGGTGGGGGTTTGGGGGAGGGAGATGGATTCGGTGGCGGGGGTGATGGAGGCCTCGGCGTCGTTGGCGATGTAGAGGGTGACGTCTTCCGTGCTGGTGGAGGTGGGCGCGGCGATGGGGGTGAAATCGTTGGGCGCTGCGAGGCGCCGGTGGGCCTGTTCACAGCCGCGAAGGAGGAATGCGGTCATGAGGAGGATGCCGGCGATGAGGCTCCAGAAGAGAATGCGCTGATAGCGGGGGATCACTTTTGGGCTCCTCCCGCTGCTGCTGCTGGGGCCGCTGCTGCCTGTTGTTGGCGGGTGCGCCAGTTGATGAGGGCGGTGGCGATGGCTTTGGCGATGTTTTGCTGGTAGTTGGCGTCGGTGATGGGGGTCTGGTCGTCGCCGGCGCCTAGTGGGGCGATCTCTATTGCGAGGGCAGGGCAGGTGAGGTTGTCGACGGGACGGATGGAGGCTCGACTGAGGATGACGGGGAGCTTCGCGCGCTGGAGGGCCAGGCCGATCTCATTGGCCAGAGTGAGGCTTTGGGGGATGGAGGCGGATTGCGCGGTGTTCCAGGGGATGGGGGCGTGGGGATCGTCTTGAGTCGGTGTGAGAGCGGAGGTGATGATGTGGACGCCGCTGCCTGAGTCGGTGGCGTGGAGGATGAGGCAGGCGGCGGGGTGGGCGTGGTTGGCGATCTCGGCACGCTGGTCGGTGGTGAAGGGGACGGCGGGGTCGGCGTCGCGGGTGGAGATGACGGCGAATCCGCTGGTGGAGAGCTGGGCCCGGAGGCGGGTGGCGAAGGCGAGGGTGAAGTTTTTTTCGAGGAGATCGTTGGGGAGATGAGCGCCGGGGTCGGGGCCTCCGTGGGCGGGATCGAGGAAGATGATGGTGCGGGGTTGCTGTGCGACTGTTATGCCGGTGAGTAGCGCGACAAAAAGGCAGACGGCGAGATTTCTGGCGAGGAGGGTCAAAGGAATGTCGGGTTGCGTTTTGATTGTAAACGGAGGTTGATGAGGCGATTCTATGTCCGTCAATCCTTATTGGCAGGAACAGTGTTGGTGTTCTAATCGTGTGTATTAGAAGGAAAAAAACAGCTATCGCAAAGAGCGAGCCTCACGATGAATCAGGATTTGCCCGCTTTTCTGAGTCTCGCCAGCCACAAAGATCCGGCGAGTGACCAAAACATCCCGATCGCTGCGACGAACTCTAACCGCCTGGTGCCAAGCGATGCCTGCGCGAAGGTTTGAGCCTCGTATAAACGAAGCCAAAGGAGCAGGACCATTGGGCACCAGACAACAAGACCCACAGACCACAACAGTTTGACCGACTGCTCGATACCGGACTTAGGCATTAGACCTTCCTGAGCGCATCATCGCACGATAAAACTGTACGCTGCTTCGGTCGAGATGACGCCTCTCTTTTTATTTTAGATAGTCAAATTTGAGAAATGGCGATTGCTGCGTTAGTCGAGGGCGTAGATGGCCAGGCCGCTTAGGAGTTTGGGGTAGAAGTCGGTGGATTTTTGGGGCATGACTTCGCCGGAGAGAGAGACGTCTTTGAGCTGGTCGAGGGTGATGGGTTTGATGAGGAAGGCGATGTTGGCTTCGCCGGATTCGACGAGGGAGATTGCTTCGGCGGCTTCGCGGAGGTACTGGATGTTGCCGAGTGCGCGGATCTTGTCTTCGGTGAGGCCCAGGAGTTGGTCGAGGACCACGGTGTGGAGCTGGGCTACGCCTAGCTGGCGTTGTTTTGCGGGCAGGTTTGCGAGGAGCGGGGCGATGGCTTCGGGTTTGGGTGTGAGGAGGTAGTTTCCATCGCCTGTGACGGCGAGGAAGGAGTCGCCGGGAGATTTGGTGAGGGCGTCGATGAGAGCAGGGGTTTCGGCTTCGTCTTCGAGTTCCGAGATGGTGTAGAAGGCGCTGGCTTTGGTGATGAAGTCGGGTGAGGAGAAGTTTTCGATGCCCTGGACAACGCGGTGGGTGGGAAGGATGGTGATGCCGGGTGCGTCCATGTTGACGAAGGTCATCATCATTGCGGCTTCGGGGAAGGCTGGGACGGGCAGGGAACCGGGGCTGACGCGTTCGTCTTCGTCGAGGGGTTGGTTGAGGGGGAGTTTGAGCTGGGCGCTGCGCTCTTTGGCGTAGGCGACGGAGGTCTCGTAGCGGTGATGGCCGTCGGCGATGATGAGTTTTTTGTCGGCCATGGCGGTGAGCAGGAGATTGATAAGGGTGGGGTCGGTGAGCTTCCAGAGCTTGTGGACGACGCCGTACTCGTCGGTGATGGCGAGGTCGGCTGGGTTGTCGTCGAAGCCGTTGGGGAATGCGCCTTCGAAGATGAGTTTTTCGGCGGTGAAGGCGGGGTCGGAGTAGAGCATGTAGATCTGCTCGCAGTAGGCGCGGGTAGCCTTGAAGAGGGCCATGCGGTCGGACTTGTGCTTGGGGAAGGTCTGCTCGTGGCGGTAGACGACCTTGTCGGCGTAGTCGTAGAGATGGCCGAGGGCGATGAAGCCGCGGCGCTCGCGGGTCTCGGATGTGCCTGGAACGACGTAGGTTTGGGAGTAGCCGTAGACTGCGGGCTCGTGTTCTTCGGCGAGGACGTGCTCGCGGCGCCAGTCGCGGAGGTAGTTAGCGGCGCGGGTGTAGACGTTGTTCTGGTCGTCGTCGCCGGGCTCGTGCTTGCCGAGGATGATGCGGATGAGGTTGTAGGGGCTGGACTCGTAGTAGCGCTGCTGCATGGCCGGGGTGATCTTGTCGTAGGGCTGGGTTACGACAGCCTCCAGATGGACGCGGGCGGGATCGTAGCGGAGGGCGCGAAAGGGATAGAGACGAGCCATGCTTTTGGGTTCTCCAGACGTCTTAGTATGTAGCGATTGTACGGGGTTGGGGGTGAAAGGCAGGTCAAAGGCCGGATTGGGGGATCCGGCGGGGCAGAAGTAACGTATTGCAATGTATCGGGAAACAGGCGGAGATAAAAGTATGACAAACGGTGCGGATGCGAGGTCTATTATTTTCTTGAACAAAGCATCTTATGGCTATAGGCTACGTGGTCTGCATCGTGGATGATTGGTGGACGTGGTCTTCGGTTTGTGGTGCGACGCAGAGAGGGACGCTGACGGCGCGGAATGGCATAGGTGGTCGATATGCAAAACAAGGAAGGTACAGGGGAACGAGGTAACGGGTTGCGACGAGCGGTGTTGGGGCTTGCCGTGATGGCGAGTGTTGCGGTTCTGGGGCTGGCAGGGAGCGGCGCGTGTTTTGCGCAGGAGAATCCGCTAAGCAATGTGCATACTCCGGCGCCTCCGCCGGCGCCGAAGACTGCTGAGGATGCAAAGCCGGTGATCGAAGGCGGGGATAATGCGGCGAAGCTGGCGACGTCGAGACGGGATGCGAAGATTCGCGTGGATGTGAACCTGGTGCTGGTGCCGGCGACGGTGACCGATCCGATGAACCGCCTGGTGACGGGCCTGGAGAAGGAGAATTTTGAGGTCTACGACAACAATATCGGACAGACGATCAAGAGCTTCTCGACGGAAGATGCGCCGGTGACGATTGGGATTATCTTCGATTTGAGCGGGAGCATGTCGTCGAAGTTCCTGCGGGCGCGGAAGGCGTTGAGCGAGTTTCTGAGGACTTCGAATCCGCAGGACGAGTTTTTTGTGGTGGGGTTCAACGACCGGCCGGCGGTGATTGTGGATTACACGTCGGATGTGGATGATGTTGAAGCGCGGATGGTGATGCTGAAGCCGGAGAACCGGACGGCGCTGATCGACGCGATTTATCTGGGGGTGGATAAGCTGAAGCAGGCGAAGTTTGAGCGGAAGGCGCTGCTGATTATCTCGGACGGGGGAGACAACCGGAGCCGGTATACGGAGAATGAGCTGCGGCGCGTGGTGCGGGAGAGCGATGTGCAGATTTATTCGATCGGGATCTTCGACCAGTATGCTCCGACGACGGAAGAGCAGCTGGGGCCGATCCTGTTGAACGATATCTGCGATATGACGGGTGGGCGAATGTTCCGGGTGATGGATATGAACGACCTGGGAGACATCGCGTCGCGGATCAGCGCGGAGCTGCGGAACGAGTATGTGATCGGGTACAGGCCGTCCGAGGTGAAGCAGGATGGGAACTGGCGTAAATTGAAGATACGACTGGTGCCGCCGCCGGGACTTCCTGCGCTGACGGTACACAATCGCCAGGGGTACTATGCACCTTCGCAGTAAACGTCTGTGGCCGCGAGTGGCCGTTTCAGGGTGGTTGATGATGATCGCTGGCGCGTTGAGCGGGTGGGCTCAGCAACCGGCGGCTCCGCAGCCTCCAGTGAAACAGGCACAGCCTTCGCTGACGGTGGATCGCGATCCTGTGGCTTCGCCCGATCCCGATGCGCCGGCGAAGGCCCAGACGGGCGCTCCGCAGGGGGTTGGACAGGCGGCGATTGGCCGCGAGGGCGGGAAGTATACGCTGCGCGAGGATGCCTACGAGGTTCGGCTGAACGCGACGGTTCTCGATGGCAGCGGCAAGTCGATTCAGACGCTGGATAAGAGTGCGTTCACGGTGTATGAAGACGGCGTGCAGCAGACGATCAATTCGTTTCGGCATGAGGACCTGCCGGTTTCGCTGGGGTTGTTGATCGACAGCTCGGGTTCGATGTATGACAAGCGGGTGGCGGTGGACAAGGCTTCGGTGGACTTTGTGAAGTTGTCGAATTCTGAGGATGAAGAGTTTCTGGTGGACTTCTCGTGGGAGGCGTTCATCGATACGGATTTCACGAACAGCATCGAGAAGTTGCGCGAGGGGTTGGGGTATATCAAGTCGAGCGGCGGGACGGCGATCTACGATGCGCTGGTGGCTTCGGCGGATTACCTAGCAAAGAATGCGAAGCATCCGAAGCAGGTGCTGCTGGTTATTACGGATGGCGAGGATAATGCTTCGAGCGCGACGCTGGAGCAGACGATCCGAAGGATTCAGGACCTGGATGGGCCGGTGATCTACTGTGTTGGACTGCTGTTTGGCGAGGATACGGACAAGCGCGAGTCGCGTCATGCGCGGCGGGTGCTGGAGACGCTGGCGGAGCAGACGGGCGGGGCGGCGTATTTTCCGAAGTCGGTGAACCAGGTGGACGAGATTGCGGCGGAGGTGGCGCAGGATATCCGGACGCAGTACACGATCTCGTATCACTCGACGAAGTCGCCTACGCTGGGCGGATACCGCGAGGTGCATGTGGAGGCGAAGGCTAAGAGCATGGGGCGGCTTTCGGTGCGGACGCGGAGCGGGTATTATCCGAGGGTGGTTGCGGGTGCGGCGAAGGGTGGGGATGTTGGATTGCTGGATGAGGGAAAGAAGCCCTGAGCTTTATGCGTGACTCCGGTTGGGGCGGAGCCAGTTCTGTTGTGATTGATGTACAAAGGCAGAGTGTGTTTTTGCGTCCCTCAAGTGGCGGGACGGATCGAATTTGTGTGTGAGGTTGATTGGATGCGGGTTGTTGAGAGTGTTCTGGAGCTGGTGGGGCGGACGCCAATGCTGCGGCTGCGAAGGCTGGAAGAGGCGAGTGGGGCCGGATCGTGCGCGGAGATCTGGGTGAAGCTGGAGTTTTTGAATCCAGGTGGGAGTGTGAAGGACCGGGCTGCGCTGGGGTTGGTGCTCGATGCGGAGCGGCGTGGGGTGTTGCGGCCCGGAGGCACGATTGTGGAGGCTACGGCGGGAAATACCGGCGTGGGGCTGGCGCTGATTGGGGTAAATCGCGGGTACAAGGTGATGCTGTATGTGCCGGAGCAGTTTGCTGAGGAGAAGGTGAAGCTGATGCGCGGGCTGGGCGCGACGGTTGTGCGGACTCCTGAGGCGGAGGGCATGGCTGGGGCGATTCGACGGGCACTGGAGTTCGAGATGGAGACGCCTGGCGCGTCTGCAGTGTTGCAGTTTGAGAATCCAGCGAATCCGGACTTTCATGAGGAGACGACGGCGGCGGAGATCTGGGAGCAGATGGAGGGGCGCGTGGATGCGTGGGTTTCGGGGGTGGGGTCGGCGGGTACGTTTACGGGGGTGTCGCGGTTTTTGAAGAAGAAGCGAGCGGAGATTTTGACGGTGGCGGTGGAGCCTCAGGGCAGCGTGCTTGAAGGCGGTGAGCCGGGGCCGCATAAGGTGGAGGGGATCGGGGTTTCATTTATTCCTGCGACGTTCGATCGTTCGGTTTGCGATCGCGTGATGAAGGTGATGGACGATCCGGCGCTGGCGATGGTGAAGCGGCTGGCGGCGGAGGAGGGTGTGTTTGCGGGGTCGAGCGCGGGCGCGGTGGTGTGCGCGGCGGTGGATGTGGCTCGGGAGCTGGGGGTGGGGAAGAGAGTGGTGACGGTGATTCCGGATTCGGCGGAGCGGTATTTGAGCAAAGGTTTGTTTGACTGACCAAGCGAGGACGCGATGACGAGTGAGAGTGCGGAGAAGCAGCTTGATCGTTTCCTGGACGCGTTTACGCCGGAGATTGCTGCGTTGGCGAGGAGCGCTCTGGCAAGGCTTCGCAAGCGGCTGCCGAATGCGATTGAACTTGTGTATGACAACTACAACGCTCTGGCTTGTGGATTTGCACCGAATGAGCGGGCCTCCGATGGAATTTTTTCGATTGCGGTGTATCCGAAGAATATTAATTTCTTCTTTTTGCAAGGGGCGAAGCTTCCCGATCCTGACGGTATGTTGCATGGAGCGGGTTCCCTAGTGCGGTATGTGCCTTTAGAGGATGAGAAGACGCTGGATCGGGCTGATGTGAAGGCGATGATGGCGACTGCGATGGAGATGGCCAAGGTGCCGTTCGACAAGAAGACCAAGTACAGGCTGGTGATTAAGTCGGTTTCGACGAAGCAGCGGCCGCGGCGGCCTGCTGCGGCTAAGGGCAAGAAGTAATTTCAAGAGAGACGAGGCAGCGATGGAAGCGAAGAAGAGGATGGGATTTGCGACGCGGGCGATTCATGATGGGCAGGCTCCGGATGAGCTGACCGGCGCGGTGAATGTGCCGATCTATCTGACGTCGACGTATCAGCAGGAGGCGATTGGGAAGAATAAAGGGCATGAGTATGCCCGGCTGACGAATCCTACGCGGGATGCGCTGGAGGAGAGCCTGTGTTCGCTCGAAGGCGGGACGAGCGCGCATGCGTTTGCGAGCGGGATGGCTGCGATTACGGCGATGTGCACGATGATGAAGACGGGCGACCATGTGGTGTGCACGGACAATATGTATGGGGGGACGGGGCGGCTGTTCGACAACGTGCTGACCAACTATGGGTTGACGTTTACGTATGTCGATACGAGCGTGGCGGAGAATGTGGCCGGGGCGATTACGCCGCAGACGAAGCTGGTGCATATCGAGACGCCGACGAATCCGATGATGTCGATTACGGATATTCGCGCGGTGGCGGAGATCTGCCATGCGCGTGGGGTGGAGCTGAGTGTCGATAACACTTTCTTATCGCCCTATTTACAAAATCCTATCGCGCTGGGCGCGGATATTGTGATGCACTCGACGACTAAGTTTTTGAATGGGCACTCGGATGGGCTGGGTGGCGTGCTGGTGTGCACGAAGCCGGAGCAGGCAGAGAGGTTTCGGTATGTGCAGAAGTGTACCGGTGGGATTTTGTCGCCGTTCGATAGCTATCTGCTGCTGCGCGGAGTGAAGACGCTGGCGGTGCGGATGAAGCAGCATGATGCGAACGGGCGGGTGGTGGCGGATTTTTTGAAGAACCATGCGAAGGTGCGGAAGGTGTTTTATCCAGGGCTGGCGGAGCATCCGCATTATGAGCTGGCGAAGCGGCAGCAGCGTGGGTTTGGGTCGATGATCTCGATGGAGCTTGGGTCGCTCGAGAATGCGAACAGGTTTGCCAGCTCGCTTCGGCTGGGATTTCTGGCTGAGTCGCTGGGCGGGGTGGAGACGCTGATCTGCCATCCGGCTACGATGACCCATGCCGCGGTTGGGGCGGAGAGAAGGGCTGAGCTGGGGATTACGGATGGGTTGATGCGGGTGTCGGTGGGGATTGAGGATGTGGAGGATATTGTGGCGGACCTGGGACAGGCTTTGGATCGGATTTAGAGCTTCTTGTCCTGCCGGACGGGCCCACTGCGCGTGGGGCGCCCACTTCGTGGGGGGTATACCTTGTCTCGCCGATGCGGGCTTTAGCGGGCCTCGCGTTGCTCGGCAGTTCACGGCTGCACGAGTATGCGTTTTTGTGATAGATGTATAAGGGTGGATTATGTGAACGGAGGGTCAGAAAATGTTTGGGTTGACTGAAGAGCAGAAGCAGTTGCAGAGCGCGGTGCGGGCGTTTGCGGAGGGCGAGGTCGCTCCGCATGTGAGCGAGTGGGATGAGAAGAGCGAGTTTCCTCATGCGGTGGTGAAGAAGCTGGGCGAGATGGGTCTGCTGGGCGTGATCTTCCCCGAGGAGCTGGGCGGCGCGGGGATGGGTTATGTCGAGTACGTGATTGCGGTGGAGGAGCTGTCGCGCGTGGATGGCAGCGTGGGGATTATTGTTGCGGCGCATAATTCGCTTTGCACGAATCACATTATGCTGGCGGGCAATGATGCGCAGAGGAAGCGATGGATTCCGAAGCTGGCCAGCGGGGAGTGGCTTGGCGCGTGGGGATTGACGGAGCCGGGATCGGGTTCGGATGCAGGCGGGGCGCGGACTACGGCGGTGAAGAAGGGCGATACGTGGGTGCTGAATGGTTCGAAGACTTTTATTACGAATGGAAGCTATGCGGGCTGCGCGGTGGTGCTGGCGGTGACGGATAAGTCGAAGGGCGCGAGTGGGGGGATCTCGGCGTTTGTGGTGGAGAAGGGGACGAAGGGGTTTCGGCCGGGACGCAAGGAGAACAAGCTTGGGTTGCGGGCGAGCGATACGGCGGAGCTGATCTTTGAGGATTGCGAGATTCCGGCGGAGAATATGGTGGGCAAGGAGGGTGAGGGGTTCAAGGATGCGATGCGGGTGCTGGATGGAGGAAGGATCTCGATTGCGGCGCTGAGCCTGGGGATGGGGCGCGGGGCGCTGGATGCGGCGATGAAGTATGCGCAGGAGAGACGGCAGTTTGGGAAGGCGATCAGCGAGTTTCAGGCGATTCAGTTCAAGCTGGCGGATATGGCGACGGAGCTGGATGCGGCGTGGTTGTTGACGATGCGCGCGGCGCAGATGAAGGACGCGGGGATGAAGGTGACGAAGGAGTCCGCGATGGCGAAGCTGTATGCGAGCGAGGCGGCTTGCCGTATCTGCGATGAGGGTGTGCAGATTCATGGAGGGTATGGATTTATCAAGGACTATCCGGCGGAGAAGTTTTATCGCGATGTGCGGCTGTGCCCGATTGGGGAGGGGACGAGCGAGATTCAGCGGATGGTGATTGCCCGGGAGTTAATTGGGAGCAAGCCTAGCCGGGGTTGAGGAAGGCTTAACGGGCTACACTGGAGGCATGAGCTCCTTCTCTGCTTCGGTGGGCATGACGGTGGCTGCGATTGCCGGGAAGGTCGCGCAGGGTGTGCGAGTTGGCCGGGATGAGGCGCGCTGGCTTTGGGAGAATGCCTCGGACGCCGAGTTGCAGACGATTGCCGGGAGTGTGCGGGACCGGTTTCATCAGCCGGGATCGTGCACGTATATGGTGATGCGGATTATCAACTACACCAATGTGTGTGTGGCTCAGTGCGACTACTGTGCGTTTTATAAGCTGCCCTCGCAGGGGGGCGGGTACGTGCTGAGCCAGGAGGCCGTGTTCGCCAAGCTGGATGAACTGCTGGCACTGGGCGGGGATCTGGCGGCGTTCAATGGAGGGTTCAATCCGCATCTTCCGTTGAGCTACTACTGTGATTTGTTTGCGGCGATTCGCGAACGGTATGGGGAACGGCTCGAGTTCTATGCGCTGACGATTGCGGAGTTTTTGTACCTCGCCGATCACGCGAAGCTGAGCTACGCGGAGGCTGCTGCGCGGCTGAAGGCTGCGGGAGTGCGGTGGATTACGGGCGGGGGCTCGGAGATTCTGACGGAGGAGTTTCGCGCACGGCACTCGAAGTTCAAGTACACGGTTGCGGAGTACTTTGAGGCTCAGCGGGCGATTGTTGAGGCGGGGTTGAAGACGACGGCGACGATGGTGATCGGGTTCGACGAGAGTCTTGAGGAGCGGCTGGAGCATCTGGAACGTACGCGGCGGTTTCAGGACCAGCTATTGTCTACCAAGGAACAAACTGGGAAGAACCAGACGGACGGGTTGGCTAGCTTTCTGTGCTGGACGTTCAAGCCTTACTTTACGCAGATTGGCGGGATTGAGATTTCAACAGCGGAGTATCTGCGGCATCTGGCGCTGTGCCGGATTTATCTCGACAATATTCCGCGGATTCGGACGTCGGTGCTGACGCAGAACCAACGGGCGCTGGAGGGTTTGAATTATGGCGCGGATGATTTCGATCTGCCGATCGAGGATGAGGTGACGCAGAAGGCGGGAGCGACGATCAGCCTGGATTTCGAGCGGATTCTGGGCTATGCGCGCGAGCTTGGGTATGAGCCGCAGTATCGGCATGTGTCCGTGGGACAGCCGCCGTGGATGGCTTCGACTTTGGCTTGAGGGAATGCCGGAATTATCGATTGATAAGTATGTCGCGGGTGCGCGCGGTGGAGCGATGCGTGGTGCCACGTCTGTTGTAGAGGATCAGCCAATCCTTACCCGCGCGGGTGAGGAAGAGGTTCTCCGAGATATGGATTTCGTTGCCATAGTTGATTTGGACTGGCCTTTTTTCGATGAAGTTTCTGTGCCTGAGGGCGTTCATGGCGTGGCTGGTGAGATGAGCGGAGTCGCGCATCTTCATCTCCATGCCGAGATCGCGTGGGCTGAGGCCCAGATCGGAGGCTTTGAGGTCAATGATTGAGAGCGCCATTACTTCGTAGGCGGCGAGGTCGTCGGAGATTGGGCTTGACGTAGGGGATTGGGGATGGAACTCAGCTTCCGGCGCCGCTGTGCCGGTGCGCGGTGAGGAGATGGCAGAGAGTCGAGCGGCGATGTTGTGCTGAAGCTGGAGGTAGTCGCTGGGGAAGGCGTGGGCGCGGTAGGGGATGAGGGGCAGGTACTGGATTCCGAGCGGAGATGCTGAGGTGAGCGTGGACGAGATGAGGCAGAGGGGCTTTCCGAGCGCGGCGGCACAGCCTGCGGCGATCCAGAGTTCCGGGATGTTTTCAGACACGTCGGCGAAGAGAGCGTCGGCCTGCTCGATCTCATCGACGAAGAGGTCGACTGGAATTGCGGATTGCGGGCTGGGCTGGAGTCGACGGGGGACGAATCCGATGTCTGCGAAGACGGGTTGGAGGATTTCGTTGAATAGCCGTTCGTAGTGCGGGCCGGCGGGGAGCAGGACGATACATTGCTTCTGGTTTCGTTCGCTCAACGAAATTTCCTTGTGTCTTTGTGCTTTCGGTGGAGAAGGTTCAGGCCTGGGCCATGGAGGCCATGGCTGAGAGAGCGAGCGGGTTGCGCTCCGGCTTTCGGGGAGCTGAGATGTTGCGTTGCGGGTGTTCGTGGAGATTGCGAAGTGAGAAGTTTTGCAGGTCGGTTAGTTTGATGGGGCGTGAGTAGAAGTATCCCTGAGCCTGATCGCAGGACATCTGGCGGAGCATCTGGACGTGTTCTTCCGTTTCCACTCCTTCGGCGATGACCTCGATCTGGAGGCCGTGGGCAAGGGCGATGATGGCGGCGGTAACGGCGCGGCTGTTCTCGTCGACGTCGCATTTGGAGATGAAGGAGCGGTCGATTTTGATGCGATCGACGGCGAAGCGGGTGATGTATCCCATGTTGGAGAATCCGGTGCCGAAGTCGTCGATGGCAAAGCTGACGCCGAGCTTACGGAGGCGCCGCATGATCTCAAGCGACTCTTCGGAGTCGACCATGAGGAGGTGTTCGGTGATTTCGAGCTCAAGTTGTTCGGGCTTGAGTCCGCTGATCTGAAGGGCGTGCTCGACGGTAGCGGGGAAGTCTCTCTGCTGGAACTGGCGGGGAGAGATGTTGATGGCCACGGTGAACTCGACGCCGAGGCGGCGTTGGAGGGCGGCGATCTCCTTGCAGGACTGAAGGAGAACCCATTCGCCGATGGAGACGATGAGGCCGGTCTCTTCGGCGAGGGGAATGAATGTGCTTGGGCCAACGAGGCCGAACTCGGAGCTGTTCCAGCGCAGAAGGGATTCGACACCGAGGATTCGGCCGTCGGCGAAGGAGATCTGCGGTTGATAGAGGATCTCGAACTCCTGATCTTCGAGAGCAGTGCGCAAAGCTGACTCCATCTGCAACTGCTGTAGGCCTTGCATGGCGATCCCGGGCGTGAAGACCTGAGAGCCGTTGCGTCCGTTGTTCTTGACGCGATACATGGCGAAGTCGGCGTTCTTGAAGAGGCTGTCGACGTCCTCGCAGATGGGGAAGAGGCTGATGCCGATGCTGCAGGTGACGATGATCTCGTGTTTGCCGACTCGGATGGGTTGAGCGACGGTGGCAAGGAGTTTCTGGCAGATATCTTCTGCGTCCTTGTCGGAGCGGAGGTCGGGGAGGAGGACGACGAACTCGTCTCCGCCCATGCGGCCGACGGTATCAGACTTGCGGACGCAGGATTTGAGGCGTTTGGAGATTTCGCAGAGGACGGTGTCGCCGGCCTGATGGCCGAGAGAGTCGTTCACGCGCTTGAAGTTGTCGAGGTCGACCATGAGAACGGCGAGCTTGTCCTGGGAACGTGAGGCGCGTTCGATGCAGACTTCGAGGCGGTCGCGAAGCAGGGTGCGCGTTGGAAGACCAGTGAGATGATCATGGTGAGCGACGTGGTAGATGTACTCTTCTGCGCGCTTGCGCTCGGTGAGATCGTAGGAGATTCCGACGAAGCCGGTGATGCATTCGTCGCTGTCGCGAAGAGCAGTGACGACGAGTTGGACGGGGATGCGCGAACCGTCCTTGCGGATGTAGGCCCACTCTCTTTCGTCGATGATCCCCTTTTCCGGTCCGATGCGAAATACGTGATGATCGGGTTCGACCTCGGTATCGAATTGGACGGAGAGATCAAGGGCGCGCTGGCGGAGCTCATCTGTGTCGTGCAGTTCTGTGTTGTTGCGACCGAGGAGATCGCTCTCCTGATACGCGAGCATTTTTTCGGCGGCTGGATTGACGGAGGTGATGATGCCGGCCTTGTCGGTGACGATGATGCTGAAAGGGGAGCTTGCGATGATGGATTTATTGAAGCTGAGGGCGCGGGTGAGATCTTCCTTGTGCTGATGATGTGCGGTGACGTCGGTGATCGTCGTGGCGATACCGTTCGAAAGCTGGACCACCTGAATCTGATAATGGCCGGATGGGGCTTCAGACGGAAAGATTGAGCTGGTGGTCTCGATGAGAGCGGGCTCTCCGGTCTCGGCTACGCGCTTTTGCCGATCGAAGAGATCTTCGGTGCGGATATTGGGGAAGACTTCGTAAAGTTTTTTGCCGAGGACCCGGTCGCGATGCATGCCGATCATGCGTTCGGCGTTGCCGTTGAGAAAGATGAACTTGAAGTCAGAGATTTCGCCAGCGGCGTCGTAGACGCTGTCGTAGAGGATGACGGCGTCGGCGCTGGACTCCGCGGCAGCGATGAGGCGGAGCTCGTTGTCGCGCGAGCGTGTGGTGTCGCGGACGATGAGAGTGAGCCGGCGGACGGAGATGGGAAGTCCGGCGATAAAGACTGTGGCGGCGATGGAGCCTGCTGCGGCGCAGAGCCTGACGATCCAGGGATAGTTGGCTGAGAGGGCGCTCATGGCCAGCTCGCGATCGAGAAGATCGGCGATGAGGAAGACGAGAAAGGACCCGGTTACCCAGCGGATGAGATTGTCTTTGCGGCATTCGTAGACGAGCAGCACAAGCGATACGCCCAGGGCGAACCAGGCGACCCAGATGATTTTTTCGAAGGCGATGCTGGACGTGAGCCTTGTCGTCAGCGCCATGCCTGGGTAGTGCAGCGCGCCGAGACGCGACTGGAGGAAGAGTGCGACGCAGCCAACCAGAGTGATGAGGGTGGCTGAAGTCGCTACGATTCCGGAACCCGCGTGCCTGTACCGTTGGATCAATTCGGTCATGGGTGTCTTGAACTGCTTAGCAAAAGCATTGCGGCAGCAACAGGCTGTGACCTGCATATGCCTTGCCATGAATAACTTTAGAGTGGGGAATCGACACGGCCAATACAACCTATGTGTCAGCGGATCGAGGGAAATGGCTCGTTTTTCGCTTGCGAAGGGTGCTTTTTAAGGTTTGGCGAGGCCAGGAGGGCAAATAGAATAGGCAAGGCATGCCCCGATCGACACTTTCCGTAGCCATCATTACTTACAACGAGGAAGAGAACCTTTTGCGCACTTTGAATAGTGTGCGGTTTGCCGATGAGGTGATTGTGGTCGACTCCGGGTCGACGGATCGCACGGTGGAGGTTGCGAAGTCGTTTGGGGCGAAGGTCTTCGTGGAAGCCTGGAAGGGATTTGCAGGGCAGAAGAACTCGGGGATCGACAAGTGCGTGGGGACGTGGGTGCTGTCGCTCGATGCGGACGAAGAGCTGACGGAGGAGTTGCAGGCGGAGATTCGAAATACGCTGGATGCCGATGCGGAGATAACGCCGCCGGTGGATGGGTACCGGCTTCGGCTAAGGCATGTCTTTCTCGGACGGTGGATGCGTTATGGGGGGTACTATCCGGATCTGAAGCTGCGGTTGTTCCGGAGGGTGACCGCGGCAGGGCCTGCTCATTTTACGGAGCGGCCGGTGCATGAGTCGGTGCAGGTTGCGGGACGAGTGGAGACGATGGAGAGGGATTTTCTTCACCATGGATATCCCAACCTTGAGATTTATCTGGAGCACATGAACCGTTACAGCACGCTGGGCGGACGGCTTGCCGCGGAAAAGGGGAAGACCAGCCGGTCATGGCCTGGGTTTTGCTGGAATGTGGCGCTGGTTCCGCTGCTGACGTTTGTCTG
>JBEKGF010000026.1:0-57508 GCA_050012935.1 Edaphobacter sp. | reverse complement strand
TCGCCCTGTCCGCCCATCGAGAGCGCGACGGTGCGGAAGTGCATGAGGCGGGAGACGTCTTTGGAGTAGACGATGCCAATGATGTATTCGGGGCCAGTGGAGGGATCGTAGACGGGGATGCGGGAGTGCTGCTCTTCGACGATGCGGGCGGAGGCTTGCTGCAGCGGCATGTCGGCGGGGAGCGAGAAGATCTTGCCGCGCGGAGTCATGATCTCGCGAACCGTGACATGGTTGAGCTCAATGGCGCGGTGGATGATCTCTTCCTGAAAGATGGGGAGCAGACCCATGCGGCGCGTAGCCGTAGCGATGAGTTTTAATTCTTCGGGCGAGTGGACTGCGCCTTCGCCTCGCAGGGGTGCGCGGAAGAGTCGAAGGACGATGCCGGCGGAGGTGTTCAGGAGCTTGACGACAGGACGGGTGATGCGGATGAAGACGTCCATGGGCCCGGCTACGGCGAGGGCGATGCGTTCGGCGCGTTGCAGAGCGAGGGATTTCGGGACGAGTTCGCCGAGGAGGACTTCGAAGTACGTGATGATCGCGAAGGCGAGAATGACCGCGATGGTGTGGGCGTAGAGAACGGCGTGCTCAGGGAGTGCGCGGAGCCAGGAGGACTCGAAGTTGAGGATGATCTCGGCGATGGCTGGTTCGCCAACCCAGCCGAGAGCAAGGCCTGCCACGGTCACGCCGAGTTGCACGGCGGGAAGGAACTCGTCGATGGAATGTTTGAGTTTAAGGGCAGTGCGGGCGCCGGGGCGGCCGAGGGCGATGAGTTGCTGGATGCGCGTCTCGCGGACGCTGACGAGGGCGAACTCCGCGGCCACGAAGAAGCTTGTGGCCAGGATGAAGAAGGCCACCATGAGCACGCGGAAGAGCATCCATTCAAGCATTCATGCCAGTGTAACGGGTGGCTTCGATTCGGATTTCCGGTTGGTCAATTTAAGCTGTGAAGGATGCCATTGGGTGTTCCTACCTCTGCGCCATCTGTCAGGTTGATCGTCCAAGTGACGTGGACTTCACGCGGGGATTCGCTTGAGCATCGCAGATGCGCTGCGGAACCAGGGGCGCTCGCGGCGGCGCTGGAATGCAGGCAGGCTGGGCTTCTTGTCGAGAACCTTCTGCGCCCATTCGCGCGCTTCGGTGTTGTGGCCCTCGGAGGCAAGCAGACTTGCAAAGTTGAGGTACGTTTCGGACAAGGTTGACGCAGCGGTTGCGCGACGGAAGAGCGCTTCGGCTTTTTCTTTTTGTCCGGTCTGCGCGTAGGCGTGGGCTAGCAGTCCCATGGCGCGGTAAAAATCGTGGTCGGGATCTTCGTTGACTGTGCGTTCCAGGTCGGGCAAGGCCGCTGCGGCATCGCCTAACAGGATGGCGCAGACGCCGCGGCGGTAAAACGGATCGATCGTAGCGGCCCGAGCGGCGATGGCTTTGTTGTAGGCGTCTCGCGCCGGCTGGAGCTTGCCGCTGTCCATGTACAGATCGCCCAGCTCTTCCCAGTTCCCTGCTGAAGGATTGTCACGAATCGCAACTTCGAGTTGGCCGATGCGATTGCGGCGGGAAAAACCCTTGGCGGTCTGGCCGAGAAGTCCGATGTCGGGAACTGCCTCGACGAGAAGATAGATGATTGCGCCGAGCGGGCCGAGAAACAGGATGATGAAGATCCAATAGTTATCCGGACGCCGTCGAATGAAATGAACGATCGCCAGTCCCTGCAGGATCAGGCCCCACGGATATAAAAAGTGGCTTAGTAATCCCACGAGCTTCGCTTCCTATCGTCTGTCTTCACACCTGTAATCGATAGAAACATAGCACATCGATCTAACAGGAGCGATGATCTGAGTCGTCACGGTGATGGCAGTGAAGAGATGGTGAGACATAGCAACCGGCCCGACTGGTTAGACCTGCCGGGCCGGTTGAGATTTGATGCTGGCAAATTTACGCCGCTTTGAGGGCTAATTTATGCCAAAACTTTGATAACAGATTTGTCGATCGTGTCCTTGGGGACGAAACCGACGATCTGATCGGCCACTTTTCCATCCTTGAAGAGGAGGAGGGCCGGAATGCCGCGGATGCCGTAGCGCATAGGTGTGGCAGTATTGGAGTCGACATCCATCTTCATGACTTTGAGTTTGCCGTGGTACTGGTTGGCAACTTCATCGACGACCGGGGCTAAAGCTCGGCAAGGACCGCACCATGCGGCCCAAAAATCTACAAGTACGGGCTCGGCCGACTGTAGAACATCTTTTTCAAAGTTTGCATCATTAATTTCTGTAACGTGCTGACCTGCCATTTAAACTTCCTCCAGATTAGCGCACCCCTTCAACCACCCATGCGGTGAACGCAATCTCCACAATAATAGATGCGCGAGCGAAGCGGGGGGGTTCAAGAACGAAAGTTGTAGCTTAAAGAGCAAACGCCCGGACCTCTTGGTAGAGGTCAACGGGCGGCGTAGCAGCCCTCCCCAGAACTGCCCACGAGGGATAAGGTACGAACAATTTTTGATGGCGTAAAGCAATCTTAGGTAATCTGGGAAATTGTTACTGCGTTACTAATTGGATAATAGCCTGTATGTAGTTGTAGCATAATGCTTTAGCGAAGAATCGTCCCTTTGGAGATGGTCGTATGAATGATCTCAAGAGCAGGATCTTTTGCGGCGTGACGTACTGCGGCGTCAAGTGGAGCAGGGGCGGGGTTTGCGGCGATCAACAGGATGGAGGGTCCCGCTCCGCTGAGGGCAACGCCCAGAACGCCGGGATGTTCGGCCAGCGGCAAAAGTAGCGGCAACAAAGGACAGGCTTTAGCGCGGTAAGGCTGGTGGATGCGGTCGCGCATGGCCGCGCGGAGGAGGCCGCTACGGCCCTGCGCGAAGGCCGCTACCAGAAGGGCGGTGGACTGAATGTTGGTGACGGCATCTTCGCGTGAGTAGTGCGCCGGGAGCAGGGCGCGGGCTTTTTTCGTGGACAGGCTGGCCGTGGGTATGGCGAGAAGCAGGTTCCAGTCGAGATCGTGGCCGAAAGTCGCTGTAACTAAAGCATCCTGAGTGACACAGGAGGCGGTCATTCCGCCCAGATAGCAGGCGGCCACGTTGTCGGGATGCCCCTCGCGGCGGCAGGCCTCTTCGAGGATTTGCTGGTCAGTCCAATTCAGGTTGCCGAAGTGGTTTGCCAGCAGGATTCCTGTGAGAAGAGCGGCCGCCGAGGAGCCGCAACCCATGCCCAGAGGTATCTCGTTGTGGAGCTGGAGATAGAGATACGGCGCGACAACGCCGGCGTTGGCCAGGATCTCCATGTAAGTGGTGAGGATGAGGTTGTCTTCGAGTGGCGCGCACTGGTCGGCGTTGCGGCCAGTGGCATCAATGCGGAAGCCTCCGGCTGGAGTGGCGTCGATGGTGAGGTAAAGATCCATGGCGAGGCCGAGGGTGTCGAAGCCGGGGCCAAGGTTGGCCGAGGTCGCGGGAAGGCGCAGTCGAAACGGCTTCTGACTTGGCGCGCTCATGCGGGCTGAGGCCGGTTGATGTGAGATTCAAGGGTGCGGAGGACGACCTCGGTGTCGGCCTCGAGCGCGATGGGAGGCTTGCGGAGGGCGGCGTGGCGGGCTTCGACGGCGGGGGTGAGCTGGGCTTTTTCGGCCGCGGTGAAGAGCTCGTTGCGGTGATAGTCGATGGTGTACTGCGAGTCTTTCAGGGTATGGCCGGTGAGGATAAGGACGGCGCGCTCCTCGGGAGCGATCTTGCCGAGTGCGATGAGTTTTCTGAGGCCGGCCAGGGTGACGGCAGAGGCGGGTTCGCAGCCTACACCCTCGGCTCCTATCTCGGCCTTGGCGAGGGCAAGCTCCTGCTCGGAGACCTGCTCGCACCAGCCTCCGAGGTCGTCGATGACGGCGGCGGCTTTACGCCAGGAGGCTGGGTTGCCGATGCGGATGGCGGTGGCGCGGGTCTCGGCGACGACGGGCTTCATCACGCGATTGGCGTCGGTGAACCAGCGGTAGAGCGGGTTGGCACCCTCAGCCTGAATGATGCTGATCTTCGGCATGCGCGGGATGAGGCCGAGCTGTTGCATCTCCATGAAGCCCTTGCCGAGCGCGGCGGAGTTGGCGAGATTGCCGCCGGGGACGACGATGTGCTCGGGAACCTGCCAGTCCATCTGCTCGACGATCTCGAAGGCTGGCGTCTTCTGGCCTTCGAGGCGGTAGGGATTCACGGAGTTGAGCAAATAGATAGGGAACTTCTTGACCAGCTCACCGAGGATGTTGACGCAGCCATCGAAGTCTGTCTTGAGCTGGATGGTGAGAGCGCCGTAGTCCATCGCCTGTGAGAGCTTGCCCCACGCGATCTTGCCCTCGGGGATGAAGACGATGCTGCGGAGGCCGGCGCGCGCGGCATAGGCAGCCATCGCGGCTGAGGTATTTCCTGTGGAGGCGCAGGCGACCCACTCAAAACCACGCTGCGCCGCGACAGAGAGAGCTGCGGTCATGCCCGTGTCCTTGAAGGAGCCGGTGGGGTTCATGCCCTGGTGCTTGGCGAGGAGCCAGTCGATGCCTGCCGATTTGGCGCAGCGCGGCAGGTCGTACAGCGGAGTGTTGCCCTCGCGAAGGGTGGCGACTTTTTCGAGATCGTCGACGATGGGAAGCAGATCGCGGAAGCGCCAGACGCCGGACTGGTCGACCGCCATGGTGGAGGTGCGGCGCTCCTGCCAGAGCCAGCGGAGAGCGCTTGGGTTGGGAAGCAGGCTATGCGGGCCGGCGGCAGCAGCCGGAGCGGCAGACGACCATGGGTACACGACCTCGTAGAGGCCGTTGCACTGCGGACAGCGGAAGTTGCTGCTGACGTCCTCTTTGTTGATGACGGCTGCGCATTCCGTGCATCTAAGGTGATGTGTCGCTACATTCATGGTCTTCTCTAGCCTATCGTAAAGGGCGCGGTGCATGCGCCTTTCTGGTGTGTCTTGCGCTGATACCCCTGCTGGCAGCGCCTTGCGCGTCGGCGCAGCAGAAGGAACTGCGCGTAGCCGCGGCGGCTGATCTGCAGCCGGTGATGCCGGCGCTCTCGCAGGCTTACGAACATGCCACCGGGGTTAAGCTGGTGGTGAGCTTTGGTTCGTCGTCCACGCTGGCAACACAGATTCTCGCTGGTGCGCCAATGGATATCTTTCTAGGCGCGGACTTTACTTATCCGGAGAAGGTTGTGGCGGCGGGATTGGCGGATGGAGCTCCGGCGGCGTATGCCAAGGGTACGCTGGTGCTGTGGGCACGCAAGGATTCGGGGCTGCTTCCATTGAGCATAGAAGCTCTGACCGATCCGCGAGTGAAGACAGTAGCGATTGCAAACGAGCTGCACGCTCCCTATGGATTTGCTGCTGCCAGTGCGCTGCGCAAGATGAAACTGTATGACCAGGTGTCGCCGCACTTTGTCGTGGGCGAGAATATCGCGCAGACAGCCCAGTTTGTCGAGTCGGGAAACGCGCAGCTTGGCCTTATCTCGCTGACGACGGCGAATACGGAGCACTTCAGGCAGATCGGGGAGTATGTGCTGGTGCCGACCTCGCAATATCCGGAGATTCGCCAGTGCGCGGTGGTGATGAAGAACTCGGACAGGAAAGCCGAGGCGCACGCCTTTCTGGACTGGCTGCTGTCGCCCGCAGTGCAGGAGAACTGGTCAAAGTTCGGGCTCGCAGCGGTGGAGTAAGCGCATCAGTACGGCTTGAGTCGTAGAGAGTCATCGAGTGTCATAGACTTGTCGCTATGGACCTTGAGGCGCTCTGGTTGACGTTGCGGCTGGCGATTGGGACGACGGCGATTCTGCTGGTGATCGCTCTGCCCCTGGCGTGGTGGATCGCTTCGGGCCGTGGGGCCGGGCGAGCGCTGGTGCAGGCGGTCGTGGCGCTGCCGTTGGTTTTGCCGCCTACAGTGCTGGGGTTTTATCTGCTGGTTATGCTTGGGCCATTGAGTGCACCCGGACGACTGTTGATCCGCGTTGTCGGGCACCCGCTGGCGTTTAGTTTTGCGGGATTGCTGGTGGGGTCGGTGATCTACAGTTTGCCGTTTGCGGTGCAGCCGCTGGTGGCTGGGTTTTCCGCAGTGGAGCGCGGGTATGTGGAGGCTGCGGAAGGGTTGGGAGCTTCACCGTGGCGGACGTTTCGCAGCGTGGTGCTGCCGCTGACGCATGCGTCGCTGCTGACGAGTGCGGTGCTGACGTTTACCCATACGGTGGGGGAGTTCGGTGTCGTGCTGATGCTGGGTGGGAATATTCCAGGAGCGACTCAGACGCTTTCGATCTCGCTGTATGACAAGGTGCAGGAGTTCAACTATGCGGCGGCAAACCGGACAGCCTTGGTGCTGGTTGCCGTGTCGCTTGCAGCGCTGCTCGTCATCTACTCTCGTCGATCCGCAACGGCGCGGGGCGAGCTTGTCTGAGCGAGCGCATCTCGAGGTACAGTTCCGCCATCGCGTTGGCGCGCTGGAAATGGACGTTGCGTTCACGCTGCGGGAGCCGTGGACGGTGCTCTTCGGGCCTTCGGGCAGCGGCAAGACAACTGCGCTTCGCGTGATCGCAGGCTTTGTGCGGCCGGATGCAGGACGAATCGCTTCACGCTTCTCTGAAGGCGAGTTCGTGATGACGGACACGTCGAAAGGAATCTTTTTGAAGCCGCATGAGCGATTGGTGCGCACGGCAGGCCAGGGCGCCGCACTCTTCCCTCACCTGTCGGTACGGCGCAATGTTGCGTTTGGCGCGCAGGCACAGACGAACGGATCGAGCGAAGCTGCAATTGTTGACGAGGCAATTGAGAGGTTCCGGTTGCAGACGCTGACGGAGAAAGTTCCATCGATGCTCTCCGGCGGCGAGCGGCAGAGAGTCGCGATTGCGAGAGCAGCAACGGCTGCAGCGAGCGCAGGCAGCGGATGCGTTCTGTTGCTCGACGAGCCCTTCACCGGGCAAGACGCTCCGCTGCGAGATGAGTTGATCGAAGAGTTGCGGAAATGGCTGGTGCCGATGCTGACCCCAATCCTGTCGGTGACGCATGATGTGGGCGAGGCGTTTCAGCTCGGCGCGGAGGTCATCAAGATGGCCGATGGCCGCATTGTGCAGCAGGGACCGGCGGCCGATGTGCTTGCTGCGGATCGTGCGCGACTACTCGAGCAGCTCAGAACTGGGGCGGAAAGCCGAGCATGACCGGCTCCTGCTCGAGCTGAATCGCGAATTTATCGTTCACTGCCCTCATCACGGCGTCGCGTAGTGCGATCAGTTCCGCTGCGGTCGCCCCGCCCAGGTTGACAAGCGCGAGGGTGTGACACGAGGAGATCGCCACGCGCCCTATTGAAAAACCTTTGTGGAATCCGGCCTGTTCGACCAGCCATGCCGCGGCCAGCTTCACTTTGCCTTCTCCGGCTCGATATTGCGGCACGTCTTCCGCCTTGCACCCGGCAGCCAGCGCGATCTGCGGCACCATCGTTGATGAAATGACGGGATTCTTGAAAAACGATCCGGCGCTCCGGCCATTGGGACCGCCCTGACCGGCGAGCATTCCCTTCTGTTCGCGAATGGAGCGCACGGCATCGTAGACCTGGCGGAGGGTGGGCTTCTCGCCCCGCTCGATTTGCGCGGCAAAGTAATTTTTTACGTCGGCGTAGCGCAGCGCGGGCTCACCGCCAAGGCGCAGCTTGTAGCTGACGGCGGTTACGATGTATCGGCCGCGCGCCTCGGCGTTGAAGAGGCTGCGACGGTAGCCGAAATGACAGGTCTCATGATCGAGATCGACGAATCTCCTGCCCTCCAGATCGTAGGCGCGCACCTTGACGATGGTCTCCGCGACCTCCTGTCCATAGGCACCGACGTTCTGCACCGGCGTTCCGCCAACATCGCCGGGAATGCCTGCGAGACACTCGATTCCGGCGTAGCCCCGCTCGACACAGTGGAGCACGAAGGCATCCCAGCTCTCGCCCGCGCCCACTTCGAGCTGAATACAGCTTCCCTGCTTGTATTCGTGCTTCGACGACTGGACAGACCGGACACCGACGCGCATCACGAGTCCGTCGAAGCCCGTGTCGCTCACCAGCAGATTGCTTCCGCCACCCAGAACGAAGAGCGAAAGGTTGCGGTCGTGTGCCAACTGCGCGGCTTCGGCGATCTCGGACTCGGTCTCGGCCACGCAGAAGTAGCGGGCAGGACCGCCGATGCCGAGGGTCGTGTAGGGCGCGAACGGGACATTCTCCTGAATTTGAAGGACGGGCACGGGTTAGAGAGTAACACCGGCGGTTGAAAGGAGGCGGTGGCGCGGCTGCAGGGAAGACCGTACAATCGTAACGGGCGCGGCCTTCACCCGCGGGCAGGAACAAGGAACGAAGGGGAGAGTGAAGATGTATCCAGAGATTATGGTGATTCCGATGCGCGAAGAGTTGACGCGCGCTGGTATAGCAGAGGTACGCACCGGAGCCGAGGTCGACGCGGCGCTCGCGCAACCAGGAACGACGATGGTGGTCGTGAATTCGATTTGTGGCTGCGCGGCGGGCAAGATGCGTCCGGGTGTACGCCTGGCAATGCAGCATGCGGCGAAGCCTGACCATTCAGTGACGGTGTTCGCCGGGCAGGATCGCGAGGCGACCGAGAAGGCAAGAAGCTACTTTGGCGGACATCCGCCGACCTCGCCGGCGATTGCGATTCTGCGCGACGGCCAGTTGGTGTACCTGATGCAGCGCTCGGCGATCGAGACCTCGACCGCTCCGGCGATCGCCCAGGAGCTGACGCGGGCGTTCGATACATACTGCGCGCCGACGACTGCTTAGTCCAGTAACGATAAAGATCCGAAGCCGGAGCTTCCGCTATCTTGCGGGACTCCGGTTTTCGTGTTTTGAAGGCCTGAAAGACTCATCTGACGGCGTATTTTGCCGATGGAGAGAGAAGTCATGTCAATCTCTTCGTCATCTGCGAACGGCGTTGCGATTGCTCTGCCTCCGAAGCAGAGAAGCGAGACGGAACAGGTCGAGATCGTCGGCAGCAGTGCGGCGATGCGGCAGCTGCGAATGCAGGTGCGGAGGATTGGGCCGTACTTCCGTTCTGTGCTGGTGAGTGGGGAGGCTGGGGCCGGCAAGGAGTTGGTGGCTCGGACGCTTCATTCCATGGGGCCGGGCGGCGAGTTTGTAGTGCATGCCGCGGCCGAGTTTGAGGGGGCTCTGGCGGGATGCGAGATGAGCCTGCGGCGAACGCTGTTTCTCGATGGGATCGGCAAAATGCATCTGGAAGCGCAGGACCAGTTGCTGCGAGCGCTGAAGAAACATGAGCGGGCGCAGGGTCTTCCAGAGTCGCCGTGTCTGCGGGTGATCGCATCGACGCGAGAGGATTTGAGGACTTTGGCCTCCGCAGGACGATTTCGGCAGGAACTCTATCAGCGGCTCGCTGCATTGGAGATTGCGGTGCCCCCCCTGCGCGAGCGGATCGAGGATCTTCCAGAGCTGGCGAGGTTTTTTCTGCGGCGGTTTGCGATGCTCTACGACTGCGGCATTCCAGAGATTGCCGATGATGCTATGGAACGTCTTCGGCTATACCGGTGGCCGGAAAACGTGCGCGAGTTGGAGCAGATATTGCGGGATGGCGTGCTGCATAGTAACGGCGGAAGGATTGAGCCACACCATCTTCCAGTCTTTGCGAAGGAGGACGATGCGCCTTCCGCAGCAAGCGCAGGCAAGGGCGTGCGGTTGCAGGATGTAGTGGAACAACACGTGCTTCAGGTGTTGAAGGACTGCGGAGGAAACAAGCTGCGCGCGGCAGAGATGTTGGGAATCAGCCGTTCCACGCTGTACCGGATGTTGGATACGGGAGCTTCTTCGATCGCCTTGCGGTGACGATCTGCGCGAGACGGCGTGGATCAAGGCTTCGTCACGGTAAACTGACGACTGGAATCGAGGAAGCACAATGACAGGATTCTTCTTGCGCCGTTTGAGTAGTTTCATGCTGGTTAGCTGTGTTTTCCTGGGAGCGTTGAGGGCACAGACTCCAGCGCCGGAGACTGCGCCCGTCGCGGCGCGGAGCAAGGCTCTTTCGACCCTGCTGGCGGACATCTGGCAGGACCGGCTGAAGCACTCGCCGGAGTTTGCTTCGACGATTGGCGACAAGCGGTACAACGACCAACTGACGGACTATTCGCCGAAGGAAGTCAATGCGGAGCTCGCCCGGGGCGCGGACTATATTCAGCGGCTGGGCGCGATCGATACGACGGGCTTGAGCGATCAGGAGAAACTGTCGGCGGAGCTGATGATGCGCGCCCTGGTCGAGGCGCAACAGGGCGCCAAGTTCAAAGAGTGGGAGATGCCGGTTAATCCTATCTATGGATTTCAGACCAGCATGCCGAACCTGGTCGGGCAGCTTCAATTCGATATGGTGAAGGACTACGACGACTACATCGAGCGGCTGAAGAAGTTGCCTGCCGCATTCTCGCAGGTGATGACGAACATGCAGTTGGGCGAGGACGAAGGGCGCATGCCGCCAAAGGATTCGCTGGAAAAGGCACTGGCGCAGACGCAGGGCATGGCCAGCCAGAAGGCGGAGGAGAGCGTGTTTGCTCAGCCGCTGAAGAAGTTTCCGAAGACGATTCCGGCTGCGGATCAGAAGCGCATCGCGGCGGATTTGATTGCCGCAATCCAGACGCAGGTTTTGCCGTCGTACCAGCGGTTCGCCAAGTTCATGGCCGTGCAGTATGTGCCGTACGGGAGAAAAGATCCCGGCGTGTGGGCGATGCCTGAGGGTGATGCGTACTATGCCTTTCGCATTCGGCAGATTACGACGCTGGACAAGACAGCGGCGGAGATTCATCGGATCGGGCTCGATGAGGTGAAGCGCGACGAGGCCGAGATGCTGGCGATCGTGCATCAATTGGGGTTCGCAGATCTGAAGAGTTTTCGCGCAGCGCTGGCGGCGAATCCGAAGGAGCATCCGCAGTCGAAGGAGGCGCTGCTCGATACATACAAAGGCTACATCGCGCAGATGCAGCCTCGTTTGCCGGAGCTGTTTGGCCGTTTGCCGAAGGCTCCGCTGATCGTAGCCGTGATGCCGTCGTTCGCAGAGAAAGACTCGCCGATGGCGTATTACAACGAGGGAACGGCGGATGGCAGCCGGCCAGGGCGCGTGGATGTGAATCTCTACAACTTTGCTGAGCGTTCGCTGACCACGGTGGAAAGTGTGTCGTATCACGAGGGTGTGCCGGGACACCATCTGCAGATCTCGATTGCGCAGGAGTTGACGGGGCTGCCGGAGTTTCGCAAATACGAGGAGTACACCGCATTCGTCGAGGGCTGGGCGTTGTACAGCGAGAGGCTTGGTAAAGAGATCGGCTTCTACAAAGATCCTTATAGCGACTATGGCCGTCTCGATAACGATATGTGGCGGGCGATACGGCTGGTCGTCGATACAGGCGTTCACTCGCAGCACTGGACGCGGCAGCAGATGGTGGACTACTTCCACGACCACTCTGCTCTGGACGAGACGAATATTCAATCCGAAGTGGATCGCTACATTGCATGGCCGGCGCAAGCCCTGGGATACAAGATGGGGCAGCTGAAGATACTGGAGTTGCGGGACAAGGCGAAGACAGCGCTGGGGCCGAAGTTCGATCTCAAGGCATTCCATGATGAGGTCCTTGATTCCGGCGCGCTACCGTTGGATGTGCTGCAGCAGCGCGTGGATGCGTGGATCGCTTCCCAGATAGCGGCGCAGAAACAGTAGCGTCTGATAGCCTGTGGGAATGAGTGAGAGCTTTGAAATTCCAGTCGCAGCGGCGATTCCTGCGATGCCGGGGCTGCGAGTGGCGGTGCTGGGCGCAGGCAAAATGGGCGGCATTCTGCTGCAAGCATTTTTGAAGAACAACCTGCTGGGCCCGGAGCAGATCTTTGCCACTGTGCAGCATGTTGAGCGGGCAAAGGCGTTGTCGGCGCAGTTTGGCGTTGAGGTCACAACGGACAATCTTGCAGCAGCACGGCAGGCTGACGTGATTCTTCTGGGCGTGAAGCCGACCCAGGTACCAGCGCTGATCGAGGAGATCAAGACAGCTCTGACACCGAAGAAGATGGTTCTTTCGTTTGCCGCGTCGGTGAAGACCAAGGCAATTGAAGACGGTGCGGGCTGTGAACTGGCGGTGATTCGCGCCATGCCGAATACACCGGCGATGCTTGCGGCTGGAATTACGGCTCTTTGCGCGGGACGTTTTGTCTCGGCTGAGCAGATGGCTGTGGCGCAGAAGATATTTCAGACGGTCGGCAAGACGGTCGTCGTCGATGAGAAGCACATGGATGCGGTGACGGGGCTTTCGGGCTCGGGGCCGGCGTTCCTGTACATCATCATCGAGGCGTTGGCGGAGGCTGGCGTGAATGTTGGGCTGCCGCGCGATGTGGCTACGCTGCTGGCGGCGCAGACGACGCTGGGCTCGGCGCGCATGGTGCTCGAGACGGGATACCATCCGGCTCTGCTGAAAGACGCTGTGACGACACCCGCGGGATGCACCGTGGACGGTATTCTCGAACTCGAAGAGGGCGGCCTGCGAGTAACGCTGATCAAAGCGGTAAAGCGGGCTACGCAGAGGGCGAAGGAACTGGCGCACGGGTAGCATCGCTGCAGATCAGACTCTTGTGGTATCAGAGCCTCGCCGTCAAAGCCGCGTAGAATAAGGGTATGGCTACGGCTGCCGCAGTTACGGTTACGAGGACTTCGCGAGCGCTGGTGTGGTTTGCCTGGGCTGTCGTCGCATACAACGTGCTTGTCATCCTGTGGGGAGCGCTGGTAAGGGCGACGGGATCGGGCGCTGGATGCGGCAACCACTGGCCGCTGTGCAATGGACAGGTGATTCCGCTTTCGCCGGGAATTCATACGGTCATCGAGTTTACGCACCGGATGATGACGGGCGGATCGATCTTTGCCGTGCTCGTGCTCCTTGCGTGGACATTTCGTGGAACCGTGAAGGGGCAGGCGGCGCGGCTGTTCGCAGTGGCTTCCTCGGTTCTGCTGGTCAATGAAGCGTTTCTCGGCGCTCTGCTGGTAAAGCTCGGATATGTGACGGGCAATCAGTCGATGGGGCGCGTGGTGCTGCTGTCGATTCACCTCGGCAACACGCTGCTTTTGCTGGCAGCACTCACTTTGACAGCGAGAATGCTGGCGACGAAGCAGAGGCTGGACGAACTGGCTGCTTCGGGTGCAAAGAAAGTCTGGGTCTTTTTAGGAGTAGCGGCGACGCTGGTCGTCGGAGTGAGCGGATCGCTGGCGGCGTTGGGAGACACGTTATTCCCTGCCTCTTCGCTGCGTGCTGCATTTGCACAGGACGTCGCTGCGGGTTCGCCGTGGCTGCTGCGGCTGCGTGGAGTGCATCCGGTGAGCGCTGTTGTGGCGGGGATCTTTGTGCTTTGGCTGGTTGGACAGGCACGACGCGCAGGCGCCGGACAACTGGCGGGATGGGTTCTTGGCCTGCTTGGCTTTCAGTTCGCACTGGGGCTGGCGGATGTGCTGCTGCTGGCGCCAGTCTGGATGCAGATTCTCCATCTGCTCGGCGCAGACTTGTACTGGGTTGCGCTGGTAGCGCTGGCTGCGGCCGTGGTATTGCCGGGCGAGCCACGGCTACGCCTGCCTTGAGCACGCTGGAACTGCCCTATTGCGGAGGAGTCGTCGGCTTGCCCGCAATCTTATCGCCGACCTTCTTGGTTTCATTCGCGGTATCCTTCGCGGCGACCTTGGTGCCATGTCCGACATCTTTGCCGACGGTCTTGGTGCCGCCGACTGTCTTGTCGGCTGCAGTCTTAGTACCGCTGGCTGTTTTGCTGGCTGCGGTCTTAGTACCACTGGCTGTGGCGTCGTAGGTCTTCTTTGTTCCCGTGGATACGGCATGGCCAGTATCTTTCGCCGCATTCTTGGTATCGGTGCCGGCGGTTTTCACATCCTGTTTGGCGCTGTCCTGCGCGAGGACCAGGCCGCTCGATAGAAAAACGGTGAAGGCACAGGCGAGAAGGATCGTTCGTGACTTGCGAGGTTGCATAGCAGCTCCTTGGGTTGAACGCGATATTTTTTAGATTCGCCGCAGCCAGGAAATGTTGTAAATGGATCGAGTGCGGTTTCCTGAAGAACCATCTACTTGCGATTTTGTAATTGTCTTATGAGAAAGTCGTTGTTGTATAGTTGCAACGTTCGAAATAATCCTTTTGAAAGCTTCGGAGCATCACTCCGAATGCTCGCTGTGTCGGTATTTTTTGCGGTACCGAAAATAGATTCGATGAGAGGAAGTAGACGCGCGATCCATCAACCATAGAGACTGGATAACGTTTACTCAAGGGTCTTTAGCCGATGCATGCTTTTGCGGCTCTTTTCTTTATGAACCTGCAACTGACGAGATTATCGCCAGTCGACGTTTTCATCCTGGTGCTTTACTTCGCTCTGGTCGTGTTTATCGGATTTTATGCGAAGGGAAAATCGAACACCAGCGAGGATTTTTTCCTGGCCGGACGCGAGATGACGGCGTGGATCGCCGGGCTAAGCTTCGTCTCGGCAAACCTGGGATCGCTCGAACTGATGGGATGGGCCGGCGCGGCCTACCAGTACGGAATTCTTGCCACGCACTGGTATTGGATCGGCGCGATTCCGGCGATGCTGTTTCTGGGTATCGTCATGATGCCGTTCTATTACATCTCGAAGACGCACTCGGTGCCGGGGTATCTCCACCTGCGGTTCGGCGACGCGGCGCGCGGTTTGTCGGCCATCTCGTTTGCGCTGATGACCATCCTGATGAGCGGCGTGAACATGTTCGCCATGGCCGTCGTGATGCAGACGGTTCTGGGCTGGAACATCACCTTTTCCATCTGGGTCGGCGCGGCTACAGTTGCGCTGTATGTCATGCTCGGCGGGTTGCGTTCGGCGATCATCAATGAGGTGCTGCAGTTTGTGCTGATCTGGGCCGGCGCTGCGATGATTCCGATTCTGGGGTTGATCGAGGCTGGCGGATGGACAAACCTCAAAGCGCAGATTGCCGCGAATATCGGAAGAAGCGACTATACCCATCTTTGGAGCACCCTGGGCCACTTCAGCGATAACCCCATGGGAGTGCACTGGACGGGAATCGTCATGGGCCTGGGGTTCGTCGTCAGCTTCGGCTATTGGACCACTGACTTTCTGGTGGTGCAGCGAGTGTTGAGCGCACGCAATCTACGGGCCGCGAAGTTGGCCCCTGTGATCGGTGCAGCGTTCAAAATGGCGGTTCCGTTGATTGTGATTCTGCCGGGGCTGCTGGCGCTGGCCGTGTTGAAGAATCCGGATGGCAGCATGATGCATCTGGTCGGGGAGGATGTCGCGCGAGCCACGGGACAACATAGTTACAACGAAGTGCTGCCACTGATGCTGATTCGTTATTGCGGGCCGGGACTGCTGGGGTTGGGGATCACGGCACTGATAGCGGGCTTTATGAGCGGCATGGCCGGAAATGTGAGCGCGTTCTCAACAGTGTGGACGTACGACATTTACGGCGCGTTCATGAACAAGAAGGCCAGCGATAAACACTATGTCGCGATGGGCCGTTGGTCAACGGTCATCGGGATGCTGGTGTCGATCGGGTCGGCATACCTGGTAATGAACGCGGCTGGGATTATGGACTATGTGCAGGCGCTATTCAGCTTCTTCATCGCGCCACTATTTGGCACGGTTATCCTCGGGATGCTGTGGAAGCGAGCCACGCACTGGGGTGGTTTTCTTGGGCTGCTGGCAGGCACGGTTTCGTCGATCGGGATGTTTGTGTGGGTACACCAGATTCCCAGTGCGCTGCGGTATGTGGCAATGTCGGAGTATGCGAAACCGATGGCGGAGAATATGTATCGCGCCTTGTGGAGCTGGATCATCTGCGTTGTCGTCACGGTTGTGGTGAGTTTGATGACAAAGCCAGTGCCGATTGAGCAGCTCTCCGGACTGGTGTATGGCGTAACGCCGATTCCGGATGACGGCGCAAAGACAATATGGCAGAAGCCAATCTTCTGGGCGATCGTCGTGATCGTCGTCTTCTTCATTTTGAATCTGATCTTCTGGTAAGAGGTAAGAAAATGGAACATCACGAACATGAGGTTGAGTCGGCTGAGCTATCGATCTGGTTCTTCTGCGGCATCCTGATGCTGGCCTACGGTGTAGTGCTGGTGATAACGGGGATTACAGAGTTTAATCATCCGCCGCCAAACGAAGTGCTGCTGCCGTGGCTCGAGACGTTGCATCCAACTCTATGGTGGGGTGTGCTGCTGACGGTGTTTGGCGGTTTCTACTCGATCCGGTTCCGGCCGGGTCGAGCATAGGCATTATTGAAGTATTAGGCAACGCGAAGCTACAAAAAGCGTGGCATTGTGTGGATGAAAACTCAACGAAAAGACCCTGCACGGGCCTGAATTCAGGAGCGTTATGGCAAAGCAAATGACGATGGGCGTGATTGTGGGCAACCGTGGATTCTTCCCCAGCCACCTGGCCACGAGCGGCAGGCTCGAGATGATTGCAGCACTCGAGGCCGTGGGGATCAAGCCGATTGTTTTGACGCCGGAAGAGACGGCCCATGGCGCGGTCGAGACGTACGAAGACGCGAAGCAGTGCGCCCGCCTGTTCAAAAAACATGCCGCGGAGATCGACGGCATCATCATCACTCTGCCGAACTTCGGCGAAGAGCGCGGGCTTGCGGATGCGTTGCGGCTGGCGAATCTGCAGGTGCCCGTGCTGATTCAGGCGACGCCCGACCATGCCGGCAAGATGACGATTGCGTTCCGGCGCGACAGCTTCTGCGGCAAAATGTCGATCTGCAACAACCTGAAACAGTATGGAATTCCCTACTCTCTAACGCGCATGCACACGGAGTCGCCGGACTCGGCGGAGTTCAAGGCAGACCTGGAGTGGTTCTCATCTGTCTGCCGCGTAGTGCGTGGGTTGAAGAACGTGCGGTTCGGTGCGATCGGCGCGCGGCCAACGGCCTTCAATACGGTGCGTTACTCTGAGAAGCTGCTGGAGCGATCGGGCATCACGGTCGAGACGCTGGACCTGAGCGAGGTAATGGGGCGCATCGGCCGCATGAAGGACAACGACGAAGACGCGCAGGCAAAGCTCACCGCGATCAAGAAGTACATCCCCGTTGGAGATACTCCCGAGGCTGCGCTGCTGAAGATGGCGAAGCTTGGCGCAGTCATCGACCATTGGATGAAGGCGAGCGAGTTGACCGTAAGCGCAGTGCAGTGCTGGACGTCGATCGAGGAGTTCCTCGGCATCGTTCCCTGCACGGTGATGAGCATGATGAGCGAAAGCCTGATCCCCTCGGCCTGCGAGGTCGACGTTCTCGGCACGCTAAGCATGTATGCGCTGACCCTGGCCAGCGAGACGCCGAGCGCGTTGCTCGACTGGAATAACAACTACGGCGACAACCCGGACAAAGCCGTCTGCTTCCACTGCTCGAATCTGCCAAAGCACTTCTTCAACGAAGGCGTGAAGATGGACTTCCAGCAGATCATCGCCGGAACCGTCGGCAAAGAGAATACACACGGAACGCTGGACGGAACGGTGAAGGCCGGCGCGATGAGCTTCGCGCGTTTCTCCACCGACGATTTTGCCGGGCGGATTACCGGTTATGTTGGCGAAGGTGCGTTTACCAACGATCCGCTGCATACCTTCGGTGGCGCCGGTGTGGTTGAGATTCCGAAGATGCAGGAGTTGCTACGCTATATCTGCGAGAACGGCTTCGAACATCACGTCGCTGCTAATTTTTCGACTACGGCTGCGCCTGTTTACGAGGCCGCGACGAAGTACCTCGGCTGGAAGATGCACTGGCATCGATAGAGCGAGGGCGGCGAGTTAGTCGAGCTTGCGGAGCTGCTGGTTTTTGATCAGGAGCTCTGCGACCAGCCGGTGCAGGCGAGCCATCTGACCGGATAGACAATTTGGCTTAGCCACGAGTATCGGTGGTAGGATTTCCCAAAGTCCCTCATTCGAAGGAGTCTGCCACCATGCGAAGGGCCATCGCCTGTTTCACGCTGCTCGCAAGTACTGCTTACGCCGTCAACACCGGAGACGTTTCCCTCCGAGGCTACACCTCCGAACACGCCGCTGCCGAAGTGCAGTGGGAGCAGAAGTTCCGCGAGATCCCCGATCCTGCGAAGGTTCGCGAAAATATGCGGCGGATGTCGGCGCGGCCGCACCATGTAGGTTCGCCTTACGACAAGGACAATGCCGAGTGGCTGGTGGCGCAGCTGAAATCGTACGGCCTCGACGCGAAGATCGAGCAGTTTGAGGCCTTGTTTCCGACTCCGAAGTCACGCAAACTCGAGTTGCTAGGGCCGGAGAAGTTCGAGGCGACGCTTGATGAGCCGGTAATCAAGGTCGATCCCACCTCAGACCAGAAAAAGGAGCAGCTCCCGACCTACAATGCCTACTCGCGCGACGGCGATGTGACAGCTCCGCTGGTATATGTGAACTACGGAGCACCGTCCGACTACGAAGAACTTGCGGCGATGGGTGTTTCGGTGAAGGGTGCGATCGTGATTGCGCGATACGGACAGACCTGGCGCGGCATCAAGCCAAAGGTAGCAGCCGAGCACGGTGCGGTGGGTTGCATCATCTACTCCGATCCGCGCGACGACGGATACTTTCGCGGCGACACGTATCCGGATGGCCCGATGCGTCCCGCAGAAGGTGCGCAGCGCGGCAGCGTGATGGATATGCCGGTCTATCCGGGCGATCCGCAGACACCAGGCATTGGCGCTGTGGCCGGCGCAAAACTGATTCCGCTCGATCAGGTGCAGACGATTACGAAGATTCCCGTGCTCCCAATATCCTACGCGGACGCAACGCCATTTTTGAAAGCGCTGCGTGGTGAGTTGGTGCCGGAGGGTTGGAGAGGCGGCCTGCCGTTCGCGTATAAAGTGGGTCCAAGCGTAGCAATGGCACATCTTGCTGTCAGCTTCAACTGGGATCGCAAGCCTCTCTACGATGTCATCGCGACAATTCCTGGTTCGACACTGCCCGATCAGTGGGTGATTCGCGGCAATCATCATGATGCATGGGTGAACGGCGCCGGCGATCCTCTCTCTGGAGCGAGCGCGGAGCTTGAAGAAGCGCGTGGCCTGGGCGAACTGCTGAAGCAGGGCTGGCATCCGCAGCGCACAATCATCTACTGCTTCTGGGATGGGGAAGAGCCGGCGCTGCTGGGCTCGACCGAGTGGGTAGAGGCACATGCGCCCGAGTTGACGCAACACGCAGTCGCGTACTTCAACTCCGACGGTAACGGCCGCGGCTACTTCCGTGCGGAGGGTTCGAGCGAGTTGGAGAACTTCGTCAACAGCGTGGTCAAGGACATCGAGGATCCCGAAACAAAGATGCCGGTGTGGAAGCGCGAGCGTCTGGTTTCGATCTCGCGTGCTACAGCGGATACGCGCGCCGAGCTTCGCAACCGTCCAGACCTTCGCATGGAGGCGCTCGGCTCCGGCTCGGACTACACAGCGTTCATTCACCATCTCGGAATCGCGAGCGTGAATCTGGGTTACGGCGGCGAAGATCAGGGCGGAGGCCAGTATCACTCGGTCTACGATGATTTTTACTGGTACACACACTTTCAAGACACTGACTTCGTCTATGGCCGCGCACTCGCACAGACCGCAGGCACGATGATGATGCGCCTGGCGGATGCCGACGTGATCCCCTTCCAGTTCGGTGACCTCGCCGATACGATCCGCACCTATGTCACTAGCGTCAAGAGGCTGACCGACACGATGCGCGCCGAGATCAAAGAACGCAACACCGAGATCGCCGACGGAGTGTACAAGGCATTGGAAGACCCGAAGAAGAAGCGGATCGCTCCTGAGGTCGAAGCTCTTCCGCCCTATCTCAACTTCGCGCCGCTCGACCAGGCAATGGACGATCTTACGACGGCAGCCGCGGACTTCGACAAGGCATACGCAGCGAATGCCTTGAAGGCTTCGCCTGCTCTGAACCTCCAACTCATTCAGAGCGAACGCGTCTTTCTCGATCCTGCGGGACTGCCGAACCGTCCATGGTTTCAGAATATGATGTATGCCCCAGGTTTCTACACCGGCTATGGGGTCAAGACCCTGCCGGCGGCTCGCGAGACGATCGAACAGAAGCAATGGAAGGACGCGGATGCTCAGATTGCGCGGACCGCAGCGGCGGTGGAGCGGGAGGCAGCGTTGCTAAAAGACGCGACTGGAACACTGAATGGGAGGTAGTTCCGCGAAGATAGTTCGGAGTGTACCTCTCGTGCCATAAGCCTTGCACTGATTTTCGCTGGCTGTTCATACTTGTAGGCCGATGGAGTGCGGTAAGCTTTTAGACCTCATATGACTGCAACCAAGAGAGCTACGGCAAGATCGGCTGCTGCGAAGAAGACCCCGGCAAAGGCCGTTGAGAATCTGTTCTTCAGCCGCGATGAATCGTGGATGCGCTTCAACCAGCGTGTGCTGGAAGAGGCGCAGGATGAGTCGAACCCATTGCTGGAGCGGGTGAAGTTTCTCGCCATTACTGCGAGCAACCTGGATGAGTTCGTGGAGATTCGCGTCGCGGGTTTCCTGCAACGGATCGAGGATGGTTACAATCTCGCCCAACCGCCCGATGAAGGCGGTCTGACACCTCAGGAACGGCTGGATGGATTGGCGGAGCGGATTCATCGCTTCGTCAAAGAGCAGTATCAGTGCCTGAACGAGCAGTTGCTGCCCGCGCTTCAGGCGCAGAGGATACGCATATTGAGGTGGAGTGAGCTGAGCGACAAGGCGCGGGCGCAGGCGCTTGAGTTCTATAACTCCGAGGTCGATCCGCTGCTGACGCCCGTGACGATCGATCCGTCACATCCCTTTCCGCGTGTACTGAATAAAGCGCTTTGCCTCGGGCTCCTGTTACGGAGCAAACGCCGTGGAGTGAAGGCGGCAACTTCTCTTGGCGTGGTGACGGTGCCTCGCGCCCTGCCGCGGCTGGTCCCGCTGCTGTGCTCGGATGGTTATTGCGACTTCATTCTGCTTCATGAACTGGTCGAGTCACAGGTAGAGCGGATGTACCGCGGCTACGAGGTGTTGTCGCGTTCGGCGTTCCGGGTAACGCGCAACAGCAATCTTTACATGCAGGAGGAGGAGTCGCGCTCCGTGCTGGAAAGTGTGCGCGCGGAGTTGCATAACCGTCGTAAGGGCGACGCCGTCCGCATGGAAATCGAGAGCTCCGCCACCGAAGAGATGATCGAACGCCTGCGGACCAACTTCGAGCTTGACCCCTCGCAGGTCTTCCGCACGGATGGGCCAGTGAACCTGTCGCGCCTGATGAACCTCTACTCGGAGGTGAAGGAGCCCAGACTGAAATATCCGGCGTTCGTCGCCAAGGACTTCAAACTGAGCGCGAAGTCGACCGACATCTTCGACGAACTGCGCAAGCGCGACGTGATGCTGCATCATCCATTCGACTCCTACAACACGGTGGAGCAGTTTATCGAGGCTGGAGCGCAGGATCCCAGCGTGATCTCGATGAAGCAGACGTTGTATCGCACCAGTAAGGATTCGCCGATCTTCACTGCTTTGACTGAGGCGGGGCAGAACAAGGAGGTCACCGTCGTCGTCGAGTTGATGGCGAGATTCGACGAGGACTCGAACATTCGCTGGGCGCGCGAGCTCGAAGACGCCGGGGTCGGTGTCTTCCACGGCATCTTCGGTCTGAAGACGCATTGCAAACTGGCGTTGCTGGTGCGGCGCGATCCCGATGGCGTGGTGCGGCGGTACGCACACCTGGGAACAGGTAACTACAACCCGGTCACGGCACGGTTCTATACAGACATCAGCCTGCTCACGTCGAAGCCGGATATCACGAGCGCGGTGCAGAAGGTCTTCAACTACCTGACGGCGGAGACGGAGTCGGACTCGTACGCTCCACTGATGGTGGCGCCGCTGACGCTGGCCGATCGGCTGGTCGCGCTGATCGAGCGCGAAGCAGCCCATGCAAAGGCGGGAAGGCCAGCGGTGATTGTGGCGAAGATGAATGGGCTGATCGACCGCCGCACTGTGGAGGCACTCTACGCGGCGTCGCAGGCAGGCGTCGAGATTGATCTGATCGTTCGCGGAATGTGTTCCCTGCGACCCGGAGTGAAGGGCTGGAGCGAGCGGATTCGCGTGAGAAGCATCGTAGGGCGATTTCTCGAACACAGCCGGATCTTCTGCTTTGCCAACGGCGGCAAGGAGGAGATGTACTGCGGAAGCGCAGACTGGATGCCACGCAATCTTGTCGAGCGGTGCGAGGTACTGTTTCCCGTGACCCAGCCTGATCTCCACAAGCGTCTGCGCGAAGAGATATTGGCTGCGTACCTGGCGGACAACACCAAGGCAAGACTTTTGCAGCCGGACGGAGAGTATGTAAGGGCTCCGCGGGTAGGTGCGCCCTTCAGCGTGCAGGATTACATGATGCGGTTGGCAGAGGGCGCGGAGGAGAAGGTGCCTGAACCGGCGAAGCACTAGCCATCTACTGGATGGTGAGATTCACGGTCGCCGTCTGGATCGTCGAACCGCCGGCCGCAGTCACCGTGACGGCGTAGGATCCTGCGGACAGGGAGCCTGGACTGGGAAAGTTGGGGTCAACTGCGCCGCTGCCACAACCACTGAGCAGACCCACTGTGGAGAGCGCGAGAAGCAGGACGAGGACGCTCCAGCGGCGAGTACGGCGTGGCAAAAAGAAGAACAGAAGGCCAGCAACGGCAACCGCGATCTGCGGCGAGAGGTCGTGGGCCGGTCGAGTGCCGGGAATGCTTGCGAATCGCGCGGTCTCCAGCGGCGATCCAGACGGCGAAATAGTGAGCACGGTCGTCTGGGAGGCCGTTCCGTTTGCGACAACGGACGACGGGCTGAAGACACACAGCGTACCGGAGGGCAGACCGCCGGTGCAGGTGAAGGTGATGGCCGAGTTGAAGCCTCCGGATGGGGTCACGCTAAGGGTGACCGGATTGGAGCTCTTACCCAGAACAGCCGTGGTGGAGGTTGTGGAAGGCGTAAGAGCGAACGAGCCGGCTGAGTTGACGATGGTCATGGAGACCTCGGCAGAGCTGCTGGCCTGATGGCTGGAGTCGCCCGAGTAGAAGACCCGAACGACGTGTGAGCCGGCCTGGAGCGTGTTCGTAAGAAGAGAGAGATTGGTGTTCGCGCCGGTCAGCGCAACCGGAGAGCCGTAGAGATTGCCATCGAGGATCAGCTGTGCCGTACCTGTCGGGATTGGAACAGCCGGCGAGATGGCAGTTGAGACAGTGACGGCGGTTCCCTGCACCGCGGTCGACGGCGTGACGGTGACCGTGGTCGTGCTTGGAAGCCCGGCGGTACCGACAGCGAAGGAGACAGGCGCTGAGGCGGAGGACTGGTAGTTGGTGTCTCCGGAGTAGACCGCGGTGATGATATGGGTGCCGGATGCGATCGTGAGATTAACGTTGCTGACGCTGGCGGAACCGGCGACCATGAGCGCCGAAGAGCCTGCAGGCTTGCCGTCACTAAGGAAGGTGATGGTGCCAGTGGGCAGTGGGCTGTGAGGCGAGACGGTTGCCGTAAAGGTGAACGCGCCGCCCTCGTTGACTGAGGCAGCAGAGAGGCTGAGGGCCGTCGTGCTGGCGGTCTGGGTTGCTCCGGTAACTGTCACCGTCGTGACGGCTGAGGTCGACGGTGAGTAGTTCGCGTCGCCCGCGTAGCTGACCGTAATTGCGTTGCTGCCGATCGGCAGTTGGCTCGCCGGAAGCGTGAAGGCGACCGCGCCGGAGTCGGTTGCGTATATCGGATAAGCCTGCTGATTGAGGGTTACTGCTCCCAGCACAATTCCGCCAGAGCTGAACGTGACTGTGCCGCTCGGAGCCGAAGCGCCGAAGCCCTGCTGTCCGCCGCTGCCGAAACCCTGAGCGACGACCTGCGCGGTGAGCGTCAGCGTCCCCGCCGCGGAGAGAACCGGCTCGCTGACCTGGAGCACGCTGTTGGTCTGGGCTTTGGTGATGTTAATCGTGAAGGACGAAGAGTTGCTTGGGTTGAAGCTCGCGTCGCCCGCATAAGCAGCGGTGATCACGTGAGTGCCCGGACTAAGGGCGCGGGTCTGGTCTTCGGTGTTCGAGGTTGAGTTGAGCCGGAAGATTCCACCGTCAAGAGGAGCTCCGGAGTCGGTAAGAGTAACGTTGCCGGTGGCGTCTCCCTGTCCCGATGCACCGGCGACGACTGCGCGAACCAGAACGTAACCGCCGTAAGCCAGCGACCCGCCATTGTTGAGGACGGTCGTGACTCCCAAGGATGGATTGTAGAGCAGAGCTCCAAGCGTCGTGACGCTCGCCTCAGGGCTGACGGTCAGGGTAACGGAGTTCGAGTCGCTGGCGGCGTAGGTCCCGTCGCCTCCATAGTGAGCCTGAACGGAGTAGGCCCCGCCGGGAAAGTTGCCGAGCGACGCGGTGTAGCTTCCATTCTGCAGCGTCCCATTCTGGACCGATCCGTTAGCCGCAAGCGCGTTGATGGAGACGCTCCCCGTTGGCGTTCCGCTCGTCGCGCTTACCTTCACGGTCGCTGACACCTGACTGCCGTGCGTAATCGTGGCCGGAGCGAGCGAAAGCGTAGTCGCGCTGGCGACGAAGTTCGCGTTCGACCAGTTGTTGACAAGGTTCGCCGCATTGACGCTGCCCAGGCCGCTGGCGAGATCGTAGCCCGCGGTGCTCGCATAGCCGGAGAGGACGCCATAGCGATCTCCCGAGTTCGTGACGTTGCAGTTGGCAGAGCCCTTGAGGCAGGGCATGGCGATCGTATCGGTAGTGAGATCGTTGAAGACGCATCCCGCGCCTGGTGTTCCGCTGATCGAACTGCATGCCGTGCCTGCCTTGTTCTGCTGGCTCGCGAGATTGTACAGAACGTAGTTGGCGTTGCCCTGGCGGCTGCCCGTCTTCTGATTCACGAGCGAAAGAATACCGGCGAGAGCGGGCGTAGCGACCGAAGTGCCGCCGTAGCCCGCGAAGTCGTACGCAGGAGCGTTGACGCTGCAAGGCTGACCGTCGGTGTCGGCACTCTGTTGGCAAACGATGTAAAAAGCGCCGAAGAAGCCTGCGCTGGCAAACAACGAGACATCGGGGACGTCGCGAACGCTGTCCGCCGGAACACCTGTACCGGTCTGCCAGGAGGGCTTCGCGTAGCCTCCGTGGCAACTGGAAGACGAGCTGCCGTTGGACTGGATGCAGGAACTTGGCCCTCCCCCCGCACCGACGATAGAAAGTAGGCCAAAGCTGGCCGCGTTGCTGCTGTTGCACACCTGTTCAGGCGTCTGGCCGGAAAAACTGCCGGAGGTACCGAAGACGGAGTTAGCGCAGCTCTGATTCCACGGCGTCTCCGGAATATACCCTTTAGCCGAAGCCTCGGTCGTGGAGTTGTTCGTCGCATTCCAGAACGCCGTGCCTCCGTTGGGCATGTAGAAGTCCGTACCGCCCACGGAGATGTTGTAGGGCGTGCTGCCCAAGCCGTTGACGGCGAGGCCGTCGCTTGCACCCTGGTCGCCGGCGGCGTCGCAGCCGGCAGAACCCGAGTCGCCCGACGCGACAAGCACCGTGATCCCCTGCGCCGCAGCCTGTTGCCACAGCGCTTTGTAGAAAGCGTTGCCGGTGGTGCCGAGAAACAGCTCGCACTGCCCGTAGCTGTAGCTCATCACCGGAGCGAGGTTGTTGTCGACGATGTAAATGGCCGAGAGATCGGTCCCCTGCGTCACCTCGGTGCTCTGCGAGACGACGTAGTCGATAGTCGCGCCCCTGGCCACAGCCCCTGACCATTGCGTATCGATGTCGGCCTCGCCCTCATCTCCCGTGACGCCAGGATTAGGGCCGTTGTAGATGATGTTCAGATACTGCGTGCCGGTTGGCGTAGCGGTGTTGCCGAGCGGGAGGTTGAACAGCTTGCGGAAGTTGACGAAGTCGGCAGGATTGATATCGGTCTGCCCCACGATGGCGATCGTCTGCCCGGTGCCGTCGATGGGGGTGGAGGCGTTCCATAGCGGAAGAACGTTGTAGATCGTGGCAAAGTCGTAAGGAGTGACACCGTAGGTGGTCGAGCCGCCCTCGTTGATCGTGAAGTCAGGCTGGACCTGCTCAGTTTGCGCCGATAACCGGCTGGTGTGGTGGGTGGCAACCTCATGACGGAAGTTGCCGGCCTTGTGGTTTGCAGCCCGTCGGGGGAAGTTATTAAGCGAGGCGATGCCCGCAATCACTGGCGACAGCGCAGTCGGAATGGAAGGGTCGGAGGCGTTCGCAAAGTGCTGTTCTCCCCCCACGGCGTAGCGGTGCATCGTCGTGCGGAACGCGCTCCGGACCAGCCCTGCGGTTCCGTCGAACTCGACGAAGGTGCGCGCGGCGTTGACCTGGATACCGCTGAAGCCGTGGCTGGAGAGCCATGCCGTGACAGCTGAGAGATCGCGGTCGGTAGGGCCATACGCCGCGCCGAAGGTCTCCGATGTCAGCCACTGGTGATAGCTGGACGAGGCCTTGTCCTGCTGCTGGTCGATGAGCTCTCGCAGCGCAGACTCCTGCTCTGCGCTCCGCTGAAGAACCAGAACCATGCGGTGCATCGGAGCGGTATCGGCCAGAGCACCCTGGTCGAACTCCGGGCGGGCGAGCGGATGCGTGTTGCCCCGCAGGGTGGTCACGTTGGAATCGTCGACCGCCTGAAGAACCCGAGACCGCGGCGAAGGGGCCGACGGCTGCGAAACCGCCGTGACGGAGGTGGCGAGGAGGAAAAGAGCGGTCGTCGGCACAGCGAGCTGGAAAGCTCTAGAGATCCAAGGCATTCGATCATTCCTGCTGCCGAGAGGGGAGGCTCAGACATTCTTAGCAGGCAAATTGAAACAAGTTGATATGCAGCTTATCTGCCAAACAAAAATCTTTTCACTTCAATCAGTTACCCGTCGAGAAAACGACCAATGTGCAACAATTTGCATACTGATTGACCCTGATTCTTTCCTGTTTATCGGCAGCAGTCAAGGTAACTTAGGTAAGCAGATACGAGGTACCTTGGAAAGTCGTCCTGAAAAGGAAAAGGCCGCGCCAAAATGGCGCGGCCTCGATCGCTCCCCACTAATTATGGGACGGTTACAGTAACCTGAGTGCTGTGAACCAGACTCCCGGAGACAGCCGTGATGGTGAAGGTATAGGTGCCTGCAGTAGCGTCCGCCGTGGTTGTGCCGCCGCCGCCACCACCACCCCCACCTGTGGTGCTGGTGTTGCTCGCGCCACAGCCGACCGCAGTGATAGCACCCAGTGAGATCAGAACGGCGAGCAGAGCCCCCCAGCGGCGACGGCGCGGAAGCATCAGCAAAAGCACACAGGCAAGCGTCGCCCCGGAGCCAGCCGCATACCACGGAGCCTTGCCCAACGGTCGTTGAGAATGCGGGACCAGACCCGGCCGGCTGAGTTGCGCCGTGGTCTGAAAGGCCTGGACGACAAGCGATGTCGTCACAGCGCCGGTGGTGACATTGACCGACGCCGGAGTGAAGGTTGTGGTTGCAGTCATCCCGTCGTTATTGGTTGCAGTGAGATTGACCGTACCGGTAAATCCGTTTGCCGGAGTAATGGTAAAAGTGATGCCTGTCGCGGTCGCCCCCGGCAGCACGGTCACCGCGGTCGCCGTTCCGGTGCATGGCGTGAGGCCAAAGTCCTTGCCGGAGACAATATCAACCGAGGCATACGGCCCGTTCGGATAGAACGACGTATTGGTTGCAGGTCCAAGCAGCGTGCCCTTCGAGCCGGCATAGTTGCCATCGCCCGAGTAAACCGCGCTGATGACGTGCCCACCGGAGGACAGCGTCGACGTGTTGAGGGTATACGTTGTGGCTGGTAATGTAATCACCGCGCCGGAAACAGCTACATTATCGACAAAGATCTGCACCGAACCCGTCGGCGTCGTGCCTGCGATGGAACCGGTCACGCCTATGGTGAGCGCGAGCGTACCCGAGGAAACGGCGCAGATCGCGCTGCTGGTGGTCAGCGAAGTGGTGGTGATTCCGGCCCCAATTGCGCTGCCGCCGCCGACCGGAGTCACCGAACTCCAGCCGTTCACCAACTGGCCAATGTCGAAGCTGCCGATTCCCGTGGCCTGATCGTAGCCCGTCCCCGCGTTGAAGCCGATGGAGCCGCCATTGGGGCAGTTCAACGTTCCCTGCGAGCACGGCACGGAGTTGTTTCCCGTTGTAATGTCATGAAACACGCTGGTGTAGGTCGGCCCATTCAGGAAGCCGTAAAGCACCGGTCCAACGTTGCCAATGCCCGCGCCGGGAGCGCCGCCGAGCTTCTGTTCCACCAGCGCAAGAATGCCGGCAAAACTCGGCGCGACAAACGAGGTGCCGCCGAAGATATTCGTCGTGCCGGTACTGGTCAGGAACCCATTCGTGCAGGGCTCCGATCCCGTGCCATCCTCCTCGGTGCATACGAGATAGCCGTCATGCATGGCTGCTGCGTTCAGCGAGATGTCAGGAGCATCGCGCGAGCCATCATTCGGAACATTTAATCCCGTCTGCCACGAAGGCTTGGAAAAGAAAGCGCTGGCGCCACCGCCGCCCGCACCGCCCGTCGTAAGGCCGCCAGAAGCATTCGTCTCGTTCCATGGCTGCTCAGGAATATAAGAGAGCGCCGAACCGCCGTTCGTTCCGTTCGTACTGCTCCAATAGGTGGCTGGCGTATTCACATCACCGCTGAACATCGTGCCGCCCGCCGAAGTGGCATACGGAGAGCTGGCAGGAAAATCTACGCTGAGCCCCTCCGAGGCGAGACCCACCGTATCGCAGTCGGTAGCGCCATCATCGCCGGCGGCTGCCATTACGGTCTGTCCCTGGGAATTGGCCTGCGCCAGCAACAGATTGTCGCTCGCCAACGTCGCCGTACCCCACGCACTCTCGCACAGACCATAGCTGATGGTGACGATCGGAGCGACCTTGTTGTCGATCGCGTAGGTCAGCGAGTCGAAGACATCCGTGCTGAAGACATAAAGGATGGTGGCTCCCTGTGCCGCCGTGCCCGACCACTCCACATCGATCTGGGCCTCGTCGATATCGGGTGCACTGAGACCGGGATCGGTGCTGGTAGGGATAAGCATTTGCGTGGGAACGTTCGCAGGCAGACCCGCGGCGGTGCGAAACTGCGCGATCTGCTGCGGAATAATATCGGTCTGCCCCATCACGGCAACGGTGATGCCTTTGCCCGTGATCCCCGCGGCCGTCAGCGGCGTAACATCATAGATCGTGTACCAGTCCGCCGGTGAGAGGAAGTGACTGGTTACCCCGGCGGTTGTCTGCGTATAGAGCGGCTGAGTTGAATCAATCGGGACAGCCCGCGCCCGCGAGTGGGGCTTCAGCTTGAAGTCGTCCAGGCCGGTAACCGTGCTAACCACGCCAGCAATCCCGCTTGGCAGCATAGGATCGGTCAAATTGGTGATGTGCTGCTCGCCGTTGAACGACACGTTATGAATCGACGTGCCGAAGGCCTGCTGCACCTGCCCGACCGTGCCGTTGAACGTAATAAAGGTGGAACTGTGCGCCACGCTGGTAATCGTTAATCCCTGGCTGGTCAGCCACGACGAGACCGTCGCCAGATCCCCGCTGCTGAGGCCGAAGCGCGCTCCGAACTGTGCCGGCGTCAGCCACTGGTGATAGCTGGGCGAGCTGGGATTGAGCTGAGCCGCAAGCAGCTGATTGAGATCAGCCTGCTGCGCAGCCGTCATGCTGAATCGTAGCGACATCGACTCAAGTTTGCGGTCGGCCGGCGCAGCACCGAGGTCCACCGACCGTTTCGCGCGGCCGCTGATCGTGCCCGGCAACGCCACTCGGCTGTTGTTGCTGACGGCGCCCGCGATGCGGTTCTGCCCCGCTGCCCGCGCGATTGGAGTGATTGTCGTGAAGAGGATGGCGGCGGAAAGAAGGAGAGACGACAAGGAGCGGCTGCGCATGGATAGTTTTACCTTACTGCCTGAAAGTACCTGCTGTTAATCGCGGACGTCACTGAGTCCACAGGCGTGGCTGTTACAAATGTCAGAAATCAAAGACACCGGGACATCACATGCTTAGACAGACGATGAGTAGAAATGTTGCGCCTACACATGTAAAGAGATTGTTTGATGATTTCGAACGGCTCCTTTTGGGAAACAAGCAGCGCCTTCGACACCAGGAGCGGAAATCCAACACGGAAATAAAGGCGTTACGGGTACCTCCGCAGTTCGTCTCAAGCTAATCTAATCTCAGGCTAGATGCTATACTTTCCCGCCTGAAGAACGTGCCGCGCCACCTGACGCCGCAGACCGATCGTATCGGCAGAGTCATGCTTGGCAAGCCGCCGCAGAATCGTAAGCTGCGTCCTCAACATATCCCCCTCCGCCACAGCCGCAATCACCTTGCGCGCTGCAAGCTCAATCATGGACATCGCCTTATCCGCATAGATACGCGCCATCGCGACCGCAATCGCCGCAGCCTCGCCGCCCTGCGCCGCCAGAATCTTCTCAGCGCGCAGAATCGCCGACTCCATCGCAAAGACCTCGATAATCATATCGGAGATCGCGCCCATCACCTCCTGCTCATCTGCAATCTGTTGCATATACTTCTGCGTGGCAGCCCCGGCGACAAACAGCGTCAGCTTCTTCGCATTGGCTAGCAGATTCAACTCGTCAGCCAGCGGTCCTTCGCGCTCGATCTTCTCGCCTGGCCCGGACATCACCTCATCCATCAGCTTCTTGATCGCCGGCATCAGCGCCAGCTTGCCGCTCATCGCCGACTTCATCAGCCATCCCGTAATAATCAGCCGATTAATTTCATTCGTTCCCTCGAAGATGCGGTTGATGCGTGCATCGCGATACGCCCGCTCCGCCGGATACTCCTCCACATAGCCGTAACCCGCAAAGATCTGCAACACCTCGTCCACCACCACGTCGAGCATCTCGCTCGCCCACACCTTCACGATCGAACACTCCACCGCATACGACTCAATGCGCTTCTGAATCTCCTTCGTATCGTTCTTGTCCACGCCAGCCAGAGCCCGATCAATCATCCCAACCGTCCGATAGCACACCGCCCCTCCGACAAAAACTCCCACAGCGCAGTTCGCAATCTTCTCCTGGATCAGCCCAAACTCCGAGATCGACTTGCCGAACGCCTTGCGATCCATCGCATAACGAACCCCGTTATTCAACGCCATCCTTGCCCCGCCAATCGCCGCATTCCCCAGCTTGTACCGGCCCACATTCAAAATGTTGAACGCAATATGATGCCCCTTGCCCACCTCGCCCAGCAGATTCCCCGACGGAATCACACAATCCGTCAGAATCAGCGGACAAGTCGAGCTGCCGCGAATCCCAAGCTTATGCTCCTCCTTGCCCTGCGTAAATCCAGGCGTGCCGCGCTCAATCAGAAACGCCGTCAGCTTCTCCTTGCCCGCGTCAGAACCAGAATTTGGCCCCTCCGGAATCGCACACTTCGCAAACACAGTAAACAGATCCGCAAACCCGGCGTTCGTAATCCACATCTTCTCGCCGTTCAGCGTGTACGTCTTGCCATCCGCCGAGAGCACAGCCTTCGTCTTCGCATTCACTGCATCCGATCCGCTAGTCGACTCCGACAGCGCATACGCCGAGACGATCTCACCCGAAGCAATCTTCGGCAGATACTTCTTCTTCTGTTCCGGCGTGCCGTACCAAACCAGTGGCAGTGTCCCGATGCCCACATGCGCGGAAAAACTCACCGAAAAACTTGCCTGCTTCGAGATGTTCTCCGCCACAATTGCAGAGGTCACCTTATCCATCTCGAGCCCGCCATACTCCTCGGGAATATCAATGGCCGTCAACCCAAGCTCCGCCGCCTCTTTCAACAGCCGCTTTGTCACAGCAAAATCCTTCGCCTCAATCTGCGCTGAAGCAGGAACAATCTCATTCAAAGCAAAGTTCGCCGTAGTCTCGGCAATCTGTTTCTGTTCCTCGGTAAAGTCCTCAGGAAAGAAACAATCCGCAGGCGTCGGATCGGTAATAAGAAAACTTCCACCAGGAATGATCTTCTGGTCGGTCGGGGTAGGCGTAGTCATTGTTGCCATAGCGTTACTCCTCGTCAAAAAGACGAATTTCTTTAAATGTTGATCCCGATTGTTGATGACGTGGCAAGCCGCAGGAACGGCACTGATCTCTTACTCCAAATCCGCTGCCGCATTGGGGACAATTTACTCCATAAAAAAGTAGGTAGAAAGAATATCCCGCGATTGCAATTGCCCATACCAAGGTAAAACCGACTGACCAAATCCAAAATCGATTGGTGGAATCAGGAAAAACCCTCAACACGATAAAGAGACAGATTGCAAATGGAGCGAGAGCAATCAACTTGTAATAGCGAACAACTTGCTGTTGCCAAGCTGATCTTCTAGCAAGCTCAGGACAATCATCGAGGCAGCTAATCTCATTCGTATTTTGAGTAGATGAGGACATATATAACTTCAAATCATTTCCTGTCTCAGTTCAAGCTCTCGAAAATTCCCGCAGCCCCCATCCCTCCACCGACACACATCGTCACCATGCCATACTTCGCCTTCCGCCGAGCCATCTCCCGCAGAATTGTCGCCGTCAGCTTCGCTCCTGTGCACCCCAGCGGATGCCCCAGAGCAATCGCCCCTCCGTTCACATTCAGCTTCGCCGGATCAATCCCCAGCACCTTCACCACTGCCAGCGACTGCGCCGCAAAGGCCTCGTTCAACTCAATCACATCAATCTGATCGAGCGACAACCCCGCCAGCTTCAGCACCTTCGGAATCGCATAAATCGGCCCGATCCCCATCTCCTCCGGATCGCACCCCGCATAAGCAAACGCGATAAACCGGGCCATCGGCTTAATCCCCAACTGCGCGGCACGCTCAGACGACATCACCACAGCTGCAGCCGCCCCATCCGAAGTCTGCGACGAGTTCCCCGCTGTCACAGTCCCACTGGCATGAAACACCGGCTTCAACTTCGCCAGCGCCTCCAGCGAAGTATCCGCACGCGGCCCCTCATCCTGCTTGAACGTCGACTCAACCGGCTTAGCCTTGCCCTTCCCATTCGGCGTCGTATTTGCCACTGTAACAGGCACAATCTCATCGTCAAACTTTCCAGCCGCAATCGCCGCCAGCGCCTTCTGATGGCTCCCCAGCGAAAACTGATCCATCTCCTCCCGCGAGATCCCGTAGTGCTTCGCCACCCGCTCCGCTGTCAGCCCCATCGACATGTACGACCCCGGATAGTTATCCACCAGCCACGGATTCACTGAGATCTTGTTCCCACCGAACGGCACATACGACATGCTCTCCGTCCCGCCTGCAACAATCACATCCGCCGACCCGCCGCGAATCCTGTCCGCCGCCAGCGCAATCGACTGCAACCCCGAAGCGCAATACCGATTGATCGTCATCGCCGAAGTCGTAATCGGCAAACCCGCGCGAAAACTCGCCACCCGCGCCACATTCATTCCCTGCTCCGCCTCAGGCATCGCGCAGCCGAGAATCACATCCTCAATCTCCGACTTATCCAGCTGCGGCACGCGATCCAACGCCCCCTTGATAGCGAACGCCGCAAGATCATCCGGCCGCGTCGTGCGCAGCGTCCCCCGCGGAGCCTTCCCAACAGCCGTCCGAACCGCCGATGCAATAATGACTTCCTTCATACCCAACTCCTGTTCCTAATTCCTCAGCGGCTTACCCGTCTTCAACGTAAACGCAATCCGCTCCTGCGTCTTCTTTTCTCCGCACAAGCTCAAAAACGCCTCACGCTCCAGGTCCAGCAAATACTGCTCACTCACCGGCGTTCCGGGATTGACCTTGCCACCGCACAACGCATACGCAACCCAGTTCGCCACCTTCACATCATGGTCCGAGATGTACTGCCCCTCCCGCATCGTCCACACCGCAAGCTTCAGCGTAGCCAGCACACTCTCACCCGGAGCAGGAATATCCATCCGCGGAGCCGGCGCGTTATAACCTGCATCAGCCAGCCCACGAGCCTTTACCTTCGCATCCGTCAGCAACCGCTCGCGGTTCATGGTCACATTGTCCGAAGGCCGCATAAAACCCAACCCCCGAGCCTCCGCAGCACTCGTCGAAACCTTCGCCATCGCAATCGTCTCGAAGTTCTTCTTCAGCGCCTCAAAGATCTCCACACCCTCACCGCGAGCATCCGGCCGAATACTCGAACCCGCCTCAACGCTGCGAATCGTCATCTCCTTGCATCCGCCGCCGCCGGGAATCAATCCCACTCCAGCCTCGACCAGTCCCATATACAACTCCGCATGAGGCTGCCGCGCCGCCGCATGCAACGAGATCTCCACGCCTCCACCCAGGCACATCCCATAAGGCGCAACCACCACCGGCCTCGGACAGAACTTGATCGCCTGCGTCATATTCTGGAACGCCTTCACAGCCATCTCGACCTCATCCCAGTCCTCTTCCTGCACAGCGAGCAGCAACTGCATCAAATTCGCGCCGACAGAAAAGTTCACCGAATCCCCAGTAATCACAAACGCCTCGAAGTTCCCGACAATCTCGCTCGAAGGCTTCAGCGTCTGCGTAATCAGGCTGACGATATCTCCGCCCAGCGCATTCATCTTCGAGTGCAGTTCAATCGCCGCCACTCCATCGCCCAAATCGACCACCGAGGCCCCGGGATTCTTCTTCACCACACCCTTGGCCTTCTTGATCACGGCCAGCGAAGTCACCCCGTCGGCAGTCACAACAGGCCGATAAGCCTCCGAAACCGGATCGAAGAAGAGCCTGCCCGACGCAACCGAAGCATCATCCTTATACCAAGCCGGATTCGCGTCGCCGTGCTTCTCCGCATAAGCCAGCAGCCTCTCCACATTGGCCGAAACAGGCGCTCCTGCAGCGCGCATCTTCTCCGTCGTCGCCCGCACACCCGCAGCGTCGAACATCTCAAACGGCCCAAGCTTCCAGTTGTATCCAGCCTTCATCGCCTGATCGATCTCAACCAGATTGTCGGCAATCTCAGGCACGCGATTTGCGCTGTAAGTAAAAAGTTCCGTCAAAAACGGCCAGTAGAACGCCGCAGCTTTATCCTTCTCGGCATCGCCATGCAGCAACTGAGCGATGCGAGCATGCGTCGACTCCACGTTCTTCGCCATCTCGATCGCAGGAATCTTCGGCCGCATGCTTGGCTTATAGTCCAGCGTCTGCCAATCGAGAACATGCCGCAGATCGCGCCCCTCCGCGTCCTTGCCCTCCTTCTTGTAGAACCCCTGTTTCGCCTTGTCGCCCAGCCACTTCCGGTCGATCATCGTCCCGATAAACGGTGCAAGCCCAATATCGGCGCGCTCATCCTTAATCCGTTCCGCCTGTGCCGAAAAGTTCTTCGCCACAAACGCCATCACATCCACGCCCACCAGATCGCCCAGCCGAAACGTCCCCGTCTTTGGCCAGCCCAGCGCAGCCCCGGTCAGCGTATCGACCTCTTCGATGGTGAGCCCCTGCTTCTGCATCAGATGGATCGCATTGCCCATCGAAAACGTCCCAATGCGGTTCGCAATAAAGTTCGGCGTATCGTGCGCATGAACGATCGCCTTACCCAGCCGCACATCGCAGAAGTGCTCCACCGCAGCCATATCCGCAGGATCGGAGTCCGGCGTCGCAATCACCTCAAGCAGCCGCATATACCGCGGCGGATTAAAAAAGTGCGTGCCGAACCAGTGCCGCCGCAACTCCATCGGCATCCCGTCCACAATCTCGTGGATCGGCAGGCCGCTCGTATTGCTGGTAACGATCGAATCCACACGCCGATGCTGTTGCACCTTATTCAGCAGCGCCCGTTTGATCTCCATGTTCTCCGCAACAACCTCGATGATCCAGTCGCAATCGGCGATCAAAGCAAGATCGTCATCAAAGTTCCCAATCGTGATCAGCCGCGCACTATCCGCCGAATAAAAAGCCGCAGGCTTCGACTTCTTCAGGCCGTCGAGCGCCGCCAGCACAATCCGGTTGCGCTCCTGCTTCGGCGCGTTCGCTTCCGTACCCTCAGGAACGATGTCCAGCAGCACCACCGGCAACCCGGCGTTGGTCATGTGCGCCGCAATCCGCGACCCCATCGTACCGGCGCCCAGAACGGCCACCTTATTGATCTGCCTGTGTTTGGACGACGTTGCGAGGGTGTTACTCGGGGTCATTATGCAGGCTCCGGAGACGATTGACACGAACGATGCAAAGCATACTGAATGACCATTCAGTCCGTCAAGTCAACGTTCGATCAATCTTTCAAACTCCTCATTCTACAGCCGAAATCCAACGCAAGCTACCAAGTGCGTACCATTGGCCAAGCGAAGTTTGAACGAACAAGTTTGAATGACAAAAAGCGGTGACCCGAGAATGGCCGCAACCACGCGACGCGAATTCTTTACGCTTGCCGTTGGAACCGTAGGGTGTTTTACCTTGAAATCCCCCCTGGCCGAAGCTGTCCCGAACCCCTTCGACCTCGTCGCCGCGACCGATCGCAAAAACGAATCCTAGCCGCCGCGAACAAGTACCTCGCAGAACAACCCATCACGGTCACGACATCACACAGCAGAACGACTACATCGCCCTTTGGAAGACGCTGAATCCCGACCCGCCGTCCCCGAGGTCATCCGCAACTTCCCCATCCGTCAGCCGCTGCTATGGACGGAAAAACCCGCCACCAGAAGGAACCATTAGTGCTTCGATTCCGCCAGTCGGTGCATCTCCGAACCCGCCAGCAGGAAACCGCCGACCCCATAAACATAGCTCGCCGAAGGCTTGAACTTACCCGGCTGACCGTCGATCGGCTGAATCGAACCGAGTCGCCCATCCGCATACATGTGGCCAAGCATTCCCTTCCACGACTTTTCAACCACCGGCAGATAGGTCTTACGGTCCAGAATCTTTTCGTTGATCCCATATGCAATTCCAAACGTAAAGAACGCCGACCCCGAAACCTCCGGCAGATCATAAGCATCAGGATCAAGCAATCCCGAGCGCCACAAACCATCCGCACTTTGAATCGCCGCAATCTCCGCCGCCATCTCCTTGAACTGCGCAATGTACTTCGGCCGCGAGGGATAGTCCTTCGGCAGAATCTGCAGCACGTTCACCAACGCACCCATCACCCAGCCATTGCCGCGCGACCAGAAGATCGGCTTTCCGTTCGCCTGTTTCTGCGTGAAGTATCGGCTATCGCGAAAATAAAGATGGTTGTCCTGGTTGTACAGGCTCGCCGAGGTAAGCCACCACTCATGATCCATATAGTCAAGATACTTCTTGTCATTCGTAATCTCATACATGCGCAACAGCACCGGCGGCGACATAAACAACGCATCGCACCACCACCACAGCAGCTTGTCCGGATCATCCTGCCGAGCAACGAGCCGGTCCATAATCGCTTTGGTATCCGCCAAGCGTACCGGCTGCCGGTCATCGAGATATAGATCAAGATAAGCCTGCCCGAAGGCCTGATCATCCGCATGCGGAAAGCGATCGTTGAGCAGCATCCAGTTAGAGCGCTCCGCAAAATGCAACACCGCGTCGTGATACTTCGCATCGCCGGTCGTCTTTGAAGCCGCCAGCAGACCATCGTAGAGTGCAGCGAACGTCCACTGTTTGTTAAAATTCGGCTCCGCTACCGCTACCTGCCAGTCGGCAACCTTCTTCATGGCCGCATCGATGGCCTTCGGCTTCAACTCGGGCGAAAGCCCAGTCGCCAGCGGCCCTGGATCATCCGGTGCATCGCCCACATGCGCCCGCTCAACCGAAGCAGGCGTAGAAACCGGCGCAGTCTGGGCAAACAAGTTGAAAGCCGCAGCAGAAAGAAAGGCAATCAAAATGACACATTTACCCGAACCCGTGTTGCGACAAATCGCTATCATCTTCTTTTCCTAAGTTTCCAAATCTTCGGTCTTTCAATTTCAGACAAGACTTCCGTTCATCACCAGAGCAACCGCGCTCCGCAAACGTGCAGTATTCCCCTCAAAGGAAGGCCGCAGCCGTGGCTCCTTCGAGAGCGCATTCAGCTTCAGCTCGGCCTCGACGATTGGCCCGAACATATACCACGCCGACGTAATATCGCCGACGATCACGATCTCGCTCGGCGCCAGCGCAGACGCGATCATCCGCAGTCCCCGGCCCAGCGACCCCGACATCTTCTCCAGAGCCTTCACGGCGTTCTTATCATCGCCCTGCGCCATCTTCACCAACGCTGAAAAGTTCGGCGGCGCCGGCGATCCGCTCAGCTCTTCGTAATAGCGGAGCCCGGCGCGATTCGAACTGAGCGTCTCCCAGCAGCCGCGGCCACCGCAGCCGCACCGCGGGCCGTCGGCCTCCATCTGCACGTGACCGAACTCTCCGGCCATCCCGTTCGCGCCGCGCAGCAACTGCCCATTCGCAAAGATCCCCGTGCCAATTCCCTCCGACACATTTACAACCACCAGATCATGCAGACCATCGCTGTCGCCAAACCACACCTCAGATAGCGCGCATGCATTCGCGACGTTATCCATCTCCACATGCAGCCCGGTCGCGCGTTGAATCCTCGATTTGATGCTCGACACCGGCCAGTTCAGGTTCGGCGCGAAGATCAGCTTCTCCAGCCGCGGATCGGCGCGCCCAGGAACGCTGATTCCGATCCCGTCGAACGACTTGTCGCCATGCGCCTCCATCAATTTGCGGATCGCCGCGATGATGGTCTGAATCGCCTTGCTCGGATCGGCAGGCAGCGCGACAACATTCTGCGCAACGATCTTGCCGCCCAGGTCGGTCACGGCCACTGTCGTCTGCGCCGGATGAATATCAAGCGCGATCACCGCCCGCTGATGGTTCAGCTCAAGAAACGTCGGCCTGCGTCCGCGCGGAGGCCGGCCCGTCGAGCCCTCCAGAATCCATCGCTCCTTAATCAGGTCTTCGACGATCAGCGAAACCGTGCTCCGCTGCAGTCCCGACACACGAGCCAGATCCGCCCGCGACAGCGGCTGCCGCGTACGCACCAGGTTGAAGACAAGGTTCCGGTTAATCTGCCGTGGCGTCTTGTTCGACGCGCTCTGCCTGCGAGTAAAGGTAAACCGCGCCGGTTGAGCAGTAGCCATTATTGATCTCTCTCGACTCCAAAAATTTACAGCGCGCCACAACCTGGTGGCCGCGTCCAATCACCATCTGAACCGTCAAATTCTTGATGTTTTGGACAACGAGTCTTTATACCACTCGGACCCGGCATTTTGTAGATACTTTGAATTATTGTTTCTAAAATGGCAATCTTGCCAAGGAAACCGCCTGCTCGCTCGAACAAAATGCCGGACAAAAGGAAGAAATAAGGAGTAGCACCAAATGTATTCCCGACGAAGCGACAATCGCGGGACGGTAAAAGCCTCACGCGTAGTAGAACTCTCAAACGGTGCCGAAATCACAATCATCCGCAACAACGGCAGCTCAGTCGTCGGAGTCAGCACAGAAGGAATCAAACCGGCCTTCTGCAACATCACCTAATCTCGCCGGCACGAATCCGGGCCTCATACGTCAAACATGGAGCGCCATATAGGCCCACCAGCACTGGAGCGCGGCTTCGTGCTTAGGTATAGTTGGATTCTTGACGAAAAAGTCTCTCGGAGGACGTTGGGTGCACGTAAAAAATAGAATTGCAGCAGTCGCTCTCTGTGCATTCGCGCTTGTTTATTCCACGAACGCACAGGATCTCGCCAGCTTTGAAAAGCGCACCACGGTCAAGGTTCTCCCCAACGGCCTCACGCTCATCGTCTGCGAGCGCCCCGAAGCTCCCGTCTTCAGCTTCTACACCCTCGTCGACGCCGGCTCAGCCGACGACCCCCAGGGCGCCAGCGGCCTCGCCCACATGTTCGAGCACATGGCCTTCAAGGGCTCCACCGAGATCGGCACCACCGACTACCCCGCCGAAAAGGTCGCCTTAGCCAAAGTCGAAATCGCCTACGCCGCCTACGACGCCGAGTACCGCAAGCGCGTCGGCCAAAGCCCCGAAAAACTCGCCCAACTCCAGAAAGCATTCCAGGACGCTCAAGCCGAAGCACAAAAGTACGTCATCCCCAACCAGTTCTCCGCCATCGCCGAAGAGAACGGCGCAGTCGGCATCAACGCATCCACCGGCGAAGACTCTACCCAATATTTCTGGAGCATGCCCTCCAACCGCCTCGAACTCTGGGCCTACCTCGAAAGCCAGCGCATCGGCCAGCCCGTCGAGCGTGAGTTCTACAAAGAGCGAAACGTCGTCCAGGAAGAGCGCCGCATGCGTGTCGACTCCGATCCGGTCGGACGCATGATCGAGCAGTTCCTCGCCACCGCGTACGTCGCGCACCCCTACAGGGTCCAGAGTGTCGGCTGGGAGAGCGAGATCAGCCAGGTCTCCGCCACCGAAGCCACCGACTTTCACAAAAAATATTACGTCCCCTCGAACATCGTCATCGCCGTCGTAGGCGACGTCAAAGCCTCGGAAACGATGCCCATCCTCGAGAAGTATTTCTCTCCCATCCCCGCAGGCCCCAACCCCGAGCCCATGACCACCGTCGAGCCTCCGCAGGTCGCAGAAAAGTCCGTCACCATCCGCGAAGCCACACAACCCTTCTACATCGAGGGCTACCACCGCCCCGATTATCGCGACCCAGACGACTCCGTCTACGACGCCATCGCCGACATCTTCTCTAACGGCCGCACCGCACGCCTCTATCGCAGTCTCGTGCGCGATCAGTCGATCGCAGCCGAGGCACAGGGTTTTAGCGGATTTCCCGGAGACAAATTTCCCGGCCTCTTTGCCTTCTACGCCGTCCCGCTGCCCGGCCACACACCCGACGAGATGCGCGCCTCGATCCACAAAGAACTCGACCGCCTTAAAACTCAGGATGTCTCCGACGAAGAGCTCGCCCGCTTCAAGACCCGCTCCCGCGCCGATCTCCTCCGTGGCCTCGGCAACAACGAAGGCCTCGCCCATCAGCTAGCCGAATATCAGACCCGCTTCGGCGACTGGCGCGAGCTCTTCCGCCAACTCACCAAGATCGACGCCGTCACCAAGGGCGATATCCGCCGCGTCGCCAACCAGGTCTTCACCGACAGCAATCGCACCAGCGCGCGCATCGAGTTCGTCCCACCCCGCCAGCCGCCGCCAAATGCCATGCTGACAACACCTTCCATCGAGAACGCCGGAGGTGCGCGATGAATAAACCTTGCACGATCACTCTCGCTCTCCCGCTTCTGCTTGCGACGATCAACCTCGCAGCCCAAAGCGGATCGGTCACATCCACAGCGAGCCCAGCCGCGCAGCAAGCTCACCCGTGGAAGCAGATCCCAATTCCGCCGCTTCACGCCTTTAAACCCGCACAGCCGCGCCGCATCGAGCTCACCAACGGCCTCACTATCTTTCTTCAGGAAGACCACGAACTCCCTTTCATCAACGGCAATATCCTCATCCGCGGGGGCAGTCGCGACGTGCCTGCTGCAAAGGTTGGCCTCACCTCTCTCTACGGCGAGACCTGGCGAACCAGTGGCACCGCAACCATCGACGGGGACAAGCTCGACGATCAACTTGAAGCAAAGGCTGCCTCGATTGAAACCAGCGGTGGGGTCGCCTCGACGTCAATGGCATGGTCCAGCCTCAAGGGTGACTTCGACACCGTCTTCGCGGAAGTAATGGACCTGCTCCTGCATCCCACCTTCAAAGCGGAGAAACTCCAGTTGGCTAAAGGCCAAATGGAAACCGGGATCGCCCGCCGCAACGACGACGCGGCTGGCATTGCCTTCCGCGAAGCCCTCAAGCTCGCCTACGGCGCTAAAAATCCCTACGCCCGCCAACCCGAATACGCCACCGCCGACGCCATCACCCTCGACGACCTCAAAGCCTGGCACGACAAGACCGTCCTCCCCAACAACATCATCGTCTCCGTCTCCGGCGACTTCGACCCCGCCGCCATGGAAGCGAAGCTTCGCAAAGCCTTCGAGTCCCTCCCACGCGGCCCTCGCTTCGAATCCGCCAAAACCACCTTCACCGACCCCAAATCCACCGTCAACTTCGTCGAAAAATCCGACGTCAACCAGTCCAACGTCCTTATCGTCGGCCTCGGAACCGAGCGCAGCAACCCCGACTACTACGCGCTCTCCATCATGAACGAGATCTTCTCCGGCGGCTTCGACTCGCGCGTCGTCCAGAACGTCCGCACCAAACTAGGCCTAGCCTATTCGGTCGAAGGCAGCTTCACCGCCAGCTACGACCACCCCGGCATCTTTTACGTCGCCGCTGCCACCAAGAGCGCCTCCACCGTAGCGGCCACCAAGGCCATGCTCGAAGAGATCAACCGCCTCAAAACCGATCCACCCACGCCAGCAGAGCTAGCCAAAGCCAAAGACCAGCTCCTCAACTCCTTCATCTTCCACTACGACTCGCCCGACAAGACCCTCAACGAGCAGGTCGTCCTCGCCTTCTACAACTACCCCGCCGACACCCTCGAAAAATACAAAGCCGGCATCGAAAAAGTCACCGCCGCCGACGTCTCTCGCGTAGCCAACAAGTACGTCGACACCTCCAAACTAGCCATCCTCATCGTCGGCAACCAGTCCGAGATCCAGCCCAACCTGGATACCCTCGGCAAGGTCACGCCCATCGACATCACCATCCCGCCGCCTCCCGGCAAACCAGGAAATTAGACCCTGATTGACAGCAATGCTCGCCACATCATCCATCCTCATTGATGCGCTGGCTCAGCAATCTCCTTGAGATACCCAGCCGACAGCGTACCTTTACTCTTCGCAATCGGCAGCAGCGTCGGGTAGAACTGAACAAACGTAGTATCTACGGCTGCATGATCCTGATGGCAGCTATAGCACCCCGCGGTCGTCGGGATCATCTTCGCAGTCTTGTCGTCACCGAAGGCAAAGAATGCCCACCCACCCGGGAAGCGCGAATCCTTAACGTGAGCCTCCCTGCCCATTACGTCCATACTTTGATAATTGCCGCTTTGATTGATTGAGCCCTTGCCCTCGGCGCGACGGTTTTCCAGCATGAACACCGTCTTGTCCGGCCACGTTCCCGTTGCCAAAAAGACCTTGTAGGCCTCGGGGCTGACAAAGACGTTATCGAACATGTGGTGACCCATATCCATCGCATTAGCGCTGTAGCTCATATCAAACCCTGAGGACAGATACACCCACTCGCGATAATGTTCGGGCAGTTTCATCCGTCCGTCGCCGGTGTACTCCGGCACAGCAGGTGGTGTTGTCAAAGCCTCATATTCGAGGACGAACGTTGGAGGTCCGAGGTAGACCAAGCTCAACAGAGCGACGATCATTTTAGCTATCATGCTCGCAGTATCGCGCGGCCTCTTCCCTTTGGCGACACCGCTCGCTGCATTTGGCTGTCCGTTGGCTGCATTCCTTCCAACAACTCATGCGTCGTAGAATACGATTCTCGTTATGAAGACCCCCCGCACACCCGCCGAATCCCCGCATTGGTCGTGGAGTGCAGTCATCTGGTCTGCCGTCGGGCTATTTAATGCAACACAGACTGTCTTCGTCATGCGCTCGGAGGGCATGCACCACAACTGGGGCCGCCTCTTCTTTACTTCGATGGTCCAATGGTTGCCATGGGCGCTTGCTACGCCATTCGTGCTCGAACTTGGACGCCGCTATCCTCCCATCCGGCTAAAACCCATCTCCACCTGGTTCAGACATCTTGGCGCCTGCCTTGGTATTGACCTCGCATTCTCTCTGTTGGGCGCGACACTCGAAAAACTCCTGAATCCGTATGCCGAACTGCCAGGCTCTGCGACCTTCCGCCAGATCGCCACCGATAAGTTCTCCAACGGACTTCTAGCCTCCTTCATCCTCTACACCTCCATCCTCCTTGTCCGATACCTGATCGACTCCCGTGCGCGCATCGCCATGCAGCAAGCCGAGACCGCACACCTCAACGAGCAACTCGTCAAAGCGCAACTCAGCGCGCTCCGCCGCCAGATCGAACCGCACGTCCTCTTCAATACGCTCAACTCCGTCGCCGGTCTGGTACGCGAAAAAAGAAACGACGCAGCCGTCAACATGATCGTTCAGCTAAGCGACTTCATGCGGCGTCTCCTCGACGACTCCAACCGCCAGGAGGTGCCACTAGCAGAAGAACTCGAGTTCACGCGAAAGTACCTCGATATTCAGAAGGTCCGGCTCGTCGAGCGCCTGCAATGCACCGTCAACGTCCCCAGCGAACTCCTCACAGCGCAGGTGCCTCTGCTCATCCTGCAGCCAATGGTCGAAAACGCCATCAAACACGGCATAGCCAAGCGCGATCGTGGCGGCGCAATCCGCATCCTTGCCTCCCGTTCTAACGGCACTCTCACCCTAAGCGTCTACAACGACGGTCCCAGCCTGTCCGCAACCGCAGAAAAGACGCACTCCGGAATCGGAATCTCGAACATCCGAACCCGTCTCCAAAGCCTCTACGGAGACGCCTTCGAACTCAACATGCACAACCAGGACCGCGGCGTGGAAGTCTCGGTCTCCATGCCTTTCAGGGAGTAGACGCGTGTCTTCACCCGAGCCGGAAAAATTAACTGCCATCGTCGTGGACGACGAGCCGCTCGCGCGGAGCAATCTCACCATTCTTCTTCGCCGCCATCCGTCGATCGAGATAGTCGCCGAATGCGGTTCAGGCGTAGAAGCACCCCAACTCATCCGCCAAGCCAAACCAAACCTTCTCTTCCTCGATGTCCAGATGCCGGAGTGCGACGGCTTCGACGTGCTCGAGCTTCTAGGCCGCGACGTCCCGCCTGCCATCGTCTTCGTCACCGCATACGACCGCTACGCCCTGCGTGCCTTCGAAGCCGGAGCCCTCGACTACCTGCTCAAGCCCTTCGACGACGCAAGATTCGATCTCGCCCTCAACCGCGCCATAGAAAAAATCGCGCTTGCAAAAACCAGACCGGCAAAATCGGAACGCCTGGTTATCAAAAACGCAGGACATGTCGAATTCCTCAAAATCGACGGGATCGACTGGATCGAGGCCGCCGACTACTATGCCTGTCTGCACGTAGGCCCGCGAACCCACATGTTACGGCGCAGCATCGCAGAGCTCGAGCAGGATCTCGACCCCGCACGCTTCTGCAGAATCCACCGCTCCACCATCGTCAACCTCGAGCGCATCCGCGGTCTGACTCTAAGCCCAGACGGCGATTACGAGGTCGAGCTCGAAGACAAAACCCGCCTTCGTCTGAGCCGAAGCTATCGCAAACAACTGCAAAGCCGCCTCCACGTAGGCCGAGCGGCACAACTCTGACCGCAAGACATAACAAACTCTCGGACAAAGACCATGCTCCTCCCTGCCATCGAAGCCGACTACCCAGCGATCATCGATCTGGCCAACCTTGCCTATCGAGGCACAGGCCCGTCGGCGAGTTGGAACATCGAAGACTTCATTGAGGGACAACGCCTCAACGACTCGCTCCTCCGCGAAGACCTCGCCGCCAAACCAAACGCGCACCTGCTCACCTACCGCGACGAACCTGGCGGTGAGCTCCTGGGCACAGTCTTGCTCGATCCCCAAAAAGACGGCATCTGGCACCTCGGACTCCTCACCATCCGTCCTGATCTGCAAAAGCGCCAACTAGGCCGCACCCTCCTCACCGCCGCGGAAGAATTCGCAAAGCAGCACGGCGCACACCGCATCGAAATGACAGTAGTCAACGTCCGCGACATCCTCATCGCCTGGTACCAGCGCCGAGGCTACACCCTCACCGCCAGGACCAAACCCTTCCCTTACGGCGACGAACGCTTCGGCCGTCCCCTTCGCGATGATCTCTACTTCGTAGTCATCGAGAAAGACATCTGAACCGTGACGAAGCTTCTGTAACCGTCAATGATCATTTAAAAAACTCATCGACTGTCCTCTATCCATTGCAGCACCGTCACGTAGGTCGTATTTCCACAAAAACCGCCTATTTTCCACAAAAATATCGCTCTTAACCCTAATGACAATAAGGTAAATCGGAGTATCTTACGACTCAACGGAGGAGAAATTCTCCAGAAGGAGAGGGCAGACAAGAGCCATCGGAGAACCGGTAACGGAACTCGCAAGAGATCCGGGAAAGGAACTCCAGGGGAACTGGAAGCGGAGCCCGCAAGGGAACCGGGGAAGGAACTCCGGAGGAGGATCGGGAACGAGACTCGTAAGGGATCGGAGACGAGAGTCGCAAGGCTCACGGCAAAGAGACTCACAAGGGAATCGGGGATGAAACTCGCGAAGCACCAGGAAACTGGCTGCGGCGGATGGCACAAGAAAGCTCTTACGGCGAATGGAATGACGGAAAGGTACGGGAAGCGCGGGCCCCGCTCGTAGCTCCCGGAAGGTTCTGAAGTAACGATCGCTTGTGATCTGGAAGCCGGACCAGATCTTCGAAAAATCGGAAGTAAGGGGCGAGTTCTCGAAAGGGATCTCGCCCCTTCGCTTTTGAGAAGAAAGAATGGCTATATTCCATTCGTCTTTAGAGTGACCCCGAACGATTAGGGCGAGAAATCGAAAAATCTTATGAATTCTTAGAGAGAGAAAAGCTCCGCACGTGCTCGGGAAGCCTGCCGCTCTTGTCGATGCATTCCTGTCCCCTTCGCGCCATTCCCTCATGCCCATCCCCATGAGACCATATCCCTGTATGATCACCCCAGACTTCGCCATCGCCATCATGGCCGCAGGCAAAGGCACCCGCCTCAAAAGCAAGCGTCCCAAGGTTCTCCACGAGATCGGAGGCCGCGCCCTTCTCCTCCACGTCATCGCCGCCGCCAAAACCGTAGTCCCCGCCGACCAGATCTTCTGCATCATCGGCCACGAATCCGATCGCGTGAAGTCCGCCGTCGAACATACCGGCGTCCAGTTCGTCCTCCAGGCTGAGCAGCGCGGCACCGGCCACGCCATGCAGATGCTCAAGGCCTTCTTCACTCTCAACGAGGCCCCGCTCCCGAAGCACCTCTTAGTCCTCTCCGGCGACGTCCCTCTCATCCGTCCCGAAACCATCGCCGCCGTCCGCGACATGCATCTCAGCAAGCGCGCCGCCATGACCATCCTCACCGCCATCCCTGAAAACCCCACCGGCTACGGCCGCGTCCTGCGCCTCACTCCCGAAGGCCCTAACCAGGAAGCCGGCCCCGAAGTCACAGCCATCATCGAACAAAAATCCCTCAAGCCCGAGCAAGTCGCCACCCCCGAAATCAACTCCGGAATCTACTGCTTCGAAACCAAAGCTCTCTTCAGCCATCTCGACGCACTCGACACCGACAACGCCCACGGCGAGTTCTACCTCACCGACGTCGCCGCCATGCTCGTCGCCGAAGGCAAGCGCGTCGTCGCCATCAAAGCCGACAGCGTAGACGAGGTCCTCGGAGCCAATACCATCGCCGAGATGATGCACCTCGACGCCGCCATGCGCCTGGCCACCGCCCGCCGTCTCATGGCCGCAGGCGTCACCATCTTCCGCCCCGAGACCTGCGTCATCGACGCCGAAGTCACCGTCGGCCCGGACACCATCATCGAACCCTACGTCCAGCTCCTCGGCAGAACCACCATCGGCAGCGACTGTCGCATCCGCTCCTACTCCGTCATCACCAACACCACCATCGGAGACGGAGTCACCGTCCTCAACGGCTGCATCTTCGACAACTCCGAGGTCGCCAACAACGCCATCCTCGGCCCTTACACTCGACTCCGCCCGGAAAGCCGCATCGGAGAAGGAGTCCATCTCGGCAACTTCGTCGAAACCAAGAAAACCACCATCGGTAAAGGCTCCAAGGCCAACCACCTCAGCTACCTCGGCGACGCCGTCATCGGCGAGCGCGTCAACATCGGTGCCGGAACCATCACCTGCAACTACGACGGTACGCACAAACACCGCACCACCATCGGCGACGGAGTCTTCGTCGGCTCCGACTCCAATCTCGTCGCTCCCATCACCATCGGCGACGGCTCCTACATCGCCGCCGGATCGAGCATCACCGAAGACGTCCCCGAAGGAGCACTAGCCCTCGGCCGCTCACGCCAAACCACCAAACCCGGCTGGGTTGCTGCAAGAAAAGCAATTCAAAAAGATCGCGGCGAAAAGAAGGGCTGCTGAACTCTGCATTCAGTCAGCCAGCCTTTCCATTTTGACTCTCCACAAAAATAATTCTTTAAAAGTGGCGTATTTCTCAGAGCAAAAAAATGTGCCTCTAACAACCACGTTATTTCACCCGATCACCACAAAAAAACCACGATTTGACCATCGAAAAACCATGCTTTTTTGACCACCCCCCTAAAAAAACCCACTGAAACCCTCGAAAAATCTCTTCTGCGCCCTCCTGAAAAAAATCAAAAAAAGCAATAAAAAAAGTCACAAAACCGGATCCCCCGCCGATACAAAAATCAGGACGAAACCACCCATGCCGCAGGAACGAATCCTGATTGTCGACGACGAAGAACCCGCACGAGCCGTCGTAGCAGCACTCCTTGAACACAGCGGCTACGCCGCAACCACAACCGACAGCGCGGAAGCAGCAATGGCGCGCCTCCAGCAGGATCCCGACTACGACCTCGTCCTCTCCGATGTCATGATGCCCGGCACCGACGGCCTCACCCTGCTCGATCGAATCAGCGACGATCATCCCGGCATGCCTGTCGTCATGCTCTCCGCTGTCAGCGACTTCCACGTCGTCACCAACGCATTTCGCCGCGGCGCAATCGACTATCTCCTCAAGCCCTTCCAGATCGTTGAGTTGGAGAGCACTGTCATGTGGGCCATCGAACGCGGACGCCTGCGCAAGCAAAACACAATCTACCGTCAGAACCTCGAATCCATCGTCTCCACGCGCACTGGACGACTGCGCTCCACCATGCAGGATCTCGAACGCAGCTACGACATCACTCTCGAAGCCATGGGCGATGCGCTCGACCTGCGCGACGAAGAGACCGAAGGACACTCAAAACGGGTCACCGCCTACACCATCGCGCTCGCACAGGCCATGGGCCTCGAGTCCGAAGAGCTACGAACCATCGCGCGCGGAGCCTTTCTGCACGACATCGGCAAAATCGCCACACCCGATAGCATCCTCCTCAAGCCCAGCAGGCTAAGCGATGAAGAGATGGCCATCATGAAGCAGCACTGCGAACGCGGCTACGAGATGGTGCGCAAGATTCCCTTTCTCCGCGACGCCGCCGAGATCGTCTACGCCCACCAGGAACGCTTCGACGGCACCGGCTATCCGCGAGGCCTCAGGGGAGAAGGGATCCCCCTCGGCGCACGCATCTTTGCCATCGCCGATTCGCTCGACGCCATGACCTCCAACCGCCCCTATCGCAAGGGAACCACCTTCGCAGCAGCCACGCTGGAGATCATTCAGTGCTCCGGCACTCAATTCGACCCACGGATCGTGGATGTATTTCTTGCCATGCCAGCCGAGACATGGACCGGACTGCGTAACGATATTGGCAGTTTGCCTCCCAGTGCCCGGTCGATCGGCCTTCGCCGCCCACCGGTTGCGCAGAGCAGATAAGGCGGCTACGATCGCAGACGCGAGGTATTCCCCATGACCAAAGCTCTAACTGCGGCAGAGATTGAGAACGGACTGAGAAGACACCCGGCATGGAGGCTTCAAGCCGGCAAACTCGTCCGCGAATGGACCTTCAACGACTTTGTCGAGGCCATGGCCTTTGTTAACCGTGTAGCCACGCTCGCCGAGGCCGCCGGACATCATCCCGACATCGATATTAGATATAACCATGTCCTCCTGGGCCTGATCTCGCACGACGCCGGTGGCATTACCGAACGGGACATGGCGATGGCGAACCGAATCGATACAGAGATATCAAGAAAATAATTACCGCCTGTGGTGTTCTCTCAGTTCGGATAGATAAGCTATTGAACATAAACAGCTTGATGATGTTTTATCCTCAGCTTCGCGTCCCGAACAAACGCCCGATAATCGACTAATTTCTATGGCGGAACATATTTTTTATTTTTGCGATCCAAATTGTGGTATATTTTTACTCAACGGTGAGCGTGAGTTCTGCCCCGTGAAAGTTCTTCAGCCTGAACCGCTATCGGCTGATATAAGTTGCGTCACTGGCCTCCCGGCACGAGCAATTCACCGTTCGTGCCGCCTTTTTTTTGCTTTTCAGCCCCAAATAACCCAATCTCTACGATTCGAGACTCCCCTCGTCGCTCCCATCTGCAATCCGTCCCCCGCAGGAGTTAGGATATCCCTATGAAACAACTCCTCGGATGCATAGCTTTAGGACTGGTGACCATCGCCGCATCGGCGCAGTGGACAAACCCTTCGGACGACGTGCCCGCCTATAACGCCACAGCCCCGGCAAAGCCTCTGCCCCCCGTGCTTAGCGGCGATCAGCTCACAGGAATCTACTTCGCCCACGCCTATCAGGTGACTGCCTACAAGATGGCGGCTGCAATTCCTGCAGTACTGCACCAACAGCCCTGCTATTGCCACTGCGACCGCGAGTTACGCCACAACAGCCTGCATAGCTGCTTTGAGGGAACTCACGGGGCAACCTGCACCACCTGCATGAAGGAAGCGGTCTACGCCTACGAGCAGACGAAGAAGGGGCAGACACCCACGCAGATTCGCGCCGGCATCGAGCGGGGAGAGTGGCAGAACGTCGATCTGTTGAAGGCTACACTCTAGCCGCGACTCTGCGTCAAGTCACGATCAGCGCGTATCCTCAGAAGCATGACCTGGGTATTTTGGGCATTCTTATCCGCATTGTTCGCCGCGGCCACGGCCCTGTTGGCGAAGGTTGGCGTCGAAGGAATCGACTCCAATCTCGCGACCGCCATCCGGACAACCGTGATTCTGATCTTCACCTGGGGAATCGCGCTGGGCCTGGAAAAGCATCATGGCATCTCGGAGATCAGCCGCCGCAGTTGGATCTTTCTCATTCTCTCCGGCATCTGCACCGGTCTCTCGTGGCTCTGTTACTTCCGCGCTCTGCAGCTTGGCCCCGCATCGAGCGTCGCTCCTGTCGATAAATTAAGTGTCGTGCTCGTAATTCTCGGCGCATGGCTCTTTCTCGGAGAGCATCTGACGCCAATCAAGATCATCGGCGGATCGCTGGTAACGGTAGGCGCAGTCATCCTCGCATTCGCTTAAGACAGTCGCAGAAGAGACTGACCCCGCGAAGGCCATTCACCGGCACCCTGCGCGATATAATAGAGACAGTTCTTTGAGTGCCCAACGCAAGGTTGGTGCCAGCTCCACATGGGGGCGTCACGGCTTCGACGGGATTGCTTGTGGCAGAGAGGCATGCCGGGGTGTGGACACCCGTAATCGCTCACAAAACCATAAGTGCCAACAACAACCTGGCTCTTGCTGCTTAATTAATTAAGTAGCCGATCGCTCAAGCTTCGCCTATGGGCCTGTACCGATCGTCGCACAGTAGGCTGGTCTTCCCTGCTCCGTCTGCGCGGGTCGGACGAGATCGATCAGACTGGTCGTCGCCGCATCTTCGTCCGTTCTAAGTGGCGATGACGAGACAAAAATGAACCGGAAAAAGCATGAAAGCTCTCTGTTGGAAGTTTTTTCGGACGTGGGTTCGACTCCCGCCGCCTCCACCATTTCTAAACGCAATTGAATCAATCGTTTACAGGACGTTTTCCAGCTATATTCGGTTCGTGTACCGGATTTGTACCAAGTGCTAGATTGGTTACATGCTCTCTGTCTACACACGTCATTCCGCGAAATGCCCGAAAAAGGATGATGCTTCCCACCGTCGCTGCCGCTGTGCCAAATGGATCGACGGCACACTGCCTGGGCGAGCTGGACGCTTCCGCGTATCCGCGAAAACAACTTCATGGGAAAAAGCGGAAGTCATCGCCCGCAAGTATGAACATGCGGCGATGGGCGGGGAAGACGTAAAGGCTGCCAACACCGTGCCTACGGTCAAGGAAGCGGTCGCCGCCTATATCGGTGACGCTGAGGCTCGCGGTCTGGCGATTGCCACCATGCAGAAGCTCAAACAGATATTCCAGAAGCAGATGCTCAGCTACACCGAAGAGCATGGCCTCACCTTCCTGCGCGATCTCAGCTCCCGGAACATGACGGACTGGCGCTCTGGCTGGAAGGACAAGCCCCTCGCCAAGAAAAAGAAGTTTGAGCGGGTGGTCGGCTTCTTCTGGTTCTGTGTGCGGCAAGGCATCCTCAAGGACAATCCGACCGCCACGATGGGCCGCGTGATAGCCAGACATGTACCCACCGATTACTTCACAGCCGAGGAGTACGCGAAGATTATCGACGCGACGTACCGGCTGGATGAGTACGACGATAGAACCTACGATGTCGAGAAACGCGGCGTCCGCATCCGCGCCCTGACGGAGTTGCTGCGCTGGAGCGGCCTTCGCATCCGCGATGCAGTCACTCTTGAGCGCTCGCGCCTGATCGGAAACAAGCTGCTTCTCTATCAAGCGAAGACGGGGATGCCCGTGTATGTGCCTTTGCCGCCGGAGGTCGTCGAACTGCTAGAGAACGTGCCGGATGCCTTGAAACCGAATCCACGCTACTTCTTCTGGAGCGGCAATGGAGAGCCGAAGACGTATGTCGCCAACTGGCAGCGCAGCTACCGCCGTCTCTTCAAGGTTGCGAATCTCGTCAAGCCCGATGGCAGCTTGAAACGCGCCCACTGTCATATGTTCCGCGATACCTTCGCGGTGGAGATGCTGCTGGCCGGCGTTCCTATCGATCAGGTTTCGATACTGCTCGGCCATGCCAGCGTTCGGATCACTGAGAAGCACTACTCACCTTGGGTGCGGGCGCGGCAGGACCAGTTGGAGAAGAGCGTTCAGTCGGCCTGGGCGCTGCATCCGGGACTCGCCAAGGCCGCAAGCTGAGCCGCGTCTGTCAGCCGGTCTGCTCACGCTTAAGATGGACACGCATCAAAACACTCTCCGGGATGCGAAGCGTCTGATAGCCTCGTTTGCGCCGCGTCTCTGGGCTGCCCCAGTGAAGGACTCCGATTTCAGTTTCAAACATGCGCCGGATTGTCTTCTCGCTCAGCACCCATATCTTGGCAACCTCGGCAACTGAGTAGTGCCTCTCCAATGCGAGGGCTGCCTGGGTCGTGTTCTGGGGTGGCTTCTTACCTAAAAACTCTGCGGACATTGACAATACCCCAATCTCATCATTGTATGCGCTATGCCTGCTGGAGGCCGTATTCGAGGCATTGGGCAAAAATAACCAAATCATGTTCCCACATGGGCCGTGGGCATTGTGCGCGCCGGTTTGCTGTTGCAGAATCGGAGTGTGCATCCCATAGAGTCTTATCTCGCCAAACTGGCGGAAATTCGCGCATCCGGCCACGCCACCGATGAAACGTCCTTCTATCCGGCGATTGAGGGACTCCTCTCGGAAATTGGCAATAGGATGAAACCGCGTGTCAAGCCAATTCTCCAACTCAAGAATCGAGGAGCCGGATTGCCGGACGGCGGCCTCTTCACTCAGGACCAACTCAAGCGCAATGCTGTGCCGGACGACTTCACCGTACAGCCGCCGAATCGCGGCGTGATTGAAGTGAAGGGACTCTCGGAAGACACCAACAAGACAATCCAGTCTGAGCAGGTGAAGAAGTACCTCCGCGCCTATGGCCAAGTCCTGCTGACCAATTATCGGGAGTTTCGCGTTGTAGTGCTGGGCAAGGACGATAAGCCGCGCTCCCTGGAGACCTTCACACTGGCAAAGAGCGAAGCCGCCTTCTGGGCGCTGGCTGCTCATCCGCGCAAGGCAGAGGGCGAGGTTGGCAAGACTCTGGAAGAATTCCTCACCCGCGCCCTGCTCAGTGCCGTTCCCATCACGTCGCCCGATGTGCTGGCCAGCTTCCTTGCCTCCTACGCCCGTGAGGCGCTGGCCAAGATTGAGCCGCGCTCCTCGCTTAAGGAACTGGAAGACGTACGCAAGGCGCTGGAAGAGGCCCTCGGCCTCAAGTTTGAAAGTGAATCGGCCACGGAAAAAGAGAACAAGAAAGGCCAGCATTTCTTCCGCAGTACGCTGGTGCAGACGCTCTTTTACGGCCTCTTTTCCGCATGGGTGCTTTGGAGCCGCGAGCCAGGCCGCCGCAAGGGCGATCAATTCGAGTGGAAGTCGGCTGTCTGGTCCCTACAGGTTCCCATGATTCGTGCGCTCTTTGAGCGCCTGGTCACGCCCTCGCACGTTCGCTCCCTGGGCTTGGAAGAACTGCTCTCGCTGACCGGCGAAGTGCTGAACCGCGTGGATACCGTCGCATTCTTCCAGCGATTTGAAGAAGACACCGCCGTCCAATACTTCTATGAGCCATTCCTTGAGGCATTCGACCCGGAGCTGCGCAAGCAGCTTGGCGTCTGGTACACCCCACGCGAGATTGTGCGTTACATGGTCGAGCGCGTTGACACGGTTCTGCGCACGGAACTTGGCCTGCCCTCTGGCCTTGCAGACCCCAACGTCTACGTTCTTGACCCTGCTTGTGGCACAGGTGCGTATCTGGTGGAGGTGCTGGACCGCATCCATCGGACGCTGAAAGAAGAGCGCGGCGAAGATGCGCTCACGCCGCACCATCTTAAACAGGCCGCAAAAGAGCGTGTCTTCGGCTTCGAGATTCTGCCCGCGCCATACGTCATTGCCCATCTTCAGCTTGGAATGTATTTGCAGCGCGCCCATGCGCCGCTGATGGATGAGCATGAGGGCAAGCGGGAGCGGGCTGGCGTTTACCTTACCAATGCACTCACCGGCTGGGAACCGCCCGACAAGCAAAAGGCTCGGCTGCCCTTTCAGGAGTTTCAAGAGGAACGCGAGGAAGCCGATACCGTCAAGCGCGACAAGCCCATCCTGGTAGTGCTGGGCAATCCACCCTACAACGCCTTCGCCGGAGTCAGCCCCACGGAAGAAGACGGACTGGTGGAACCCTACAAAGAGGGACTCATCAAGGAATGGGGCATCAAGAAATTCAACCTCGACGACCTCTATATTCGTTTCTTCCGCTTGGCAGAGAGACGCATCGCGGAGAAGAGTCATCGCGGCGTGGTCTGCTTCATCTCTAATTTCTCCTACCTCAGCGAGCCTTCCTATGTCGTCATGCGGAAGCGGCTTTTGCAAGGCTTCGATGCGCTCTGGTTTGACTGCCTGAATGGAGATAGCCGGGAGACGGGAAAGCTGACGCCGGAGGGCAAACCGGACCCCAGCGTCTTTTCCACGGATAGTAACCGCGAAGGGATTCGCGTAGGAACGGCCATCGGCCTGATGATTCGCCGCGGTAAGGCGAAGCTCGATTCATCGGTGCATTATCGAGAGCTTTGGGGAACGCGCAAACGGGAAGAACTTGTCGAGAGCTTGCAGGACGCGGCGCTCGAAAGCCGGTATGCCAGTGCCACGCCGACTCAAGCGAACCGCTTCTCGTTTCAGCCGCAACTGGTGAGCGCGGCCTACAGCGAATGGCCGAAGATCACAGAACTTTGCGCAGAATCTCCCAGCAACGGCCTGATGGAAAAGCGCGGCGGCGCGCTGATTGACATTGACCGCGAAAAACTTGTCAAGCGGATGCGCCTCTACCATGACAAGAGTCTGAATTGGGATGCATACACGTTGGCATCGTCCACACTCACCGGCGACTGGGCACGATTCGATGCGCGCAAGGCACGGGCGCGGGCCTTGGACGCTGGGTTTCGCAGCGAACAGATCGTGCGCTATGCCGTGCGCCCCTTCGATACCCGCTGGTGCTATTACTCAGATGCGCGGCCAATCTGGAATGAGCCCCGCCCTACTCTGTGGGCGCAGTGCTTTGAGGGAAATTCGTTCCTGCTGACGCGGATGCGTTGTACGGCATCTCCAGAGGGTTTCCCTATCAGTTTCAGCAAGTGTCTTTCGGATGACCACTACATCATTCCAGATGCTGTAGCCGTCCCGTTTCTTTTGCGACATCCGGCAACAACGATGTTTGCCAGTGAGCAGACAGACGGCAATCTTTCTCAGTTGGCCAGCGGGTATCTGCGATCTATGGGCCTGGGCATCAGCCCGGAGAGTGCTGCATCCCTTTGGATGCATACACTCGCCATTGGCTACAGCCCGGCTTACCTGGAAGAAAATGCCGATGGCATCCGGCAGGATTGGCCTCGCATTCCGCTGACCTCCTCTCTGGAGCAATTCAAAGCTTCAGCCGGGTTAGGGCAGCGTGTGGAAGATTTGCTGGAGACGGAGAAGCCCGTGGCTGGAATCACTGCGGGTGCGTTGCGGCCAGAGTTGCGTAGTATTGCCGGATTGCGCCGCATCGACGGCAAGCCGCTCAATGCAGAGGAAGATTTGCAACTCACAGCAGGCTGGGGACACGCCGGAAAAGAGGGCGTGACCATGCCCGGACGCGGCAAACTGGTGAGCCGTGAGCGGACGGCGAAGGAACTCGCCGAACTGACAAAGGGGCTGACCGCGCTGGGCATTGCGCAGGATGAGGGCTTGACGCGCCTGGGCAGTACAGTGGTGGATGTATACCTGAACAACCTCTGCGCCTGGACGAATGTGCCGGAAAGAGTATGGGAACTCTACATCGGCGGCTATCAGGTCATGAAGAAGTGGCTCAGCTACCGGGAGTACAGCTTTCTGAAACGACCGCTGACCTTGGCCGAAGCCGAAGAGGTGCAGGCAATGGCACGGCGGCTGACCGCTCTCTGCCTGCTCCAGCCAGAGCTGGATGCCAATTATCACAATACAAAAAGCGCTACTTAGTCTCACCTCAAGAAAAGGAAATTTACGTACGCTAAGGCAGGACCAATGTCTTCATCCGATTTCGATAGCAAATTCGAAGGTATCTGGCGGCGAGCGCTAAACGAGCCGTCGCTTGGGGCCCTAACGCCTGAACTCATAGTGAAATGGGCGAGCGACAAGGGGCTAGCCGATCCTGTAGCAATCGCATGCGATGTCGGCGCTTTCCATCCGACGCCGAGCATTGTGTTGGAGGTTGGCGGCAGAAAAGCGTGCTTCCCTAAGAGCGCCGTCGGAGGAGACGAATCATGGAATATTCGGCGAAGGGCAAAAGATGATGAAGCACTTCTGTGGGAGAAAATGGAATGGTTTGCCCCGTTATGGCTGCCAATGGGCAAGCTTCAGGAAATGGTGTCCGCCGTTAGGCACTGCACAAAGGAGAGAGCGATAGAGCTTTTCGATTACCACACATCGACGCTTTATACCGTTGCCTTCAAGGCCGTATGTATCGCTCAAATTATGCCTAGGGCTAGAAGTCTGCAGGAAATTGTTCCCTTAGCACGGGAGGCTTATCTTGGCGTCTACAGCGGGTATAGAGCGTCCAGCATCGCTGCACTCATTCCGGCGATTGAGGGGAGTTTGACCAGAATCGTTTCAGACCTGGACCCCTCCGCAACTGCTCCAGATAAGATCGATCACGCCATCAACCGTGCCATTCGAACTGCAGCCGATCTCCACTTTGAGGGAATGTGGGTTCCGCACGAATACAAGACGGTGGATTATCTTTTTGGTCAAGATGAACGGGTATTCGCCTTTGAGACTTTCCGCCGTTGGCTCAAAAA
>JBEKGF010000025.1:0-58267 GCA_050012935.1 Edaphobacter sp. | reverse complement strand
GTATAGGAGCGCCCGTGGTGTCGGTCACAACACCGCTGATGTCACCGGAGTTGGTGCTCTGTGACAGAGCATTTTGTGTGATTCCCGCACAGAGAAGCACAGTAAACAACGTAGCCAGCCATTGGAACTTCCTCATAATTGCCTCCAAAATTGGTCCGCCCATTTTTCGCTAGGTTTTAGCATTTTCCAGCTAACCCCCCTGAAATCACTAAAACGCTTTAGATTTGAAAGACAAGCGTTTGTCTTGTATGGTCGGAGTAGTGCGCTGAAAATATGCTCCGCAGCCAGGGAGCTTGTCAAGAACTTTTTCCATCGAAAGTTGGATATTTTGCTTCCTCTATAGGCTGAGAACGATTCTTGAGCAAGTTTTTTGCTTCTGCCATGGCCCCAATCGATAAGGCCCGGGAGAGCGCCTGATCCGAAACAACGCATTGAGCGGTATAGCTTTCTGGCTTGGCCGTAAATGTGCCTACGTTACTCCATTCCAAACCCTTGCCGCAGCTGGTACATTGTCCGAACAAATTCGCTTGACCATCTTGACACTATCGTTTAGGTTGGTACGCGTTCCCGCAAGAGCTAGGTCCGCAGCGATAGGAATCGGTGTTCCTCTCTGCGAGGAAACTGTATATTGCGCCCGTAATTGCTTGGGCGTAGGTGTTTGTCTCATTCTTCAGAATCCCGGCCCGCATGTATTAGATTCGATGTCCGCACTAATTTAGTCGAGATTAAGTACACACTTAGAACAGAATCCTTTCTTGGAGGAACCAATGACTAGCAATCAGAAGAATCGTCTCGGGCTGCGGCCCTGGTTGTTCATAGTGGCTTTGCTAATCGCGTGTGTTTCGTCGTCAAACGCGCAGCAGACTACCGGCTCCATCGTAGGTACGGCGAAGGATCAGACCGGCGCGGTGGTCAATGTGGGCACCGTTAAGGCAACCAACGTGGATACCGGATTCTCCCGCTCGGCGCCGACCAACGGTTATGGGGAGTACCGCATCGATTACCTGCCCGTAGGTAAGTACACCGTCGAGATGGAGGCGCCCGGCTTTAGACGCTTCGTGCAACAGAATATCGTCCTCAACGTAGACCAGACGGTGCCGGTTGAAATCACACTGACCGTGGGTGCTTCAACTGAGACCGTCGAGGTCACGACTGCCCCCCCGACGGTCAATACCTCCGACGCGGTGTTGGGCAGAACCGTTGAGGGGGACGAGATTATTGGCCTGCCCCTTGTGAATCGTAATATCTACGCTCAGATCTCCCTCACGCCCGGAGTGATGGCAAATAACAACAGCCCCTCCGCGAACCCCTCCGGCAACCCCACCTTCGCCACTGGCCTGTACATCCAGGATGTGCAGATCAACGGATCTATCGACGGCGGCAACGCTGCGGTCGCTTTCTACCTGGATGGCGGCAACAACATCACCGGCATGCGCAACTATGGCAACCCCTCGCCGAACCCCGACGCTGTGCAGGAGTTTCGCGTGGAGACCAGCACGTTCGGGGCGCAATACGGCCAATTCTCCGCCGCTGTGGTCTCGGTCATCACCAAGTCCGGAACCAACTCATGGCATGGCGGTCTGTTCGAATTCAACCGCAACACCGACTTCAACGCCAACACCTGGGCGCCAGCCCATAACGCCGCAGGCCAGATCATCGTTTCGCCGTACCACCGCAATCAGTTCGGCGGCGACGTGGGTGGCCCCATCAAGCACGACAAGGCGTTTTTCTTCTTCAGCTATGGAGGATTGCGCCAGGTAACGTCAGCCGTGTTTACGGGCGCTCTTACGCCCACGGCCAACGAGCGCCTGGGCGACTTTACCGGGGACACCTTCACCGTTTACACGCCGGGTGCATCCCATGTCGCCGCGAACCAGGTGAAGGGAACGAATAAGAGCCCCAACTGCCAGGTGGCCACGCTCAATTGCATACCCCAGGCGCTGCTGGACACGACCATTACCAACTTCGACAACGTGAGCAATACGATCGGCTCTTCCATCCCGCTGCCCAATGGCGCTCTGAATCCGGCGAAGGGAGGAGGGGCTTACTCCGGTCTGTTTTCCATTCCAGCTACGGAAGACGAATACCTGGGCAAGTATGACCAGGTTCTCGGCGACAAGGACCACCTGACGGCGACCTACTTCTTTTCGAGGAACGTATTGGGCAACTCGCCGGGCGGCAACATCCCCTGGACCATCAATGAGAACGCCTCGAACGGAACCAATATCGGCGTGAGCGATGTCCACACCTTCAACGCAACCACGGCCAACCAGGCATGGCTCACGTACACACGGGCAGCGGGCGGACGTGTCAACCTGCCGGTGACCGGCCCGGCGACGCAGACCCTCGCATCGTACGGCTCCAACTTTCTCATCCAGGGCCCACCCGCGTTGCCCAGTATCACAGAAACCAATTTCTCAGCGACCACGACCAATGCGGGGCCGTTCACGGGTTCCGACAACTATGAACTGCGCGACATGGTCAGCTTCACCAAGGGCAGACACACCCTCTTTGTTGGCGGTGAGTTCGCTCTCGACAAGACCATGTTCGATGCCGACCTGTTGAACTTTGCCAGCATCAGCTTTGCCACCTCCGCGCCTACCTCCACAGGCAATGTGACTTCGGATTGGGTTACCGGCCAGGCCTCCTCGGCGGAGCAGGATTCGCCGTACACCACGCACCTGAGTACCTGGCACACGGCAATGTTTGTGCAGGACGACTTCCGCGTTACGCCCCGGTTTACCGCCAACCTCGGATTCCGGTGGGACATCGATACACCTCCCGTCGATTCGCATAACAGGACGGCGTCGTTCGTTCCCGGCCAGCAATCCACTGTGGCTGCACTGGCTCCCAAGGGCATCCTGTTCCCGGGTGACGCGGGCATCGGCCGCGGCATCATCTCCACGAAGTACTACCACGTTTCGCCGCGCTTCGGTTTCGCGTGGGATCCGTTTGGAGACGGCAAAACCTCCGTCCGCGGGGCCATGGGCGTCTTTTTCGGCAATGTCGCCGGCAATCAGTGGAATCAGCCCGGCAACGCCATTCCGTTCGCGCTGCGGCCACAGACCGGCGAGGGTCCTCTCAATTCCATTACCAATTTCTATTCCTATCCGGGAGACTTCCCCTCGACCGAGCCGGGCGGCGGCCTGTTTCCATATACCTATACGCCCAGCAAGCCCACATTCATCTCCGGGCCCGGCGGTGCCGTCGAAGCCATCTCCCCGAGGTTCAAGTATCCCTACACCTACCAGATCAACTTCTCCATTCAGCGGGAGTTGCCTGGCCACATCACCTTGACCACAGCATATGTCGGTGCGCTTTCGCATCAACTACCCAACTTCATTGACGCCAATTACTCGCCGTACTCAACGGCCTTCGGCAATCCCAGCACTTCGGCTACCAGCGTTGCTGTCCGGCGTCAGTTCGACCCCTGCGTCGTAACCTGTCCCACGGGTGCGGCGGCCATCAACAACGGTACCGGCGTTCTGGGTGCGCAGATCGTCGATCTCCTATCGAACATCAACGCCAGTTATAACTCGCTGCAGGTTTCGGCGAAGAAGCAACTCTCCCACAACTTCAGCGTGAGCGGATTCTATGTCTGGAGCCACGCGCTTGAGCTTTTTGAACCGGATGCCGATGGACTTTCATCACCGCAGGACTCCGGCTATTTTGGCGCACCCTTCACCGCCTCCAATAACTCTCTGGGCGCTGTGGGCGGCGGACTCCGGGAAGAGTATGGCCCTATGAACGCCGACATGCGCAGCAATGCCGCGATCTCCGGCATATGGAATCTCGACTACTTCCACGGCAGCGGCAATATCGTCAAGGGACTGGTCAACGGGTGGCAGATCTCGTCCATTGCCTTTCTGCACAGCGGCGGGGTGCTCTCAGCGACGACAGGAGCTAACAAGAGCTTTGACAGCACCAACGCTCAACGGCCGGATGCGGTTGCGGGCCAAAACCCAGTGCTCGACCCTCACCGCTGCCGGGTATGTGCCACGAACAGCGTCGTAAATGAGTGGTTCAATACGGCAGCTTTTACACCGAACGGGCCCGGCCTGGGCATCGGCCCGGGTGGCGCGGACGGCAATGTAGGCCGCAACACCCTGTATGGGCCGGGATTCAAAGATATCGACCTGGGTCTCTTCAAAAACATCACCTTCGAGCATGGAGTGGCCTTCCAGCTCCGCGGCGAGGCCACTAATATCTTCAACATGGTGAGCCTCTCAAACCCCACTGCAAGCCTCGCGTCGGGCACCTATGGCAAGATCACCTCGGCGGCGGGCACCCAGCGCATCCTGCAGGTCGGAGGTCGGTTAACTTTCTAGATCGCACCGTGCAGACGATTGGCGCGTAACAACTAGAAGGGCCGTCGCTCGACTTTCTCCCAAAGTCGGACGCCGGCTCTTCTTAGTTGTATGTCGCGATTGGCTGTAGCATCGGGAGAAGGACTCAAGACCGCCTGTTTCAGCCGCCTCGCACATCCCTCCGCGGCCTGCTTGCAGAGAAGGGTTAGCAGGAAACTGTGCACCGCTGCGATACTGGAAGGCGTCTAATTATTTGGCGAGTACTTACGATCTGATGGCCACCGCGAATCTCCCCAAGCCGACCTCCTTCGACCGCACCCTGGCCAGTGCGCGCAGCACCATGATGTTCAGTGAAGTCGCACGCCTGGCAGTCGACAGCTTCCGCGCCAGCAAGACGCGGTTTCTGCTTACTATGCTCGGTATGGTGATCGGGTCCGCGTCGATCATTCTGGTCGCCACCCTCGGCTCGACCGGAAAGCAATACGCCCTCGACCAGCTCACCAGCATTGGCCCCAATAAGGTTGAGCTGCAGTACGGTGGTGGCACCATAAGCGGCCCAGACAACACTACCGAAACGCCTGACTATATGACCCTCGACGACATGCATGCGGTCCTCGACCAGGTCCCCGGCATAGTCGCTTCTTCCCCCATGCTGGAGTTTCACGACAACGTGAGCATAGGTGGAGGCATCACGAGACAAACTACGTTGCTTGGCGTTTCTCCGCAATATCGGATCGTGCGCAATCTCGTCGTTGTGTCGGGCCGATTTTTCGACGATCAGGACGAACTTGTCCACGAGAAGGTCGCCGTTATCGTCAAGCCGTTTGCCGAAGAGTTGTATGGCTCCGCAAACGCGGCTGTAGGAAAAACCATCAGCGTCAAAGGCATACCATTCGTCATCATCGGTGTCTTCCGCGAAGCCTTCGATACCTATGGACAGTCGGAGATCAGCGATCACACCATGCTCGTGCCGTACCCCGTACTGCGTTACTTCACCACCGGAACCAACACGCTGAAAGAAATATGGTTCACGATGCGTAACGCTTCCATGGTGGTGCCAGCCAGTAATCACATTCTCGCGATCATCCGTTCCCGGCACTATGCGGGCTCGGTCTACAGCGCTGCGACACTCACCGATCTTCTCAGTAGCATGGCGAAAATTGCAGACATGCTCACGATCATTCTCACCCTCGGTGCAGGAATCACCCTCATCGTCAGCGGAGTCGGCATTATGAACAGCATGCTCGCGAATGTTCAGTCGAGAATCAAGGAGATCGGCATCCGCAAGGCTCTCGGCGCGACCAGCCGCGAAATCCGGCTACAGTTTCTCACGGAAGCCGTCTTTCTTTCCCTCAGCGGTGGAATCATTGGCACCGTCATCGGTCTCGCGATCCCTTTCACCCTGGGGCTGTTGTCGCCGTTCAAGATTCCAATCAGCCCATGGTCCGCAGTGGCTGCTTTGAGTACCTCGGTCCTCGTTGGCGTATTGTTCGGAACCCTTCCGGCGAACCGCGCGGCCCGGCTCGATCCGGTTCAAACGCTCAAGTACGAATAAGCACACGCGGCATCGGGCGGATGCAAAACAAAAGGCACCGTCCAGCGAAACCCCACTTGCTGGACGGTGCCTACGTCTTTACGACCGATCCGGTTAAGCGGTGGTGGCGGCTGCTTCCACTTCTTCCTGCTCGCCCTTCACCGTCACCTTCACGTGGCTGGTGACCTCGCGGTGCAGTTTGATGGGAACATGGTACTCGCCAATCGTCTTCAGCGGCTCATCAAGCGAGATCTTGCGCCTATCGATGGTGTAGCCCTTCGCCTCAAGCTGATGCGCAATATCGCCTGACGTGACTGACCCGAACAGGTGCTCATTCTCGCCAACCTTGCGCTCAAACACCAGCTCGACGGCTCCGAGCTGCGCTGCCAACTGCTCAGCCCCAGCCTTCTCCTTGGCCGATTTGCGAACAGCCGAAGCCTTCATCTGTTCGATGACGGCCTTGTTGGCCGCATTCGCCTCGATCGCAAGCTTCTCAGGCAGCAGATAATTGCGCCCGTAGCCCTCCGCGACCTTCACCACATCGCCGCGATGCCCCAGTTTAATTACATCTTCCTTCAGAATGACTTCCATTGCAGTTTCTCCAATCTTCCCTGGCAGAACACGTCAGCCAGTCTGGTCCGGTAAGGCCGCTCCATCGACACCGCGGAAATCCGCGACTGAGCGGTAAAAGTTAGAAGCGTGCGGCAAAGGCCAGCAGCGCAATGTTCCGCGACTGCTTGATCGCCAGGCTGAGCCTGCGCTGATGCCGCGTGCATACTCCGGTCAGGCGGCGCGGAACGATCTTGCCGCGCTCAGCGACAAAGCCCTGCAACAGACGAACGTCGCGGTAAGAGATAGCGTCGATCTTCTCCGTGCAGAACTTGCAGACCTTCTTGCGACGGAAAAACTTGCGGCCGCCAGGGCCACCTGCGCCAGGAGCTCCAGCGGGACGAGGAGTGCGAGGACCGGAGCCGGGGCCGGAGTGACCGCCGCTCGGGCGGGATGAGGGTGCGTGCTGCTCAGTCGATTGCGTGTTGAATTCGTCAGCCATGATATTTCCTCTTAGGTACGTTGTGCCTTCCTCCGCTCCAGACCCTCAGTGGAGCCTCTGAACACTCGACGAATTAGCGTCAAGTGGAAGCGAAGTACGGCGGTTGGTATTTCTTTGCGCGATGCTGTCCAAACAACATCGCAAATCTCTCCATGCGAAAGCGAAAAAAAACTAAACCGCGGTAGCGGCCGTCTCGAAGGGTGCATGCTCGGATGAAGCCGCCGCAGCAGGCTTCTTCTCTTCTTCGGTCTCGGCAGCGGTTGCTTCGGTCGCAGGTGCGTGTTGCGCCGGCGCCATCGGCTGCGCGCTGCGCTTCACCTTGGTGTCGCGAATCGCCTTCACCTTCGCCAGCCGCTTCTCTTCCTCGTCCATCCGCACGGTGATGAACTTGATCACCTGCTCCGACACGCGCAGACGACGCTCAATCTCGGTAATCAGAGAACCCTGCGCAGCGACGACCAGCAAAACATAAAACCCGTCGTTGAACTTCCGCACGGTGTAAGCCAGCCGGCGGCGGCCCATCTTCTCCACGCTCTTCACCTCGCCGCCACCATCGGTAACGTTCTTATGGAAGCCTTCAATCAGCTTGTCGAGGTCTGCTTCTTCAACGTCCGGACGGACGATAAACATAATTTCGTAGGTACGATTCATTCGATTGCTTCTTTCTGCGAAGTTCTGCTTCGCACCGTGCCGGCGTCTGTTCTGCCAACCCGGTTTGGAAAATCAACTGCTTTGTACTTCAACGAAAGCCCTGTAACTTCCTTACTTACCCTTCGGCTCATCCGATCCATTCTCGGGATCGTCCGGCCGGCGGTTGAATCTGTTCATCGCAGCGCCAACCCCTTGGGTCAACACCACCTCGACAGCATCTTTCACTCTGTCGAGTACCTCATCCAGCACCGCAAGCTCCTGCTTGCGCATCGGCGACAGCAGATAATCCTTGCCGCCTGCCTTGATCTCCCGTCCATCCGCAAGCGCCGGTTTCCCTACGCCGATGCGGATTCGCAACCACTCTTCCGTGCCCAGCACACCGGAGATCGACTTCACTCCGTTATGCCCGTTCGCCGAGCCACGTTCGCGAATCCGGATCGTGCCCAGCGGCAGTGCGAGTTCGTCATAGAGAACGATGATGTCCTCCGGCGAAATCTCGAACTCCTGAATCAAAGCGGCAACCGAAAGCCCGCTCAGATTCATAAATGTCTCAGGCTTCACCAGCAGAACATCCTGCCCTGCAAGCTTTGCCCTGGCGGTCAATGCTTTGCCACGGCGGTTTGTAAGCATCACTCCGCAATCTTCTGCGATGCGATCGACCGCCAGAAACCCCGCGTTGTGCGGCGTGAACTGATACTCGATGCCGGGGTTGCCGAGTCCGACAATCAACTTCACGCCGCGCTTCCTCTCCAACCAGACTCAAGCGGCCTGCAGATCTCGAAAGTCCAAGACCGCAGGCCGCGCAAAACTACTTCTTCTTTGCATCCTTCGCATCGGTAGCAGGAGCACCTGCGGCAGGTGCAGCAGCGTCCGTCTTGCCCTTTTTGGCGACCTCTGGCTCCGTCGGTGCGGCGACCACTTCCTCCACAGCCACAACCTCTTCCTTGATGACCGTGACATGGGCCACCGTGGCATTCTCATCGCCCAGGAACTTGATGCTTCCCGAGTGCGGCAGATCGGAGACGTGAATCACTCCATGCAACTCAAGATTCGAAACATCGACATCCAGATGGCTCGGAATATCGCCCGGCAGGCACTCAATCTCGACCTCGCGCAGCACGTGCTCCATAATTCCGCCCTGCGACTTCACGCCGACCGGAATACCAACCAGTTGAATCGGAACCGACACGCGCATCGCCTTATCCATCGCAATCCGCTTCAGGTCGATATGCAGCAGCTTGCCCTTGATCGGCTCATGCTGCCAGTCCACAATCATCGCCTTCACAACAGCCGCGCCCTCGACGTTCAGATCGAAGATCGTGTTGTGACCGGAGTCCGAGTGCAGAATCCGGGTAATCACCTTGGGATCGACCGCAACCGCAACCGACTCCTGACCCGCGCCGTAAACCACGGCGGGAATCTTGCCTGCGACGCGCACACGACGCGCCGCATTCTTGTTGAACTTGCCCTCACGGGGAGTCGCAACGACCGATTCAGTGTTCTTTGATGCTGCCATGACTTCCATCTTCCTTTCGGGCACAGAGTTGAGCTCTGCTCCCTTTGCGGCAATACCGCTTGAATTTGTACTGCTCAAATCCCAGAGTTCGCAGCCTAGTTGAAAAGCGTACTTACGCTGGTCTCCATGTGGATGCTCTCGATAGCCCGGCCAAGCAGCCCTGCAATCGAAAGCACTTTAATCTTCTCCACCCTTAGCGCATCTTCGCGCAGTGGGATCGAATTCGTCACGACCAGTTGCTCCAACCGTGAATTCGCAATACGCTCAACAGCCGGCCCCGAAAGCACCGCATGCGTCGCGCACGCATAAACTTTGTCCGCGCCCTCAGCCAGCAGCGCATCTGCCGTCTTCACCAGCGTTCCCGCGGTGTCAATAATGTCGTCGAGGATCAAGCACGTCCGGCCCTGCACATCGCCGATCACGTTCATCACCTCGGTCACATTCATGTCCGTCCGCCGCTTATCCACAATGGCCAACGGTACTTCCAGCTTCTTGGCGAAGAATCTCGCCCGTTCCACGCCTCCCGCATCCGGCGAAACCACCGTCAGATTCGGCAGGTCCAGCTCCCGGAAGTAGCTCACCAGCACCGGGCTGGCAAACAGATGATCCACCGGGATATTGAAGAAACCCTGGATCTGCGCTGCATGCAAATCAACCAGCAAAGCACGGTTCGCACCGGCAGTAGTCAGAAGATCCGCAACCAGCTTCGATGTAATGGCGACCCGCGGACGGTCTTTTCTATCCTGCCGCGCATAGCCATAGTAGGGAATCACGACCGTGATTCGTCCGGCCGAGGCGCGCTTCAGCGCATCCATCATAATCAGCAGCTCAACAAGATGCTGATCGACCGGCCAACACGTAGGCTGCACGAGAAAAACATCCGCGCCGCGAACGTTCTCGAGCAGCTGAAAATGAACCTCGCCGTCGGAGAATCTCTGCAACCGGGTCTCGCCCAGCGGCACACCGACGAACTTGCAGATCTCCTCGGCCAAAGGCTTGTTCGAAGACCCGCAAAAAATCTTGATGCGCTTGTTTTCGGTCAGCCGGCCGGAGCGCTTTTTTTCCGGAGCTGCCTTCTGTCCGTCCAGGACAGAGAGCGCGTTCGCAGGCTGAGAGCTCGTTTTTGTCTCATCAGCCTGCTCTGAAATAGGGGAAAGAACCGCAGTCGTGTCGTTGTTGTTCACGTGAAACCCTCCGAGGTTGGTTGACCTTGAATGTTCCTGCTGCATTGTCTTCGGAAGCCTTGTTGCGGCCCCGTACTTCTCTTGAATCCTTGGTTGCGAATCCTAAAAAGCTAGACTTCGGTCTTTCAAACTTCTCGCTTCTTCCTCCGCTTTGTTTCTCGCGGAGTCCAAACTGTCATACTCAGCGGCAAATTGCTGCCGCAAAATAACCCTAAATTTTCCTGTTCGCTCTGGCGTCGACTTTGTGGTTGGGCGACTAGGATTCGAACCTAGACAAAGAGATTCAAAGTCTCTTGACCTACCGTTAGTCGATCGCCCAGTAATTCGCCGGCACATCTCGATCTTACTATCGCGACCGGCAAGGTCACTCTGCGAACGTCACTCTGCGAACATCCGTTCCCAGTACTCTGCTCTTGGCAGGGTCTCCGTCAGAAGAGCCTGCACGCCAGTGGACTGGACGCGCTGCTGAGCCGCCTTTGCCTCCGCTTCGGACCGGTAAAGTCCAAACAGTGCAGAGCCGGAACCTGAAAGCGCCGCATAAATCGCACTGCGATCTACATCGGAGCTATCCGAACCACTACCCATCAACTGACGCTTGGTTATTCGCAAGGAGGGATACTGAGGAAACACCACGTCTTCAAAGTCATTATGCAGACCAGAAGAACCGTCGCTTCCAATCCCGGTGCGGACAAGCGCAAGAAGGGTATTCTCGGCCAGATCATTCAGCGCATATTCTTGAGGTTCATCAAGGGAGTTCCGTTTTTTCTCGGAACTCGAATCGCGAAGGATACCGGAGGTGCCGGGCTTACGATCCCCAGTCTTCGCAGATAGGGATGAGTAAGCAAGACTCAACTCCTGTAGCTTATCAACTGGGGGCAGGGAAGTCAATCGAGCCGCTTCCATGTTGTTGTCATCCTGACCCTGAGCTTGTCGAAGGGGAAGGCCCCCCGCATTTGTTCTTGCCCTTGTCGTTGTCTGTTCTTGGACGGGTTCGCTCGCCGCCACCAGCGCATCCCACGCCTTGAACGCCGCCGGAGTCGAAACCCCCACCTGTGGCACTGCAACCACGCACCACGTCTTCGGCAGGTCGGGCATCGGCACCACCTGCTCCCCCCGCCCAATCCCCAAAACCGCTCCACCCAGCAGAAACAAAGGCACATCCGACCCAATCTCCGCCGCCAGCCTCAGCCGCTCCACTCCCGGCAGAGCCACTCCCAACTCACGCTCCAGCCCCAGCAGCGCCGCCACGGCATTCGCCGAACCAGCCCCCAGCCCTCCCTGCACTGGCAACCGCTTGTCAATATCAATCTCGACTTCCGCCTTCACGCCCAGCCGCTCCAAACACCGTTCCACCATCCGCCAGGCTGTATTCCGAGCATCCCGCGGCACAAACGGATGATTCGTCGTCAACGAGATCGCCGTACTCTCAGCCCGCCGCGCCGAAACCGTCACCAGATCATGCAGCCCCAGCGTCTGATACAGCGTCGTCAACCCATGAAACCCATCGGCCCGCACCGGCCCAATCGCCAGCCCCAGGTTGATCTTCGAATACGAGCGAACACACGTCGACATGACTTTCGATTCTACCCATCTCCTCGACTGAAGGAGAAACCGCTCAGAAAATCGTAAACGTCACCTCAATATTCATCTCCACCGTCACCGGCTTTCCATTCTCCATCGCCGGCTTGAACCGGTACAGCTTCACCGCAGCCACAGCCCGCTCATCCAGTCCCATCCCAATCCCCTTAACCACACGCACATGCAAAGGATTCCCCTTCTCATCTACCCAGAGATTCACCAGCACATTTCCCGACACCTTAGCCTTGCGCGCTTCCTCGGAGAACTCCGGATCAACCCCATACACCAGAACTGGCGCGCTCACCCCTCCGCCAATCTGCCTCACGCCACCACCAACATTTCCCCCAGAGCCCGGACCCATTCCCGGGCCATTGCCTTGCCCCAACCCGGTCCCCGACCCATTCCCCATCGACATCCCCACCAGCGGCGAGCTCGCCACGCCAATCTGCGGAAGGCTGCTCGCCATCTTCACATCTTTCTGTACCTCAATCGTCGGTTCCATCTCCAACTTCGGCTCAATTAACGGCGAAGCCGCAGGCGGAACAATCTGCTGCTCCGCAAACTTCGGCGGCGTTCCCTTCGTCACCGGCGTAGGCCCACGCTGCCCACCGCCGCCACCCATCGCCGTCGTCTTCGGCGAAGCCTGGGGTGGAACACTCAACTGCGACACCTCCAGCGATCTCACAGGCGCAGCAAGATGGATACGCGTCGTCGCAGCATACCCAATCACCAGAACCGCAAAGACATGCGCCAACACCGCCCATCCAGTCGCGCGATAGCTCATACCGCCGTCCATGCGATCGACCACAGCAACCGACCGCGACTCCAGCGCCAGCGGCGGCAGCATCACAGGAGACACCAGCTCCCGCAAACCATTCCAAATCGAAACAAGAAAGCCCTCGCGCCTCGACTCCATCACAAACAACCCACCCGCAGCCTCCGTCTTCACCGCCATCAGAGTGTGCGCAGAAGCCATCTCCATCTGCATCATCACTCTCTGCTTCAATCCATCCATCGGCTCAGGATTCGCAACCTCGCGCAGCACATCATCCAGCAGCATCTCGAACTCCATCGCATCTTTCATCGCTGCCCCTCCGTCATCGCCACAAACCGCCGCCTCAACTCAGCTCTTGCCCGCATCACCCGAGTTCGCACCGTACCCTCAGGAATTCCCATCGCCTCCGCAACCTCGCGCGACGTCATCTCCTCCACCGACGACAGCACCAGCGGCTGCCGCAACTCCTCCGGCAACCCATCGATCAGACGCCGCAACACCGCCCGCTCATCCTCATCCACCGCACTCTGCTCAGGCGAACCACCGTTTGCCGCCAGCTGCATCTCCGCCACATCCGCCATCCGCTCCATCGTCCTCGGCAGATGATCCAGCGCCACCCTCCACACGGTCCGCGCCAGAAATCCCTTCTCATTTTCCATGCGCAGCCAGCCGTCACCGCGATACAGCTTCAGAAACGCTTCCTGCACCGCATCCTCGGCGTCCTGCCTGTTTCTCAGCAGCCCAAACGCCACCTGAAACATAAACCGCGCCTGCCTCGCGACCATCTCTTCGAACCGTTCCTCCCGCCCAATCGTCTCGTCGCAACGCCGCTCATCTCGCCGATCCTCCTGATACTCCGCCAAGGCCTGAACCCGAACACCCATCTCGCCTCTTCCCACGCGCCGTCCCGTCCTGCTCTACCTAAGACCGTCCATCCCCACAAATCGTTCACAAATATCTCCAATCAATTTCCTCTCGATACAATTCACAAAGATGCTGGCCCCTTTCTCCCTGTTTCGAAGCCTTGTCCTCGCCCTTCTTTTTGCGGCATGCGCAACCACCGCTCGAGCCCAGGGCGGCCCGCCCTTCCGCACCGACGACCCCGAAACCCCGGGCAACAAACACTGGGAGATCAACTTCGGCTGGGTCGGCGACCGCAACCCCGCATCCGGCCAATACCAAATACCCGACTTCGATATCAACTACGGCCTCGGCGACCGCATCCAGCTCAAATACGAGCTCCCCATCGCCATCGAAGAAGCCCGTCCACTTCCCGCAACCTCAGAAGATCCCGCGCAGCGAGGCAATGTTCTAGTCGGTCTCGGCAACAGTCTCTTGGGGGTCAAATGGCGCTTCTACCAGCACCATCCCGGTGACAACTGGTTCGGCCCAACGCAATCCATCCAGTCGCAGCCTGCGCCCTCACCCGAATCCGCTGCCGAACCCGTCGTCGACTTCAGCATCTCCACCTACCCCCAGCTCTCGCTCGAAAATCCCACCCGCAGCGTGCCCCGCGGAGTCGTCGAATCCGGCCCAGACTTCCTGCTCCCCCTCGAAGTCAACGCCCGCGTCGGTCCCATCCGCCTCGACGGCGAAGTCGGCTATCACTTCGGCAATCAGGCCTTGCCGCAAAGCTGGATTCGCGGCCTCCTCGTCGGCCACGAGTTCACCGAGCGCACCGAGGCCTACCTCGAAATCTACGATCAGCAGGACGCAAACACCATCCCCGCCGGACGCGGAGTCGGACAGTTCGCCACCGGCCAGACCAAGCAGCGCGAAACCACCATCGGAGCCGGAGGCCGCCAGGCCCTCAACAAGAAAAAATCCATGCTCCTGATGCTGATGGGTGGCCGCAGCTTCCAGTCCATTACGCCTGACAACGGCCAGCCCAGTTGGATCGCTTACGTCGGCCTTCAGGTTCTGCTCGGACCCGAAGAGCCCATCACCCCACAGGTCGAACAAAAGCTTCCCAACGAAGACCGCAATTAGGCCACACCGCTCACGTACACTACTCCCTTACGGAGCCTTCATGCACTCTGCCTCGCCCCTGCGATCCCACGGCGTCTTCACTGCAAGCTTTATCCTGACCACCACACTCCTGGTTCAAACATCTGCCTTCGCGCAGCAACCATCTCCGCCGGAAGAGCCCGTCCGCACGCAACACGCCATGGTCGTCACCATCCAGCACAACGCCACCGACGCCGGAGTCGAAATACTCAAGCAGGGCGGCAACGCCGTCGACGCAGCCGTAGCCGTAGGCTTCGCCCTCGCCGTCGTCTACCCTGCCGCAGGCAACATCGGTGGCGGAGGCTTCATGCTCATCCGCGACCATCACGGCAAAACCCGCTTCCTCGACTACCGCGAAAAAGCTCCCGCCGCCGCCACCCGCGACATGTACCTCGACGCCCAGGGCAACGTCGTCCCCGGCATGTCGCTCATCGGCTACAAAGCCAGCGGAGTCCCCGGCTCCGTCGCCGGCCTCACCTACGCGCAAAAGCACTACGGCAAACTCACCCTAGCGCAGGACATGGCCCCCGCAATCAAGCTAGCCACCGAAGGCTACGTCCTCTCCACAGAAGAAGCCCACGGCCTGCAAAGCAAAAACCTAACCCGCTTCCCATCTTCCGCAAAGATCTTCCAGCGCGACGGCGACTTCTATAAAGAAGGCGACACCTTCAAACAACCAGAACTGGCCGCCACTCTAACCCGCATCGCCAAAGACCCCGACGACTTCTACAAAGGAGCGATGGCCCACCAGATCGCCGACTTCGAAAAAGCCGGTGGAGGCCTCATCACCGCAGAAGACCTCGCCGCCTACCAGGTCAAAGAGCGTGAACCCATCCGCGGCAAATACCACGGCTACGACCTCATCACCGCCCCACCGCCATCCTCCGGCGGCATCGTCCTCGTCGAGATCCTCAACATCCTCTCCACCTACAACCTGCCGCAACTAGGCCCCGACCGCAGCGCCGCGCAGGTTCACATCATCACCGAAGCCTTCCGCCGAGCCTACATGGATCGCGGCGACTACCTCGGCGACCCCGACTTCAACACCCTCCCGCTCAAGCAAATGGCGAACCCGAAGTACGCCGCAGCGTGGCGCAGTTCCATCGACCCAGCCAAACCTACGCCAAGCAAAGACCTCGTCCGCCCGGCAGGCTTCATGCCACCACCGCCACAACAAACGCCAGTCAATGAGCCAACCCAGACCACGCACTTCTCCATCGTCGACGCCGAAGGCAACGCCGTCTCCAGCACCTACACCCTTAACGGCGGCTTCGGCTCCGGAGTCACCGTCGAAGGCCTCGGCTTCCTCATGAACAACGAGATGGACGACTTCACCTCCAAGATCGGCGTCCCCAACATGTTCGGCCTCATCCAGAGCTCCGCCAACTCCATCGCACCCGGCAAGCGCCCGCTCTCCGCGATGACCCCAACCATCCTCACCACCCCGGCCCACTGGTACAAACCCGGCAAGCTGGCCTTCGTCATGGGCACACCCGGCGGCTCCACCATCATCACCACCGTCGCCAACGACATCATCAGCACCATCGACAACGGCCTCAACATCCAGCAGGCCGCCGACGCCCCACGCTTCCATCACCAATACCTGCCGGACCGCATCGACCTCGAAAAGAAGTTCCCCATCCCACCAGCCGAAGCGTTAGCCGCGATGGGTTACACCATCAACCGCCTCGCCGTAGCCGACGAGCACAACCCCGGCGTCTGGGGCGACAGCGAACTCATCGCCATCGACCCCAAAACCCACGAACTCCTCGGCGGCCACGACAGCCGCAGAGCCTTCGGCAAAGCCGACGGCTACTAATCAAAGCCGACCAACGGGAGGCCCGGCAATCCACGCGTCAAGACAAGTTAAAAAGGCGTGTGAACGCCCGCGCTCCGCGTAGGAGGCCCGTCCGGCAGGACAAAAGCAGTAAACTAATCACACCTCTGAGGCTCTTGAGCATGCTGCTCGAACCAGCCAAACTCGGCAGTCACCCCGTGACCAAAGACGAGCGCAACCAACTCGCCAAAGCCTGGATCGCTCTCCAGACAACCCCGCAAAGCTCTCTCGAATACAACGCTCTTTTCTGGTCCTTCGAGCAGACCTACGACCTGGTCCGCAACCACCCGGCAGAAGCGTGGAAGCTCGTCCTCACCATCTGGTCCTTCGACCAATCCCCACCCACCCGGCGAGGCTTATGCGCCGGCCCTATCGGCGAGCTGCTCTGCTACCACGGCGAATCCATCCTCCCGCACGTCGAGCATCAAGCCAAAACCGATCCATCCTTCGCAAGGCTGCTCGGCGGCCTATGGCAAAACTCCATGAGCGACGCCATCTGGAACCGCCTGCACGACGTGTGGATCGCCCCCGACGGCCTTCCCTTCGTCAAGCGTTCCGACAAGCTCCCCGCGTCCGAAGTCCTCCAAAGCGCACTTGTCGAATTCGCAAAACTCGCAGCGCTTCTCCTCTGTATGCTCTCTCTCTACGGAGTCTTCCGCACCCTCTTCCTCACCTTCGAAGACCCGCGCACCATCCTCCTCCAACCCCCCGAGATCTTCACCAAACGCCTTCTCGATGCCCTCATGCTCATCATCATCTCGGCCGCGATCTCCTTCCTCGGCGCCATCATCTTCCGCGAATCCGAACCCAAACCTCACCCATCCCTCAGCGCAACTCTTCCGCTTCAGATATTCTCCTGGTCCACCGGCATCATGCTCGCCCTCTTCTTCCTCGCCCGCTTCCTCGAAACCCATTACATCTTCACCCCCAAGGTCCACTGGTAGACGCGCTGAGTTCGCATTCGAACTGACCCTGCCTCAATTGTTTGTTTCTACGTCGTCATCCTGAGCGGAGTGAAGGATCCCCGTATTTTGTCGTGGACGTTGGATTATCTTGCGCTACGCAATCTACTTCCCGCTCAATGTCCTATCGATCGCCGCCTGCGCCAGCGGCCCCATAATCGCATACCCCGTCGCATTCGGATGCACCCCATCAAAACTGGTCCCTTCCTTCATCCCGCCATTCCCATCCACCAGCGCCGAGTAATAATCCAGATAAGTAACCGAATGCGTTACACAATATCCCTTCAGCCAATCATTCAGCGCCTTGATCTTCGGAGCAGGCATCAACCCCTTCCGCCACGGATAATCCGCCGCCGGCGTAATCGAAGACACAATCACCCGAATCCCATTCGCCTTAGCCAGATCCACCATTGACCGAAAATTATCCTCCGTCATCTCCGGAGTCATCGGCCCCGTATTCCCCGCCACATCATTCGTCCCCGCCAGAATCACCACCGCCGCCGGATGCAGATCGATCACATCCTGCCGAAACCGCACCACCATCTGCGGAGTCGTCTGCCCGCTGATCCCCCGATTCACATAAGGCTTCCCCGGAAAAAACTCGCCCGTATTCGGCCGCCGACCCCAACCATCCGTAATCGAGTCCCCATAAAACACCACCCGGCCACTCTCAGCCGGCCCCAGCGCCGCATTCTCGGCCCTGTACCGCCCCAGCTGCGGCCAATCCGCCAGCTTCGCCTCCATCGTCGCTATCTGGTCCGAAGTACCACGCTCCACCACAACTGGAGCCGCCGGAGCGGTCTGTGCCGCCGCCTGCGCCATTCCTTCCTGTGCGAGGCCCATCATCATCGCAGTCAATCCAATACAGAACGCCTTCATTATGTCTCCTCCTTCAGTTTCGACCCGCAGTTTCGACCCGACCCACGCTATACTACCCCCGCTTACCCCGGAGAAAAATCATGTCGACCGAACCTGTCAGCATCCCCAGGGAAAACTACATTCTTCACACCGGCACCTCCGCGGTATAGCGGCTTCACCTCCTGCACCAATCGGTCAAAAAGTTAGGCGCGGATTATCGCTTCGGCCGCAGGCTGCACACCGCATTGCTCGACCTCGGTTTTACCTCGATCCAGCACGAAACCGACGAACTTTACCGCGAGATTCGCGAACTCTCCCTCGATTCACGCACTGTAATCGCTCAGCACGGTTCCCTGTCCTGCCGCGCCGTCAAACCCTGAAAAAGGCCGCGCAAACCATACACTTTCCTCACTATTCCAACATCTCGAAACCTCCTCTGCTGTACCCTAAGAAGTGATGCAACCTGCCCTCTCCACCCACGTCTTCCTCCAGCAGCGCCTGCACCCCGGCCTGCTTGACGCCCTCCACAACTCCGGCGCCCCCGATGGTGTCAAGTCCATCGAGATCTTCGCCGCCCGCCACCACTTCGACTACACCGACCGCGCCGCCGTCCGCGACATCGCCACCTGGTTCCGCAACACAGGTGTAGCCGCCACGCTCCACCAGCCCATCTACTTCACGGATCGCGGCACCGGCCAATGGTCCCGCCACGTCGCCCCCAACATCAACCTCATCGACCCCGAAAAATCCCACCGCATCACTGCCATGGACGAGGTCAAGCGCGCCCTCGAGTCCGCCGAGCAGATTCCCATCGCCGCCTGCGTCCTTCACCTTGGCCAAAAGGGCGACGCCTGGAACACCCGCGCCCTCGAAAACTCCCTCACCGCCATTGAGCACCTCAAGGCCTTCGCCCACCCTCTCGGCGTCCGTCTCCTCATCGAAAACCTGCAAAACGAGATCACCGCCCCCGAGCACATCCTCGAGATCCTCAACGTCGGCCACTTCGACCGCGTCGGTGTCTGCCTCGACATCGGCCACGCCCACCTCGCCCAGCCGGAGAAAAACGTCGGCATCGACGAAGCCTTCGAGCTCCTCAAACCCCGCATCGCCCAACTTCACCTCCACGATAATCACGGCACCAAAGACGACCACCTCTGGCCCAGCAGCGGCGGCCCAGGAAGTTTGACGATTGACTGGCAAAACGCGGCGAAACAAATCGCCACCCTGCCCGCCAACACCCCAGGCATCCTCGAAATCGCCCACGACCTCGAAGAAACTCCCGACTCCGTCACCACCAAAGCCACCCAGGCCTTCGACCTTCTCAAGCGAGCCACCGAAGCCGCCGCCGAAAAGGCATGAACCGTTCATCCAAAGCTGCAGTTCTTTCGTTTCTATTGGCTTCGACTTTGACCGCAAGCGCGCAAACGCTTAGAGTTCAAATTCTCAACGGCAAGAACGGCAAGCCCGTTGCAAACGAGCACGTTAATCTGTTTCGAAGTGGAGACTTTGGCGATCTCGCCGGTGATCGTAACGTGCGAGGATTCAAGACGGATGTCGATGACGTCATCACAACGTCTGATATAGCTCCAGATATCCACTCCTTTCTCGTTTCGGTCGATTGGCATCGTCAATGCACAGAAAACGAAAAGTCAAACCGTATTGCGTTTTCGCTGCAGGAGATCTTCGTAAAAGGAGTCGTGAGCGAAAATACCTGTAAGCCGAAGGTAAAACGAACCGCCGAACCGGGAACGCTGATTCTGTTCGTTCGAGATGAGACCTTCTTCGAAAAAATGGCGCACTAGTAGACTGAAAGAGACATGTCGAACGAAGCAAACCCCGCCCCCATCGCCACCATCGCCTCCCTCTCTTCCTTCGAAGGCCAAACCGTCACCCTCCGCGGCTGGCTCTACAACCTCCGCGCCTCGGGCAAGCTGCTCTTTCCCATCTTCCGCGACGGCACCGGCACCATTCAGGGCATCGTCCCCAAAGCCGCCGTCCCTGAAGTAGTCTTCAACACGCTCAAAGAACTCACCTTAGAATCCAGCCTCACCGTAACCGGCAAAGTCCGCGCCGACAGCCGTGCCCCCAGCGGCTACGAGCTAGACGTCGAAGACGTCACCGTCATCCAGAAGGTCCCCGAAGACACACCCTTCCCCATCCAGCTCAAAGAAGCCGGCGTCGACTTCCTTATGGAGCATCGCCACCTCTGGCTCCGCACTCCACGCCAGTCCGCCATCCTCCGCGTCCGCGCCACCATCATGCGCGCCGCAGCCGAGTACTTCGACACCAACGGCTTCATCCGCACCGATCCACCTATCCTCACCCCCAACGCCTGCGAAGGCACCTCCGAACTCTTCGAGATGGACTACTTCGACGACGACAAGGCCTACCTCACCCAATCCGGCCAGCTCTACGTCGAAGCGACAGCATTGGCGCTAGGCAAGGTCTACAGCTTCGGCCCAACCTTCCGCGCCGAAAAATCCAAAACCCGCCGCCATCTCACCGAGTTCTGGATGATCGAGCCCGAAGTCGCGCACATGGACCTCGAAGGCGACATGCAACTCGCCGAAGCCTTCATCACCCACATCGTCACCACGGTCCTCGCCCACCACCGCGCCGACCTCAAACTCATCGGCAAAGACATCAGCAAACTGGAAGCCGTCATCGCCCCCGATGGAGGGTTGGCCTCTGATACGAATCGCACTCCCGACTCCGCTTCCGCTACAGAAAATAATGGTGTCATTCTGAGCGAAGCGAAGAACCCCCGCATTTCCTCCGAAGCGCCACTGTCCTCAACTTCGGCAACCTCCCCTTTGCTGTCATCCCCCACCCCGAGCGAAGTCAGGGGGGAGGGATCTGCTGTTAGCTCTTCTTCCACCCCCAACAAATTCCCCCGCCTCTCCTACGACGAAGCCCACGCCATGCTGGACGAAGCCTACAAAGCCGGCAAAATCGAAGCCGCCCACAAATACGGCGACGACTTCGGCTCCCCCGACGAAACCTACATCAGCAGCCAGTTCGACAAACCCGTCATGATCCACCGCTACCCCGCCGCCATCAAGGCCTTCTACATGCAGCCCGACCCGCACGACCCAACGAAAGCCCTATGCGTAGACGTCCTGGCCCCCGAGGGCTACGGCGAAATCATAGGCGGCAGCCAGCGCGTCGACAGCTACGACCTCCTCAAGCAGCGCATCGAAGACCACAATCTCCCGCTCGAAGCCTTCCAGTGGTACCTCGATCTACGCAAATACGGCAGCGTCCCCCACGCTGGCTTCGGCATGGGCATCGAGCGAGTAGTAGCCTGGCTCTGCGGCCTCGACCACGTCCGCGAAACCATCCCCTTCGCCAGAACGCTCAACCGCATTTATCCGTAAGCGCGGCAAATCGAGGCAGGCCTGCGCTACTAGACTCTTCGGCTGACCTAGCTATCATCGCCGAAGTTCTTGTCGAACTTCGCGGCGCAGTTGTCGCATAGAGGTTCACCGTTCCTCTCCGTTGTCGCTCGTTCAAAATCGTTAGCACACTGCGTTGGCCTGTGCTTTCTCGGTACCTTGGTCTTCATTACCTTCTCGTTGTTCACGATCACCTTTTATAGGAACCTTTACACCTCAAGCTACTGGTTACCTTCATGCGACGGGTGGCATTTGTACTTCGTTAAGCCGAACCGCCTCAGTATCATCGATCGTCGGCAAGGCAGATTCCGTACAGCGTCCAGGAACTACGCGTTGCTAACAGACCGAGTCAGGAGCCTAGTCCACCTTGTGCAGTTCTATCCCATGGAATTCAAATACGAAATCATCGTGGTGGCCCCTTGGACCAACGTCACTTGGCTCCTTGTGATCACCGACATATGTACACACGATCTCAACTGAATCGCCCTTCTTCAGGCTGTCCAGTTCGGGATCACCGAACCCGTCGATATCAATCCAATCGGTTATGAAAGCTTGGGGCGTATACAGAAACCTGAGGTCATCGTCGCTGACAATATCGACAGTCGCTTTGATTCGCATTTTTGTTCCTTCAAGCTTGTCAAGTTCGTCGATGCCATGGCGAGACCAGAATATTGCATCGAAGGAACCGATGGTATAGACGGGAAGACTGTTATCGGGGTCAGCGGCGAAATGAATTGGTTGACGTGTCGGCGCTGCATAGGCGGACGCCGCCGACTCAGACGTTGTGGCCATCGGTGAATCTGGAGAATTGGATGCCCCGGCCGGGCTATTGAGGCTTGAAGTCTTTGTGACGACCGAAGCGAGTACTGCAAAGGCTACTACAAGTAAAACAATCCCTAACTTCTTACGCATTGGCCCTAACCCGCTGAGAGGTACGTGACACCTTCAACGACTTTCTTCTTACCTATCAGAGTCAGAAAGTTTATATCACAGAAACCGGGTGCCCATTCATCGCGTCTTTGTCTCAAGCGATGAGTGGGCATTCACGCCCTGCGCTAACCGCCGCGTTCTCTACCTACATCACCCTGCCTCATGTCAATAACACTGGCAAATTGCGCCCGGACGGGTGGCCCACATCTAAAAATAGCCACAACCTCGGGTGCCCCATCTTCACGACAGTTTCATCGTCGCTAAGGTGGGCATCCGCGCATAGCGCGAAACAATCTTTCCGGCCGGGCCATCGTCCGCTTTACGTCAACAACGCGGGCAAATCGCGCCCGCCAAAGACGACGCGCTCGATTCTGACGCAACGCTCGATAATGCGGAAAAGAATCACATAGCGACCCACAACCGCCAGCCGCGCATCGTCCGCAATCTCAACCCGCACCTGATAGTGCAGCGGATTGCGGCCTATCCGCAGAATCGCGTCATAGATCTCCTCCACGAGATGGAGCGCACTCTCCTGGCTATCCTGCGCCACGTAATCCGCGATCTGTTGAATATCGCCTTCAACATACTCCGATAGTTCAATGCGCATTACTTCGCCGCTCGCCTCGTCTTCTTGGCGCCGCTGTATCTCTTCCTGAGCCGCGAAAACACCTCATCGACCGGAACACCCGGAACCTTGCTCTCGACCGACTGGCGCCACATCCTGCGCAACTCCTTCAGACCGTCTTCGCGCAGGTTACGCCGCAGCGTCCACTCCCTCAGCGCATCTCGCACCACCTCGCTATTCGAGGAATACTCCCCTCGCTCGACAGCCCGGCGCACCTGGTCCGCCATCTCCTGCGGAAGCGCAATACTGATCTTTTCAATGGTCGCCATCTCTCACCTCAATGAGTAGGAATAATTCCTACCGCACAGCATATCATTCAATGACTAAGGGAAAACGAGTAGCCCAGCCACAAACCTGGGTGCCCCATTCATCGCGTCTTTGTCTTATGCGATGAGTGGGCATTCGCGCAAAGCGCGAACCGCCTTCCACCACATCCGCACTAAATCTTATAAGGCACCCTCACACCACGAGTCCCACTAGGAAAATCCTTAACATTCCGCGTAACCAGCTGCCGGCCACCCGCCTCCGCCGTCGCCAGAATAATCGCATCCGGCATCTTGAGCCTCTTCTGCCGCCGGATCGCCGCAGCGCGTTCCGCCACCTCTCGCGTCATCTCCAGATACTGAAAATTCGCCAAAAACGCACGCAGAATTGCCTCCTCACTCGAAGAAGCAGCCCCCGTCATCACCTCAATCCACGTAATCACGCTGATCGCCGGGTTTTTGCTTCGCGTAATCTCCCGCGTAGCCTTGCTAACTCCGTTCAAATGGTCGATCAGAATATTGGTATCGAAGAGTTCGCTCACCGCTCCCACTCACCCCGCAGCTTCTCCTGATACTTCAACCCGTCCACCCCTCGCTTCTTCCATATACCAAACGAGTCCTCAAGCCCAGCCCGGTTGTCCGCCAGAAATCCAGCCACCGCCTGACGAATCAACTCCGCCCGCGAAACCTTCCTCGATCGGCTAAGCAAATTCAACTCCTCCAACTCGTCCTCAGGAATATCCACTAATGTTCGCATCACATCCTCCATGATATACACCAATGATATCACCAGGCGGGTAGCCCATACATCAAACCTCACGCATACATCGGGTGCCCCATTCATGCAGTCTCACCGCATGAGTGGGTCATTCGCGCGAGAGCGCGAACCCTTGTATGATCGCCTCCAAACGCAATAACGAACTTGTGGACGTCAGCGACGAACATCCCGAGCTTTAGGAATCGGCACGGGCCGCACGAAGGCGGGGCGGTTTGACAAGCTCTCTGGGGTCAGTAGACGCGCCTTCCGGTGATGGTGTACTTCGCGTCGGGAGGATCTTCTGCGGCGATCACCTTCTCCTCCGCAGGTTTCCTCTCCTCCGCAGGCTTCATCGCCTCTACAGGCTTCATCGCCTCCGCAGGTTTCCTCTCCTCCGCAGGCTTCATCGCCTCTACAGGCTTCATCGCCTCTACAGGCTTCATCGCCTCTGCAGGCTTCATCGCCTCTGCAGGCTTCATCGCCTCTACAGGCTGCATCGCGTCCGCAGGTTTCAATGCCTCTGCTGGCTTTTTCGCCACTACAGGCTCCTCTGGAATCATCGCCCACGCGAAGCCGTGAGCCAGCCATAAAAAGAAGCTGGCGAAGAGGCACACCGAAACAAGGCCAGCGAAGAAGAATACCAGCTGGCCTTCAGTCTTGGCGGAGGCATACAACCCGGTAAAGAAGAACGCGAAGGTTGCAATTGAGAAGCCGACCGCGTAGCGCTCAAGCCGACGCGACAAAACACGCATGCGATTACTCATTTAGGTCCTCCGTCGCTTTCCGAAATAGACCCACTTCAAATCTTATAGGGCACCCTAACCCCACGAGTCCCAGCCGGAAAATCCCTCACATTCCGCGTAACAAGCAACCGCCCTGTAGCCACAGCCGTCTCCAGAATAATCGCATCCGGCATCTTGATCCCCTTCTGCCTCCGATTCAAAGCCCCGCGCTTGGCCACCGTGCTCGTAATCGCCAACCCCGAAAATTAGCAGGTCCTCGGCTATACGGAAAATAATCGGCTCGATACCTTGATAATATTGAGTCGGTGATGCCGTAGCTGCCGCAGCTCAGTAAGAAAAAAGGTGAGATTGTTTTGGCTTTACTAGAACCAAGAACCTGGCCACGCAGGCTACGACTGGGGCTAATCTTAGGCGTCTGCATGATCGGTTTGGTAGCGCTGCTCCTTACCCCGCGCATTCCCCTCGGCAGCCATTATCACGACTTCGCCGACAACAGAGCATTCTTCGGAATCCCCAATTTCCTCGACGTGATCTCAAACCTACCTTTTCTCCTTGTCGGACTTTGGGGCGCAGTTTGGCTGTTCGGAAGCTCCAGCCGGCCGGCCTTTCAGGATCAGAGAGAGCGGATTCCCTATATCATTTTCTTCATGGGAGTTGCGCTAACGGGCATAGGGTCATTCTGGTATCACCTCGCTCCCACGAACTCACGTTTGCCCTGGGATCTCCTCCCAATGACATCCTCTTTCATGTCCATGGTCGTGGCTATGTACATGGAAAGGATTGACCCCACGATTGGCCTCATCAGCCTGGGCCCTCTTCTGCTGTTGGGGACCGCCAGTGTTGCCTATTGGTATATCTCGGAGTCTCATGGCCACGGCAACTATAAGTTCTACCTGTTTGTACAATTTTTCTCTCCCCTGCTTTTAGCTTCGATCGTTGGCTTATTCCCTCCGCGTTACTCTGGTATGCGCTACCTGGTGATAGCCTTCAGCCTGTTCGTTGCTGCAAAGCTGTTCGAGATGTTTGATCTTCCGATCTATAGCAGTTCGCGGGAGACCATAAGCGGTCACTCGCTAAAGCACATCACAGCGGCAATATCTTGCTATTGGATATTGAGGATGTTGCAGGTCCGCCGCGCCGTTGCCTCCCAGGATCGTAAAGACCAATTGATGCCAAATCCATAGTTTTAAGGGGCCCCGTTTTGAAATCATCACTCCTGTTGCTTCTAGCCTGCCGAAATTGCAACTGCAGCTTCGATCTTCTACCTGAAAAAATGGACGAAGCGGAAATCATCGAGGGCCGCCTGGTCTGCCAGGGATGCACCTGCAGTTTTCCCATCGTCAGGGGCATTCCGCGCTTTCTGCGAAAGGCCCTTAGCGACGAACAAAAAGCAACAGCTGACGCGTTCGGCTATGAGTGGACACACTATTCACAACTGACGGATGCCGACAAAAAAGAGTTCCTGGCCTGGATCGCGCCGCTTGATCCGGCAGACTTCAAAGACCGCGTCGTCCTCGACGCCGGATGCGGCAAGGGACGCCACATCTTCTTGGCCGCTCAATTTGGAGCGCGCACAGTGGTCGGCATTGACTTGTCGGATGCAGTCGAGGCAGCTTTTCAAAACACACGCGCTCTGGAAAACGTCCACGTCATACAGGCTGACATCCTCGACTTGCCGTTCCAAAATCCCTTTTCCCTTGCCTACAGTATCGGTGTGATCCACCATCTTCCGGTCCCAAAATCGGGCTTCCTGGCGCTCTCCAGCCACGTCCAGCCGGGAGGACGGTTATCGACCTGGGTCTACGGAAAAGAAGGAAACCTGTGGATTGAGAAGCTTGTCGATCCGGTCCGAAAAAATGTAACCTCACGCCTGCCGAGATTCGTTACCCGTTGCCTGTCATTTCCGCCTGCCGTGTTGCTCTTCGCAGGTCTCAAGCTGCTGTATCGTCCCGCAAGGAAACGCGCATGGTTGAAACGGCTCCTGCCCTATTCGGACTATCTCTGTTCAATATCCGAATACTCTTTCGCTGAAAACTTTTGGAATGTCTTCGATCAACTGGTCGCGCCCACCGCCTTTTATCACAGCCAGGAGGAGATAGTTGATTGGTTTAAAACCGCCTCGGCAAAACAGGTCGAGATCGGGCGCCACAATGGAAACAGTTGGCGTGGTACCGGTCTCATGCCAGAGTCGTAGATCACTAATGAGATCGCTAATGAGCAACAAACCTCCGCACGCATCAAAATAGCCGCGTCACCGGCGGCTGGCCCATCTCTCAGCCCATGCAAAGCACTACGCGCCCTCCCGTAAGAGGTGCGTAGCGCAAAGCGTTCATCTCTGCAATCGAATCCGGCGGTTACTTCTCGCTGCTCGGCGGCGCAATTCCCTTCAACCGCAGATACAGCGCCAGCGTCGCATACTGTTCCGTATCGTGCTGCGAAGTCCCCCACATCAGCCCAATCCGCGACCGCTTCCCGCGCCCCAGGTCGACCATCTCCAGTGCATTCGCATCGGTCAGCGCCGCAAATGCCTTGTCGCACTCGGCGAACGAAGCGTTCAACGCCGCAACGATCGCTGCTTTATCCGCAGTCTCCGCCGGAGCCTTCACGCGAGCGTCCATCGGAGTTCCATTCGCCGCCCCACAACTATTCGCCTGCGCCTCGGTCACATGGTTCAGCACTCGCGCATACGTCCGCACCTCGGGCGTGGGCTTGTACTGAAAGTCCGCCGCTGGCATCTTGTCCGCCGACTTCAGAATATTCCCCTTCACTGCCGCATAACTCCGCTGCACCTCACCGGCCGGCCCAGCCGGCCCCGCCGGAGCTCCTTGAGCCGCAGGCATCGACATCTGCCCAAACACAGCACCAGAAATCATCAAACCCGCCATCGCACACGCCAAACCCATCTTCCGCATTACACTCTCCTCGAACATCCTCACCAGCCTACGCTGGCTCTTACAAGGCCACAAGGTTTTTTCAACGATTTGTGACCGGCGCGTTCAAATCGCTGGCCCAGTAATTGCTCCTCGCCGAAACAATCATCTCCGGATGATGCGCAAGCTGCACCTTGATCGTGTGCAGTCCCGGCTTCGTCGAACTTGGACTAAAGCTGAGAATGTAACTGTTCCGAATATGGTTGTTTAGCACATTCAGATCCTGTTCCAACTCTCCCCGCCCATCGAAGCTCATCACCTCGCCGCCCGAAAGCGACGCCATCTCGGCCGACACGTTCTTAAGCATCCCGCCAAAGATCAGCCGAAGTGGCTCATCCAGCTTCGCATATCCTTGTGTCGGCCCACAGCCGATGTCAATGGGGGGATTCAAGTGCGCCGGCTCCGTGAACGCAAGTTTCGCCTTCGTCTTCTCACCCGAAAACGTAATGCTATAGATCGCTGTATTCGTCTCGCCCAGATCGCGCACAATCTCCTTCATCGGAGCCGTGCTGCCGTCATCGTGCTCCTGGCTTATCAGCAAAATCGCACGACGGTTGCTCGCGGGCTCTTTCCTCAACAAACCCAATCCATACTCAATGCTGTCGAAGATAGCTGCGCCGCTATTACCTTGGTCCGGCTTATCGATCGCCTCTCTCCACTGCGCAATATCTGTAGTAAACGGAGACACACCCTCAATACGACTGTCGAAGTTCACAATCGAAGCCTCATTCGTCCCTTTTCCCAGAATCTCCGCCAGCATCGCTTCAAGGTTGTTGTAGTTCGGGAACTGGCCTCGAGCGATGCCGCCCGTCTGTATCAACACAACAAGCGATAGGGGACGTTTGCTCTCCTCTTCCAGCGTCACCTTCTGCGGAACGCCATTATCGGTCAGGATGAAATCATCCGCAGTCAGCGAAAACACCAGCGCTTTCTCCTGCGTCTGAACGACCGTAGGCACAACAACCAGCGTAGTAGTCGTATGCAGCGTCGTCTGAGCCATAACGATTCCACTTAACACAGCGATGAGTACACCGGATTGGACAACAGCAAGCTTCATCGGGTCTAGGTTAGACGAGATAGCTCTTCTGCGGGCACGAGGAACGAACAAAAAGGTATCCTATAAATGACAACCACGACGCCAAAACGCGCCTCGTACCCACCATCACAAGAAGGAATCACCACCCCATGCCATTGAACTGCGGAATCGTTGGCCTCCCCAACGTCGGAAAATCTACGATCTTCAACGCCCTCACCTCGGCCAAGGCGCAAGCCGCCAACTATCCTTTCTGCACCATCGACCCAAACACCGGCGTCGTCACCGTGCCCGACGCCCGCCTCGCCAAAATCGCCGAGCTCATCCAGCCCAAATCCCTCGTCCCCACCACCATGGAGTTCATCGACATCGCCGGCCTCGTCGAAGGCGCATCCAAAGGCGAAGGCCTCGGCAATCAGTTCCTCGGCCACATCCGCGCCACCGACGCCATCTGTCACGTCGTCCGCTGCTTCGACGACCCCGAAGTCGTCCACGTCGCCGGCGGAGTCAACCCCCTCCACGACATCGACATCATCAACACCGAGCTCCTCCTCGCCGACCTCGACACCGTCGAAAAGCGCAACACCAAGGCCGAGCGCTCCGCCAAATCCGGCGACCCCAAAGCCAAAGCCGAGCTAGCCATGCTGCAAAAGCTTCTCGCCGTTCTGAACGCAGGCAAACCCGCCCGCACCGCCGACCTCACCGACGAAGAAAAAATCCTCTCCCGCGAGCTCTTCCTCATCACCGCCAAGCCCCAGCTCTACGTCGCCAACGTCGACGAACACGGCCTCAGCACCGGCAACGCCTACACCCAGGCCGTAGAAAAGCGTGCCGCCGAAGAGGGAAGTCAGGTAGTCCGAATCTGCGGAGCACTCGAATCCGAGATCGCGCAGCTCGAACCCGCGGAGCGCACCGAATTCCTCGAATCCATTGGCCTCAAAGAGCCCGGCCTCGACCGCCTCATCCACTCCGCCTACCGTCTCCTCGATCTCATCACCTACTTCACCGCAGGCGTACAGGAAGTCCGTGCCTGGACCATCAAGCGCGGCACCAAAGCCCCCGGAGCCGCAGGCGTCATCCACTCCGACTTCGAGCGAGGCTTCATCAAGGCCGACTGCTACGCCTCCGACGACCTCTTCAAATACGGCAGCGAACAAGCCGTCAAAGAAAAGGGCCTACTCCGCTCCGAAGGCAAAGACTACGTCGTCAAAGACGGCGACATCCTCTTCTTCAAGTTCAACGTCTGAGCAGAACCGGTTTCACTCAAATCGATCAGAGTTGAGTTGTATCTTGAACGGCGCATTGACAATGCCGGCCCATCTTAGCTAATATAACTTAGCAGTCATGCCCAAGTCCTCCACCATCACGGCCACCATCTTCGAGGCGAAGACCCACCTCTCCGAACTCGTCAAGAAGGCGCAATCCGGCAAGACCGTCATCATCACCTCCGGCCGCGACAAAAAGCCCGTCGCGAAGATCGAAGCTATCAAGCCAGTCGAGCCGAAGCGCCTCGGAGTAATGGAAACTCCAGGGTTCAAAATACCCGACTCGTTCTGGGAACCGCTCCCTCCTGGCTGGAGCGGTGAGGATGACGACCAATTGCTGAAATTGAAATGAAGGTCCTGCTCGACACCCACGCTCTTGTCTGGGCGGCACTCTCGATGCGCTCTTTGAGTCGGCGGGCTGCCACCGTCATCGCCAACCGGTCGAACGAGATCGTTGTCTCGGCGGCATCTGCGTGGGAGATTGCCACGAAAGTGCGTCTTGGAAAATTCGAGGAGGCCAGACCTTTCGAGCGTAACTTTTTAGCAAAAATCGATGAGGCCGGTTATTCTTTGCTCGCCATTACGACAGAACACGCCCTGCGCGCCGGCCGTCTTGAGGGCAATCATGGCGATCCCTTCGACCGCATCATCGCCGCCCAGGCAATCGCCGAAGATATTCCGGTCATCAGCATCGATCCAAAGCTCGACTCCTTCGGCATCACCCGCATCTGGTAAAACCCGCGGAGTCCGCGAAGCGAGCTTACTCCTTCGACTTCAACGAGCTCTCATTCGCCTTGATAAACGCCTCGATCTCCGCTGCCATGTCCAGAATCTTGCGCCACTGCTCTTTGTAGAGCGTCACAGGAAACCGCCCCACCCCATACAGCGACACCCCACCCTTCTCGCTTACCTTCAAGCTGAGTCCCCGCACGCCTTTGTTCTTCAACTTCTCGTTCTCGGCCCGCAGCCGTTCAAGCTCAGCCCTCAGTTCTTCATCCGACATACGTGTGTCTCTCCTTTATGCCAGAGTAAACCACACCGCTCCCGGATCACCTCGCCACCACCCCTGCGCTTGATTTGCTGCAAGCTCTACTTCGGGCCGCGGCTGCCACTACTCGCGGCACTCCCTGCCGAGCTACTCGTCGCCGCCGGGCTGCTCATCGCCTGAGCACTCCGAGACGCCGCCGACGTCGACGGCTGCGACGCTGTTGAGTCATACCCACTCTGCCGCGTAGCCTCCGCCGGTCGAAGCGTTGCAGGCCCGCGGCTTATCCCATGATCGCCGGCTTCCATCCCGCCACGAGGACCGGCAGCATACACCTCCATGCTCGCCGACCCATGCCGCACTGTATCGTTCGAAATCTTGTTCAGATTCCCCAGCGATCCTCTCGGAACCCCCAGCCCAGCCGAATCCTTCTGGAACACGAAGTTCCCCGGCCTGTTTTCCCCCGACATCACAATCGGCTTGTCGTTCGCCAGCACCAGCGACATCTTCGCCGCGCCTGCAGCAGGCGGCTGTGGAACAACCGCGGGACGCAAAGGCGAGGTCACCGGCTTCCCGCCTGCTGTTGTCGCCCCGGCTGGAAGAACTCCACCCGCGACGCTGGCCAATCCGGCATTGTTCAAACCGTTCCACACCCCGCCCGGCTGCCATCCCCACCCAAGGCCCGGAACAAACGACCACCCACCCGAGTGATACGGCAGCCATCCCCACGGATACGGCGACACCCACGAGTAGCCCGCTCCCGGATACAGCGCCCAAAGCCCATTCCCGTAAGGGCTCCAGCCAGACCCAATAAAATAAGGCTGCCAGAAAGATCCATACCCGGCCACATTGGTAAAGCTTCCGTAATAATTCAAATCGCTCAGGCCAAACGCATTCCCCGAGCCCGCATACGTATTCGTCGCCGCGTAGCGCTCGTGATAGTCGATCGATTCCTTATCCCAGGCATCGTAGGGCTCTTCCGCGACCTTCTTCGCGACCGTCATCTCGGCCGCCCCCAGTGACAGCGTCTCCTTCTTATCGACAACCGTCCTATCCGAGCCTCGCTGCACCTCCACGCTTCCCTTGAATACCGAGAGCACCGCGCTCGTCCCATCGAACTCCAGCCGCAGATGCGTCGAAGGCGTGATCGTCATCTTCGCGTCGCCCGCCTCCAGCAGAAACTCATTGTCTTTCGTGCTCTCCGTGTTCACATACACGGTCCCCTTGACGACACTCATGGTGGAAGCCTTCGCACCCGAGCTCCTCAGCGCCAGCAGCGAAAAATTCACCTGCGAGTTCGGAGCCAGCCGCAGCGTGCTGTTGTCCTCAAACTCCACCTCGGCATACCCATCGCCAGTCGCCAGCTTCTCGCCTTCGACGATCGGCATATTCTGCATCGTCTGTTCGAACCCATGCCCTGTCTTGCGATCCAGCCCCATCTGGCCCTTCGCATCGCTCAGCCGCACGATTCTCACGTGCGAATCCCCCGGCATCGCTCCGTTATCCACCTTGACCGCAACGGCATCCTGGCTCCCGCCCGCCACCGCGCCCGTCTCCTGGGCAGCTACCCAGCCCGAGACCCCACCCAGCATTCCAAGAGCGAACACCACTAAAGTTGTTCTAAAAGTCATCTTCATCGCAGCCTCCTGACATTGGCGGAACGAACGCCGAAACCCATCAGACGCGCTGAGTATACGCCCTGCTCCAACACAATGAATATGACCGCGTACACTTTCTTCCTGAAATTTAGAACGAGTGATCACCTAAAGCCAAAACAGTGAAAACGCTGCCGTTCGTCTTCGCGCCGCCGGAGCCATAACGAAAATCGCCGTGCCCCGGGGGATCCCTCGCAGTCGTCGAACTAATTCGCCCTTAAAACTGGCAATTCCCTGGGTCTTCCACGTCAATCCGCCGTGCCGCACCCACCGGAATGAGCTGGATGGCAGTGGTTTGCGCCACCACCTCGCCCTCGTTCCGAATGGTGTGAATGTGATCGCCACCCGGATCGACAAACGTCATTCCCTTGGAATAAGCATGGGGCTTGCAGTCAGGATCGTGCCCGTCATACTCCGTTACGATTCCCTCATTGACGATGATCAGGCTATGTCCGGCGTGAATATGCCAGCCAGTGCTTCCTCCCGGCTGCCAGACGTTGCTCTGGACATACAAGTCTGCCGGTCCCTTGGTCTTCTGCAGAGACAGCCATGCTTCGATCTGCCGCTCATGTTCGCTGGAGTCCCGGGCAGGGAACTTGCTAAGAACATTGATCTCACCCAACTTACCCCGCAGAAGCGTTGTGGTCGCGAACCCCACAGCCGGTGTCGCCCAGATATCTCCTGCGTTGTAGCAGGCCGTGACTGCGATCCCAACGCTGAACATCACCGTGCGCGTCAGGTTCTTTCCCATGTCGCAACCGTGCTTGCCGGTAGGTTCTACCCACATAGGGATGCTGTCCCGGCAAAGGTGGCGAAAGCAATTTGCAGAATCGTCCCCGTCAATCCGCATCGAACCCTCCCTTGATTGTTTTCGCTTCTCTTCTTTCGTTTTCGCAGCGCGGTGGAATGCGGACCCACAAGCAGGCACGCCTTCTTTGGCGGGGCGCCTTCACGCGGGTAAGGTGCCCCCAAAACCAAAACAATCATCGCGCCCCGCCATCCGTCGCGGACAAATCGATCCAACTCACCGACCCGCGGCGGCCGGCTCGATAACGGGCTTACTCACGACGCCATGGATAGGCTGCGAGCCGAAGTGTTTAATCGCAGCAGGTCCTCCGAACATCATCTCCATGTTCGAATACGGGAGCTCATTTCCTCCCAGGACGCAGACCAGCAGCGTCGATGTAGGCGGAGTCGTCTCGAAGGGCGCAACGTTCCCATTGCCGGTTATCAGGCTGACGGTGCCCATGATCTGAAAACCCTCGGTAGGGACAGGCGTGGCGTAAGCAGGGCAGCCGAGGATGTTCCAGGTGATCTTGATGTTGGTCAACCTGATGTGGTGCGTGTGAGCGCCCTGACCGCCCTTCGTTGCATCCAATACTCCGTTCGTCATGCCATAGTCGGACATCGTCATCTCCGCCAGGAAGTCGGCGGTGCCCCATTCGTGGAGATCCATTGACCAATGGCCATGCATCTCATACGGGCTGCCACTGATGGTCGACGCGGGCGAATAATCGTTGAGCAGGCCGCTGAAATGTACTTGCCTGCCGTCCTGGGCAAAAGCACAGGTGGCTGAAACCAAGAAAAGTAATGGGAGCACGCGTACGACGAAAATCCGGGTTTTGCTTTTCATAGACCATCTCCAGATTTGAGATTGAGACGCTCGGACACCATGGGGCACCCCGGCATGCGCTTTCAAGCGGTAAGGTACGGAACTCCATCCGCTCCTCCACTTACCGTCGAATGCGGTCTTTTGCTGTGCCGTTGCGGACAGGCGAGGCTACAATTTGAGTCCCCGGGTTCGTCGCGATACAGACCAAACTGGAGAAGGCAATGGCCGAACCGACCCCTGACGCACCGCCATCGGAGAGACCGCACGAAGACCGCCTGGATTCCTGGAAGGAAATTGCGGCTTACCTCAACCGCGACGTGACGACCGTCCAGCGTTGGGAGAAGCGGGAGGGGATGCCGGTTCACCGGCACCTGCACGACAAGATGGGTTCGGTCTACGCCTCTCAGGCGGAGTTGGACGCCTGGACGCGCACCCGAAACCTTCTGCCGGCGCAGGAGAACGGAAACAACGCCCCTTCGCCCAATCGCTCGGAGCCCTTGCTGCAATCCACGACATCCATCTTCCGAAGCAACTGGAAGTTCTACTCGCTGATGGCCACGGGAGTAGCCATAGCCGCGATAGGCGCGTTCCTCGGGCTCCAAAAGGCAGAGTACTTCTGGCGAAATCCCATCATCGGCGCCCGATTTCAGACAATTACCGACTTCGCTGGAGTGGAGCAAGCCGCCGCTATCTCCCGCGACGGGCATCTTGTTGCCTTCCTGTCGGACCGGGACGGACAAATGGATGTCTGGATTACACAAGTTGGTTCGGGAGAGTTTCACAACTTAACTCACGGCAGCGCCACGGAAATCGTCAATCCGTCGATCCGTACCCTGGGCTTCTCCCCGGACGGATCTCTCGTCACGTATTGGGTTCGAAGGCGAAACGGCTCCAGCAGCGGCGACATCGGCATCTGGGCCGTGCCAACTCTGGGCGGACAGCCACGGCCATACCTCGAAGGCGTGGCTGAGTTCGACTGGTCGCGCGACGCTGGGCGCCTCGTCTACCACACACCCACCCCCGGAGATCCGCTCTTCGTATCGAATGGCAGCCCACAACACGGAAGTCAACCCATCTTCGCTGCCCCTGCCGGGCTCCACTCTCACTTTCCCTCGTGGTCGCCGGACGCCGCCTTCATCTACTTCGTCCACGGCGAGCTCCCCGACAAATTGGACATCTGGCGCATCCCCCCAACCGGCGGAACTCCTCAGCGAATCACCGCGCACAACGAACGCGTGACTTATCCAGTTCTATTGGATCGCCGCACCCTGATGTACCTGGCCAACGATCCCGACGGTTCCGGGCCGTGGCTCTATAGCATGGACGTCGAACGCCGCATTCCCCACCGGCTCACCTCCGGCCTTGATCGCTACACATCCCTGGCCGTCAGCGCCGACGGCCGCCGTCTGGTTGCTACGCTCGCAACTCCCAAGCGAACACTCTGGCGCGTGCCCATCGCAGATTCAGCCGCAGGCCCGTCCGCCGCAGCTCCAATCTCGCTGACCACCGGCACCGGGTTCTCCCCGCGGCTCGGTCCCGATTATCTTCTCTATGTCTCCGCGACGGGCACAGGCGAGAGTATCTGGAAGCTAGCCAATGGAACGGCCACCGAATTATGGAGCAGTCAGGGAGCGCAAATCTTCGGCGGCCCCGCAATCTCCCCCGATGGACGATCCATCGCATTCTCAGTCCGCCAACACGATCAAACACTCTTGTACATGATGCAAGCCGACGGCACGAATGCGCGCATTGTGGCCGATTCGCTCGCCTTGCACGGTACTCCGGCATGGACGCGCGACGGCAAATCCGTCACCTCGGCGGTTGACGACCATGGCGTCCCACACCTCTTTCGCATACCGGTCGACGGTCGCTCCCCCGCTGCCTTTGTCGCGGACTACTCACTCGATCCCGCATGGGCGCCCGACGGCAGCTTCGTCGTCTACTCAGGCCCCGACATCGGCACCACCTTTTCCGTGAAAGCCGTCACACCAGAAGCCGCAGCCTATCCCATGCCGCCCCTCACCCTGACTCGCGGCGCTCGACACCTCGCCTTCCTGCCCGGAGGACGAGCCCTCGTTCTCTTGCGAGGAGACATTCAACACAAGAATCTCTGGCTCATCGACCTCAAGACAGGCACAGAGCGCCAACTGACCACCCTTCCACCCGGCTTCGACATCCACGACTTCGACATCTCCCCAGACGGCCGCGAAGTAGTCCTCGAACGAGTCCAGGAGCACTCTGACATAGTCCTCCTCGACCTCCAACGGCCATAATCGTCCACTGCTCAATTTCCACAGAAAAATTTTCAAAAGTTGGCGTATTTGCAGCTCCTGCAAAACATGCCCGTAAGAACCACGTTATGACCACCGAATGACCACAAATTCACCACGATTTACCATGTAAAAACACACCAAAATCCGCAAAACCCCCTGCAAAATTACCCTTTTGCCTCTCTAATTTTTTTTCTTCCACTTCGCACCCGAAACTGCGCGAAACTCATAACATCCATGACGAAGAAACAGCCAAAAAAGAAGTTACGCGTAGGAATCCTCTTCGGAGGCCGCTCCGGCGAGCACGAAGTCTCCCTCCTCTCCGCCAACTCCATCCTCAACGCCATCGACCGCGCCAAATACGACGTTGTCCCTATCGCCATCACCAAACAAGGCCAGTGGCTAACCTCCAACGAAGCGCAGCTCCTCCTCGCAGGCGACACAAAACCCGCGCCAGTCCTGCTCAAATCGTCCAAATCAAAATCCATCCAGCTCAGCGCCAGCGCTGGTGTTGCCGTTCAGAACGCAGCGTTAGCCCAGCAAAACAGCCCCCTCGCCCAATCCGTCGACGTCGTCTTCCCCGTCCTCCACGGCACCTTCGGCGAAGACGGCACCATCCAGGGCCTCCTGGAACTCGCTGATATAGCGTATGTTGGCTCCGGCGTCCTGGGCTCCGCCACCGGCATGGACAAGTCCGCCATGAAGCAGCTCTTTGCCGCCGCCGGACTTCCTCAAACCCCGCACGTCAATCTCCTTCGCAGCGAATGGCAATCCGATTCCAAACGCTGCACCCGCCTCATCGAAAAAAATCTCGCTTACCCAGTCTTCGTAAAACCCGCGAATCTAGGCTCTTCCGTAGGCATCAGCAAAGTTCACGACCGCAGCGAACTCACTCCAGCAATGAACCTTGCCGCCAGCTACGACCGCAAGCTCATCATCGAGCAAGGCGTAGGCGGCCCCGGCGCAAAACCCCGCGAACTCGAAGTAGCCGTCCTCGGCAACGACAATCCCGAAGCCTCCGTTGTCGGCGAAATCATCCCCGGCGCAGAATTCTACGACTACAACGCCAAATACCACTCCGCCGCCAGCATCCCCATCATTCCCGCAATCCTCTCCGAATCCGAATCCAAACAAATCCGCAAAATGGCCATCGCCGCCTTTCGCGCCTGCGACTGCGCCGGCCTCGCCCGAGTCGACTTCCTCATGGAACCAACAATCGACTCCAAAAAGAAAAAGAAATCAAAACCCCGCATCTACCTCAACGAAATCAACACCATGCCCGGCTTCACCAGCATCAGCATGTACCCAAAACTCTGGCAAGCCACTGGCATCCCGTACAAAAAACTAATCGACCGCCTCATCACCCTGGCCGCCGAACGCCATCGCGAAAAGCAACAGACCACCTTCACCCGCGTCTAAACAACATCGCGCAACGTACTCATGACACAAGCGCTGCTATCCGGCAAACTAAGGAGAAGCAAGCATCGACACCATCGGAAAACCCGTCGCGCCAACCAGCCGCAGCCCCAAATCTGCAGCGGTCTCTGCCGTTCTGCATCTGCTAATCCTGGGAGCTCTGATCCATCAACGAGCCTCCTGGATAGCCCCCATTCGTCTTCCCGGCAACGAACACGGCACCAATCTAATGATCACCTACCTGCCCGGCCGCGCTCCCACCCAGGCCTCAACACCCAATCCAAAAGCTCAGCCTCAACTGGTCACAACCAACACCCCACTCCCCACACCGCCAGTTCACAAGCTCGAGACCAACACCGCCTCACCCAACACCAACTCCCCAGCCTCGCCAAACCCTGACTCCACCACTGGTGCCGACTCCCTCGGCGCCGGCAACATCAACATCGCCCGCGCCAGCTACTTCCCGACGCCCAAGCCTGACCTCTCCGTCCTTCCCGGCGGCACCAAAGGCGATGTCATCCTCGACGTCGTCATCGACACCACAGGCAAGATCGCCGACATCAAAATGGCAAGCGGCCTCGGCCACGGCATCGACGAAACCGTCATCGCCACCGTCCAGCAATGGACCTTTCACCCCGCCACCAAAGACGGCCAGCCCGTAGCCAGCGAACAGGAACTCCACTTCCACTACGAAAAGGCCTAACCTCAAACAACCTAAATCACCCGGCTATGTTTATAGCCCTCAGTTGTCAGCGCAGCCAGCAACTCCTCCACCTGTTCCCGCCCGCGCGTCTCCATCGTGATATCAATCACCGTATCGCCAAGATTCACGCCGTAATAAGCGCGATTGTGCAGCGTATCCACAATGTTCGCCCGATAACTCGCAATCAGCCGCGTCAAATCCGCCAGCGCCCCGGGCTTATCCAGCAGATGAATCCTAAGGCGGATCAACCGTCCATCCTGCACCAGGCCGCGCTCGATAATTCTGCTCAGCAGCGTCACATCGATATTTCCTCCGCACACCATCACCGCCGTGTGCGCACCATTCAGCGAAGTCTTCTTCTGCAGCAACGCCGCCAGCGCCGTGGCTCCCGCACCTTCGGCAAGCGTCTTCTCCCGCTCCAGCAACACCAGAATGGCCGAAGCAATCTCGTCCTCATCTACGGTCACAATCTCATCGACATATCGCTCGACAACCGGCAGAGTTACGTCTCCTGCACGCCGCACCGCAATACCATCGGCAATCGTCATCGCAGGCTCCAAAGTCACCGGCCTGTGCGACTCGACAGCAGCCATCATCGAGGGCAGCCTCGACGTCTGAACCCCAATCACTCGAATCTCAGGCCGCGAAGCCTGAAGACTAGCCTCCTTGATCGCACACGCAACTCCGCCGATCAACCCACCCCCGCCAATCGGCACCACGACCGCCTCCAACTGCGGAACCTGTTCCAGCAACTCCAACCCAATCGTGCCCTGGCCGGCCATCACCACCGCATCGTCAAACGGATGAATAAATGTCATCCCTTCTTCTGCGCACAGCCGAGTCGCCTCCTCGCAGGCCTCATCGTAGTTGGCTCCATGCAGCACCACCTCAGCACCAAACCCGCGCGTCGCCGTAACCTTCACCAGCGGCGTCGCCAGCGGCATCACAATCAGCGCACGAATCCCCCGCTTCGTCGCATGATAAGCAACTCCCTGGGCATGATTACCGGCGCTAGCCGCGACAACGCCTCGCGCAGCCTGCTCCGGCGTCAGCGTCGCAATCCGGTTCAGCGCTCCTCGCTCTTTAAACGACCCTGTCATCTGCAGGTTCTCAAGCTTCAGATAAACCTGCTGTCCGGTCAGTCCCGACAGCATCTGCGAGTGCGGACAAGGCGAATAGTAGATCGCTCCGCGCACCCGCTCCCGTGCAGCAACCACATCGGCGAGACTAATGCTGGAACGGTTGATCGAATCGCTCACGGTTCGCAAATCTTCCTCTAAGTTGTTAAGTCACAACGCTAATTTCGCCGCATCAAAACGCATTCACCGCCGCTGACGAAATCTGTTCGCCAGCGCAAACTCATCCCGCAACTCCGGCGTCCGCAGATTCTCCCGCACATGCTGCAGCCTCTGCTCCAGCGCCAGCAGCGTATCTCCAATCGGTTCCGCATTGGTCAGCGCGACATCCCGCCACATGCTGTAGGGACTTGCCCCCAGCCGCGTCGTCTCCTTCAAGGCCCGTCCGCCAATCGCGGCAATCTCCGGAGCATTGCCAAACCTTTCTTCTAGCAGCGCCGCCAGCGCGGTCGACAGCATCTGCGGCAGATGGCTCACCCACGCGCACAGCTCATCATGTCGAGCCGCATCCATATCCAGCGTCCTCGACCCGAAACATCCCACCCAACCTCGCCACTCCTTCTCGATCGCCGTCATCTCCGAGCCTGTCGGTGTGAACAGCCACATAGCCCCATCGAACAGCCCAGCTTCTGCCAGCAAAGCGCCACCCGATTCTTTGCCTGCCATCGGATGTCCCGGCAAAAACGTCGCCGCACTCTCATCCGCAAACATCTGACGCGCAAGTTCCACGATCTCAAGCTTCGTACTCCCCACGTCAGTCACCAACTGTCCCGCGCCAAGCACCGGAGCCAGTAGCCGCATCCAGTCCTTGATTGCAAGCACCGGCACCGCCAGCACAATCACATTCGCCAACCTGGCAAGCTCCAGCGCATCTTCGCGCCGACCCGCTCTGCCATCGATCGCGCCCATCTCTACCGCCGCGCCCATCTCCAGCTGGCTCGTGTCCCAACCGTCGATACGCCCCGCAAAACCCGCTGCGCGCAGAGCCAGGCCAGTCGAGGCCCCAATCAGCCCAGTTCCGACGATAAACACGCGCTCCATCATGCCCGCATCCTCACCCTACGCAACCGCCCTGCCTACCACAGGAGCCAGCAGCCGCAACTGCCTCATCAAATTGTGTAACTGTTCCGGATACAAACTCTGTGCTCCATCGCTCATCGCCTTATCCGGATTCGGATGCATCTCCATCAGCAATCCATCAGCCCCCGCAGCCACGCTCGCCAACGCCATCGCAGGCACCAAGTCTCGAATCCCAACGCCATGCGACGGATCGCCCAGCACCGGCAGGTGGGTCAGTTTCTTCAACACAGGAATCGCCGAAATATCCATCGTGTTTCGCGTGTACGTCTCAAAGGTCCGCACGCCGCGCTCGCACAGCATCAGGTTGTAGTTTCCGCCCGACAGAATATACTCCGCGCTCAACAAAACCTCTTCGATCGTCGCCGCGATCCCGCGCTTCATCAGTACCGGCTTTCTCACGTGGCCCAACTCTCGCAGCAGATTGAAGTTCTGCATATTCCGCGCGCCCACCTGGAAGCAATCGATATAAGGCAGCATCAGATCGATCTGCGATATCTCCATCACCTCCGTGATAACGAGCAGCCCAGTCTCATCCGAAACCTCGCGCAGCAGCTTCAACCCATCCAGTCCCATCCCCTGGAAGCTATACGGCGAACTCCGTGGCTTGAACGCTCCACCCCGCAAAAATTTCCCGCCCGCCGCAGCTACCAGCTTCGCGCTGTTAAGAATCTGTTCTCGCGATTCGACAGAACACGGCCCAGCCATCACAACAATCTCTTCCCCGCCAACAACCACGCCATTCGGAAACTTAACCGTCGTACCCTCGGGCCGAAAACTTCTGCCCGCAAGCTTGTACGGCGAGGAGATTCGGTACGCGTCGTAAACGCCAGGAAGTACCTTAAACTCCGCCACCTCAAAGTGCTCAGGCGTCCCCACGCCCGCCAGAATCGTCTGTGTTTCACCCGTCGTTCGATGAACATTAAAGCCGAGCTCGACCATCCGCTCGATTACCTGTTGTATGTTCTCTTCCGTCGCCTGACCTTGCATCGCAACTATCATTGTCTTCGCGTCACTCTCTTTATACGTAACTGAATTCATCACAAATCTCTAACCATGGCCTGCGGTACTCGAACGGTTTTTACCTAAAGATCTCGCCGCTGCAGCGTTCGCATCACATCGATGATCCGCTCATACACATGCAGAAGCTCTGAGTCTGGCAGCGGACCCCGATTCGCTGCGCACACGCGGTCAAAAACCTCTCGCTCCCGCTTCGGCTCATACACCGGAAGATCAACCGTTCGCTTAAGCTCGCCAATCGCGCGGGCAGCCTCAGCACGCTGGTTGATGAGGCGGACGATCTCGATATCCAGCTCATCGATCTTTTTTCTCCAGTCGGAGATATCCATCCAGTTTCCTCGCGGTGCAGCGGCGCATCTTCAACTATCTCGCTGCGGAATAATTGTTCCTTTAATGATAACCGCCGTTTCACAGCAACTCGGCCAACCACAGATCGATCAAACCTCATGCGCGCAACCCAGCGATGAACTGCCCTACAACGCCTGCCGCCTCTGCATGCGGAGTCTTCTCGATCAAAGCCACCAACGCGCTGCCAATAATCGCCGCATCTGCAAACTCGCCAACAGCCTTCACATGTTCCGCATTCGAAATCCCAAACCCAACCGCAATCGGCAAACCTGTAAACCGCCGCAACCGTGTCACCAGCTCCGAAGCATCTCCCGCAACCTTCTGCTGCGTTCCCGTAATCCCCACTCGCGAGATCGCATACACAAATCCTTGCGACACACCTGCAATCGCCTTCAAGCGGCTATCCGGACTCGTAGGCGCAGCCAGGAAAACCGGAGCCAGCTTGCACTTCCGCATCGCCTCCAAATACTCCCCGGCCTCTTCCACAATCATGTCCGTCAGCAACACGCCATCGGCGCCAGCCTCCGCAGCCCGCGCGCAAAACGTCTTCATCCCCATCCGCACCACAGGGTTCAGATACGAAAACAAAACGAGCCCCGCCGAAGGCCGCGCCTTGCGCAACTCTGCAGCCAGGCCAAGAACGTCAGTCAGCCGCGTCCCCCGAGCCACTGCGCGCTCACTGGCCCGCTGAATCACCGGCCCATCCGCCAGCGGATCGCTGAACGGCACGCCCAGCTCAATCACATCCGCACCGTTATCAATCGCGGCCAGCGCAATCTCTCGCGTCGTCGCCAGATCCGGATCGCCCGCCGTCAAATAAGCAACAATCCCCGGCTTCTTCCTGAACTCAATCGCCACAAACCCTCCAAACCAAATCAATCGCCGTTGCTTCTATCCGCGTTCTCCGCGAAGATCCGCGGTCGCCATCTTAGGCACCCTTCAAATCCAGCTCCCGCGCCAGAATCCCCATATCCTTATCTCCGCGCCCCGACAGATTCACCATCAACACTGCCGTCTTCGCCATCGTCGGAGCCAGCCGAATCGCCTCCGCCACAGCATGAGCACTCTCCAGCGCAGGCACAATCCCCTCCGTGCGCGACAACGTCACCGTCGCCTTCAACGCCGCATCATCCGAGCACGAAACGTACGTCGCCCGCCCCGAGTCATGCAGCATCGCATGCTCCGGGCCCACGCTCGCATAATCCAGCCCTGCTGAAACCGAATGCGTCGCGCTCACCTGCCCCGCGTCATCCTGCAATACATAGCTGTACGTCCCCTGCAAAACCCCAGGCGACCCTCCGCCAATCTTCTGAAACCGAGCCGCATGTTCTCCCAGCGCACTCCCGCGCCCACCTGCCTCAACGCCAATCAAATCGACATTCAAATCCGGTAAAAACTCGTAGAACGCCCCAATCGCATTCGAACCACCACCCACGCAGGCAACAATCGCAGTCGGCAGCCTTCCTTCGCGCTCCAGCATCTGAGCCTTCGCCTCACGCCCAATCACCCGATGAAAATCCCGCACCATCGTCGGATAAGGGTGCGCCCCCAGCGCACTTCCCAGGATGTAGTATGTCGTCCGAACATTCGTCACCCAATCCCTCATCGCCTCGTTGATCGCATCCTTCAACGTAGCCGACCCACCCGAAACCCCGCGCACCTCAGCCCCCAGCAGCCGCATCCGGTAAACATTCAACTCCTGCCGCCGCATGTCCTCCTCACCCATATAAATCACGCACTCCAGCCCAAACAGCGCACACACCGTAGCCGTCGCCACGCCATGCTGCCCTGCGCCAGTCTCCGCAATAATCCTTTTCTTGCCCATCCGGCGAGCCAGCAACCCCTGCCCCAGCGCATTGTTGATCTTGTGCGCCCCCGTATGCAGCAGGTCCTCGCGCTTCAAATAAATCTTCGCCCCGCCGCACTGTCCCGTCAGCCTCTTCGCAAAGTAAAGCGGAGTAGGCCGCCCGCAATAGTTCCGCAGAAGATCATCCAACTCCGCCTGAAACGCAGCGTCTTCCTTCGCCTCGGCGTAAGCATGTTCCAACTCCTCCAGCGCCGCCATCAGAGTCTCCGGAACATACCGTCCGCCATAAACCCCAAACCGTCCCGCCGCCGATCTCACAGGCCCCGCCGGATTCACCATCGCCGCCGTCGTCATAACCATCTCCTCGCAAACAAAAACCGCAACCCAGTCAGGTCGCGGCTCGTGTGGATGTCGATTTCAACTGATCTTTCAGCTATCTCTCAGAGGAACCTACTCCGCCGATGCCGCCACTGTACGCCAGTAGCGGTAAATAAAGCTAATTCGGGTGGAGAAAAGAATCATCTTGCCTTCCAAGATACATCTCCGCGGCCCACGAGGCAAGCAATGTCGTCTACATTGGATGAGTCCTCCACAGAGGAAAGGCCTTCCTCGCCAATGAAACGACTCACCCGCCGCAGCTTCCTTGGAACAACCTCCGCCCTACTCGGGGATCTCTCCCTCCCCACTCGCCTCGCCAGTGCTCTCGACAAACCTGCCTCCGCATCCAATGACCTCACCCTCTGGTACGAAAAGCCCGCTGCCCAGTGGATCGACGCTCTCCCCATCGGCAACGGACGTCTCGGCGCCATGGTCTATGGAGGCGGCGAAGACGGCGCCTTCAACAAAGAACTCCTCCAGTTCAACGAAGACACGCTATGGTCCGGTCAGCCGCGCGACGGCAACAACCTCGGCGCAAAAAATCATCTCGCCGACATTCGCAACGCAATCCTCGAAAAGCAGGACTACCACCTCGCCGACCAGCTCTGCAGCAAGATGCAGGGCCTCTTCGCCGAAGCCTACCAGCCCCTCGGCAATCTCCGCCTCGAACTCACTCACTCCGACCCATCCCAAAACTACCGCCGCCAGCTTGACCTCGACACCGCCGTCGCCACCACCACCTATGAAGTCGCCGGTGTCCAGTTCCATCGTGAAGCCTTCGTCTCCGCGCCCGATCAAACTCTCGTCCTGCGAGTCACTGCAAGCAAACCCCGCCAGCTCAATGGCGTCTTCACCCTCGACAGTCCGCTTCAGAAATCAGTCACAACCCTCGCAAACAATCGCCTCCAGCTCACCGGCAAAGCCGCAGCCCACATCGCAGGCGCAGGCCATCCCAACAGCGAACAACCCATCACTCTCTCCGACGAGCCCGGCGCAGGTATGTATTTCGCCTCCGTCCTGCAACTTAACGTCGAAGGTGGAACCACCACAGAAAACTCCACCACCATCACCATCACGAATGCAACCTCATTCACCGTTCTCCTCACCGCTGCAACCGGCTATCGCGGCTTTCAACTCAAACCCGACACTCCGCTGGAACAAATCACAGCCAATGCAGTGCGCCAACTCGACACCGTCGCAACCAAACCATTCGCCAACCTCCGCACACGCCACATCGAAGACCACCAACGCCTCTTCCGCCGAGTCTCTTTCACGCTAGGCCCACCCAACGCAACAATATCCTCAAAACCCACTGCCCAGCGCCTGAAAGACTTCGCCACGACACCCGACCCCTCACTCCTCGCACTCTACTTCCAATACGGCCGCTATCTCCTCATCAGCAGTTCACGCCCCGGCTCTCAACCCGCCAATCTACAGGGCATCTGGAACTATCAGGTCACGCCTCCCTGGAGCTCCAACTGGACCGCAAACATCAACATCCAGATGAACTACTGGCCCGCCGAAACCACCAACCTCGCCGAATGTACCGGCCCGCTCTTCGACCTCATCGAAGGCCTCAGCAAAACCGGAGCCGTCACCGCCCAGGAAACCTACGGCCTCCCCGGCTGGTGCACCCACCACAACATCGATATCTGGCGAGCCCAAACCCTGTCGGTGAAGGCGTCGGCTCACCCACCTGGGCCAACTGGGGCATGAGCGGCCCCTGGCTCTGCGCCCATCTCTACGAGCACTACCGCTTCACCCGCAATCGCGACTTCCTCCGCACCCGTGCCTACCCGCTCATGAAGGGTTCAGCAGAATTTTGCCTCGCATGGCTCATCGAAGACGGCAAAGGCCACCTCACCACCTGCCCATCCGAGTCCACCGAAAACGACTTCCTCACCCCCGACGGAAAACCCGCGTGCACCAGCGCCGGCTGCACCATGGACATGGCGCTCCTCCGCGAACTCTTCGCCAACTGCAGCGCCGCAGCAAAAGAACTAGGCATCGACGCAGACTTCGCCACCAAGCTCGACGCAGCCGCCGCACGTCTCATCCCCTACCAAATCGGCCGTTACGGCCAACTGCAGGAGTGGTCCATCGACTTCGAAGAAGCCACTCCCGGCCAGCGCCACATGTCTCACATGTACCCACTCTATCCCGGCGATCAGATCACCACACGCAACACGCCCGAACTTGCCCGTGCAGCACGCGTCTCTCTCGAACGCCGTCTCGCCAACGGCGGAGCCTACACCGGATGGAGTCGCGCCTGGGCCATCGCCTTCTGGACACGCCTCCTCGACGGCGATAAAGCATGGGAGTCGCTCTCCATGCTCATGCAGCACAGCACCAACATCAATCTCTTCGACACCCATCCGGCAGGCAAGACCTCCATCTTCCAGATCGATGGAAACTTCGGCGCCACCGCCGCCATAGCCGAACTTCTCCTGCAAAGCCACACCGGATCGATCGATCTCTTACCCGCACTCCCCACCGCATGGCCTGAAGGCGCCGTCAAAGGCCTGCGCGCAAGAGGAGGCCTCGAGATCGACCTCCGCTGGCGCGCCGGCAAACTCACAGACTGCACCATCCGCCCCGATGTTCCTGGTGACCAAATCCTTCGTGCACCAAAAGGGCAAACCATAACATCGATCAAATTCAACGCGAAGAATAGCCTCGTCACCACTCAACCCGGCGGAACTCACCGCGTCCACCTTGAAGCCGGTCGCGTCTATCGCCTCACCTTTTCCTAAACTAATCCACCGGCGACGATCTTCCCCAACTGAAGTGCCGTCCAAGTATCCCTTTCACAATCAGGTGATCCGTTCCCGCTGTGGCGCCCACTCCCACGCCGAAATTAATCTCCCATTTCGGTGACACATTCAGATCCGTCACCGCAAAAACCTGTTGTTGTTGAGAGTGCAGCGAATCAAACGCACCAATCCGTCCATAATCCGCGTAATACTCCACCCCGCCGCTGATCGCCTTGGTAAAGTCATATCCCACCTTCACTGCTGGCGAAAATCCTATCCCCTGCTTCACATCCGGCCCATGCCACGTTCTCTCCAGCGCCGGATTCACCGCAAAGTACCAGCGCCCAATCGCCTTATCCACAATCGGACGAATCTCCCACGTCCACGTATCCGGCGAATATACCGCCCGCTGATACCCGATCTCCGTCGAAAGACTCACTCCCACCGGCCAGTGCCACGAATCCGGAGCCCGCACACGCGGCCGTATATGATCCCCGACCCACTGCACCCCATGTCCATCCTGCCAACTCGTGAAGACGTAAAACCCCACCTCCGACCAGTCGGTCAATCCCTGTGTAATCTCCAGCGTCTCGTGCTGCTGATGATTTGTCGGAAACACTCCATCGATCGTTGCGCTCTGTCCCTGCGCCGTAAAGTTCGAGTGCAGCTCCACCATCGTGCTCTTCGGCGGAATTGTATCCGCTCCATACACCTGGATCTCATAGTTTCCCTGCGCCGCCGCTGGCAGGGTGAAGAAGACAAGCGCAGCGCACCAGAAAAGAGCATGACTTAACCGAACAAGAGCCCGCATATCCATAAAAAACTCACCCATACCGAAAAAGCATCATGAACCCATTGTCCATATGATCCTGCTGGTGACAATGAAATAGTGTCATCCCCGGATGATTCGCAGTGAACTCCACCGCAACCTCGGTCCCCGCGGCAACCAGAACCGTATCCTTGAAAACTCCGCTCGTCTCCGGCCCGCCTTGTATCCGGCGAAGCTCAAAGGTATGGCGATGGAGATGAACCGGATGATCATCCGTGCTCTTGTTCTTGAAGACCAGCCGATACCGCAGTCCTTCCGTCAGCACCTCCGTCTTGGTGTCGGGAAACGACCTGCCGTTAATCATCCATCGGTCCATGGCCCCATGTCCCGCAAACTTCGACTCAAAGACCAGCGGAATCTCCGTAATATTGCCCTGCGCCGCGGAAGCCGCCGTCCCAAATTGCAGGTAATCCCAAACCAGCTCCTCCGGCTGCACCCACTGCGGCTTGCCTGTGCTTCCCGCATACTCCACAACGATCCCCATACCCGCGGCCATCACATGTTTGCGCACCTCGCCCATCACCCACACGCCAGGATTCTTCATCTCCACCAATGCACACACTCTCTCCGCCGGCGAGAGCCGCAGCATGGATACCGTTTTCGGTCGCGCCACCGCATTCCCATCCAACGCAACCACCTCAAACTCGTGTCCCGCTATCGCGATCCAGTGCGGCTCCGTCGCGCTGCTGTTCAACACATGCAGCAGCACTCGCTCTCCCTGCTTCACCCGCAGCGGGTCGCCAAATCCCAACCGCCGGCCATTGATCGTCGAAACCCCATACGACGCATTCATCGACCCGTCATCGCTCGCAGCCATCGTCCCATCCCAGTCGTGCAGCGCGAGAAATATCTCCTTGTCGTACCGCGCAGGATTGTCCTTCGGCTCAATCAACAGAAATCCATGCTGTCCTGTATATCCACCCTTCTTCAAATCACGCCCGGCAAAGGTATGCGTGTGATACCAGCGAAACCCCGCAGGCTTTGGCGAAAAGGTGTAACGCCTCCGTCCGTTTCGTGGAATATGCGGCGTACCTTCTTCCATCGAGCCATCGACATCTGGCGGCAGAAACAGCCCATGCCAATGAACCATCTCCTCGTTCTCGCTGTGGTTTACCACGTCCACCGTAAACGGAACATCCTCTTTCAGACGCAACAGCGGCCCCGGAACCTGCTGGTTGTACGCGATCGTTTTGATGAAATGCCCGGCTCCAACCTCCAGCGAATAAGGCGCGATCTCGATCGTCGTATCTGCTCCCTCCAATGGGGAAGCAACCCGTGGCAGAATCGTCGCGCCAGCCGCCATGCCTGCAATCTGAAGAACCTTTCTGCGACTGATCAATCCCCAACCCCAGACAATCCGGAACTCTCTCCGCACTAAGACTAAATCTTTTGCACCCGTTGCACATCCCGCACGCCGGGAACCTTGCGCAGATTCTGCACCAGCTTATTCAGGTGCCGCACATCCACCGTCTCCACCACAAAATCCACCACCATCGTCCCCTCGGGTGTCGGCTTAGTATCCACGCTTCGAATATTCGTCCCATCATCCGCAATAATCGCCGTAAACTCTTTCAGCATGCCCGCGCGATCATCACACAGCACCGTCAGCTTCACCGGATAAGTCTGTGGCTTAGCCATACCCGGCTCCGTAGGCGAAGGCGACCACTCCACTTGAATCCTCCGGTCCGACTCATACAGCAGATTCTGCACATTCGGACAGCTCCTCGCGTGCACCGCGACGCCCTTACCCCGCGTCACATACCCCACAATCTCCTCACCACGGATTGGGTTACAACAACGCGCCCGGTACACCAGCAGATCGTCCTGACCCTCCACCTGCAGCGACTCCGAGCCCTTCCCAAAGAAGACCCGCTTCACCGCATCCGACATCTGCCCAACGACGTTTCCAACCCCAGCTTCCAGCGGCGCAGGCTCAGCCGTCATCGTCGAACCCGGCTCCAGCTTATTCAGTACCTGCCGTGCGGAAAACTTCCCAAACCCAACACCCGCCAGCAACTCAGCCTGAGTCCCTAACCCATAATCACCAGCAACCTTGTCATAATCCGCTTCGCCAAACTTCGCCAACGAAAGCTTGTACTTCCTCGCCTCGCGATCCAGCAGCTTCCTGCCAATCTCAATTGCGCGTTCCCGCTGATGTTCATTCAGCCAATGCTTAATCTTGTTCCGCGCCCGCGAGCTCTTCGTAAAACTAAGCCAGTCGCGGCTCGGAGCGTGTCCCGCCTGCGTCGAAATCTCGACAATATCGCCATTCCGCAACTTCGTCCGCAGTGGAACAATCCGTCCATTTACCTTCGCCCCAACCGTCGTATTCCCCACCTCGGTGTGGATCGTATAAGCAAAATCGATCGGGCTCGCATCCTTCGGCAATACCACCACCTTGCCCTTCGGAGTAAACGTGTAAACCTCCTCCGGATAAAGATCGATCTTCAGCGTCGACATGAACTCATTGGGATCGGTCATCTCCCGCTGCCATTCCATCAACTGCCGCACCCACGCCAGCCGCTGCTCATCCTTGGCGCTCACATTGTCGGAGGCCTTGTACTTCCAGTGCGCCGCAATCCCTTCCTCCGCGACGCGATGCATATCCTCCGTCCGAATTTGCACCTCAAACTGATGCCCACCCTCGGCAATCAGAGTCGTATGCAGCGACTGGTACAGATTCGGCCGCGGCATCGCAATAAAATCCTTGATCCTCCCCGGCACCGGCCGCCAAACCGAGTGCAGCAGCCCCAGGAGCGCATAACAATCCTGCACCGAATTACAGATCACCCGAATCGCCAGCAGGTCATACACCTGATCCACCGGAATCTTCTGGTCCACCAGCTTCTGCTGGATCGAATACAGCCGCTTAATCCGCGACTCCACCCGCCCCTGAATCTTGAACTCCTTCAGCTTCGCCTCAAGCTGCGTCACAATCTTGTCGAGAAACTTCTCGCCCGCCCCGCGCAGCGCGTCCACCTCATTCGACACCTGCTCATACGCATAAGGATCGGTATACCGGAACGCCAGGTCCTCCAACTCGCCGCGCAGCTTACCCATCCCCAGCCGGTGCGCCAGCGGAGCATAGATATCCAGCGTCTCCCGCGCAATCTTCTGCTGCTTCTCAGGCTTCAGATGCTCGAGCGTCCGCATATTATGCAGCCGGTCCGCCAGCTTGATAAGGACCACGCGGACATCGGTCACCATCGCCAGCAGCATCTTGCGAATATTCTCCGCCTGGTGATCTTCGCGATTCGCGAACTTGATCTTCTCCAGCTTCGTCACACCCTCGACGATGTGCGCCACCTGGTCACCAAACTTCTTCGCAATCTCGGCCGAGGTAACATCCGTATCTTCCACCGCATCATGCAGCAGCCCCGCCGCAATCGCCGTCGAGTCCATCTTCAACTCGGCCAGTACCTGCCCCACCTCCAGCGGATGGATGATGTAAGGCTCGCCGCTGGCACGCTTCTGCCCCTCATGCTGCTGCAGGCAGAACGCCCACGCCTTGCGGATAATCTCCAGATCATCTCCAGGCCGGTTCTCATGCACCGTAGCCAGAAGCTTATTAAACTTCGTATCCACCGTATGAATATCTTCGGCCGTACTCCCCGAAAGATGACTAGCCGAAGACTCCAAAGCCCCTGAAGATTCCGAAGCCTCGTCCACCCCCGCGATCACTAATTCCGAATTACCAGAACCCTTATCCACCGCCTCTGCAGCAGCAAGATCACCCTGCTTCTTCCGCCCTCCACGAAAGATCGCATCCGGCACCAACGGCGAAGCCGCGACAGGAGAAGCCGATTCCAGCTCCGTCCCCACATCGACATGTTTCTCCGGTTGGCTCTTCGGTTTTTTGTTCGACTCTGGCTGCGGGCCAGCCTCCGAAGAGGCCGGATGAGCGGTTGCCATAGGTCATTATAGGCCGAACTGTTAGATAGCCGAACCGTTAGCCTTTCCGGCTATGATGATCCATCGTGGCGGTGCGAGGATCCATCGAATGAACGTCTGGTATTCGCGTCCTGTCTTCTTCGTAGAGAGTGTGGAGCGATCGATTGCCTTCTACACCGAGAAGCTCGGCTTCACCCAGGGGTTCCGCTACGAAGAGGATGGGAAAATCCTCGTCGGTCAGGTCAACCGCGAGGATTGCGAGATCATCCTCAACTCCCAGCAGTCCGAAAAGATCGGCTGCGGCCGCATCTTCATCTCGATCGACCTGGGACCGCTGCAGGCGCTGCGCGCCGATCAGGGATGGCTGGTGGGGTTATGACACGATGATTATCGAAGACCCCGACGGCAACGAGTTGTTCTTCCCCTATCCGAACGATGCGGAAGAGAAATCCGTCCTCGTCAGCGGAAGCTAGTTCGGCCTTATCAGATATCTGCTCTCTTGCAGATGTCGCTGGAGGTTAGCCAAATGGAAGAGGTACTGATCAAAGCCTTTGGCCATCAGTTCCATTATCCTTGCCCTCTTTCCCACGGCCGCCATCAGATAGCACTCTCTGCCCATGCTCGAATAGAACTCAATGTTGTGCCGGTCCTTGTTTTGGTTCTGAAAGAAGCCGGCATAAAGAAGAATGTGCGCACCGGCGGACTCCATCCAGAGCGGATTCTTCGCGCTGGTCAGCTGCCGCATCATCAGTTCGGCGATCTGCGTCAGATCCGCGAACTGCCGGAATTCGCCATCGCTCGCGCTGTAATCCGGAGAGAGGAGTTCCATCCGATCTACCGACTGCAGGCAAAAATGACCAAGCACGCTTGCAAGATAAACACCCGTCGAGTCGCGAATCTCAGACCACTGCTTACTTCCTATCGTTTCGTGGAGATGCGATGCCCAGAAGTTAAGTGCTCGTTCTTCGGTGACACCATACAACTCCTCAAAATAGTCAGTAGATGGCATATCCGTAACCCCTACCATGGATCTAGATGCCTATTGTTATCTTGTCTCGTCTCCGGCGTGGGAATGTTTAATTGCCCGCCGCACCTAACTAAGCAATTGCGCGCTCGTATTTTTCATACGTCCCGCCTCTGAGTGTGGTAAATACCATCTCGGTGTTACGAGATCGGGAAGTCGAGCACAAAACAACCAAGACCCGCAGGGAGATGGATTCTCTGCGGGTCTAATTTGTTGATAACAAAATCCTATATAGGAAAGCAGTACGATAGAGCACCGGCTAAGCCGACGCCGGACTCTTCCCCGCCAATTGCCGCAGCACATACTGCAGGATCCCGCCATGCTGGTAGTACAGAATCTCCTGCGGCGTATCGATCCGCACAGTCGCCGAAAACTCCGTCGTTTTACCCAGATCCGACTCCGCAAATACCGTGATGACCTTGCCATCGGCAAACTTGTCATCGAGCATCGCCTTCAGCTCTCCACGCTCACCAACAGCAAAGACCTCTTCGCCTGAAAGTCCCAGCGACTCGGCATTCTGCCCCGGCAGAAATTGCAGCGGCAGAATCCCCATCCCCACCAGGTTCGACCGGTGAATCCGCTCATAGCTCTCAGCAATCACAAACCGAATCCCGAGCAACCTGGGCCCCTTCGCCGCCCAGTCACGCGACGAGCCCGACCCATACTCCTTGCCCGCAAGAATCGCCAGCGGCGTCCCACGCTTCGCATACTCCACGCTCGCATCATAGATCGACATCGGCACATCCTCCGGCAGCAACCGCGTCACGCCGCCCTCGGTCCCAGGAGCCAGCTTGTTCTTCAGCCGCACATTCGCAAACGTGCCTCGCACCATCACCTCATGGTTGCCGCGCCGCGAACCATAGCTGTTGAACTCCGAAGCCTTCACTCCATGCTCGATCAGATATTTCCCCGCAGGCCCATTCAGCTTGATCGAGCCCGCCGGCGAGATATGGTCCGTCGTCACTGAATCCCCAAGCACCGCCAACACGCGCGCGCCGTGAATATCTTCAACCGCAGCGGGCGTAGCCGGCATTCCGTCAAAGTAAGGAGCCTTGCGAATATAAGTCGAATCCGGCTCCCACCCATACGTCTCGCCATCAGGAAATTTCAAACTCTGCCAGTTATTATCGCCATCGGTCACCGTGCTGTACTGCTTCCGGAACATCTCAGAATCGATCGAAGAGTTCACCGCGGCGGCCACCTCTCCCTGCGTGGGCCAGATATCGCGCAGGAACACGGCATCGCCATTCTTGCCCTTGCCCAGAGGCTCAGTCTCAAAGTTATGCCCGATGTGTCCCGCCAGCGCATACGCAACCACCAGCGGAGGACTCATCAGATAATTTGCTCTCACCTCCGGCGAAATTCTCCCCTCAAAATTCCTGTTACCCGAGAGCACCGAAACCGCAACCAGTCCATTGTCTTCAATCGACTTCGAAACATCCGTCGGCAGCGGCCCCGAGTTCCCAATGCAAGTCGTACATCCATACCCCACCACCTGAAACCGCAGCTTATCCAGATAGGGCATCAGCCCGGCTTTGACATAATAGTCCGTCACCACGCGCGACCCGGGCGCCAGCGAAGTCTTCACCCACGGCGGCGTGCTCAACCCCTTCTCGACAGCCTTCTTCGCCAATAATCCAGCTGCCATCATCACATAAGGATTCGAAGTATTCGTACACGAAGTGATCGCCGCAATCACAATCGAACCATGGTCCAGATACTTATCCGGATCAACGCCAAAACGAGTGCGAATCGAAACATGCGGAGCCTCCAGGTGAGGCACCGGCTCATCTGCAATCGTAATCACCGGAACCCGCGGAGCTTCAACGACAGGCGCAGCCGCTCCTACACTGCTGCTCAAATCCCCCGAAGCCGAAGCAGTCCCGCCTTCGCCCTCCCAGCGAACCATCTGCCGGATCACCTGCTTATTTCCGTTCGGACCCAGCAGCGCAGGCAACTGCTCCTTGAAGCTCGCACCCGCCTGCGACAGCCTCACACGATCCTGCGGCCGCTTCGGCCCTGCCACGCTTGGCTCGACCGTCGCCAGATCCAGCGAAATCATCGCCGAATACACTGCCTCTTTCGCATCCGCCGTGTGGAACATTCCCTGCTCGCGGTAGTAAGCCTCTACCAGCGCAATCTGCTCCTCGTTGCGTCCCGTCAACCGCAGATATCGCAGCGTCTCCGCATCCACAGGAAATATTCCGCAAGTCGCCCCATACTCCGGAGCCATATTCGCAATCGTCGCGCGATCCGCAAGTGGCAGCTCGGCAATCCCCGGCCCATAGAACTCCACAAACTTGCCAACCACTCCAAGCTTCCGCAGCATCTCCGTCACGGTCAGCACCAGATCGGTCGCCGTCGTCCCTTCCTTCAGCTTGCCCGTCAGCTTGAACCCAACCACCTGCGGCACCAGCATCGACACCGGCTGCCCCAGCATCGCCGCCTCGGCTTCAATCCCACCCACACCCCAACCCAGCACACCCAGCCCATTCACCATCGTCGTATGCGAATCAGTCCCGACCAGCGTATCCGGATAAGCAAACACCTTCCCGTTGGCATCGGGCGCAGTCGTAAACACCACTCGCGCCAGATACTCAAGATTCACCTGATGACAGATCCCCATCCCCGGCGGAACAGCGGAAAAATTATGAAACGCCGTCTGCCCCCACTTCAAAAACGCATACCGCTCGCGGTTCCGTTGAAACTCCAGCGCCGCATTCAGGTCATACGCCCGCACCGTACCGAACTCATCCACCTGCACCGAGTGGTCGATCACCAACTCCGCCGGCTGCAGCGGATTGATCTTCTCCGGATCGCCTCCCAGCGCCTTCATCGCATCGCGCATCGCCGCCAGATCGACAACCGCAGGCACGCCGGTAAAGTCCTGCATCAGCACACGAGCCGGCATATACGCAATCTCGCGCGAAGGCTCTGCTTTTGGATCCCAGCACGCGAGAAATTCAATATCGTCAGCCGTTACAGTTCGTCCGTCTTCATGCCGCAGCAAATTCTCCAGCAGAATCCGCAGGGAGAAGGGAAGCCGCGTCAGGTCGACGCCCTTGCCTTCAAGAGCCTTCAGGCGAAAGAGGCTGTAGGTTGTTGAGCCTGAGGTCAGCGTCGACAGGCTCTTGAAAGAATCAGGATGAGATTGGGTCGCCATTTTGTCTTTCTCCGAAGCACGCCTCGTAGCGCGCAAGGTAAGGGGCCGAAGTCACAACTTCTTGCCGCGAACATCAGCAGCCGAAGTTGAAAAAATTAAATGGAGAGGAAGAGTCTTAGCAGCGCCCGCGGTCAGGCCGACCGTGGCGAAAGCGCTTCGTGTTAGGAGGAAGGCCTGCCATCGCCTTAATTTTACTGCGATCCCCGCTCCTCTGGTAAAGTCCCTTCAGCCACAAACCGCGCTCGTCATCCATCCCCCCAAAAACCACCAAAGATCAGCGATTTACCTAAAATCATCATTGACCGCATCACTAAAACGCATCTCATTCAGATTGTTCGGGTTAATAAAGTTCAGCAGGTACGAGGAGACAGGCAGCATGCAAAGATTCATTCCCAGGGTTCTCTTAAGTGTTTCGTTAGGAATCGCAACTCTCATCGGCGCGACAGGCTGCCATCGGGTAGATCCCGACGCCGCAACCGCAGCCGACAACTCCGGCCCCGATCCCGCCGATGCCAACATGGCGCCCGCAGACAACACCCAGCTTCCACCGGCTCCAGCCGTTGCCCCCGCTCCCGCGCGGGGAAAAGTCCTGGCCGCCCATGCTGAAGACGTCCCTCAGCAAGACGCACAGCAATATCCCGAACAGCCCGCCCCGGTTCAGGCAGCCCCGCCCCCCGATCAAAGCCAGGGTTACCAGGACGCCCAAACCCTCGACCAGCTTGATCAGGAAGGCCAGCCTGCTCCCGTTCAATACGCCGACCAGCCCCCGCCGCCGCTCCCCGAATACGATCAGCCCGTAGCCCCCGCTCCCAACTACCTCTGGACCCCCGGCTACTGGGGCTGGACTCCCGCCGGCTACTACTGGATTCCCGGCGCATGGTGCGCCCCGCCCTACTACGGAGCACTCTGGACTCCCGGCTACTGGGGCTGGTACGGCAGCCGCTGGGGCTTCTACCCCGGCTACTGGGGCCTCCACATCGGCTTCTACGGAGGCATTAACTACGGCTTCGGTTATACCGGTTTCGGCTATCACGGCGGCTATTGGAACGGGAACAACTTCTTCTACAACCGCGCCGTCAACCGAATCAACGTCAACATCACCCACGTCTACAACCGCACGGTCGTCGTCAACAACTACAGCCGCGTCGCCTACAACGGAGGCCGCGGCGGTATCGCAGTACGGCCGCAGGCAGCCGAGATCGCCGCATTCCGCGGTCCACGCACGCCCGCTATGGCAGCGCAGATCCAGAACCAGCGCGAAGCCGCCAACAATCGCCAGCAGTTCTTCAATGTCAACAAGGGTCGCCCTGCGATGGTCGCTGCTCCTCGGCCTCTCGCTGCACAACCCGGCATCGCGCGTCCCAACCCGCGACCCAACCCAGGAACAACCCCGAATCGCCCTGGCGAGATCAACCGCCCCGGCCAGCCAAACAACCGTCCACAGGTCCAACCTGCACACCTCAACCAGCCTGGAGCACGCCCCGCGCAACCCGAGTCGCGCCCAGGCCAGCCCGCCACGCGGCCCGCGCAACCCGAGTCGCGCCCAGGCCAGCCCGCCACGCGGCCCGCGCAACCAGAAAACAGACCCAACCAACCGCAAGCGCGACCCGCACAGCCAGAGAACAGGCCTGCCCAACCGCAGTCACGGCCCCAACCACAGCCCGAAGCAAGACCAGTTCAGTCTCAGCCCGAGTCCAGACCTGCTCCTCAGCCGGAGTCGAGACCCGCAACTCAACCCCAGTCCCGGCCTGCTCCTCAACCCGAGTCAAGACCAGCTCCGCAGCCGCAGTCGCGTCCAGCTCCTCAACCACAATCACGTCCACAATCCCAGCCCCGCGAATCTTCCCGGCCGCAGCAGGAGAAACCGCGCCACTAAGCACTCCATACCCAAGACAAAAGGCCCGCCTCGTGCGGGTCTTTTGTCTTTGAATCTCATCATCAATCCAATTTTTACTCGTCCCGCAAGACAGGCTCTTCAAGCCAGGTATGCCCACATCTC
>JBEKGF010000024.1:0-62060 GCA_050012935.1 Edaphobacter sp. | reverse complement strand
GATGCTTGCCTGGGTCTTCGAGGCCGCCAGCGCCTGCCCCCAGCTCAACAGCGTCGTCATCGCCACCGACTCCGGCGAAGTAGCAGCCCTCTGCCACGAAAACAACTGGCCTGTCCAACTCACCTCACCCGACCTGCCCAGCGGCACCGACCGCGTCCACGCAGTAGCCCAACAAATCGCCGCCGCTATCTACGTCAACATCCAGGGCGACGAACCCCTCCTCAAACCCGAACACCTCACTGCGCTCCTCCGTCCCTTCGCACAGCCACATGTCGAAGTCTCCACCCTCAAAGTCCTCTGCACCCCGGAGAACATCACCAACCCGAACGCGGTCAAAGTCGTCACCGCCACCGACGGCCGCGCCCTCTACTTCTCCCGCGCGACTATCCCCTACGACCGAGACAGCACCTCACCGCAATACTGGAAACACATCGGCCTCTACGCCTACCGCAAAGCAACCCTCGACCGTTTTCCGGCCCTGCCCACAAGCATCCTCGAACAAACCGAAAAGCTCGAACAACTCCGCTTCCTCGAAAACAACATCGACATCTACGTCGAACCCACCAACTACGACACCATCGGCGTCGACACCGAAGAAGACCTCCAGCGCGTCGAAGCCTTACTACGCCACCGCTAAGAGTCCCGAGCCTGCCTCTGCCTAATTCTCCGAGGGCATCTCTACATGATCCACAACAATGGTCTCCACCGGCCCCTTCGTCGGCTCCAGCTTTAACCCCAGTTGCTCCTGCAGAGCCGTAAAGATCGAAGGCCCCGAGTCTGCAGCCGATCCATCAGCCCCTGCCTCCCCGCGATTCTCATCCGGCGCCCACTTCAGCGTCATGTCGTATTTGCCCGTCAAACCAGTGTTATCCACCACCTGCCGGTGCAGTCGCAGCGACAGATTGTTCGCCAGGTTCGATATCGGAATCGCCTGCGCTGTCAGCGTGTCGTTGGAGATCCTCATCATCCCTGCATGTGAAGCCCCGTCAAGCCCCTTAAATCCATTCGGATAGGTATCGTTCGGATCGGCGTCTTTCAGCTTGAAACCGCCCTTCGCAATCACCAGCGAATAGATCGGCATCTCTTTTGTCTCATGGTGCACCTTCAGCTTGAACCGGTCGGCCAGCATTCCCTGCATCAGCAGCCGTCTCTGTGTATTGGATTCATCGTTGGAAAGCTTCTTCAACGCCGCGACCGTATCCTCATCGATCTTCGCCTCGATATCGAATCGCGCATTGCTCACCGGTCCCGTCACTCCTGAAATCTGGTCTTCCATCTTCAGGTTGTAGGCATACTGAATCAACCCCTTCAACGAAACGCCGGACGCCGAATATCGATCTCCCCCAGTCTGTATCCGAATCGAGATTCTGTCGCCACCTTCAGGCTTGTTCGGCTTGATAGAAACCGCGTCGTACATCAGCGCCTTCCCGCCGGCCACCGCATCCTGCCCCCACATCGGGACCGCAACAGCCATCCATCCCATCGCCAGCAACAGCTTTCTACGCGCAGCCCATCCAGTCATTGCACATCCCTCTTTTCCTCGAAATTTATCCATGTGCCTTCGGCGCCAGATTCAAATCTTTAGAACCAGATTTCAAATCTTTGGCACCAGGCGAAAATAAAGTGTTTCCGGATGGACGTTCCCCCTACCCAATCGTTCGCAACTCCAAAAATTATTTTTGAAAATTGCGCCCCATCCTCCACTGCTCTTGCTTTTCTTGCCTTTTTCTCCTCACTGCTGTTGCTTCAGCCCTTTTATATCTGTCATCCTTCCGCGCAGCGGGAGGACCCGCTTTTGCCTTTTTTGCTTTTGCTTTTGCTTTTGCTTTTGCGTTGCCTTTTGCCTTTGCTGTTGTCTGTTCCTGTTGTCATTCTGAGCGCAGCGAAGAACCCCCGTATTTGCATTTGCATTTGCATTTGCATTTGCTGTTGCTGTTGCTGTTGCCTTTGCTGTTGTGGTTCTGTTTTTGTCGTCATTCTGAGCGCAGCGAAGAACCCCTGTATTTGCCTTTTGCCGTGCTGTTGCCCTTTCTTACCTGTCATCCTTCAGCGCAGCGAAAAAACCAATCAAATTATTTTTTGCGATTTCAGCCCAAAAATCGCATGTCAAGTCCCAAAACCACTTAACCAATTGAAAATAGATGGCATAGCGCTGGCGTATGAGTTAGACCCAAACCGATATAATTAAAATAAGAATCAAGAAAAAACTCGGCCCAAAGCCGGGTTTTTCTTTTTAAGGAGAAAATCACACCGCTAAACCCTTTGCCTGGACAAATTTAGCCATTAAACCCTTTGCTTGGACATATTTACAACAAGTCACACCTGCAAATCAATGAAAACAAAGAACAAGCCCCGCTACATAGGGGGAGGGGGGTAGCCATACCATGAAGGTCGCAAGACACCAATCCGCCGCTCAGCTAACTGGCAAAAACCGCAGCTCCAGTCCCTCTGCGTTCGCGGTCACCGCCAAGCCCTCCAGCGACGCCACCACCCAATCCGCCTCACGCAGCTCCTCTACCGGCTCCGTCCCCAGAACCGCCATCACCCGGCACCCAGCAGCCTTGCCCGCACCCACTCCCGAAAGCGCATCCTCCACCACGACGCACTCCCCCGGCAAAAATCCCAGCAGCTCCGCACCCCTCCGGTACGGCTCCGGGTCCGGCTTTCCCCGCTCCACCATCTCTCCGCTGATAATCCGTTCCGGAACCGGCAGCCCGGCAGCCGTCAGCCGCGCCAGCAGCAACCGCCGCTGCGCCGAGGTCACAATCGCCCACCGCTCCAGCGGCAGACTCTCCAGCAACCTCTTCACCCCAGACAGCACACGAAGATCCGCTACATCGGCCACCTCCAGATCCTCGATCACCTTGAGTCCCGCCTGCGCATCGATATCCGGCCGCAGCAGCTTCACAATGTCGATCGCACGCCGCCCATGCGGCACCTCAAGCGTCTCGGCATTCGCAAGCCCATACAGCGCCGCCCACTTCCGCCAGCTCCGCTCCGCCGACCCAATCGAGCTCACCAGCACCCCATCCATGTCAAACAAAATACCCTTCGCGCTTATCGAAATCGGATCGCTCAACCAGCGCTCCCCGAAAGAACGAACGTCTGCGCCGCTGCCAACACCTTCGCAACCGACTCCACCGAACAGCTCTCGCAATAAACCCGCAGCAGCGGTTCCGTACCCGAAGCCCTCAGCAACAACCACGTCTCAGCAGCATTCTTCTTGCCCGCGCAGTCAGGATTGTCGAGGAAGAATTTAATGCCATCCAGCGTCTCTACCCGCAACACCTTCATCCCGGCAAAGTCCCCAACCCCAGCTTTCGCACGAGCGATCGCCGACTGCTTCACCGCCTCATCGATAGGCATATCGACGCGCCCATACTGGTGTTCGCCAAACTCCTCCTGCAACGCAGCAACCAGCTGCCCCAGCGTCTTCTTCTCATCCGCCATCACATTCGCCAGCAGCAGCGAGTTCAACAACCCATCCCGCTCCGGCAGATGCCGGCTGATCCCAACCCCACCCGATTCCTCGCCCCCAATCAAAATCTCCTGCGCCAGCATCAGGTCCACCACATACTTGAACCCAATCCCATGCTCATGCAGCCGCCGGCCATACTTCGCCGCAATGCGATCCAGCATCTTCGTTGTGTTGAACGCCCGCGTCACATCCCCCGGCCACTTCTTCCGCTCCAGGAGCCACTTCGCCAGCACCGCCAGAATCTTATGCGCATCGACCACGTTCCCATGCTCATCCACCGCGCCAATCCGGTCCGCATCGCCATCCGTAATCAGCCCCGCATCGCACTTCTCCGCGACCACGGCAACCTGGGTAGCCTTGATATGAGGCAGGATCGGCTCAGGATTGATCCCCGGAAACGCTGGATTGATCTCGCTGCGAATCTCCACAAACGGTACTCCCGCCTTCGCAAAGATACCGGCAATCACTCCACGCCCCGCGCCATACATGCAGTCGATCAAAAACCTGTAACCCGAACCGCGAATCGCATCGAGATCGACAAACCGCGCAATCGCCGCAACATACTCGGGATTGAAATTCACCTCTTCCATCGCCGCCGGCGTCGCACTCTTCGCCAGAGGCTTATCCAGATAGCTCTCGATCGCAGTCATGATCGACGGTTTACCCGATCCGCCATAGCTGGCCTTGTACTTCACGCCGTTCCACTCTGCAGGGTTGTGGCTCGACGTAATCATCACCCCGCCCGCCGCCCGCCGCTCGCGAACCGCATAAGACAGAGCAGGCGTAGGCGTGATCTCCGCAGCCAAAGCCACCGGAATCCCCGCCCCAGCCATCACCTCGGCAACAACCTTCGCAAAGGAACGCGAGCCAAACCGCGTATCGTAAGCGATGCAGACGCCGGCGGACGCATTCTCATAAGCCAGCACGTAATTCGCAATCGCAGCCGCGGCGACACGCACATTCGCATACGTAAAATCGTCCGCGATAATGCCGCGCCAGCCATCGGTTCCAAACTTCACTACCGTCTCAGCCATATTTTTCATTTCCAAACGCTAGATCAAGTCGTCCCGGCCCGCGCGCTTCAACTCTGCGACCACCTTGCCCACATCCTGCGACCGATCGCGAGTCGTAATCAGCAACGCGTCCTTGGTCTGCACCACTACCAGGTTGCTCACTCCAACCAGGGCAATCACCTTACCCGGAGCATGAACATAATTTCCGGTCGAATCGATCGAGATGCACAGCGGATCTTCCCCCTCGAACACATTCGCAATCGAAATCTTGTCCGGAGCGCAACCCGCCGCATGCTCATGCAGCGCAGACCAGCAACCCAGATCGTTCCACTCAAAATCGCCAGGCAGGCAATAGATCTCCGAGCCCGCCTCGCCTTTGGCCGAACGCGGCTCCAGCACCGCATAGTCGATGCTGATGTTCTCGCACTGCGGATAAACCTCCGCAAAGACTCGCTCAAAGTCCGCGGTCCCATAAGCCGCGGCAATCTTCTCCAGCAGAGGAGCCATCGCCGGAGAGTACTCGCGAATGCAGTTCGCCAGCGTTCTCGCGCTCCACAAGAAGATCCCGCCATTCCACGCATAGTTGCCGGAGGCAACAAACTGCTCCGCAACCGCAAGGTTAGGCTTCTCGGTAAACCGCTTCACCCGCCGCACTGTTATCTCGCCCGTTGCAACCTGCAGCGTCTCTACCGTCGCACCCTGCTCGATATACCCATACCCCGTCTCCGCGCGCGTAGGCGGAACCCCGAGCACCACAATCTTGTCCCCGCCAGCCGCAATCCCAACACCCGCGCGAACAACATCGGCAAATCGTGCGCCATTCTTCACCACATGGTCCGACGGAAAGATTCCGATCACCGTCTCAGGTTCCGCCTTCTCCAGCAAAAACGCAGCCAGCGCGCATGCCGGAGCGGTATTCCTCGCCGTCGGCTCACTTAAAATATGTTCACGAGGCACATCGGGAATCTGTTCCGCAATCACTTCATCCAGCAGGTCATTCGTAATGATCCAAACATCTTCAAGATCAGCCACCGGAGCCAGCCGGGCCACCGTCTGCTGAATCATTGTCCGGTCGCCATCGAGGGCCAGCACCTGCTTCGCCCGAGCCTTGCGGCTACGAGGCCAGAATCGCGTCCCGCTTCCACCGGCAAGAATCACTGGAGCGAACCTCTGCTCCGTTTTACTGCCTTCAATCGGCATAAATCTCCGTCTCAACGCTAGCGCCGCACCTGTATGCGGCCACTCTGCAACCAAAAACTAGCCCAGCGTTGCGAAGTAATCCCGCATCCGCTTCACACCCTCATCCACGACATCGTGAGACACCGCGTACGAAAGCCGAATATGTTCCGCAGTCCCAAACGCCTCGCCCGGCACCACAACAACGTGCGCCTCACTCAGCAGCTTCGCGGCCAGGTCGGACGCCGACTTGATGCCTCCCTTGCCAATGAACCTGCTCACGTTCGGATACACATAAAACGCTCCCTGCGGCACCGTGCAACTCAGCCCCGGAATCGTCTTGAAGCCAGCCAGCACCTGGTCGCGCAGCTTCACATAATCCGCGCGAAACTCCGTCACGCACTCCTGCGATCCCGCCAGCGCCGCAATCGACGCGCGCTGCACCATGCTTGCCGTGTTCGACGTGCTCTGCGACTGCAACTTGCTCATCGCCCCAATCACCGCTTTCGGCCCAAGCGCAAAACCCGCTCTCCATCCAGTCATTGCGTAGGTCTTCGAGAGCGAACCAAGCACAACGATGTGCTCCTTGCAGTCCGTGAACGCCCCCCCGCTGACAACCTCGCCGGTAAAGTTCAGATAGACATAGCACTCATCCAGCAACACAAAGATACCGTTCTTATGCGCCAGCCGGACGATCGCCTCCAGGTCCTCCGGAGCCACCACCGCGCCCGACGGATTCGACGGTGTATTCAGGATGATCGCTTTGGTGTTCGGCGTAATCGCGGCTTCAATCATCTTCGCCGTAATCCGAAAGTTCTCTTCCTCTTTGCTCTCTACCAGCACAACCTTGCCGCCGGCATACTGAATGATGTCTTTGAATGAGACCCAGTACGGCACCGGCAGGATAACCTCATCGCCGTGATCAACCAGCACCTGGATGGCATTGAACAGCGCCAGCTTGCCGCCCGTCGTAAAAACGCACTCGTCCGGCGTGTAGTTCGATCCAAAATCGCAGGCATGACGATCCACCACTGCCTTGCGCACCTCAGGAACGCCCGCAACATTCGTATAGCGGGTGAAGTTCTTTTCGATCGCCTCGATCGCTGCATCCTTAATGTGCCGCGGAGTTGAAAAGTGTGGTTCGCCCGCGCCAAAGTCCGCCAGGTTCACACCCTCGGACTTCAGCTTCAGCGCCGCTGCCGTAATCGCCATCGTCGCCGACACTTCGATGCGGCCAATGCGGTCCGCAAAGATCTTCGTTTCCGCTGCTATGGTCATACTCTCTAGTTTGGCAGATTTAGGCAGCGAGATAAAGTACCATCTGCTGCCACGCGATGAAACACCAGCTCACGATTCGCGTAGGCCTCAGTCGATCTTGACCGACGCATATGCCGCCTCGGATCGAGAGACCGCGAAGTAGCCCTTCCCGGCATTCTGGCAATAAAACCTCCAATAGCCGCCATTTTGCCGCAGACGCGCCATCGCAACCTCTGCCTGTTCCGCGGTCATCGTCTGTTTCAGCATCAACGGCTCCTGAGCGTTCAAAGGCCGATCCACCCACGCCGCAGTCCCCGGCGTTACGTTGTGGACATAGGTGCCTGGCTGTCCCGCTGCTCGCAACGTCCGGCGAAACTGCACCACAAGAACTCCATCCGTGTAGTCCATCTTCAGGCTCGTAGAACCGTTCACAATCAACGGATAAAACGGTCCTTGGGCAAAGGAATACGTCCCCAAAGCGAGAACGATCCCCAGAGCAACCAATGCGCTCCATTTCTTTTTCATCGTCGCCTCCATACGGTCGTTGTACGAAAGGCCCCTGGTTCGTCTAACCGGCCCACATTCCTGGCCCAGACTGCTCGGCTGGAGGCCCTCAACAAGGCCTCAAACCTGCCCCAGCCGCTAATCCCGCTTTGGCACCTTCGCCTTCAACCGCTCAACCACCAGCGGAGGCACCAGCGCCGAAACATCCCCACCCAACTGAAACACTCCCTTGATCAACCGTGAACTGACATACGTATACTTCTCTGCCGGCATCATGAACAGAGTCTCAAGTTCCGGATCGAGCTTGCGATTCATCATCGCCATCTGGAACTCATACTCATAATCGCTGATCGCCCGAATGCCCCGCAGGACAGCTTTGGCCCCTTGTTCGCGCGCGAATTCCACCAGGAGCCCATTGAACGTCGTCACCGAGACGTTCCCAAAACCGCGCGTCGCCTCAAAGATCATCTCTTCCCGCTCCGGCACCGTAAACAGCGGCGTTCCCTTCTCCGAGTTCCGCAGGATCGCCACCACCAGGTGGTCCACAATCTTCGCCCCGCGCGCAATCAGGTCAAGATGCCCATTAGTCAGTGGATCGAAGGTCCCGGGATAGATCGCTTTGACGGTATGCATGCCAACAAAAGCATATCTCGTTTGCCCGGGAAGGGAATAAAATCTATGAATTCCTGTAGTCTTGCAGCCAATTCCCTGCGTCTCTCTTAGTGGTTGAAACGATAGCTTGCTCCCACTCACTCCATGTCCTCACGCGCCATCACCTCCGACAGCCACTCCATGACGCAGCAGCAAGCGCCCGCAACACCGCTCGACGACATGGCTTCGATCGTCGCGACCTACGAGCAGAGAATCTTTCGCTTTCACCTCATCTCCATCCGTGATCGCGACGTCGCCCAGACCCTCACCCAGGACACCTTCGTCCGCGCCTGGTCGGCCCGCCACACCTTCCGCGGAGACTGCTCCATCTCCACCTGGCTGATGCGAATTGCCCTGAACCTGGTCCGCGACCACACCCGCACCGACCGTTTTCGCTTCTGGAAACGAGTCTCCGAGACAGCAGTCGACGTCTCCGATATCTCCTCCCACGTTCCGCATCGAGACAGCTCCCTCGAGTCGCGCCTCATCGCCAGCGAGCAGATGTCCCTGGTGTGGGAGAGCGTAGCTCAGCTCTCCGAGCGTCAGCGCAGCGTCTTTCTCCTCCGTTTCCTCGAAGAGTTGGAGCTGTCCGAAATTGCCACCATCACAGGCCTGCCTATCAGCACCGTCAAGACCCATCTCTACCGCGCCCTCGCCACCATCCGAGCCCGCCACAACGCCACGCACAAGGACTCCCTATGACCATCCAAACCCTCCACCTCACTCACGAGCAACTCTGCGACCTGGTTCTTGCAGACAGCTCCCTCCCTTCCGAGATCGCAACTCCAGACACCTTCTGCTGCGACTCCGACGTCCTCCACGCGCACCTTCAGGCCTGCGCCGTCTGCTCCGCCGAGCTCGCCACCCTGCGCGATTCGCTCGCTCACTTTCGCGACGCGTCGGTTTCTTTTGCCCGCCAGGAGTTTGCCCAGAGCTACGCGCAGCGCTCCTCGATCGCCCCTCCGCACAGCTACCTCTCGCAGCCTCTTTACTGGACGGCAGCCGCTCTGATCTTTGTCGCGGCTCTCTTTCCGCTCAGCATGCGCCGCCAGCCTGCGCTGTCTCCCATCACTCATGCGACCCCCACGGCCGCGTCAGCCTCCTCGCAGACAACAGAGTCCGACGAAGCGCTGCTCACCGATATCGACCAGATGGTCTCAGCCGATGTTCCCGCCCCGATGGAGCCGCTCGCCGACCCCACCGCCGCCGCAACCGCATCGGCGCCCAAGCCCAATCAACGGAGCAACTAACATGCGACCTGTTCACTCCCTTGTTTTGTTTGCCGCGCTTTCAGCAACCTTGGCCATTGCCCAGCAGCCGGACAGCGGTTCGGCACCATCCGGCCACAATCCCGGCGCAATGGACCAAAGTCACAGCCCCTGGGCCGACGGAATGCGAGGCTTTCACATCGGACCTCCGGGCATCTGGTGGCACAACGCCGACCTCGTCCAGAAACTCACCCTCACCCCGGACCAGCAGAAGCGCATGGACGACATCCTGCAGCAGAACCGCGCCCAGCTCATGGACCTCCGCGCCAACCTTGAAAAACAGGAGAGTTTGATGGGGCCGATGCTCTCCGCCGACCAGCCCGACACCAACAAAATCCTCGCGCAGATCGACCACACCGTCCAGGCCCGCGCTGAGCTCGAAAAGGCAAACGCCAGAATGCTCCTCGGCATCCGCAACATCCTCACGCCCGACCAGTGGTCCAAACTCCAGGCAGCAGAGCGGGAGAATCGCCGCATGCACATGAGGTTCGGTGAAGCACCCGGCGGACAGGGCAACCCTCGCAACGCTCCACCGCCGGGTGGTCCCACCGGCGGCGAAGGCCAGTGATCTTAACCGTATTTTCCTCTGCCCATTCCCACGGCTTCTCAGTAAGATGAGTGCGCAAGCAACGCGCATAAAACAGGAGTCGACAGGCAAAATGGAAGATGAGAGCACCCCTCCGCTCACAATCAAAGCCGCCAACCCAGCCCCGCTCGGACTGGCCGGCTTTGGCCTCACCACAGTAGTCCTCAGTTGCGTCAATGCAGCCATCCTGCCGCCCGCCGCCGCCGCCGCTGTCGTTCCCCTCGCCTTTGCCTTCGGCGGAATCGCCCAGATCATCGCCGGCACCTTGGAGTTCAAGACCGGCAACACCTTCGGCATGGTCGCCTTCACCTCCTACGGCCTCTTCTGGTGGTGGTTCGCCTTCCTCAAGTGGACCATCGGAGCCGGCTGGATGAAGGCTCCTCCCTCCTCCGGCGTCGCCGTCACCCTCCTGATGTGGGGCATCTTCACCTTCCTGATGTGGATCGTCTCCTTCCGCCTGAGCAAAGGCGTCTGGAGCATCTTCCTCCTGCTCTGGATCACCTTCTTCTTCCTCGCCGGCGGAGACTTCGGCTACTACATCGGCAGTCTGAGCTGCACCAAAATCGGCGGCTACGTCGGCCTTCTGACCGGAATCGACGCCCTTTTCATCGCCTTCATCGAGGTCCTCAACGCAACGGCGAACCGGGTCGTCATCTCACCCGGACATCCCATCATCCGCAATTAAAAGAAAAGCGGCGGCAGTTTCGATGCCGTCGCTCTTTCCTGATTCACCAGATCGAAGCTTGTTTTACTTCTTACCGCGCACAACTTCCTTAGCCTGAGAAGGCCCATCCGCAGGAACCGGGGGAACATCGTTCGCCGCCTTGCCGGAGATCCCCAGCTTCTTCCGCAGCTCTCCATCCACACGCGCAAAGACGTCCTTGTTCTCCTTCAGGAACGCACGCACATTCTCGCGGCCTTGCCCAATACGCTCGCCCGCATAGCTGTACCACGCGCCGCTCTTGTCGACGATGTTGTGCAGCACCGCGAGATCGAGAACATCACCCTCGCGCGAGATGCCCTCGCCATAAAGAATGTCGAACTCGGCATCGCGGAAAGGCGCCGCAACCTTGTTCTTCACCACCTTCACTTTCGTGCGCGAACCCACCACCGAGTCGCCATCCTTCACCGCACCGATACGCCGAATATCAATTCGAACCGAAGAATAAAACTTCAGCGCCTTGCCTCCGGTCGTCGTCTCCGGATTGCCGAACATCACGCCAATCTTCTCGCGGATCTGGTTGATAAAAATCAAGCAGGTCCGCGACTTCGAAACCGTTCCCGTCAGCTTTCTAAGGGCCTGCGACATCAAACGTGCTTGAAGCCCCATATGCGAATCGCCCATCTCGCCGTCGAGCTCAGCCTTCGGCACCAGTGCCGCCACCGAGTCCACCACCAGCACATCGATCGCATTCGACCGAACCAGCGCCTCGACGATCTCCAGTGCCTGTTCCCCATAATCCGGCTGGCTCACCAGCAGATTGTCGATATCCACCCCAAGCTTCCCCGCATACGCCGGATCAAGCGCGTGTTCCGCATCCACAAACGCCGCCAGCCCGCCTGCCTTCTGCGCTTCTGCAATAATTTGCAACGTAATCGTCGTCTTACCCGAGGACTCAGGCCCGAAGATCTCAATCACCCTGCCTCGAGGAACCCCACCTACTCCCAACGCCGCGTCAAACGAGATCGAACCCGTAGAAATGACCGAGATCGGCACGACATCCTTCGAGCCGAGCCGCATGATCGAACCCTTGCCAAACTGCTTTTCCAGCCCGGAAAGAGCCAGTTCTATTGCCTTGCTACGGTCATCTGCCACGATATTTCTCTCCTAGGGGGTAAAAAGGGAGGTTGATGTTCAATTTGGGATTCTAGCATTCAAAACGGAAAAAGCAAATAAAAAGCGAATACGGCTACCGCCGAAGTAAATCCACGGGCTCGTAAACATCCTCAATCCTGAAATATCCAGCCAACGAAGGATGCTTCCTCGCCACCTCCCGGTACATCTCCCACGCCACCCGCCGGTAGCTGAAGTGCCCCGCAACCCCCGACCGCAACTCCGCGATATAAAGCGCCTCGGCAAAGTCCATCTTGAACATCGCCCGGCACCGCGTAGCCAGCGGCAAACAGTACTGTGCCGACTCCGCAGCCTCAGCCACCCCGCAATCGCGAAGCCGACGATAAGTCGCATAAGCAGCCTTCATAGCCTCCGCAAAAACCCCCTCCAACCCAGCCTCGGCCAGCGTCGGCTGCCCCGGACAAACCGGCTCCTCATACCCATGAGCATCTGTATACCGCTGCAGCAACTGCACGCACTTGCGATGCCGATGCATATCGCGAAACCCGCCAATATCCATCAGAATGTCGAATCGCAGACTATGCCCCGCACTGAAGCCACGCAGCAACTCATCATGCCGCCCGCGATGCTTCGCACCCAACCCGATCAACTCCACTCGCCGCGCCTCGCTCAAATCCGCAACATGCCGCCGCAACTGCCGGTACGAGTAATGGCAGTACGGATAAAGCAGCGAAGTCGCTAACTCCACCTCGAGCGTCTCCACGTCATCCAGCAGATCGACCACCGGCGAAGCCTCAATCGCCGCGCCTGCCATCAACTCAGCCGCCGCAACCGTCAACTCGCAACGCGTCTGCCGCAGATACTCATTCGGCGTCGCATACTTCACCAGCGTCGGAGCCGTCTTCACCGGCCGCAGAAACGCCTCAGCCGCCCGCTCCCCGCAACCCGCATCCACCGAACCAATCTCCTCGCACAAAACCTGCGCCGCGCTGTGCTGCACATTCCACGCCGGCCCCGTCGCCGCAGCCCGCAGCTTCTCGCCAAGCTGCCGCACCTCGGCAAACGGGCTAGTCAGCAGCCGCGACACCTGCGTCTCCAGCGTCCGCGCATTCACAATCTGCCCCAGCGAAGTATTCGTCGCCAGCGGCAGCAGATACCGCGCCACATCGAACCCCCGAGCCTTCAACGTCCGCTCATAAGCCTCGGCCTTCATCGACGCCGGCGCAGGAATCGTGCGCTTCAGCGCCTCCAGCATGCCCGCGCCCACCTGGTCGTAAGCGGTAAACAACGCCGCAACCGCCGCGGTAAAAGTTGGCGTCTCTGCGCCGAGGTCAGGCGTATACCAGCCCGACCGCCGAAAGTTTTGATACCGCGTCGATCGCTCCTGCCCATCCCATCGCTGCTCATCCACCAGCTCAATCGCCGCCAGCAGACTCAGGCTCTCGATCGCAAATGGAATGTGCGCCAGATCGGCGATCGAGCGATGCCCATACTGGAAGTAAAACGTATTTAGAAACTGTTCCGCCCGCTGCGAGCTGATCTCCGCCAAAGACTCCTTCATGCTCAACGACGAGCGCGAATACTTGGCCATCGCATAAGCCAATACTTCGGGATCTGCCCCATGAATCGCGTATACGTCGGTCTCGGCGGTTTTCTTCTCGTTCTCTGACATGGAACTCCAGAATACGTGATGCGCTTGAGGATGTTTCACCGCAGGCTCCGTATAATCTGGGGTGCATCGTTATCACGGAGGTCCATGAGCACTCACGCAGGTCGTATCGCACTGGTTACAGGAGCTTCCCAGGGAATCGGACGCGCATGCGCCCTCGAACTCGCTCGTCAGGGAGCGTCCGTCGCCCTCGCCGCGCGCAACATCGACAAACTCGCCGCAGTCGCCGCAGAGATCAACACCGCAGGCGGCACCGCCCACACCTTCGCCCTCGACGTCGCCAGCGAAGAGTCCATTCGAGATTGCGCTAAATCCGTCATCGCCCACTTCGGCGCCGTCCACATCCTCGTCAACAACGCCGGAATCACACGCGATATCCTCGCCATGCGCATGAAACGCAAGGACTGGGACGACGTCCTCGCCACCAACCTCACCGGCGCATTCCTCACGACTCAAGCCTTGATGTCCCAGATGGTCAAAAACCGCTGGGGCCGCATCATCAACATCACCTCGGTCGTCGGCGAAACCGGGCAGGCGGGCCAGGCCAACTACGCCGCCTCCAAAGCCGGACTCATCGGCCTCACTAAATCCCTTGCCCGCGAACTAGCCAGCCGTTCCATCACCGTCAACGCCGTCGCACCAGGCTACATCGAAACCGCGATGACCTCAGTCCTGACCGACGAGCAGAAGAACGCCATGACCCAGCACATCCCCCTGGGACGCGTAGGCACCGACGCCGACATCGCTCACGCCGTGGCCTTCCTAGCCTCAGAGCAAGCCAGCTACATCACCGGGCACACACTGGACGTCAACGGCGGCATGTTCATGGGCTGACAACGAACTCAATATGCCCAACCGCCGAGCGAAATTAGGCAAACGCCTGAAATCTCTCGTATCCCCCATTAGTAACTCGCTTAGTAATGACCTAAGCGGTTCCGAATAAGATTCGAGGTTCAAGTAAACCTTCAGGTTTTTCGGGTAACTGGCTCTGGATGAACCTGGGCTGGTACATGGTCCCCTTTTCCCTCCAAATAGCCATTGACCGACTCGCTGCCGATGTTTACTTTGTGGCTAATGGCTGACATGCAAACTATCCCCGCAGACATGACGACCGGCTCTGCTGACGCCGTCTCGATCTCCATCAACATCGGCACCACCATCCGCGGCTACCGGCTGCAAAAGGGGATGTCGCAGGGTGATATCGAGAAGCGAACAGGCCTTCTGCGCTGTTACCTCTCACGCGTGGAAAACGGCCACACCGTCCCATCGCTCGAGACCCTGCAAAAAATTGCGCGGGCTCTCGACCTCCAACTATCCGAGTTCTTCGCCGAAGAAGCCATCGGCAAAGAGATGTCCGGCCTCAACCTCGGCGAAGAGGAAATTCGCTTCCTCACCCAGGTCCAGCGCTACTCTGCCCACCTCTCCGACAGCGACCGCCGCTTGCTGCTCGCCATGGTGCGCAAGTTCGCGCAGACAACTCTGAGTTAGAGCCCCCATACGCACACGAACCCAGCCGTTACGCAGCTATCCGGCCTGCTTCCCGCCCCCGGCTGCCTTTTGCGCTTGGCTTATCGGCCGGCAACACTCGAAGTTGCCAGCTTCACAATGAAATACCCGATGAGAAGAAGCAGAAAAGCTGCTCCTGCAAAGGTCAACTTCTGCCGTTGCAGGTAGCGAGTCCTCCCCGAGGTCATTCGCGGCACCAGCGGCACTCCCAGCGCCAAACCACTCAGAAAGCCGCCGATATGGGCATGGTTGTCGATCCGCACAATGCTCGTAAAGTTCGCGCCGACGCCAATAATAAGGTTCAACACCGCAAACTGAATGACGGACCGTCGCAGCCGATTCAGCTCGAACGCCGGAATAGGCAGCTTCTTATTCGAAAGCAGCACAATCAAAATGCCCGCAATACCAAACACCGCGCCAGAGGCCCCAGCGCCCACCGAGATCCCATCCCGATGAATCACGTTGAAGAAGAGACTCAGCAGATTACCCGCAATCCCTGTAATCAGGTAAACCGCAATCAGCCCCATCGGCCCCAGCAGCGGTTCCCCAAGTAGCCCGAGGTTCCATAGGCACCACATATTCGTCGCGATATGTAGCAAACCGACATGGACGAACGTTGCCGTTAGCAAACGCCACCATTGGCCAATCAGAATCAAATAAGCATTCGTTGCGCCATAGTGGATCAACTGTGCCGTCGTGGGATCCTTAGCCGAAACACCGTGCACCACCATCCAGCCGAACATCGCAATATTGATCGCGAGCAGCGTATATGTCCCGGGAGTGGCAAGGATGTTCCATCCACGCTCGCGCGAGTTCGGGCGTGAGACCTCGCGTTCGAAGTCCGGCATCGGCGCATGAGCGCCAGTGTGCGGCGGAAGCAGTTCGCCGTCAGATTGAGGAGAAGAATTCATAGCGTTCTTCTACGCTATCGTGGCGAGAGTCAGATGACAAATCCGCAGAAGAGTGCACACAAGAAATGGCCAGCGAGAATCAGGCCGCGTCTTTGCTGAACCGCTCGCGAAGATCCGCCGGAATCCGCTCCTGAACAATACCGCCCAGGAAACCCGGCAGAGGAGTTGCAACCGCGACCAGTACCCAGAGCAACATCGAGAACAGCAGGCCCGTAATCGCAACCGCCTCCAGCGAGATCGCAATCCCGTGCGTCTGGTTGAGACGAAGATGCATCGTGAAGATGTGGGTAATCAGCTCAACCCGGTGAATCACAACCGCGGCCAGCAGAAACGCCACAATCGACAGCGTGCTCACGCTGATCAGCAGAACGTCGATGGTGCGCGCGATCCGCTGTCGCCGGCGGCAATGGCTGCACTCGGAAAGATGCTGGTCATAGTCGGTGCGCATTGCAGGAGACAGACCGGATATGTCGTAGCGCCACCCCGAGAGGATGTCTCCTACCACCTGATCTGTGCAGGAACTCGGAAGCGCTCTCCGGTTCGCTGGAAATGCTAACGCGGGTTTTTCCATAATCTTATACACACCATCTTACTATCTTTGATACCAGGATGTAAGGAAACGATTCATCGAATAGTAACCTGCCAGGGTGCAAAAAAATGAATTTTCTCCAGGGAAATTCTTTCCGGTTCAGACATAATCTCGCAACCGCCTGAGCTACAGTGTGATCGGCTCCAGCGGCATCCCCTGCTCGGCCAACAGAATCCGGTTTCCCAGCAGCGTCGGATGGTTTCCCAAAGCCTGTTCCGCCGCAAGCCGCGCCAGCTCAGGAGCATTGTTCGACTCCGACAGATGCCCAAGCACAATCCAGGCAGCTCCGCCGTCGTAGTCCTTCTCCAGAAACTCTGCCGTAGCCAGATTCGAAAGATGGCCCACCCGCGAAAGCACCCTCTGCTTCACGCTCCAGGGATACGGCCCATCACGCAGCATCTCCAGGTCATGATTCGATTCCAGCAGCATCACGTCGATGCGCTTCAGAGCAGCCTTCACATTCGGAGGCATATAGCCCAGGTCTGTCGCCAGAGCCATCCTGATACCCTCGGCCTCGAACACAAAGCCGCAGGGATCAGCCGCATCATGCGGAACCGTAAACGGAGTGATCTCGATATCGCCAATCGAAAATTGCGTGCCCGAATGAAAGTACTCGACCGCCGGAAGATACGCCGGATCAGGCTTCGCACCGGCAGTCTGCGCCTCAGGACCGCAAAGCCCATCCTGATCAGGATCGACCGGCAGCTCCAGACTGGTATTGCCATCATCCGAGCGCCCGGTTGCAGCTTCGCCCGCGGCCTCAGCAGCAATCCCCGCAATCACCGCAGACTCCTCCGCCAACTGCACCGCAAGATCGCTACCCGGAGCGTTTGCTGCAACAGCAGCCGCCCGCGCTTCTTTCTCTCTTTGCACATGATCCAGCCACTTCGCATACGTCATCGTCGTACGCGGCGTCAGCATCCGAACCCACGCCCGATGTGTCGGCTCAGTAAAAAAAACCGGAATATTCAGCCGCCGGGCAAGCACCGAAAGCCCCACAATATGGTCCTGGTGCTCATGCGTAATCAGAATCGCATCTAACCGCGCAGGATCTTCCCCCGCAACCAACATCCGCTTCAGTAGCTCCCGACACGAGAGCCCAGCGTCCACCAGCACCCGCGTCCGCGAACTGGAGATGACGGTGCTATTGCCTTTGGACCCGGAGGCGAGCACTGTCATACGCATCATTGGCTAAGAATACGCCGATTGATTGTGAGTATCTGGACAACGTAACCAGTTTGGTTCGCCCCCACTCGCCTACTGCTGGTGCGGCCGAACCGCCGCTATCTCCGACAGCAGCACCGAGTGCCCCGTTCTCCCCTCCGGCACAAACTCACCCTCCGGCCCATACGCGACCTTCACATAGAACACATCCGGAGTCTCCCCTTCATCGAAGACGAACAAGATCTGCGCCAGATGCCGATCGCCCGCAGTCGTCTCAATCTCGACAATCCGATCGATGCTCGACTTCAAAAGAGAAAGCTGTTCCTCGGTCATGCTCACGCCCTTTGTGCTTACGCCGCCGATCGCAGCGGTGCCAGAAAATTCACCGTCGAACGCATCACAACCTCGTTCCGCTGATTGAGCGCCAGTGTCCGGGTCCGCACCACCCCATACTCCCGACGTGAGTTCGACTGACGCACACCAACCACCTCGATCTCCGTACGAATCGAGTCGCCCGGCCGTACCGGAAGCGTCCACCGCATCTCCTCCACGCCCGCGCCGATCATCCCGCCCGCAACCGTCACCGATTGCACCCGCAGTCGCATCACAATCGCCGCCGTCAACCAGCCCGAAGCAGCCAGCCCCTTGAAAAACGAGTTCTCCCCCGCGGCCTCATCCAAATGAAATGGCTGCGGATCGTACTTCTGCCCGAACTCTTTGATCTCTTCCGCCGTCACCTTGGCATGGCCGAGCGAATGAAACCGCTGGCCCACATAAAAATCCTCGAAATAAAGCTCCTGTGACATTTCCTCTCCTCTTCCATTCCATGCAGCAACGCACAATCGATGTTCACGCCGTCGGATAAGTGTAAAACCCGCGGCCCGATTTACGCCCCAGCCACCCTGCATCCACCATGCGAACCAACAGCGGGCACGGGTTGTACTTTGGATTCCCCAGCCCCTCCGCAAGCACCCGCATAATATCCGCGCACACATCCAGCCCGATAAAATCCGCCAGCGTTAACGGTCCCATCGGATGCGCCATCCCCAGCACAAACACCTGGTCTACTGCCTCAGCCGTCGCCACGCCCTCCATCACCGAATAAATCGCCTCGTTGATCAGCGGCATCAGCACCCGGTTCGAAACAAATCCCGCCGCATCGTTCACCTCCACCGGCGTCTTCCCCAACTCCAGCGCCAGCGCGCGCACCGCATCGAAGGTCGCCTGCGAAGTCTGCAACCCGCGAATCACCTCCACCAGCTTCATCACCGGCACGGGATTGAAAAAATGCATCCCAATCACGTGCTCCGGACGCTTCGTCACCCCGGCAATCCTCGTAATCGAGATCGAGCTCGTATTCGTCGCAAGAATCGCCTCCGCAGCCAATATCCGGTCCAGATCGCGAAACACCGCCGACTTGATCTCAAACCGCTCCGTCGCCGCCTCAACTGCAACTGCAGCCGGAGCCAGATCATCCAGCTTCGTCGTCAGCGTAATCCGCGAGCGAGCCGCATCCGCCTCCTCCTGCGTCAGCTTCTGCTTCGCCACCTCGCGCGTAGCATTCGTGCGGATCGTATCCAGCCCCCGGGAAAGCGCCTTCTGATCGATGTCATAAAGAATCACGTTGAAGCCCGACCGGGCACACACATGCGCAATGCCGTTCCCCATGGTCCCGGCGCCTAGAACTGCAATCGTTTTCGTATTAGTCATAAAGCAATTTAAGACGACTTCGCAGTGTAGCAGTTTGCGCAGAACCCACGTCAGCCTGTAGTAGTGTCAGCGCGGAACGGGCACAAGCTCCGGCATCACCGCCACCAGCAGAACCGTAATATTATCGTGTCCGCCATGGCGATTCGCCGCCGTAATCAAAGCCTCGCACGCCGCCGTCAACGCAGCCTTCGTCGGCGGTTTGGGAATCGTCGAAAGAATCTCCGAGATCTCTTCATCCGCCACCTCGTGGCTCAGCCCATCCGAAGCCAGCAGATAGAGATCGTTCGCATGCGGCCGGTGGCTCTGAATCTCCGCCTCAACCGTCGCCTGCGATCCAATCGCCCGCGTAATCAAATTCCGCATCGGGGACCGCGCCGCCTGCTCCGCCGTAATATGCCCCGCCCTCACCTGCTCCTCCACCAGCGAGTGGTCATGCGTCAGTTGCTCCAGCCGCCCACGGCGCCGCCGATAACAACGACTGTCCCCCACATGCCCTAGCCAAAGCGTCGGCGGATCCGTCACCCGCGAGTTTGTATGATCGCTCGACGTCCGCCGCTTCCCCGTTCCATTCACAATCGGCGAATGCAGTAGTCCCACCAGCGTCGTCCCCATCCCCGCAAGCTTCGCAGACTCCCGCGACTGCTGATACACCGCCTGGTTCGCCGCCTGAATCGCGGCATTCAACCGCGCTTGGGGCTTCCCTGCCGGCTCTTTCCCTCGCGCCGCCGGAGCCAGGTTCGCAAGAAACGTATCCGCCGCCAGGTTACTCGCAATCTCTCCCGCAGCCGCACCGCCCATCCCATCGCAAACCACAAACGCCCCTATCTCCGGAGCCGCCGCGCACGTGTCCTCATTGGACTGCCGGACGCGGCCGCGGTGGGTAAGCATGGCGTAAATAAGGTGGTTCGCAGACATTCCTGGCAGTTCAACGGCCCGAACAAAACAATACACGCTCAGCCCCCCGGAACCAAGGGTACGTTAGTGTTAGAGGGGAGACCGCTGACGTGAAGAACCGCATCATCCTTGGCGACAACCTGAACGTTCTACAGCACATCAGCCCGGCATCCATCGACCTCATCTACGTCGATCCCCCCTTCAACACCGGCAAGCGCCAGCATCGCAGGCAGATCAAAACCATCCGCGACGCCTCAGGTGACCGCATCGGCTTCGGCGGCCAGCGTTACCGCACTGAACTCGCACCCACTCAACACAGCGGCTATCTCGACACCTTCGACGACTTCCTCGGCTTCCTCCGCCCGCGCCTCATCGAAGCCCACCGCATCCTCTCCCCCACCGGCTCCCTCTTCTTCCACATCGACTATCGCGAGGTCCACTACTGCAAAATTCTCCTCGATGAGATCTTCGGCCGCGACTGTTTCCAGAACGAGATCATCTGGGCCTACGACTACGGCGCGCGCTCCACCAAGCGCTGGCCCGCCAAACACGACAACATCCTCTGGTACACAAGAAATCCCACAAGCTACACCTTCAACCTCAACGAGAGCGACCGCATCCCTTACATGGCGCCCGGCCTCGTAGGCGTAGAAAAAGCCGCGCGCGGCAAGACCCCAACCGATGTCTGGTGGCACACCATCGTCTCGCCCACTGGAAAAGAAAAAACCGGCTACGCCACCCAGAAGCCCCTCGGCATCCTCGAGCGCATTGTCCGCGTTCACTCCAACCCAGGCGAGACCGTATTAGATTTTTTTGCAGGAAGCGGCACCACGGGCGAAGCAGCCGCCAAACACCAACGCAGCTTCATCCTGGTCGACGCAAACCCCGCCGCAATCGCAGTCATGGAAAAGCGCCTCAAGCCTTACCACCCCCAGCGAGAAAATCCTGGCGCGGAACCACGCGAATAGCTAAGGCTTTTCCCCAAAGACGACCTTTCAGCCTCAGGTATTCTGCGGCGCAACGCTCTTGAACCCGTACGTCTCATACCGCGTCGTCAGCTTCCCATTCGCCACCGTCACCACCGTAAAACCCTCCGGCGTCCCCAGCCGCGTCCCATGCCACCAGTTCCCGCACACTGCCCCGCTCGTGATGTAAGGCACGCCCTTCCAGATCACCGTTTCATTGATGTGCGTATGCCCCTGCAACACCCCAATCACATTGTGCCCCGCAAACAGATCCAGCACCTGGTTCGCATTCGCCACGCTCAATCCATGATGCGGCGGAGGAATCGGCGTCTCCGGAACATACGCATCGAACGCCGTCACCAGCGGAATATGCACCGACACAACAATCGGCGTCCCCGCAGGCAGCGCAGCCAGATCGCTCGCCAGCCACTTCAGTTGCTCATCATCAACCCGGCCCTCATAAGCGCGGTCGTTCGTAATCCCAATCGAGTCCAGCACGACAAAGTGGTGGCCCTTGTGCGCAAACGAATAATAAGTCTTACCAAACCGCTGCTCATAAAGCTTCTTGCCATACAAAGGATCGTTCTCCGCAACGCCGCTCGCCGGATACACCCCGCACACATCATGATTCCCGATCGTGTGATAAAGCTTCAGCCCAAGATCCTGTTCCGCCTTGCCATACATATCAAAAAGCGCAACCGCCCGTTTCGTAGGCACGGCAAGCGAATCAAACACATGATCCCCGCCATTAATCGCGAAGTCAGCTTTGATCGTGCGGCCCTTCTTGAAGGCCATATCCGTACCCAGCACGCCATTCAACTCAGGCTGCAGATGCGCATCCGTGAAGAACAGGAACGTAAACGGCTCCTGCGGCGGAGCAAACGCAGCAAACACCGGCTTCGGAATCGCCGACGCAACCCCGCTCGCTCCAAGCAAAGTCAAAAACTGCCTGCGGTTAGTCTTGTTCACGGCTCAATCCTAAATCGATGGCATCGCCACGAGTGATCTAATTCCGTCTCCGGCCGCCAAACAACTGCAACACCGCAAGAAAAATATTGATCGCATCCAGATAAATCGACAGCGCCAGCGAAACCGCCGACCGTCCATCTCCACCCGCGCGAATCCTTGCAAAATCACCAACCGTCAGCAGCGAAAAGATCCCCAGCGTCAGCCATGAATAAGTATCCGGCGACAGGAAGTGAAAGAACATACTCGCCACGCCCAGCAGAATCAGCACCATCAGCGCCGCAAAACCAATCCCCGCGATCTTCCGGTAGTTGATCTGGAACAGATAAGCCACGCATCCCATCGCAGCCATGCCAAGCCCTGTAGTCGCGGCAGCATTGAACACCACCGACGGCCCCACCGTCCGCGCATAGCGATGAATCAGCGGCCCAATCTCCCACCCCATGAAGTACGAGAGCACCAGGAACATCCCCAGCGCCAGCGCAGGACTCGCCTTCTTCGACAACGTAATCGCGAACACCAGCACCAGCACCGCGATCATCCCAGGCAGCGTAGCCCAGTCCGGAGCCGTCGCCACGCCAAACGACGTAATCAAAAAACCAAGCGACGTAATCCCCAGCACCTTCGCCAGCAGCGAAGCAGTCCCCTCGCGCGGCACATCGATAATGGTCGGATAAGAGTTCACATCCAAACGGTTCTCATTCATAGCTATCTCCGCGGCAAACCTGGAAAAGGCCGCATCACCATGATACGCGCCGCCCAACCGTTATCGTAATAGGCAAGCCGGGGAAAGGCCGATGGAACAAGGAGGATCCGCGGCGGCAGCGACAGTCCGCGCTGACCCGACATTCCTGTTCTGATACAGGTCAAAGCGGAGTATAAGAGTTTGCAGTTGCAGGAACAATCGCTCTACCGGTACGAACATCGTCACATGATTCGAATATGACTCCTGAGCTCTGGAAGCGCCTGAAGCCGTTGTTCTACCGCGCCCTGGAAGTGGGCTCAGAGAATCGTGCCGCATTCATCGATGCTGCCTGCGGTGATGATCTCGAACTAAAGACGCAGCTCAAACAGCTGCTCGATGCGGAACAACAAAACACAAGCCCGCGAGACGCTCCACTCGCCAATCTTCACGGTCTGCTCGATGACAAGGGCTCCCCCGTCCAGGCGGGCAAGCTCACCGCTGGTGGAATTCACGTGCACCCAAGGATCGGCCAAACCATCTCGCACTACCGAATCATTGAAAAACTGGGCGGCGGCGGCATGGGTGTCGTCTACAAGGCCGAGGACACCTCTCTCGGCCGCTTCGTCGCGCTCAAATTTCTTCCCGAAGACCTCGCTCAGCTTCCCGAGGCGCTGGAACGGTTTCGCCGAGAGGCGCGCGCAGCCTCCGCGCTCAACCATCCCCACATTTGCACCATCTACGAGATCGGCGAACACGACGGTCAAGCGTTTATCGCCATGGAATTCATGGAAGGCGCCACCTTGAAGCACCGCATCGGCGGCAAGCCGCTGCCGCTGGATCAGATTCTTCAATGGGGAATTGAGATAGCCGACGCTCTCGCCGCAGCCCACAGCAAGGGAATCATTCATCGCGACATCAAGCCGGCCAACATCTTTGTCACCGAGCGTGGGCACGCCAAAGTTTTGGATTTCGGGCTGGCAAAATTGATGCCGGCTGCCTGGCCCGGCAATCTCTCCGTTACGGAACCGGAACGGCTCACACAAACGGGCACTGCCATGGGCACACCCGCTTACATGTCGCCGGAACAGGTGCGCTGCGAAGAGTTGGATGCCAGAAGCGACCTCTTCTCCTTTGGAGTCGTGCTCTACGAGATGGCCACTGGGGCGCAGCCCTTCCGAGGGGATAGTGCGGCCATGATTGCAGCAGCAATTTTGAATGGCACACCAGTCGCACCCGTGCGTCTCAATCCTGATCTTCCCCAAAAGCTCGAAGAGACCATCAACAAGGCGCTTGAGAAAGACCAGACGCTACGCTGCCAGAACGCAACGGAGATTCGAACCGACCTGAAAAGGTTAATGCGCGACAGCGGCCAACGACAATGGGACCAATCATCCTTTAAGAAAGACGATCAGCAGAGCGCAGATTCACAACCAGTCAAGCCGGCATTGATAAAACCGAGATCGCGGAGACCCTACTTCTATGTGGGCGCCACAATTCTCGTCCTGGCAATTGCCGCAGGAGCATTCCTTCTACACCGCTCATCTCCTGGCCGGGTTCCTGCCAGCGCACAGTGGGAACAGCTAACCTTCTTCACTGACTCGGCAGTCTATCCCGCACTATCCTCTGACGGACGAATCCTCGCCTTCATCAGGGGAAGCAATTCTTTCATTGGATCTGGAGACATCTATGTCAAATTGCTTCCCGGCGGAGAACCGGTCCAGCTCACCCACGACTCGAAGATGAAATTATCACCGTCGTTTTCTCCGGATAACTCGCGTATCGCCTATGGCGTCACCAGTCCTTTCGACACTTGGGAAGTACCTGTTCTCGGTGGCGAACCGCATCTGTTGCTGCCCAACGCTTCATCCCTGACTTGGATCGATGGAGGCAAACGTCTGCTCTTCTCTGAGACCAGAGGCGGCATCCATATGGGCATTGTGACCACAGATGAGGCCCGGGGAGATAGCCGCGACATCTATTGGCCAGAGGGCAATCGCAGCATGGCCCATCATTCCTACCCTTCTCCAGATGGCAAATCAGTCCTCATCGTTCAGATGGACAGTCGAGGCGTAATTCTCCCTTGCCGGGTTATCTCACGTCAAAGCCCAAATGACGTCAAAGTTGTCGGCCCTCCCGGCGGCGGAACGTGTCTTGCCGGTGCATGGTCGCCCGACGGGAAATGGATCTATCTCTCCGCCAAAACCGATGACTTCCACATCTGGCGACAGCGCTTTCCCGATGGCAAGCCAGAGCAACTTACCTTTGGCCCAACATCGCAGGAAGGAATCGCGATGGCGCCCGACGGCAAGTCATTCATTACATCCGTTGGCTCGCAGGACCACACCGTCTGGCTGCACGATAAGGATGGAGACCATCAGATCTCCTCCGAAGGCGACGCCACATCACCCACCTTTTCTTCCGACGGTCTTAGTCTCTATTTCCTGATGGCCAACGGCCAAACGCATGGCGAAGAATTATGGGTCAAAGATCTAAGCAGTGGCGACTTGAATGGAAAAATGGACAGGGTTGTGCCGGGCTATCCGATGCAAAGTAACTCCGTTGAGGGACACAGCTACTCCATCTCCCATGACGGTAAACAAGTAGCTTTCACCATGATCGACCAGAGCGGCCGTTCCAATGTTTGGGTTGCGCCAACCAATCATCGCTCGTCGCCGCAACACATCTCCTCTGCGGCCGCTGAAGACTCCCCGTTTTTCCTGCCAGATGGTGATCTAATCTTCCGCGCAGTGGAAGGCGCATCTAATTTTCTCTACCGCATGAAGGCAGACGGTACCGGCCGTCGCAAGATCATCCCGGATCGCACTCTGGGAGTCAGCGGAGTCTCCCCGGACGGTCGCTGGATGATCGCCTGGTTCCCAACTCTCGACGAAGAACACCCGACTGCAATTAAGGCAGTTGCGTTGGATGGAAGTGCATCGGCACTGTTATGCATCTTTCAGTGCCATCCCAATTGGGACACAACTGGAAAATTTGTTTATATTTATTTCCCGGATTTGTTCGAGGGTAGTTATGTACTCCCGGTGATGCAGGAGAGTGGCCTGCCGAAGTTTCCATCAACTGGAATCGTCACCAGGGATGATCTTGCCAATGCGAAGACGATCCCTTGGTATGTGGAATCGGCCCTAAGCCCATCAGTTTACGCCTACACTCGTGCGAACACTCGTCGAAACCTCTATCGCATCCCGTTGCCATAAGCAGCGCGCGAGGCTGCTTCGTAAGTAGAATGAGGAACATGAAATATCTGATCGCCCTGCTCGCCGTAGCAGGAATCACCGTCTCCATCATGGCCCTTCGCGTTCACTACATGGACCCGTCCCAGGCCCCGCCCTGCGCCGTCACCGAAAAGTTCGATTGCGGAGCCGTCAATCACAGCCGCTTCGCTGTCTTCCCGCCCCGCACCTTCGACGAAGATCCCAAAGCCGGCACGCACATTCCCGTCGCAATGTTCGGCATTGCAGGCTACGCCGTCATCGGCGTCCTCGCCCTCATGGGCCGCTGGTGGCTCACCTTCGAGTTCGCACAGATCGGCTTCCTCTTCGCTCTCTTCCTCAGCTACATCGAAGCCTACGTCCTGCAGAAGTGGTGCATCTACTGCCTCTGGTCCCAGGGAATCATCACCGCCATTCTCCTCCTGACCATCGGCGCCCTTATCGCGCGCGCACGCCTCAACCACGGGAGCACAGCGACATAGTCTAGGATTGGTTAACCTATGTGGCCCAAAGTAATCGCCCAGCTCTTCGAGTTGCTGCCTCACATCACACGGCTCGTCCCCATGGCGGACAGATACTTCTCCACAAAGACTGCCTCCGAAAAAGCAAATGAAGCCGCTATGACCGCCATGGCCGAGGGCGTTCGCGGCGACCTCGGGCAGGTCGCCAAGGCTCACGCAGGCCTCTACCGCCAACTGCAGGACCAAAGCGCCCAGATCGCCGAGGTCGCCGAAGAAGTAAAGCACGGCCGCCTCGCCGTCGAACAGCACGAGCACCGCATGGTCGCCCTCGAGTCCAGCGTCACCTCGCTCGCATGGTGGATCAAGGGAGGAATCTCCATCCTCATCATCCTGGCCGCCGTAGCCATCGGCCTCCTCGTCCAACTCATGCACGTCCGCTAATCGCACCAACGAAAATAAACTTTCAAAAGTTGGCGCATCTTCTAGTGCCGGAAAACACACATTTAAAAACCACGTTTTGGCCACGAATCACCACGTTAATGACCACGATTTACCATCCAAAAACACGGTGGAAATCGCAAAACCCCCAGTAAAAACAGCCTTTTCGGCTCCCAAAAAAAATCTCCACAAAGAACGTAAAATCAAATCCATGGGAATCAGCCGCAAAGAGGCTCTGGACTACTTCCAAAGCAATGATTTGATTGGGATTGGCATGGAAGCCGACGCCATCCGTCGCCATATCCACCCAGAAGGCGTAGTGACTTACACCCTCGACGGCCAAATCGACTATTCAAACCCCGCAAACAACACAACTTACGACCTCATCATCGAATCAACCTCACACATCGCCGCCAACAGCGGAACTGCAATAATCCTCCAAGGCGAAGTAACCCCAATCCACACAATTCCTTGGTTTAAAGGCCTCTTCCGCACCGTCAAACAACAATTCCCCACTCTGCATCTGCACAGCCTCTCCGCAACTGAAATCCTGGCGATTGCCAAACAGTCCGGTTCAACCATCGAAGACACTCTTGCCCACCTTCAAGACGCAGGACTGGACTCAATCTCCAGTAATGACGCGGGTATTCTCGACAACGCTGTCCAGCGACAAATCACCGCCGAAGACTGGCTCACCGTCCATCGCACAGCTCACACGCAAGGCATGCAAACCACCGCAACAATGACCTTCGGCGCCGGCGAAACCATCGAACACAGACTGAATCACCTCGAGAAAATACACCAATTGCAGGAAGAAACCCGCGGGTTCATTTCATTCACGCCATTGAGTTTCGCACCGCAAAGCCCCTCAGCAAGCGGGTTTGAAGAAGCCACCGCAGTCGAATACCTCAAGACGCTGGCGATCTCTCGCATGTGCCTGGACGACATCGAGAACGTGCAATCGAACCTTGAGACCCAGGGATTAAAGGTAGTACAAGTCAGCCTGCGCTTCGGTGCCAACGATGCAGGCAGCCTCCTCCTCGCCAAAGGGGCAAATGCAGCCACCGAAGAGCAGGTGCGACAAGTCATTCGAGACGCCGGATTCAAGCCTGTTCAGCGAGGTACCCTCTATCGGACAATGTTCCTGAACTGATCCCAACCGCATCGCGTAAACGCTGGAAAGGCCAACTGATTCTGCATCGTAATCACGTAGAATCGATTGAATACGACCTCTGGCTTGGAGCACTGACCTGTCCCCTTTCTTTCACACATCGGCGGTTTTACTCGCGTTACTTCTTGCCCCTAAAGGTCTTCGCCACTATCTTAGATCACACTACCTCGACCAAACGTTCAAGGGCCTCTACCATTGGAATGCATTCGACACGGCGATGTTGATCCCTTACTTCGTCGTCATGATTATCCTGGCTTTCTATGGCATCCATCGCTATCAGTTAGTGTGGCTCTATCTCAAAAACAAGAAGAACGCGGCGAAGTGGGATGAGCCGCCGATGCGGTTCGCTGAGGGACAGCTACCGTTCGTCACTATTCAATTGCCTATCTTCAACGAGCAGTTCGTCATCGATCGTCTGATCGATGCAGTTTGCAAGCTTGACTACCCGCGCGAGCGGTTTGAGATCCAGGTGCTGGACGATTCAACGGATGAGACGACAGAGGTGGCACGGGAGATCGTAGAGCGATATGCGCGCGGGTTCGCGGGAATGGGTCCTCAACCTATTGTGTATCTGCATCGCAGCAATCGTCATGGGTACAAGGCCGGCGCGCTCGATAAGGGTCTTGACGTCGCACGCGGCGAATTCGTCGCTATCTTCGATGCGGATTTTGTACCGCCGCGTCAGTGGGTGATGCAGGTCATTCATCACTTCGCACAGCCCACGATCGGGATGGTCCAGACCCGATGGACACATCTCAACCGTAACTACAGCTTCCTTACGCAGGTGGAGGCGATTCTGCTCGATGGTCATTTCGTGCTGGAGCATGGAGGAAGAAGCCGTGCTGGCGTCTTCTTCAACTTCAATGGAACTGCGGGGATGTGGCGACGGGAGACGATCACGACCGCTGGAGGATGGCAGCACGACACCCTAACTGAGGACACCGATTTGAGCTATCGGGCGCAGTTGGTGGGGTGGCAGTTCAAATATCTGCAGGATCTAGAGTGTCCGGCAGAACTTCCGATCGAGATGACTGCGTTCAAGACCCAGCAGGCACGCTGGGCGAAAGGCTTAATCCAGACGGGGAAGAAGATTCTGCCGCGTGTTCTGAAGAGCGATGCTCCGTGGCACACGAAACTTGAGGCGTGGTACCACCTGACGGCGAACATCAGCTATCCGCTGATGATTGTGCTGAGCGTCCTGCTGATGCCGGCGATGATTATCCGCAGCTGGCAGGGCTACATTCAGATGCTGCTGATCGACTTTCCGCTGTTTATCGCAAGTACAATGTCGGTCTCAACTTTCTACTTAGTCAGCCAGAAGGAGCTTTATCCGAGGAGCTGGTACATGTCGATCCTTTATATTCCGTTCGTGATGGCGCTCGGCGGCGTAGGGCTGACGATTACCAATACCAAGGCCGTGATGGAGGCTCTGTTTGGAGTCAAGAGCGCGTTTGCACGAACACCGAAGTATAAGGTGAAGAAGAAGGGCGAAAAGACGCAGGCAAAGGTGTACCGGAAACGGCTCGGAATCGTTCCGTGGATCGAGCTGGCAATCGGTTGTTATTTCGCGTGGACTGTCTACTACGCGATCACGACGGAGAACTTTTTTACAGTGCCGTTCCTTGTGTTGTTTGTGTTCGGTTACTGGTATACGGGGTTGCTAAGCCTGTTGCAGGGACGCTTTGAACGGAGCGGGGATGCTGGACAGCAGATGCATGAAAAACCTTATCCAGTAGGAGTCTGACGCGGAGCATCGACGCCGCACTCGCTGATAGACTTAAGAACGATATCGCTTAAGCACTGGGGATCATGTCGATTATTTCAGCCAGTTATATTGCTTTTGCTCTCCTTCTCGGATATGTCGTGGCGGTAGGCCTGTCGATGGCTGCGACCTTTGGAATCGCGGCAGCTTCAACCGGCTTTGTTTCAAAGAACAACCGGATTACAACAAAATATAAGTACGCCCAGGATGCGATATGGCTGGTCTGCGCCACGGCCGCCGGGTATGTGGCGGCGCTGGTCAATGGCCCCGCGTACCGGTGGGTAGTTGGTCCGGGGCTGGTGGTAGTTCTGGTCGGCGTGCTGTGGCTGAACGCCTGGGAGATGCGGCAGCGGGGCCTGGGACATCAACTGGCACTAACCGTGATTTCGGCGGCTGGTGTGACGATAGGATTCCTTCTTCATCATCCGTAAAAGATACCCCCTCCCCCCCGCACGGGGGGTATTTTGGGAGTAAGTTACCTGGATTCAGAGGCTTGCAGGGGTAAGGTGTCCGCAAAATGTTCCTAACAAAAGAGTTGCGCACAAAATACCCACTATCAACAACTTAGCCCTGAAGATTGTCCAGGGCTTGTTTCTATCTCGATCTCTATATTCCATTATAGCGGGTTGAGTGTAACTAATACGCCACGCAGATGTTGCTGATTTGTAGCGGGTTAAGTGGTTTTGGGACTTGACATGCGATTTTCGGAGGAAAGTTGCAAAAAGAAAATAGCGACACTCGCAAGGACAATAGAATCAGTCGCTTGGTCCAGCCTCCGAATTTACCCCTGGGTGGAGGATTCGTGGCGCTCCGGGAGATCCCCTGTTTCACAGGAATCCAGAGCGGCTGAGTCTGGACAAGAGCCTTGTAAAAGAGACGAAGAGAGGCGAACCTCTCTTCGTCTCAACCCGGCAGATTGGAAAAGACGCGGGCTAGAAACGGACGCCGAACGTGACGGGGATAAAGCCGGTCTTCGCACTGTTCTGGGGGAAGACGTTGAAGCCGTTCCCGTTCTCATCGCCGAAGGAGAAGGTGCGCGGAGAATTGAAGGTGTAGACATAACGGCCTTCGACGTAAAATCTCTCACCTGCGAAACGAGAGAACTTGTACGTCATGCCGAGACCCGCATTTATGCCGATGGCATTGCTGGTGTACTTGTCAATCGTCTGGTTGGCTTGAAATTCGATCGGGCCGAAGAAGGTCTCCTCCTCCTCGATAGTGGGCGTGGTGAAGTTTGCGGTCTTGTGATAGAAGCCGGTGCCACCCGTGACATAGGCACCCCAGGTGTCCGAGTTGTAGAAGTTATAGATGGGATCAACAGTGAAGGACCAGATGTGGCTGGTGCCTCCGATCTGGGGGAAGTCACCCCCCACCATTGGACTGTTGTAGATGGCAATCAGGCTGTTGAGGGTTGCGGTCTGGAAGCCGAAGTTAGCCCAGTCAAACTGAACATTGACGCCAAATTTCTTATTGAAGTTGCGTCCGGCACCTGCCTGAATCCCCCAGCTGGTTGCCAGGTAGCTATGGGAGCCTCCGACGGGCAGTGTGAAGCCGCCGCCGCCGAAGAAGGTGTACTTTTCCGAGCCGTCGGAGTTGGTGCGGCTGTCGTTGTAGTTGGGACGACTGTATTTGCGGCGCGGTGGGGGCTGGTCTTCGCTGCTGCTCAGGATGAAGCTCTCGGCTTCGGCCACTTCGTCCTGGCCTGTGCTGCTCGAGTATTTGAGGTCATCGGGCGTAGAGAGATCGAGCGGAGCGGCAAGAGTTGATTTGAGACTGATGGACGGCAGCGATGGAGCTGTGCCGGCCGATTGCTGTGCATGCAGCCCAAGTGTGCTCGCGGCGGTGAGAAAGGTGACTGCCGCAATGCGGCCAATGAAGGTGGAGAAGTTATTATCGTTGATCGTCGATTGCATCTTTTATTGACTCCCTTGGTGCTGCGAGGTTCTTCAAAGGCTTGAACCCAACTGTAATACGCTTGTTGTGTATGACGCATGAAATCGACTTTGGGATGACAAAGATACGAGAGTTTCTTGAAGACAAAATATTGACAACCGGACAGATACGGGCTAAAGCCACTTTTTATTTGTGGAATTTTTCGCGGGGCTGAGAGCCCTACGTTAATCCCAAAGAACAAAGCGAAGGCTCAAAAAAAAATCCAATCTCAAAGGAATGAAACGGAGATTCAAGTTCCACGTTCATCTCAAGGGATGAAGTAGCGAGAGAGAACGAAGACTGATTCAACTCTGCTTAGTGGATGTCGAACTGCTCGGGGTGGAGGCTGGGATCGGATTTGACGAGGATGGTCTTGCCAACCATCTCTTCCATCTCCTGGAGCCACTTCGTACCTGGCGCTTTGAGTTGTTTGACGACGTCGGGATTGACGCGGAGCATAACGTCTCCGCGATCAAGGTGCTTCTGCATCTTGCGCATCTCGATGTAGATGTCGTTGCAGACCGTGACTGGCGATTTGACCATGCCGGTGCCGACGCAGACGTTACAGGTCGTGGACAAGGTTCGCTCGAGAGACTGCTTGACACGCTTGCGGGTGATGGCGACGAGACCGAAATCATTGAACTGCAGAATCTTTGACGGCGCACGATCGTTCTTGAGCTCTTCCTCAAGCGCGGCCATGACGCGGTTGCGATTCTTGCGCTCGTCCATGTCGATGAAGTCGATGATGATGATGCCGCCGAGGTCGCGAAGACGAATCTGGCGAACGATCTCCGGGATCGCATCGAGGTTGGTCTTGACGATGGTATCTTCGAGGCGAGCGGTCTTGCCGACGAACTTGCCGGTGTTGATGTCGATGGCGACGAGAGCCTCGGTCTGGTTGATGACGATGGATCCACCGGATTTAAGCCACACCTTGGAACGCAGGGCTTTGTTGATCTCTTCGGTAATGCCGAACTGCTCGAAGAGCGGAGTCTCCTTGGTGTAGAGCTTGACGCGGCGGATGAGCGACGGCTGGAAGCGTTGCAGGAAACGCAGGATGCGCTCGTAGTCCGTCTCGGAGTCGACCCAGATGGCGGAGAAGTTGTCGGTGACCTGGTCGCGAAGGATGCGCTCGACGAGGTTGAGGTCGTGGTAGATGAGCGCGGGCGACTTGCTTGATTCGCTGCGCTGCTTGATGTCTGCCCAGAGATTGAGAAGGAAGCGAAGGTCGTTGCGGAGTTCTTCTTCGCTGGCTCCTTCGGCTGCGGTGCGCACGATGAAGCCGCCGGAGGCTTCGCCCTTTTCACTGAGCAGGATTTCTTTCAGGCGGCGGCGTTCGCCGTCGGAGTCGATCTTGCGGGAGACGCCGGTGTGGTTGACGGTCGGCATGAAGACCAGGAAACGCCCGGGGAGCGCGATGTGGCTGGTAATGCGCGCGCCCTTCTTGGCGATGGGCTCCTTGGCGATCTGTACGAGAATCTCCTGACCAGGCTTGAGGAGCTCGCTGATCGCCGGAAGGTTAGTAGCTTGCACGGAGCTGCGTCCGCCGCGACCTCCGCCGGAGCGCTCGCGGTCGCCTGCACCGCCGGCGTAACGAGGGCGATCACCGCGGCCAAAACGGTCGCGGCGTCCATCACGACGGCCATCGCGGCGGCTGCGGCCACGATCGTTGTCGCGATTGCGGTCGCGGGCAGGAGCAGCGTCGCTGACCTGAGGCTGATCCGCACTATTGGTGAGTACTTCGCTGCTCTCGCCGAAGTCTTCGTGGATGACGTCTTCTTCCGTGTCGGACTCGTCGAGCTCTTCCTCAGCGTCCTCTTCGTCGGCTTCGTCGAGATCGCCGATGGTGAGCTCGTGGATGGCGTCCTCTTCTTCGAAGTCGTCATCGAGATCTTCTTCGTTGGGGCCCTCTCCGGTGCCGGAGCCGGTGATGTGATCGATCGACATCTCGCGGAGCATGGTGCCGAGATCGGCTGCTCCTTCAAGCGTCTCTTCTTCGTCGAAGTCTTCCATCTCTTCGATGGCGCTGGCGTGGAGGGTGGTGTTGTAGTCCTCCTCATCGAGGGTTTCCTCTACCAATGCGCCTGCATCGGGGATGAAGGTCGTTGCCGGGGCTTCTGAGGTAATGTCACCGGTAGCGTGGAGCGTAGTGAGCTCGTGCGCCAGGGAAGCGGACTGCTCGACGAAGGTTGGAATTTCGGTTGGCGGAGTCTGCCAATCGAATTTTTCGAATGTGGAGTCTGTGTGCAGCTGGGCTACGTGCTCAGCGGGGCTGGGTGTGATGCTGTGCGTTGCGGAATGGTCATGCTCTTCGTGGATCAGTGCGCGAGGTTGCTCGTAAGTTTGCTCGTGGACCTCTTCCCGCAGCTCTTCTTCGTGTCGTTCGGGAGCGTCGAGAACAGGTGCGCTTTGGCGGAATTCGCTGGGGGCTGCCGGATCGACGCGATAGGAGGCAGAGGCGTCGATGGGTTCGTACTCAACGGGAGTTGGCGGGGGTGACGGTGGAAGATGCGCTGCTTCGATCTCTGGTTGGGCGAATACAGTCGGCTCCGGCGCTGGTTCCGTTGGGCGCTGAATGACCGGCTCTGCGACGGCCGTTGGCTCGGGGGAGTTGCGGTAGTTTTGGCTGGGGTTGTCCTGGCGGCGGTGGCGAGAGAGCGATTCGCCGGGAAGGACGTTGCCTCCGTCCCAGCCTGAGGGGATCGTGAAGCCTGGAGCTGAGGGAACGATGACGTTCTGGCTGCTGGGTTGCGAAGGCGTTGCTACCGTTGCCGGGGCGTCAGACTCTTTACGGTACTTCGACAGGGACTCGCCAGGAAGAACGATGGGCTCTGCGGAAGCTGCGCCGGGCTCGGGTTCAGTGTAGGCAGGAGTCTCTTCCACTCCGTAGAGCGAGGTGCGAGGTGCGAAGCCGCGAGGAGTACGAGAGTCGCGCCCGCCACGGTCGTCTCTACCGCCGCGGTTGCGGTCTCTGCCGCCGCGGTTGTTGCGGTCGTTTCTGTCGCCACGGTTATTTCGGTCACTACTGCCGCGGGTCTCCTGGGGGGAGCTGGTCGTCACAGGCGCGGAGTACATGGAGGCTACTGGTGCGGTAGAGCTGGTTGGTTCGGCGGCGCCTTCCATGTTGAAGGAGTCGTCGCCATAGGATGGCTCGTTGGAGGTCTCGGAGGTTGTCTCTCCAGCGGTTCGTGTGGATTCGTCACGCTGACCAGGGCCACGACCGCGACGGCGGCCACGACGGCCACGCCAGCGGCGGCTTCCGTCGGCTCCGGGAGCGCCTTCGCCTATTTCTTCAGCGTCGTCGCTGTTGGACGGGATGTTTTCGGTCCGCTCCTCTTCGGCGAGATAGTCTGCTGCCGGGGCGTTGAAGGTATCGTTCGCGCTGGAGGAGACAAGAGTATCCGCATTAGGTTGACGGTCTCGGTTTCCTCCGCGATCACGTCGGCTGCGACCTCCGCGACCACGGTCACTACGGCCGTTCCGGTCACCGGCGTCGCTGGACTGATCTGAGGGGGCGACTGAGCCTTCGAGGGTTGGTGGGCTGTTGCGGTCGCTGCGGCGGCGGTTGGAGTCACCGTTGCCGTTGGTGTCGAAATCGGCGGAGTCGCCGGCCTCTTCCATAAAGTCGGTGATATAGAGGAAGGCGTCGCGCTCGAGGCCGATGTCCACGAAGGAGGACTGCATACCAGGGAGAACGCGGGTGACTTTGCCGTTATAGATTGAGCCGGCTAGGGTGTATTCGTTCTCGCGCTCGTAATAGATTTCGGTGAGGGCGTCGTTTTCGACGATGGCGAGACGGGTCTCGTGAGGAGTACTGCTGATGTAAATTTCTTTCGACATTCTGTGCTCTTTCTGCCCGACCTGGTTGAGGTTCGAGCGGCAGACCGAGACAGAGAACAATCGCGAGTTACCTGGCATCTAAGCCAGGCTGGCTCACCGTGGAGCGGACAGGATGGGGGATGCGGAAGCGCGTGAACAGAACTCGATAGCCGGTATGAGATGTTGGTTCAACTCAGCCGCAGACGCCTTCCGGGAGAGGGCGAATGGGGCAAAACCGGGTAAATCGGGAACACGAGGGGATGCTTCAAGCAATTGCCGGCATGCGGAGTTTGTGACCAGAACAACCTCGAAATCAGCGATTTGAGGCGGGGCCGTTTGCCATCCGGATGCGATCATTTTCCCTAAAACCTGTCCAGCCAACGGATCGATGTCTCTCGTCTGGCCGGCCTTTTCTTCTAAAAAATCTTGTCGCCGCCGACCGGCGACTGTGCGCCTGGAGATAGCGGATCTTGCGCTGAGCGGCATCTACAGCCGAACAGATGTTAATACAGTATTGCACTAAAGGTGCTACAGATGCCAGTGCGGAAGAAGATTCCTGTCCTGCCGACGGGCCCACTGCGCGTGGAGCGGTTACCTCGTGGCGACTGTACGGGTCTCGGCAGGACAATCTGCTGGGCCCGGCCGTTGACCGGGCGCTTCTCAGTTCACGAAACGGCGCATGCGAACGTTCATGACGATGCCGAGAGCGAGAAATGTGAAGAGAACCGAGGATCCTCCGTAGCTCAGCAGAGGCAGAGGTATCCCAGTGACCGGCATCAGGCCGACGACCATCCCAACGTTGACCGCGATCTGAAAGACGACGACCGCGACGACACCCATGATGATGAAGCTGCCTGGCAGGTCGGATGCGGTTTGGGCGTTCTGAATGAGGCGCATGAGAATGAGGAAGTACAGCAATAAAACGCCGACCGCTCCGACGAACCCATGTTCTTCGCAAAAAGCCGCAAAGATGAAGTCGGTGTAGGGAATGGGAAGGAAGTCTCCCTGGGTCTGGGTTCCCTTGTTTGCACCCTTACCCCAAATGCCTCCGGAGCCTACTGCGATGAGGGATTGGCGAATCTGATAGCCCGAGCCGCGAGGGTCAGAGTCAGGGTTGATAAAGGCGTTGATGCGGGCCTGTTGGTAGGGTTTGAGGTGCTTGCCGCTCTTCCAGGCGACGCCGCCGATGAAGACGAGGGCGAGCAGGATAATGGCAACCTGTTTCATCCGGATTCCGCCGAGGAAGAGGCCGCAGATGAGAATGGGCAGGTAGGTTAGAGAGGTTCCGAGGTCGGGCTGCCTGAGGACGAGGACCATGGGGATGAAGACCATGGCGGAGACTTTGCCGATGTCGGTCCAGGTCAGTTCCCTGCCGGTGAGTCCCCAGAAGTAGCGGGCCACGGCGACGATGAGGATGAGCTTGATCCACTCCGAGGGCTGGAAGTGGACGCCGTGGAAGCTGATCCAGCGCTTGCCGCCGAGGACTTTGGTGCCGAAGAGAGCGACGGCGACAAGAGAGAGAACGCCGATGCCGTAGGCCCAGTGCACGGTGTCGATGAGACGGTGGTAGTCGATCAGCGAGATGAGGAACATCAGGACGATGCCGATGGCAAGGAAGCCGATCTGCTTGTGATCGAAGCCGTGAAACTTGGTGTGGAGGGTAGCGGACTTGATCTCGAGAACGGAGATAAGCGAGAGGAGGAGGACAAAGCCGAGGAGCACCCAGTCGAAGTCGCGATAGGAGGAGAGGCGGGTCATGCTTGCTGTTAGTGTAACCAGTTCCGATGACGCAGCGCATAACGTATTCTCAAGCGCGAATACAAGGAAGCAGGAGGCTATAGCGGCATCGGGCACAGAGATTCTGTGGGATTGACGCAATATCCGGAGGTGTTTTATTTCGCCATGACCAAGCGAAACCTGAGGTTGTTGGTTCTGCTCCTGGCATCTCTCACGCCACCCGCTCTCTTGAAGGGGCAGGATTTGAAGACTGAGCCTTCCGATGATGTACTACGTGCGCCTCCGTTTCGACCGGTCGATTTCAACAAAGACATCTATTACAGGAACAAGCTCGAATTCTCCCTGGAGGCAGGCGCGCTTCCGATCAATATTCCTTTTGTTTTCGACGTCTTTGTAGGCGGCAATTACTCGCAAAAACCGCTCCATTACACGCTGGTGCCGATCTTTCCTTCGATCCGATGGCATATGGGAGACGTAAATGGGCCGTGGATACTGCGCGGCAATACTGACCTTACGGCTACCCTGTCCGTCACTGCAATTCCGAGAGGACCGGAGAAAATATATGGAGCCTTTGATTTGGGAGTGCGTCGCAACTTCGTTCCTCGGAACTGGCGAGCCACACCGTATTTTGAGGTGCGTCTGGGGGCGGGATTCATTGACGCCAAGGGGCCCGACGGCAATTTTTACGCGCAGGGACAGGATTTTACTTTTACTTTGTGGTTAGGAAGCGGCCTCCGGTATAACTTCAATCCGAAGTACAGCATGTCCCTGGGCGGTAGCTATATGCATGTATCGAACGCCTATCTGTCTGAGCCGAAGTATCTGGACAATGGAATCAACGTCACCGGCGGGATGATTGGTTTCAATATGCGGTTGGGAAAGCCGAAGGGGGAGTCTGTTCGTTGAAATTGCTTGAGAGCCTAGTTGTTATTCCGCAGTGGGTGTTGAAGGTTTCGGCGCGGCGGAGGTAGTTCGTTCGGTCGGCGTCGTCTTGGGTGTGTCAGCGATGCGAATGTTGTTGTCGCGCTTGCGCTGTTTGGTGACGAAAGCGTTGATGACCTGGGCGGCAACTGGGGCGGAGGCTTCGGCGCCCCAACCGCCATGTTCGCACAGCACGGCAACTACGATGTCTGGATTGCGGCGGGGGGCCATGCCGACGAACCATGCGTTTGCACGCTCGGCTCCCTTGCCGAGGCTGGTGGCGCCGGCGCTGTGGTTGACGACCTGAGCCGTTCCGGTCTTGCCGGCGAAGTCGATGCCTTCCAGGTGGACGGCGGCGGCGGTGCCCGTGGTGGTGGTCGCGGCCATGGCGTCAGTGATGGTCTCCCAGTTGGCGGAGGTAATGGGGATGGTGCGGTCGCCGGAGCCGGGGTAGCTGGTGAGAATGTTTTCTTCGAGGTCGGGGGGAACCTCGTCAGGGAAGACGACGTGCGGGCGCTTGAGTGCTCCACCGGAGGCGATGCCGCCGAGAGCGCGGGCAAGTTGCAGAGGCGTGACGGTGGTGGCGCCCTGGCCGATGCCTACCGAGATCACCTCGCCGGCGTACCACTTCTCATGCTGGGTTTTGAGCTTCCAAGCGGTGGAGGGCATCGTTCCAGCGACTTCATCAGGGAGATCGATGCCTGTCTTCTGCGAGAGGCCGAGCGCGGTGGCGTACTTGGCAATCGTGTCGATGCCGAGCTTTTCAGCCAGCGTGTAGTAGTAGGTGTCGCAGGACCACGGAATCGCGTGGTCGATATCGACCATGCCGTGATGTCTATCGCAGGCGAAGAAGTGCCCGTAGAACGTGGCGCCCCCGTTGCACACCACGCGCATGGTCTGGGCGACGTTCTCTTCGAGCCCGGCGAGCGACATGACGATCTTGAAGGTGGAACCCGGCGCAAGCTGAGCCTGGATGGTCTTGTTCAGCAAGGGATGGTTGGGGTCGGTGATGATCTGGTTCCAGTAGGCGCGGGTGAGGCGGACGGCGAACTGGTTCGGATCGAACGTGGGGCGCGAGACCATGGCAAGAATCTCACCAGTGTGGGGGTCGATGGCGACGAGCGCGCCGTTCTTGCCCTCCATGGCCTTTTCGGCGGCCATCTGGATGTCGAGGTCGATGGTGAGTTTGAGGTCTTTGCCCGGAATGGCGAGGGTCTGGCCGAGATGGCCAAGTTCTTTGCCGTGGCTGTTGACGATGACGTCACGGCTGCCATCGACGCCGCGAAGGAGAGCATCGTAAGTCGCTTCTACGCCCGAACGGCCGACGACGTCGCCAGGAGAGTACAGGGAGTAGCGGTCGTCGTTGGCGAGCATCTGCTCGGAGACCTCGCCGACGTAGCCGATGAGGTGGGCGGCGAAGCCGTCGCTCGGATAGAGACGGCGCTGCTCGTCGAGAGTCTCGAGTTCGGGGAGTTCGTCGCGGTGGGCGGCGATGAAGGCCTGCTCGTCAGGGGTGATGTCCTGCTTGAGGGGGATGGGTTGGTAGTTGGGCGCGATCTGGTAGCGGCGGAGAGTGGCGTGAATCTGCTCGATGGGGATGTGCAGGCCTTGAGAGATCAGCGGCAGATCGGCATTGAGATCCTTGACCTGTTCGCGGAGGAGATAACAGGTGACCGAGGGATAGTTGTCGACGAGGAGACGGCCTTCGCGATCAAAGAGCTTGCCGCGCGGAGCGAGGATGGGGACCTTGCGGATGCGGTTCGCCTCGGCAAGGGAACGGAAGTTCTCCGAATTGACGACTTGAAGACGCCAGAGCCCAACGAGAAGGACGGCAAGGATCAAGGCAATAAGGTACTGAACGGAGTGGAGCTTGCCTATGGGCAGCTTCTCTGTTTTGCCATTGGGGCCGGCGTTTTGGGCTTCGGAGTGGTGGACAGGTTCCATGTCTAATTCCAGTTTACGACCGTTCCCCCGCGACGACGATACGACCAATGTGTATCAAGGTTGTTCGTTAGACGGGCGAATTCCGGCTTTATTCACGCCGCCTTGCGTTATCAAGCAGGAAAAAGATGGGAAGCGCCACAACGGTATTGATGACAGCGCGAAGCAGCTCGTGAAGCCAGAGAATATGGAAGTCGGCGTGGGCGAGAAGGCGGCGGTTGATGAGGAAGATGAGGAAACTGTTGAGTAGAAAGAAGCCAAAGTTGATGAAAATGCGAGTGGTTAGGTTTTCTACGTCGATCTGAATGCCAATGCTGGCAGCGATGTAGCCGATGACGGACTTCGCCATGCCGTTGACGCCGATCGGCGTGTTAGTGAGAGCGTCCTGAAGGAGACCAATGGAGGCTCCCGTGAGAGTGCCGGCGACTGGGTTACGACGCGAGACAGCGAAGAAGATGGTAACGATGAGGGGCAGATCGAGAATAGCGAGACGCGGAAAGGGCCTGGGAAGCAGCGCCTGCAGCAGAATCGCAGCCAACGGAACAAGTACCGTAACAGCCGGAGGAAAAGTGTGCTGTTCGAGTTCCCGGCGGGATGTGTAGCTGCGTGTGGCCATAGATATAAGGTTTTTCTTCCGCTCCTAATTCTTATTTTTTCGACATTTGTCTCTGCGACTGGCTCGCTAGGGTTGAGGGTTTGTGGGTTGAGGTTGGTTGGGCTTTGCCGGAGGAGGCTGGGGCGTAGTTGAGGGTTGAGTCGCGGAAGGCGTTGGGTTCCTGATCGTGACCGGATCAGAGCTGCTAGGGGCTCCAGGTTTCAGGTCGGCCGCCGGGGGCGTTGCGCCTGATGTGAAGTGGTCCGGATGAATGGTAGGGAGAGGCTTGGGGACGCGGGCTGGGGCGCCGGGTGTGGCAGGATTTGTGGTGTCCGCCTCAGGATGGTCGGGATCGTGGAGGCCGGGGAGCCTGTCGGCGACGATCTGAGCAGCGGATTTGGCGGCGGCTTCAGCAGCCTGCTGATCGGCAAGCTGTTTGGCTGCGGCGGCCTGTGCCTCAGAGGTGGCAACGCCGACGGCCAGATCGTGTTGGGTGGCAGGCGGCAGCGCGGGTTGAGTGCCGGTAATGACAAGGACCTCTTCGAGTTGATTGAGGTTGGCCGCGGGACGGAGTTGAATCAGAGTGTAAGGTTGATGGTCGGGGTCTGGCTTAATCGATTCGATGGTGCCAACGGGAAGACCACGCGGATAGACCTGATCGCCACCCGAGGTAAGAACCTGCTCGCCAGGCTTGATGCGGGAGTCGGGGGTCAAGTTGTTGATTAAAATTTGACCTGTGGTGCTGCCGCGAAGGATTGCACGGAGACGAGTCGTGGCAAGGACAACGCCGGCGCCAGAGGTCTGGTCGTTGATGAGCAGGACTTGCGCAGTGCGGGGAAAGACGTCGCGCAGTTTTCCGATGATACCGTCAGGAGTGATGACGCCCTGGTCGGGCATGAGGCCGTCTTTCGCACCCTTGTCAATGTAGAGGACGCGGGAGAGGTCGCTGCCGCTGCTGCCGATAACTTGCGCGGCAACGGTAGAAGCGACGTAATGCTGCTGAAAGTTGAGCAGAGCTTGAAGCCGATGGCCTTGAATGGCGTCTTCGGAGAGAGCGGCTTGCTCCAGGCGGAGACGGGCGATCTCCTGCTGAAGATCGTAGTTCTGCTGGCGGGTGTGGCGCAGGTCGATATAGTTGGACCACCCATGGCGGAGGTTGTAGCCGAAGCCGTGGAAGAAACGCTCAAATGGAGTGACGGCGGAGACTGCCCAATAACGGATCAGTGTGACACTGCTGCCGTCTGGCGCGCTGGGATCGACGGGGCGGCGCACCTGAACGGCAAGGCCGATCGTTTGGGCGAGTAGAATCGCCACCAGAACGAGTACGTTTTTGAAGCGTGTGAAGAAAGATTCCATGCCTTTGAAATAATTATCTGCCAATCGGCGCGGGCGCGGAGGTGGCGGGGTGGATGCGGAGAGCAACTTTTTTCCGCGCCTTTAGCTGGAACGCGATTGGGGTGTGCGAACAGAGCATAATAGGGGGATGGCCCTCCGCTCAGGTTTCGTTTCGATCATCGGCCGCCCAAATGCCGGAAAGTCCACGCTGCTGAATGCCCTTCTGGGGCAGAAGCTCGCGATCGTCACTCACAAGCCGCAGACGACGCGAACACGGATCCAGGGCGTGCTCGAGGTCCCGCTGAAGAAAAAGACCAAAAGCGAACCGGGCCATCCGCCTGCTCAGATCGTGCTGGTGGATACTCCGGGAGTTCACAAGCCGGATACGCAGCTCGACCGGCGCATGATGCAGGAGGTTCACGACGCGCTGGAGTCGCGCGATGCAGTGTTATTTCTGGTCGACGTGACGCATCGCCTGCCGCAAGGTGAAGCAGGGAAAAAATTCACAGCTTCCCGGCGGGCGATGTCCGCGGCGGAGGACGACTTTGCTCTCTCGCTGATTAGAAAACTGGAGTGCCCGGTGATCCTGGTGCTGAACAAGATCGACGCGATTCCCAAGAAGGACCTGTTGCCCCTGATTGAGCATTGGTCGGCCTTGCACTCGTTTGCGGAGGTGATTCCCATCTCTGCGCGCAAGAAGGAAGGGCTGGAACTGCTGCTGGATAAGGTCGTCGGACAGCTGAAAGAGGGACAACGCTACTTTCCGAAGCATCAGTTGACCGATCAGCCGGAGCGGTTTCTTGTTGCGGAAATGATTCGCGAAAAGATTCTGCTTTTGACTGGGGAAGAAGTCCCTTATGCTACGGCGGTAGTCATCGAGAAGTACGAAGAACCACTCTCGATGAAGAAACGGAAGGACGGCAAGCTACCTGTAACCAAGATCTCCGCTGCGATTTATTGCGAGCGGACAGGGCAGAAGGCGATCCTGATCGGTAAACAAGGGGAGATGCTGAAACGGATCGGCACTGCCGCGCGGAAGGATATCGAATCCTTGCTGGGAACGCGGGTATTCCTTGAGCTGTTCGTGAAGGTGCAGGAGGAGTGGCGCTCCAACCGCGGCTTTGTTGAAGAACTGGATTGGCGGAGGCAGTTGGAAGAGATCGCCGAGAAACAGGCGGACGAGGAGAGATAGGAGGGGAAGCCCTTTCAGGCACCTCTGCTTGACGGTCACTCCTTGATGCTTACACCCAGAGCCTTCATCTTGCGGTAGAGATGGCTTCGTTCCAGGCCGAGACCTTCGGCGGCACGGCTGACGTTTCCGTGAAACTCATCGAGCTTTTTCAGTATGTAATCGCGTTCGTATGCTTCCCTGGCCTGCAGCAGCGAAGTGAACTCTTCGCTGCGCCCATTGGCTTTGCCGGCATCACGAGCATCACGATAGACGAGCATCGGCAGGTGGCGACGCTCGATGCGCTGCGTCTTCGGGTTGAGGATAAGGACGCGCTCTACAAGATTGCGCAGTTCGCGCACATTCCCTGGCCAGTGATACTGCTTCAGAGCAGCAAGGGCGTCTTCGGTCATCTCAACGTGGGGACGACCGTACTCGGCGCCGAACTGTTGTAGGAATTCTTTGACCAGAAGAGGAATGTCTTCTTTACGATCACGAAGCGGTGGAACGAAAAACGGAATCACGTTGAGGCGATAGAAGAGATCTTCGCGGAAGTTGCCGCGAGCGATCTCCTCTTCAAGATCTTTGTTGGTGGCAGCGATCACGCGAACGTCGACATGAACAGGATGGGACGCGCCGACAGGAAGGAACCGCTGCTCATCTAATGCCCGCAAAACCTTGGCCTGGGTTTTGAGACTCATGTCGCCGACTTCATCCAGAAAAAGCGTTCCACCATCGGCACGTTCAAAGGTGCCACGTTTTTCGGTGGGGCCGCCGGGAACAGCTCCGTGCCGGTAGCCGAAGAGCTCGGATTCGATGTAGTCCTCTGGAATGGCGGCGCAGTTAAGCTCGACGAAGGGGCGGTCTTTGCGGAGGCTCTCGGCATGCATGGCGCGTCCTACCAGTTCTTTACCGGCTCCGGATTCGCCATAGATAAGCACGCGGCCATTGGTGGGAGCCATCAGCTTGATCTGCTGGCGCAGGGCTTTCATGGGAACGGAGTTTCCCGTTACCGTTCCTCTCGCAAGTTGACGGGAGAACTCCTGATTGTCCTCGCGCATCTGGCGGGCTCTCATCGCGTTCTTAAGGACGATGAGTGTGCGCTCGAGCGAGAGAGGCTTCTCGAGAAAGTCGTAGGCTCCAAGTTTGGTGGCTCGTACCGCCGCTTCGATCGTCCCGTGGCCGCTGATGATGATGACCTCGGGGATATTCGAGCTCTCCATCTGGCGAATCTCGGTCAGGGTCTCGAGGCCGTCACGGTCTGGTAGCCAGATGTCGAGCAAAACAACATCGTAAGCCGCATCCCGCAGCAGTTCGAGAGCCTCGCTCGCGGTAGCAGCCGTTGTGACGAGATATTCCTCTTCGCGCAGGATGCTCTCAAGCGATTCGCGAATCTCGGCTTCATCGTCGACGATGAGTACGTGGTTCATTTTGGCCCTTGAGCTATGGTGGAGGCGAGATCATCCTTTGCCTGTGCAGTGCTGGTGGGATGACCTGCGACAGTCCCGGCATACGCAGATTCGGCCTCCGAGTAGTTGGCGGTTGAAGAACTCACGACAGGAGAAGGTGTATCGGGATCGCTGTCGAGGGTAGAGGCAGGGCGAAGTTCGACGATAAATTTTGCACCCGCCGGCTCATTCTTTTCCGCGCGGACAGTGCCTTGATGCTCCTGGATGATTTTGGCAGCGATCGCGAGACCGAGGCCGGTACCTCGTTGCTTCGTCGAGAAGTATGGCAGGAAGAGACGCTCACGCATCTCGTCGGTGAGGCCGGAACCCGTATCGGCGATTGTTAGTTCGACCATGCCATTTTCGAGGAGTTCGGTGGATATGCGAAGCTCGCGGAACAGGCTCTGCTGCATGGCCTCGACGGCGTTATCGATGAGGTTGCCCAGGGCGCGTTTGAGTGCCTCTGGGTCGGCCATGACGAGCGGTAGGTCGCCCGCCATCTTGCGGACTATTCCAATCGTCTGCATGCGGCCAGCAAAGAGGGCCAGCGAGTTTTCGACAATCGTATTAAGGTCGGCTGGCTTGGGATGTGCTGTCGGGAACTCGGCGAGAGCGGCGAACTGATCGACGAGCGACCGCATACTCTCAACCGAGGAGGTAATGACTTCGCTGCAACGACGAATAACTGCGACGGAAGGTAGTTCCGGGGTCTGCAGCTCCGGATCGGCAATAGCGTGAGCGAGCCGGTCAATGTGCCTGCGAATCTGCTCCGCGTTCAGGCTGATGGGCGTAAGAGGATTCTTGATCTCATGCGCAACGCGGCGCGCAACTTCTTTCCATGCTGATTGCTTCTGCGCACGAAGCAGCTCCGTGGCATTTTCTAGAACGAGGACATATCCCTGATGCTCACGGCGCATGCGCTCAGTCGCGGCGGGTATTTCAAGAAGAGCGATTGTGGCGAGGAGGTTCATCGTACCGGCGAACCGGCTATTTGAAGCCTGAACAGGCGCGGTGATCTCGATCTCGATGGAAGCTGACCCCATGCGATGACTGCGCTTGATCAGGCGATCCAGAACCTCAGCAACTTCCGCCGGGAAAACTTCTTCTATAACGCGACCGTAGAAGGGGCGCTGACCGCCTGGATCCATCATCTCGCTGAGCGCACGGTTAGCCAGCACGATTCGGCGATCGGCATCGAGCGTGGCTACCCCGTTGGGAATGGTTTCAAGCATTATTTCGAGCTCACTTCGACGGGCTTCAAGAGCAGCGTTGGCTGCACTCAGTTGCACGGTGGAGTGCTCAACTGCTCGACGGCTGCCCTCAAGGTCGGCTGCCATGTGATTGAAGCTGCGGACCAATTCGCCCAGTTCTTCGGTCGCGCTTTCCTTTACGCGATGAGCGTAGTCTCCGGACGCAATGGCCTCCATCGCATCTGCAAGGGCTTCGACCGGCTTGGTAACCTGCTTCGAAAGATGCAGCGCAAGCCAGCAGGAGGCAAACAACGCGAGGCTCGTCATCATCAGCAAAAGGAGCATGTAGAGATCTCTGATCTGACGGCGTTCGCTGTACAAAACCGAGTAGGCCTCCGCTCGTATTTGCAGACGGGTCATGGTGGCAGCCATGCCGAAGGGCATCGGAAGGCCGACCACAATGGTGTTTCCATCTTTGACTGTGGCGGTGCCGAGCGCGTAGTCGGTCGTGCCAATCGAGTAGACGGACTGGTCATTACGTTGCGCGGTGGCCAGAATTGCTGCATCCGTAGGATCGGCAGGCGCCTGTTGGACGAGATCGTCAGAACTTTCTTGTTCCGCCTGATCGGGAAGCCACGTTTTGACCTGCGCAGTAGCTCCGGCTCGCTGCGGCAGTTGGAACGATACGATCACCCGGCCTTCGTGGTAGACGATGGCAAATCCATTCTGCAGAGTGATCTCGTGCTGCTGAAGGATCTTGTAGATCGCTTCGCGATGCTCGCGAGATGCGGAGAGTGCGGCAGTATGAGCGGGGCCATGTTCCGGGACACGGATTTGCCTATGAGACTGCTTTGCAGACGAAACCTGAGAGTGGGCTGGCGTTTCGATGCGAGGAACCGGCGATGGCGTCTCTGGCAAACCCGAGGCGATCGATTCTGCTTCCGCGCGTGCGTTGGCGGTTGTGTACCGGGCTAATTCTTCCGCCATATGGTTGCTGTCGTCGCGCATCTCGGTGACAGGTTGCGAAAACCAGCGATCGACGGCGCGGTTGAGCAGCAAATAGCTGAACGCATACATGGAGGCGATAGGAATCAGGCTGACGAGCAGCGCGCCCCAGAGCATGCGTGTGCGAAGGCGAGTGCCCATAACACGGCTCCGCTGATCGGCGTAGAGCTTGAGCACATTACGGACCAGCAGGAGCAACACTGCAACAAAGAGAAGGAAGGCAACAATCGACAGGCCGGTGAAGATCACGATCTGCTGGGTCGTGGCGGGAGTCGGGAGCTGCGTATTGAAGGCGTTCAGCGTGGCAAGAGCAACAAAAAGGACGAGCAGAGACGCACCAAGAGCGACGATCCATATCTTTCGCCGGCTCGCAGTGTTGGCCATGGCTGTGCCCTCCTCAGTCACCCTGATTATAGGCGTTTAGGATTGCTTTCTTCGCTTCGCCGGCGCTACGCGTGACGGTTATACGAGCTTCGCTACAGCCTGCCATTCTCGCTTCTGCGCTGCAGCAACAGCGCCATAGGTCAGAACGCCGTTGAACGTATTAACTCCCTCGGCAATGCCCTTGTCTTCGCCGATAGCGGCGTTCGCTCCGATACGCGCCAGCTTCAGCACGTAGGGGAAGGTTGCGTTCGTCAGAGCAAGGGTCGAGGTGTTGGGTACGGCGGCGGGCATGTTGGTGACGCAGTAGTGGACGACGCCGTCGACCTCGTACGATGGGTTCGAGTGCGTCGTGGGATGCGCGGTTTCGATGCAACCGCCCTGATCGATGGCTACGTCGACGATGACTGCGCCCTTTTTCATCTTGCTCACCATGGCCTTAGTGACGATCTTTGGAGCGGCGGCGCCTGGGATGAGAACTCCGCCGATGACCAGATCGGCTTCGCGAACTGCGTGCTCGATATTGTAGCTGTTGGAAGCGACGGTGTAGAGGCGGCCGCCGAAGATGTCGTCGAGTTCGCGGAGGCGATTGAGATTGAGATCGATGAGAGTGACCTTCGCCCCCATGCCCAGGGCGATCTTTGCGGCGTTGGTGCCGACGATGCCGCCGCCAATGACGCAGACGTTGCCGGGGGGGACGCCGGGTACGCCTCCCAGGAGAACTCCGCGGCCGCCATGCTCCTTCTCAAGATAGGTTGCTCCGACCTGGACACTCATTCGGCCGGCGACTTCACTCATCGGGGTCAGCAGGGGGAGGGCGCCGAAACGGTCGCGGACCGTCTCGTAGGCAATACCAGTGACCTTGGAGGCAAGCAGAGCATCGGTGAGCTGGGTGAGCGGGGCGAGGTGAAGATAGGTGAAGAGGACGAGACCCTCGCGGAAGTGCTTGTACTCCTTTTCGACAGGCTCTTTGACCTTGACGACCATCTCGGCGAGACGCCAGACGTCATGGGCAGAGCCGACGATCTCCGCTCCCGCGCTCTGATACTCGTCGTCGGGCATCGCGGAGAGTGCGCCGGCGTTATGCTCGACAAGAACTTTGTGTCCCGCCTCGACCAGGGCTTTAACGCCTGCTGGGGTTACGCCTACGCGGCTCTCGTGATCTTTCACTTCCTTGGGTACGCCGATAATCATTCTCTATCTCCACATGTATTCAAAGCCGCTTCTGATTGTATCTATTCGCTATGGTGCGCGGCGATCTTGCATTAGATTGGGCTGATGGAAGCGACGCCCGCAGTCGGATCGAATCAGAAAGTGCCAGGTCGTCGAGTGTCGGACCGTCACCTTCTGTGGTTGCTCCTGTGTGTTCCTGTGATGATGTCGCTGGTTGCGTTGTGGGTTTTGGATGAGGCCAAGGTGCATAAACCACTGTTTTCGGTAACCAATCTGATTGGACCAACGGTACAGAGTCTTCTCAGTGGTGGAGGGCTGACGGTTTGTACCGAGGATATGGGCACGCGGGGTAATCCGATCTGCTTCCATGCGGCGCGGATGCCTATGGCGGCCTGGGTGGTGGCGTTGGGGATGCGATTGCTGGGCGACCACTACCTCTGGGTGGCTTGCTTCAAGACGCTTCTGCTGTTGCTTCAGGTTGAGTTGGCTATTTATCTGGTCTGGCGGTGGCTGCCTCGTTCCGGAGGTCGCCGTATGCTCGTTGTGCTGTTGCTTCTGGCTCCGTTTGCGATGACAGCGTTCCTTGCCGATGTGACCAATCTGCCGGTCGATGAGGGATATTCTTATAGCTTCCTTGCAGCGGCGGTGGCGCTGCTGTTGGTCGGTTGGCGGTTGAAGCCGGCGATGGATGGGTTGAGTCGCGCACTGGTGTTTGCTGTCGCTTTGGATGGGCTCTACCTCTCGAAGAGCGGCATGCTGCCGGTGGTTGTCGTGTTGGCGGTTGGGTTTCTGCTGGTGGAGCGGCGCGTTGGGTTGCGATGGCTGGTTGTGGCGGTGGTTGGGGCGGCTCCGCTGGGTTGGGCGGTGTATCAGCATCATGCCAGCGGGCGTTACAGCGTGGGAACCAGTCTGGATGGGATCAATCTGCATAAGGGGAACAATGCCGGGTTTCTGGAGCACTATCCGCCCCAGCGTGGGGATTCGGTGGACAGGTATGACTTTGAGCTGAATCGCGGCCTGCAATTCGGCGATGAGTGGAGCTTTGACGACTATCACCTGAGGGCTGCACTGGAGTATCTGCGGGCGCATCCGCGCGAGACGCTTGAGGGCGATGTTCGCAAGCTGAATGTGATCTTCTTCTCCTTCGAGAAGCATGGTGGAACGGGGAGTTCCGGAGTTAGAAGAGTGATCGAGAGTGCTGGCATGGTGGCCTTTCGGTTGATGCTGTGGACGGCGATTGCGGCGGCGGTTTATCTGCTGTTTCGTGGCGAGCGATCCGACCAGCGATCGCTGCGCGTGGCTTCGGGTTTGTATCTGGGTGTGGTTGTTACTTGTGCGCTTCCCTTCCTAGCGGGGTTCGCTTATACGCGGCATGTGAGCATCCTGATTTATCCTTCGGCGCTGTTCTGTTGCCGCGTACTGTGTGGGGCGGACGCAAGTTCCACTACGGGCGAGTGATACTAACTGGTTAGGTGAGTCCACGAATTAGCACTTGCGAAAGAGATACACTAGTGTGAGTCTCTTTTCAGGAAATACAGCAAATACCTATGTCTTCGAACAATTTTCAGATGCGTTACTCCCGCATTCACAACATGCGGTCCCTCTTCAGCCTCTTTTCAAGCGACCTGGCTATCGACCTGGGCACGGCGAATACGCTTGTTTTCGCGCATGGCAAGGGAATTATCGTCAACGAACCCTCGATTATCGCGGTGAACAAGATCACTAACGAGGTAGAGGCCGTGGGCAAGGAGGCCAAGGACATGCTTGGCCGTACCCCAGGTAACATCGTGGCGATCAAGCCGATGAAAGACGGCGTGATTGCCGATTTCCGGCACACCGAGAAGATGCTGAACTACTTCATCCAGAAGGCGCATAACCGGAAGATGATGGTGCACCCCCGGATTGTGATTGGCGTTCCTTCTGAGATTACTCAGGTTGAGAAGCGGGCGGTTATGGATTCGGCCTACCGGGCCAAGGCCTCCGAGGTGCACCTGGTTGAGCAGGCCATGGTGGCGGCGATTGGCGCTGGTCTGCCGATTACTGAGCCGGGCGGCAACATGGTTGTCGATATCGGCGGTGGAACGACTGATATTGCGGTGATCTCGCTTGCAGGCATCGTCTATTCGCGTTCCGTGCGCATGGCCGGAAACCAGATGGACGAGGCCGTGATGACGTACCTGAAGCGTAAGTACAACCTTCTGGTCGGCGAGCGGACGGCGGAGCAGATCAAGATCTCTCTCGGTTCGGCTTATCCGCTGGACAAGCCGCTCACGATGGAGGTCAAGGGCCGCAATCTGATTGAAGGCGTGCCGAAGACCATCACGATCGAAGACTCCGAGATTCGCGAGGCGCTGAGCGAGTGCATTGCGACGATCATCAATGCGATCCGCGTGGCTCTGGAGCGGACTCCTCCAGAGCTTTCGGCGGATATCTCGGATCGCGGCATCGTGCTGACCGGTGGCGGTGCGCTGATCAAGAATCTGGATAAGCGAATTCGCGAGGAGACCGGGTTGCCGGTTTCGATTGCGGATGATCCGCTGGCTTCGGTGGTGCTGGGTACTGGTGCGATGCTCTCGGACTTCAAGCTGCTGCGGAAGATTTCTATTGATTAGTTGGTTGATTCACGATGGTTATGGCTGGGCTTCGAGCGATCGGAGCTTTTGCTCTTTTCTTTGGGAGGATACCCCCCTCCCCCCATTCCCCCGCGTAAAGTATCTCCTTTCAATGGTTTGCGTGTTGGCATTCTCTGCAAATTCGTCCAACCAAAGGGTTTACATTTAAAATCCTGCAAACAAATGAGTTAGCCCCGGATGGTGCCCGGGACTTGCTTGTCTCTTTGATCTATATATCCAGTATAGCCAGTTGAGTGGAACTAATACGCCAACTCGATCTCTTTTTGTTTGATAGAGTTAGGTGGTTTTTGGGCTTGACATGCGATTCTTGGGCTGAAAACGGAAAAAGAAAAACATGACGAGAACAAAGGCAATCAAATCAGTCGCTTCTCTCTTGAGAATTTGCCCGGCTTTCGGCAGAGCGCACAAGTGCAGGCTCCGCGTTACCGACAAGCCACGAAAATTATTGTCGTCCACCGCTCGAACTTTCAGTTTGCGAATGTTCTATTCGCCGAGAACAGGCCTCCCATCACTGTCGACATGAAACGAGATCGCATTGCTGGCCAGAGATTTCCCTTCGTGAACGCCTCCTCCAAACCCCACGAGAAACTGATATGGTCCAGGAAGCACTTTGAACAGGACACGAGTCTGTTTCGACTCGCCGGAATTCAGATTGAAACGTTCCGGCAACTTACTATCCGGATCGATGCTGTAACTGGCTGAGACGATGAGATGACCATCCACCGTGTAACTCGACGATGAAGGGGTCAGCAAATTGCCTCGAGTGACCCAAGCCATGGACTTCCCATCAGATGGGTTAAGTGCATACACAGTTTTTGGGCCCAAAAGAGTAGGACCGATCACAGAACTGTCAATCTGGACTGGTGAGTCTGCTGAGTTTTCGATCGTGATCAGGAAAGCGATTGCGTGATCGCGGTCGAAATCACTCTTTGCAGTGATTCTCACTCCTTCAATAACCTGCCCTCCAGCGACTATTGGAGCAGGCCCAATGATTGTGTATCTCCGTATCAGGGCGTCACCCGGATTTATTGGCTGGAATATTTCAAACGCATCCACCTGTACCGCCTGATTTCTGTACGTGCGGAGATTCTCTTTTACTTCATCAGACACGTATGTAATGTAATTGCCGCTTAGAAGCAGGCATGTATCCCATCGATCGAAGATGACGACGCCTGAGTATCTTCCCCGGCCACGCAATCCAGCATGAACTATGAGAAGCGATCCGGAAATGGTAAGAAGCAGTGTGATCAGGATGAGTTTGCGAAATGCGAAGCGTGGTGCCATACCGCTCCTTATGAGCTCCGATTGTAGCGAATTGTATGCTGCCGCTATTCCCACATGCCACTTTCTGGACGAGTAACCACGCATCTCTACGCGGAGCAAGGCCCCGATGGAGAGCTGATCCCAACCTGGCACAGCCGTTGGCAGCAATGGTGGCTTACTTCGGGGTCATCCGCCACAATTTATAAGCCGGAAGAGTGCGTAACTGACACGAAGCTTCCGTAGTGATGCGGTTTTCTGTTGCGTGGCCGTAAGACAGGCAGCAGCAACAGCAGATCCCTGCGGGATGACAACCAAGAAAACAAGCAACAGCAAAGGCAAAAGCGAAATGCGGGGGTTCTTCGCTCCGCTCAGAATGACAATTGGTTGGGGTACTTCGGAATGACAATTGGTTGGGGTACGTCAGAATGACAATTGGTTGGGGTACGTCAGGTGATGACAATTGGTTGGGGTACGTCAGGTGATGACAATCGTTGAGTAGGTCAGGATGACTGCTGTTTTGGGTGGGTTAAGCGGCGGTGGGTGGGTTGGTTAGGCTAATGCGGATGCGGTCGATGCGGCGGTCGGTGCTGGCGAGCACCTGGAGGCGGAGGCCGTCTTCTTCGACTACTTCGCCGGGTAGGGGGATGTGGCCGGCGATCTCGGAGACGAGGCCGCCGAGGGTGGTGGATTCGTAGTTCTCGGGGAGGCGGAGAGCGGTGGGGTCGTCTCGGGTGTCGCGAGGGGTGCGGTCGTCGCGGGTATCTTGAGACTCCGACCGGTCACGAAGGTCGCGGGCGCGGATGTTGCGGAGGTCGTACTGCTCGGGTGAGTCGGCGGGATGAGGTTCGGCTTCGTCGATGTCTGCGGTTTCGGCGGCAGGACGGCGGACGGCCGGTTCGAGCTGGTCGGCTAAGAGGTCGCGGAGGCGGGAGAGTTCGAAGGAACCGGAGACGATGTAGGAGCCGTCGGGTTCGCGAATGGGTTCGTCGTCGGCTTCGGGCTCGTCGTGCTCGTCGGCGATGTTGCCTACGATGGCTTCGAGGAGGTCTTCGATGGTGACGAGGCCAGCTACGGAGCCGTACTCGTCGATGACGATGCGCATGTGCTGCTTTTCGCGCTGCATCTCGCGGAGGAGTTCGGCGACCTTTTTTGTTTCGGGAACGAAGGCGGCGGGGCGCTGGATCTGGGAGACGGTGCGGATGGTGGCTTCGGTGTCGAGGATCTTGAGGAGGTCGTGGGCGAAGGCGATGCCGGTGATGGCGTCGAGAGAGCCAGAGAAGACGGGGACGCGGGAGAAGGCGTGCTCGTTGATCTCGGCGGTGAACTGGCGGAGGTTGAGGGAGCCGGGGACGGCGAAGATCTCGGGACGCGGGGTCATGACTTCGAGGACGATCTTGTCGCCGAACTCGACGGCGGACCGGACCAGCTCGCGGTCGGACTCTTCGAGGATGCCCTCTTCTTCGCCGGCTTCGAGGAGCGCGTCCATGGCTTCGGAGGGATGGTCATCCTGGGTGGTGTCTTCGGGCTCGGCGAGCGCGGCGATGGAGAGGAGAAGCTGCAGGAGCATGGTGATGGGCAGGATGAGATAGAAGAGCGCCTGGAGGATGGGGAGGATGCGGGCGAGCCAGACGCCGTGAGTGCGGGCGAAGAGGAACTGAGGAACGAGGCGGTCGAAGATGAGGATGAGAAGGACGAGCTCGAGGGCGGCGCGGACGACCTCTCCGGCGCTGGGCGTGCGGGAGAGCGAGGGGACGAGGGTGGTGTGGGTGTAGAGGCACAGGCCGGAGATGAGCGCGAGGGTGATGAGGGTTAGCTGGCGCAGGACGGAGGCGGAGAGGGCGATGGACTCGCGGCCGAGACGGAGGCGTGGCTCGACGACCTTCTCCCATGCGTCGATGTTGTCCTGATATTCGCGGGAGAGGAATTTGCCCATCTCGAAGTAGATACGGTCGATGTAGGCGGCGATGGCGAGGATCGCCAACAGGACCAGGAGGGAGAGAGCGTAGGCGTAGGTGGCGTTCATTTGCCGCCTCGGGTGGTGGATTTCTTAGTGGATTGAGATGTCTTTTTTGTGGTTTTTCGTGGTCCTAGCGTGGTGGTTATGTGCTTTTTTGTGGTCGTTTGTGTGGTGCGCTCGATGAGGGTGGCGGGGAGATGGAGTTCGCGGCGGAGGGCGGCTTCGCGGGTGGCCATTTCGCCTTTGTCGGTCTCGTGGTCTTCGCCGGCGAGGTGGAGTAGGCCGTGGAGGATGAGGATTTTGACTTCGTCCTGCGTGGGGTGGGCGAAGGCTTTGGCCTGACGGGCGGCGGTTTCGATGGAGATGGCGAGGTCGCCGGCGTGTTTTTTGGCGAAGGCTGTTGGTGCGGGGAAGCTAAGGACGTCGGTGGGCTTGTCTTTGCCTCGGAAGGATTTATTGAGTTGGCGGAGGGTTCGGTCGGTGGTGAGGAGGACGTCGACTGCTCCGCGGAGGCCGATGGCGGCGCGGGCGCGGTTGAGGAAGCGCGTGAGGGTGGGCGCGGAGAGCTCGGCTTCGACGCTGGTGGGTTCGATGGTGATCATGGGATCATTGGCCGGGCTTCGATAGGGTTCGGGTTGGGTGAGATGCTTTTTCGGCGGCTTCGGGTTTTCGGGAGTAGACACGGACGTAGTCGACGAGCATGTGCTGGGGGAAGACGGTGGTGTCGTCGGGGTCGCCGGGCCAGCGGCCGCCTATGGCCAGGTTGAGGAGGATGTAGAAGGGATGGTCGTAGACCCACTTTGTGTTGGGTGGGAGATCGGCTGGGGTGCGGTGAGCGATGAGGTGGTCGTCGAAGAAGAATTTGATGTCGTTGGGGGACCACTCGACAGCATAGAGGTGGAAGGTGGCGACGGATTCTCCGGCGGGGAGGGGGAATTTTTGCGAGATGGCGTTGCCGCCGCTGTAGCCGGGGCCGTGGAGGGTGCTGTACATGGTGTCGAGCGCGCCGATGGTTTCGAGGGTGTCGATCTCGCCGCATTTGGGCCAGTGGTTGGTGTCGTGATCGTCGCCGAGGAGCCAGAAGGCAGGCCAGATGCCTTTGCCGGTGGGGAGCTGAATGCGGGCTTCGAAGCGGCCGTATTTTTGTGTGAAGTGATTTTGCGTGTTGAGGCGCGCGGAGGTGTAGTGGCGGGGGATGCCGTCGGGGCCGGTGACGTCTTCTTTGCGGGCGGTGATGACGAGGTTGCCGTTTTGCTGGTGCGCGTTGATGGGGTTGGCGGTGTAGGTTTCGAGCTCGTTGTTGCCGAAGCCTTTGCCGCCGGTGACGATGTTCCATTTGGCTGGGTCGGGAGGGGTGCCGTTGGGGGCGTTGAATTCGTCGCTCCAGGTCAGTTGCCAGTTTTTTGATTGGGCTTGCGCGGAGAGGGTTGTCAGGAGGGCCAGGCAGACGCGGAGCATTATCTGGGGGCGATGTGGGCGGATACTCGGCGGGTCGAAGATCATCGTTGAGAGAGGCTGTAGTTGCTTTCCGATACAGAGAGCATACCCCAAGGGGCTAAAGTCCCCTTTGTTGCTTGGGTCGAGAGAGGACCAAGCCTGAAGGCTTGGCTTACCTAGAAGCGGTTCGCGCTTTGCGAGGGCCCAGTAGTTAGAGCACTCGCTACCACTTAATCTGTTCGTATGGTCGTTGGATGGAATGCGAAGTACGAACTTATGAGAATTACGACATCAGTCAAGTGTGTGTACGCGAGATATGAATAGTCCGATGGTGTTCCGCCCCGAGGAATGCCTTTCAGGGCGACGCAGCCGATGAAATTGGCGAGTGCGACCCACGGCAAAAGAAATGGGGCTCGGCGAAAAAAACTCGCAGTGAAGACCAGCCCAAGCCAAATGGCGAAGATCAAGATGAGCCTAAGGCTTTCAGTCAAGTGTTTCGGATCAACGATTCCGACCATCGAAAAAGCCACAAAAAAACACAGGCCTTCGAGACCTATCCCGATCCAAACGATTGTCAGCCAAATCCTTGTTGCTTTCCCCATCAGAGGTTACTGGGTCTTTGGAATCGCTGGAATTTGTGTTGGCAGCGTGGTGTCGGGGACTCCGGTTTCGTTGAGGGCGAGCGGGAGTTGCTGCTGGGCTTTGCCGTAGCTGTCGTAGGCGCGGACTATGCGCTGGACTAAGTGGTGGCGGACTACGTCTACGTCTTCGAAGTGGCAGAAGCGGATGCCTTCTACGCCGTCGAGGACGTGGAGCGCTTCGAAGAGGCCGGACTTTTTGGGGTTGGGCAGGTCGATCTGAGTCAGGTCGCCGGTGATGACGGCCTTCGAGTTGTTGCCCAGGCGGGTGACGAACATCTTCATCTGCTCGGTGGTGGTGTTCTGGGCCTCGTCCATGATGATGAAGGCGTCGTTGAGGGTGCGGCCGCGCATGAAGGCGAGCGGGGCGACCTCGATGACGTTCGACTCGAGCATCTTGTCGACTTTGACGGGGTCGAGGAGGTCGTAGAGGGCGTCGTAGAGCGGACGAAGGTAAGGGTCAACTTTTTCCTGGAGGCTGCCGGGGAGAAAGCCGAGGCGTTCTCCGGCTTCGACTGCGGGGCGTACGAGGATGATGCGGGAGACACGCTTGGCGACGAGGGCGCTGACAGCCATGGCTACGGCTAAGTAGGTTTTGCCGGTGCCTGCGGGGCCGAGGCCGAAGGTCATGTCGGATTGTTCGATGGCCTCGACGTATTTGCGCTGATTGGGCGAGCGGGGCTGGACCATGCGCTTGACGCCGGTGGAGCGCTGACGGCCAGCGTCGACGAGGGAGCGGAGGGTGATGGCGGAGTCGGCGACGACGAGTTTGAGCATGCCGTTGAGTTCGCCGTTGTGGAGATTGATTCCGGACTTGCGGAGGTGGTCGAAATCGAGGAAGACCTGTTCGACGCGGGCTACGGAGTCGGGTTCGCCGGTGACGTGGATGGCGTCGGAGCGGAGATCGATGGTGACGTGAAGCTTGTCCTCGAGGAGGCGGAGATTTTCGTCGTGTGTCCCGTAGAGGGGTTCGATGCCAGGAGTGATTTCGAGGGGTTTTTTTATCAAGTAGAGAGCTGACCTCCGTCAGGGGTAACTGGGTAAAAGGGGCCTAATGACTGGGAGTATGTGTATTGGATGAGAGGAGAGGGGGTATAAGTTGCAGCGCTGAGGGTGCGCTTTGGGACTGCGATCGGGATGGCTCGAGTTGCCAATGCGTCGAAGATGGGCAAAGAGTAGAACGCGGGGGGAGACGGCGTCAAGTGGGAAATGATGAATTGTGACCGATGGGAAACCTGGGATGGTACGTCGGGGGCTGTTGAGCCTTTTAAATGTCACACTTCGAGGGTCGCGGATCAAGAACCGGTAACGGGTCAATTTGAGAGAGCGTACCTCTGCGGCTAAACCGTATGTATCCCTTGCCACTTTCGGCACGGCTAAAAAGCTGTGCCCTTAAGCAAAACTGGTCACTCGAACAAACCAGCCCACTCCTACAAAACTGACCTACTCAACTCAACCACTCACGATGTGGGGCGGTTCTTGACCAATCTGATGGATTTCCGTAGACTTAGATATTGCAGGGATTGCTGCGGGCTGTGACTGGATTGTGAGTCTGGCTGGCTTGCCTGCATCCCATTTTCCCCTACAAAAAGTACGGGTTGAGAGAAGAGAGTTTATGGCAAATCATGTTTCTTCGTTGAAGCGCGCACGTCAGACGGTTGGCAAGACGGCGGTGAACCGCTCGAACAAGAGCAAGCTGCGCGGATCGCTGCGGCAGTTGCGCGAGGCGATCGCCCAGGGCGACCACAAGGTGGCGACGACTCACTATCGTGAGACCGCTTCGATTCTGGATAAGAGCGTGCAGAAGGGCGTTCTGCATAAGAACACCGCTAACCGCTACAAGAGCCGTCTGAATGCGCGCGTGAAGGCGGTTGCGCCGAAGAAGGTTGCTTAAGGGCTGACCACGGATTTCGCGGATCGGACGGATTTTAAGAACAGGCAACAGCAAAGACAAAAACAGGTCCTCCGCTGCGCGAAGGATGACAGATATAGGGCTGGCTTGCGGGAGACCGTGGCTGGCCTTTTTCTATTGTGGTGTGGGCTTTTGCGGGGTGTTTGGAGGTTTGTCGTCGGGGAGGGTGTATAGCGTGGGTGGGGGGCGGCGTTCGCCGGCTGCGGGATCGCCGGAGGTTTGGGTTGGAGCCGGCGGGTCTGTCAGGGCGGGTTTCGGCTCGGAGGGTTGAAATTCCGGTTTGGCGGACTGAGTCGGGGTTGAGTCGGCTGGAGTGGTGGCTGCTGTGGCGGGAGCCGCCGGAGTTGCGGGCTGCGGAGTGGAGGGCTGGGCGGTGGGCTGGGCGGTGGGTTGGGCGTCTGAGTCGACGATTGCGTCTTGTGATGGCTCGGGGCTGCCATTGAAGTGGACGGGAAGGTTGGTATCGGGTGGGGCGTAGGTCTGGGCAAGTTTGACTGCGGCTTCGTCCTTGGTAGTGAGGGGCGGTAGGTTGTAGATCTCGACGGCGTCGGCGTGGACTACGGCGAGGCCAAGACCGTTGGGGGCGAGGGCGAAGTTCTGGCCGGCTCGCTCGACGGGGGAGCAGTCTGCGCGCAGGAGCTGCTTTCCGGTGCCGGTCTGGTAGACGACGACGGCCTGGCCGTTGACCTCATCGCTGCTGATAAGTTGATCGGGGATGGCGGAGTTGCGGAGCAGGATGCGGCTAAGGGCGAAGCGTCCGCTGGCCGGGGCGTAGTCGATGGACGGGGCGATGAAGTCGCCGAAGAGGCCTTGCTCCCACATCTCTTCGCCGCGCATGTTGAAGCCGCCGATCTCCTGTATAGTCTGGCCGCCGCGGCAACCGAAGGCGATGAACTCGCCGCGGCTGACGAAGAGGGGAGCAGGAGAGCAACTGGAGTCGAAGGGGGAGAGCTCCTGGGTCTTGCCGGCGTAGGTGTGGAAGTCGAAGGCCCAGTGGGGACGGCCCTGGTCGACGACGGCGAGATAGCCGGCAGTGGTGACGGGAACATCGCCGGTGTTTGGGGACTGGACGACTCCTGCGAATTTGACCTGGATGGCATCGTCGGTTTCACTGGCGTGGATGCGGTAGAAGTTGATCTGGACGGGATCTTTTTCGGCCGTCTGATCTGCGTGCGCTGGAGCGGGACCGAAGAGCGGCGGCTTGGCTTTGGGGGTGGGTGGCTTGCGCTTGACGCTCTCGATGACGAGCAGGTCGGCCTCGGGGGAGACGATCAGGACGGCCAGGCGGCGCTGGGGCGAGTCGAGAAAGGGACGCTGGGCGAAGGGCTGACCAGAGGAGAGGTTCGCGAGTGGAGCGAAGGTGGTGAGGGCGTCCCGGATGCGGAGGATGAAGTGGCCGTGGCCGATGCTCCAGAGGTACTGGGAGTGGTCGTGCAGATGCCAGGAGGTGCGGGCGAGGATTTTGCCGGTGGGGATTTCGAGCAGGACGGCATCGACGATGCGGTCCTGATCGTCTTCTGGCTCGTTGGGCATGCGCGGGATGAGGCGGTGGACGACGAAGGTGAGGAGAAGATGCTTGTCGTCAACGTAATGGAGGGTGAGCATGGAGCTGCCATTGAGGAGAAACTCGTTGGAAAGGGGCTGGAAGCCGAGTTTCTCGAGGGGGATGCGAAGGGACGGCTCGGTGCCGCGAGCGAAGAGAGGCACGGCGACGAGCAGGAGCAGCCACGCCAGTCCTGGACGCAGGGTTAAGCGGAATCCCCGGCGGAGGTTGCGGGGTGTCGGAATGGAGGTCTGGGGAACCGGCATGACACTTGGCACGTATCCCTCCTTTATCTGAGGGAGCACACGACTAATGTTTCACAGACGCAGTCGCAGCGGCAACGTGTGCAATGCGATGGCCGAAGTCAAGTTTTTGAAATTTGACCACGACCAAAGTGACGAGCGCCGTGGCGAGCTGAAGTGGGCTGGTGGTACAAAGGCAGGATAGCTTTTTTGGAGCAAGGAGATATTCATGCGGAATGAACTGAGGTTAGCTAAGTTGCGGGTTTTTGGCCGCGTTACAGGATTGGTTGCATTGGCTTTGCTTGTGGCTGGGAGCTGGCATGCTTCCGTGGCCCAGGAGGGCAAGGTGGGCGGCAACAATGCAACCCCCCACGAGGTTTATACGCCGATTCCGGGGTTTGATACGACGTCGATCGATGTGTCGGTGGATCCTTGCAACGACTTTTACAAGTTTGCGTGCGGGAAGTTTGAGGCGAACCATCCGATTCCGTCGGACCAACCTGGAGTGGACCAGTTTTATGCGCTCTATAACGTCAATACGCAGTCTCTGAATGGGATTCTGAATAAGGCTGCGGCGGGTGGAGCGGGGCGGTCTCCGGATGAGCAGAAGATTGGCGACTACTACAAAGCGTGCATGAACACGGACGAGATCAATGCGAAGGGGCTGGCCCCGGTTGAGCCTCTGTTGAAAGAGATTGACGCTTTGAAGAGCATGAACGATTCGGCGGCGCTGATTGGGAAGCTGCAGCGGATTGGCGTGAATGTGTTCTTCGGCTATGGAGAGCAGCAGGACTACAAGGATGCGAGCAAACAGATCGCGTCAGTCGACCAGGGTGGACTGGGGCTTCCGGAGAAGGACTACTACCTGCGGACGGGCGCCAAGGATGTGGAGTTGCGGGAGCAGTATGTCGCGCACGTGGCGAAGATGCTGGAGCTGTCGGGGATCTCTGCGGACCAGGCTGCGAAGGATGCCAAGAACATTCTGGCGTTTGAGACTGAGTTGGCGAAGGCTTCGATGGGCGTGACGGAGAGGCGTCAGCCGGAGAATGTGTACCATCTGCAGCCGATCGCGACCTTTGAAGCGACCTTTCCGGGTTTTGACTTTGGCGCATTTCAGGATGCGACGCATTCGCCGCGCGTGACAGAGATCAACAATGTAAGTCCGCCGTTCTTCCCTGCCCTGGTGAAGTCAATCCACGCTACCGATCTGGCAACACTGAAGGCTTACATGCGGTATCAGGTGCTGACGGCGTTTTCCGGGCGGCTGCCGCATAATTTTGATGCGGAGAACTTCGACTTCTACGGACGCAAGCTGAATGGACAGCCGGAGCAGGCGGCGCGGTGGAAGCGCTGCTCGAACTCGGTGAATGGCGCGCTAGGCGAGGCGCTGGGCAAGGTGTATGTGGAGCAGTACTTTGCGGGAGACAGCAAGAAGAAGATGGTGCAGATGGTGAGCGATATCGAAGCGGCGATGGACCGCGATATCGACCAGTTGGCCTGGATGTCGCCGGAGACGAAGGTTCGGGCCAAGGAGAAATTGCACGCGGTGGCAAACAAGATCGGGTATCCGGACAAGTTCCGCGACTACTCGAAACTGGAGGTGAAGCCGGATGATGCTCTGGGAAATTCGGAGCGCGCGGATGCGTTTGAAAATGACCGGCAGTTGAACAAGATCGGCAAGCCAGTGGATCACAACGAGTGGGGAATGACGCCGCCGACGGTGAACGCGTACTACGATCCGAGCATGAACGACATCAACTTCCCTGCCGGGATTTTGCAGCCATCGTTCTATGACCCGACGCAGGATGATGCGGTGAACTACGGGCATATTGGCGCTGTGATTGGCCATGAGCTGACGCATGGGTTCGACGATGAAGGCAAGAAGTTCGACGCCAAGGGCAACCTTGCCGACTGGTGGACGGCGGACGATACGAAGAAGTT
>JBEKGF010000023.1:0-68681 GCA_050012935.1 Edaphobacter sp. | reverse complement strand
AACGACATCGTCGGCGGCGACACCACACCCGGCGCAGTCGGTGCCGACAAATCCGCCGTCCGCGTCTTCTCCGAGGGCGTCCCCGGCCCCGCCACACTCGACCAGCTCCGCGAGATCCAGACCATCGGCGCAGAAAACGACTCCCCCTCACGCCAGCTCGCCCGCGCCATCGTCGACGTCGACCGCACCTACTTCCACCCCTCCTCCGAGCGCCTCGCCGCCGGAACACCCCCGGGCCAGGCGCACAACATGGCCATGCGCATGGTCCCCGCCTTCCATCCCGTCATGGTCTTCCGTCGCGATCGCTTTGGCCGCGGCGGCGATCACACCAGCTTCAACCAGGAAGGCTTCGCAGCCGTCCGCTTCACCGAGTGGCTCGAAAACTTCAACCACCAGCACCAGACCCCGCGCATCGAGAACGGCATCGAGTACGCCGACGACATCAAGTACGACGACTTCAACTACATCGCCAACGTCACCCGCCTCAACTCCGCCACGCTCGCCACTCTCGCTTCCGCGCCCGGCCAGCCTCAAAAGGTCGCCGTCCTCAATCCCCCCTACGACGTCCGCACCGTCCTCCGCTGGGAAAAACCCGCAGGCTTCCCCGCCGGAGCCACCTTCGAGGTCGTCTACCGCGACACCTACGAACCCGACTGGACCAGCGTCGTCTCCGCCGGAACGGACACCAACGTTGCCCTGCCCATCTCCAAGGACAACGTCATCTTCGGCGTCCGCTCCGTCGATGCCGCCGGCCACCGCAGCGCGGCCGTCTATCCCGTCCCGCCACAACGAACAAGGCCCGTCCCCGGAACCACCCCGCCACCAGCCGCTCAACCTTAACGAGCTGGCATTACAGTTTGTCATTTCAACTTAGGAACTAGCCTTACCGTTGTCATTCTGACCCTGAGCTTGTCGATGGGGAAGAACCCCCGCATTTTCTTCGAAGCGCCAAAAATCCTCCACGAGGAACACCCGGCCCATCCTTTGCAGTTTTATCGGGAAAGGTGGGTTATTCGCGCCACGTGTAAACCGTTTTTACGCTCAACCGCTATGATGAAATTAGAACAGCCATGCGTCGCTCAGGCCCCATCTCGCTCAGCCTCCCCGCCTTCTCCGGAGCCACTCGCAAGCTCATCCTCGCCAACGTCGGGGCCTTCTTCGCGATCCTCCTGCTCCGCTGGCTCGCTCCTCATCTTGCCGACCTCTTCATCAGCCACCTCATCCTCGAACCTCTCGCTGTCGTCCACGGCGAAATCTGGCAGCTCGCCACCTACTCCTTCATCGAGCAGGGCATCCTTGGAATTCTCTTCGGCATGCTCACCCTCTGGTTCACCGGCTCACTCCTCGAGCCATCCTTCGGCTCCCGCTGGCTCGCCGAGCTCTACTTCACCTCAGTCATCGGCGGCGCCATCCTCGCCTCCGCAATCTCCTTCACCCACGTCCTGCATCTGCGCCCTGAAATCGCCACCGCGGGATGCTGGTCCGGCATCTTCGGCCTTCTCATCGCCATCGCCATGATCTTCGGCGACCAGGAATTCCTGCTCTGGTTCCTCGTCCGCATCAAGGCGAAGTACATGGTCGCCATCTACATCCTCATCGCCGTCGCTGTCCTTCTCAAACAGGCCGACACCTTCAACGCCCTGCTTCAACTCTCCGGCGCGCTCTGCGGCTTCCTCTACGTCAAATTCGCGCCGCGCAGAGGCTTCGCCTTCGGTCTTAGCGAGAGCTACTTCAGCGTCCGCAACAACTACTTCCGCTGGAAGCGCCGCCGCGCCGCCCGCAAGTTCGAGGTCTACATGCGCAAGCAAAACCGCGAAGTCCACTTCGACAAAGACGGCCGCTACGTCGACCCCGACGAACTCCGCAAAAACCCCAACGACAAACGCTGGATGAACTAAAGCCCGTAGTCTTCTCTTGAGCTATCGATTCAGCGGATCCCACTAACGCCTGTCTGATCGTTCCACGAGTGCAACGCCGCATTCGCGTTTGCACTCTGCTGTTGATCTTGCCATTGCATTGATGCGACTTCCGCCATTCCAAAAAAAAAATCTGCGTTTTCAGCCCAAAAATCGCATGTCAAGCCCCAAAACCACCTAACCCATTGATCAACATCAAGTTACACTTGGCGTATTAGTTCCCTCCAATCCGCTATACTGGATATATAGAGTCAAGAAAAAGCCCCGGAAGCTCATTCCGGGGCTTTTCCCGTTTAGAAAGACGAATTTACCAACAACCCCTGTGGTTGCAGGAATTTAGCCCGACCCATTTTGCTAAATCATTGCAACCACAGCACTTTTAAGGAACACCCCCCGGGGGGGAGCCCCTCAAAGGAGACAACGTCATGGAACAATATCCGCTCTGCCGTCACATCAAAACCAACGGTCTGCAATGCCACGCGCCCGCCCTCACCGGAGGCCAGTGGTGCTACTTTCACAACCGCCTTCACGCCCGCCACGCCAACTTTCGCGCCACCGACGAGACCCGAGCTTACTTTACCCACGGGCGAGACCTCGAGCTCTGCGTTCTTGAAGACCGTGAGTCCGTCCAGCTCGCAATCTCAGTCGTCGTCAATGCCCTCGCCACCAATCGCATCGACCCGAAACGCGCGACCGTACTGCTCTACGGCCTTCAGCTCGCATCCTCCAACGCAGCCCGCCTCAACAATGCACCCGGCACACCGGAGGTCGTCCGCGCCGTCGAGTCCTCGCCCAGCGGCCTCGATCTCGCAGAACCAGGAGCCATCATCGAGGTCTTCTCTCGCCTCGAGCTCGACCCCGAACCGCAAGAACCGCCAACTCCCCCCACCCGAAAACGATCGCCTCCAGCCGAACCTGAAACGCCGATCGCAGAGCCTGTCACAAGCGTCGTCGAAGAGACCCGGTCCTTAGCCGTGATCCCATCCCGCGAAGAGCCCACGGAACCGGCTAGCGCGGGTTCACCTTCAGATGCAGCTCCCGCATCTGGTGATCGCTCACCGGTGTAGGCGCATCGACCATCAGGTCGATCGCCTTCGCCGTCTTCGGAAACGCAATCACCTCACGGAGGCTCGTCGCACCAGCAAGAATCATCACAATCCGGTCCAGACCCAGCGCAATTCCGCCATGCGGAGGCGTGCCGTACTCCAGCGCATCGAGGAAGAACCCGAACCGCTCCTTCGCCTCTTCATCCGACATGCCCAGCGAACGGAAGATCTCCGCCTGCACATCCTTGCGGTGAATGCGGATCGAGCCCGAACCAAGCTCCGTCCCGTTCAGCACGATGTCATACGCAAGCGCACGAACGGCGCCCTTGTCGCTGGTCAGCTTGCCCGACTTGATGTCCTCTTCGTGCGGCGACGTAAACGGATGATGGGCAGCGTTCCACGTCTTCGTCTCCTCGTCCCACTCATACATGGGAAAGTCGGTGACCCAGGCAAACTTGAAGTCCGCCGCCGTGCCGGTCTGCTCGAAGAGCTTGTGCTTGTCCGCATACTTCTTCGCCAGCTCCAGCCGCAGCGCGCCAACCCGCTTGTAGATCCACTGCGGATCGTAGTTCCACTGTGCAGGAGTGCCAATCCTGGGAGTAATGACAATGATCAGATCGTCAGCGGCAGCGCTCAACTTCTTCTCAATCGTCTCTGCCAACGGAGCGAATGAAGCGTTCGTCTTCAACCGCGCCACATCCAGAAAGTCGAGGCCCGACTCGCCGAAGGAAGCACGAATCTCCTCGACGAGACCACGCTTCTGCGTGCCGCTCAAACCGGCCGCCTTGGGAATCACAAACCCAAGCACCGGCAGCTCCTTCTCAATCTTCAACGACTCACGCAGCTCGGCCGGCAGCTCATCGCTCAACGAAACCATCGCCGGCAGCCGCATATCCGGCTTGTCGATCCCGTAGTTCTTAATCGCATCGTCGTAGGTCATCTGCACGAAAGGAGCAGTCAGTTGAATCCCAGCCGTCGCAAACGCCGCAGTCAGAAAACCTTCAACCACGCGAAACACCATCTCCTGCTGGGGAAAAGTCATCTCCAGGTCGATCTGGGTAAACTCCGGCTGACGGTCCGCACGAAGGTCCTCATCGCGGAAACAGCGAGCAATTTGGAAGTAGCGATCGAATCCCGAGATCATCAGGATCTGCTTGAAGATCTGTGGAGACTGCGGCAGCGCATAGAAGCTGCCCGCATGAACCCGGCTCGGCACCAGGTAATCGCGCGCGCCCTCGGGAGTAGACCTCGTCATGAAAGGAGTCTCAATCTCAAGGAAGCCTTCCCCAACAAGGTAGTTCCGAATCGCCATCGCCACACGGCTGCGCAGCGCGAAGTTCGACTGCATCTCAGGCCGCCGCAGGTCGAGGTAGCGATACTTCAGCCGCACCTCCTCATTCGCAATCGCATCGTCGGCAGGAGAAAACGGCGGAGTCTTCGCCTCGTTCAGCAACAGCAGCTCGCTGGCAAGAACCTCAATCTGTCCCGTCGGCATGTTGGGGTTCTCAAGGCCAGCACCGCGGCGCCGCACCTTGCCCTTCACCGCGACAACGTACTCGGAGCGCGCCGTCTCGGCCTTCGCATGCGCCTCGCCGGACACTTCCTTATCGAGCACCACTTGAGTAATGCCGGTGCGGTCCCGAACATCAAGAAAGATCAGGTTCCCATGGTCCCGCCGCCGGTTGACCCAGCCCATCAGGACCACCGGTTGCCCATTCTGCTCTGCGCGAAGCTGGCCACAAGTATGTGTCCGCTGCAAACTGCCTAAAAAATCCAACATGATCCTATTCACTTTCCAATCGTCGTCGCTCGCTGAAGAAAAAGCTCAACCTCGCAGGAACTTCGCAAGTTCGGTTCGAGGAACCTTGGTCTGTTCGCCTGCGCTAAAGTGTTTAACCGTCAGAATACCCGACGAAACCTCGTCTTCACCCAGAATCACCATGCGTCGAGCCAGCTTGTCCGCCGCCTCAAACGACTTTTTCAACCGGAAGCTTCCGTCTCCGAGTTCGACCGTAAGCCCTGTATCGCGCAGCTCCTTCGCTAACACAAGCGCAGCGGCATTCTGCGCAATACCCATCGGAGCAACGAACGCGTCAAGCTTCCTCTCCGCAGGAGCTTCCGCCTGCGCTTGCAAGGTGAGGATGAGGCGATCTTCGCCAATCGCAAAACCGATTCCAGGAGCGTTCGGTCCACCCAGCATCTCGGACAATCCGTCGTATCGTCCGCCGCCAAGCAGAGCGTTCTGCGTTCCCAACCCGCTTCCATCAGGAACCGTGAACTCGAACGTCGTCCGCGTGTAGTAATCCAGCCCACGAACCAGGCGCGGATTCACCGTATAAGCAACGCCACAAGCATCCAGCGCGCCGAGCACCTGCGCGAAGTGCAGTTTGCTCGCATCATCGAGGAAGTCCGCAATCTTCGGCAGGTTGTCGATGATCTCCTGATCGAAGGGCTCTTTGCTGTCGAGCACACGTAGCGGATTCGTCTCGGCGCGCCGCTGATTGTCGGGACTCATCATCGCCTTGACCGGACCCAGAGCCTCACGCAGCGCAGCAACATAGCGGGGCCGATCGGACGACGAACCAACGGAGTTGATCTCCAGCTTCCAACCCTTCACGCCAAGCTCGTTGAGGAAGGCAGCGAGCATCTCCAGGACTTCAGCATCGCGCAGCGGACTATCCGACCCCGACCACGCAGGGCCGAGCACCTCAGCCCCAATCTGCCAGAACTGCCGGTATCGTCCGCGCTGCGGACGCTCGCGGCGAAACTGCGGCCCGATGTAGAACAGCTTCTGCAACATTCCGGAGTCTGCCAGCTTGTGTTCGATGTAAGCGCGAACAACGCCGGCGGTATTCTCCGGTCGAAGAGTGAGGGACTGGCCCGTCTCGCTGTCAGCGCGCGTGCGATCCTCCCAGGTGTACATCTCCTTGGAGACGATGTCGGTCTCCTCGCCAACGCTCCTGGCAAATAAGGTTGTGTCCTCAAAGACCGGCGTACGGATCTCGCCAAATCCATAGCGCGCAAAGACAGCGCGCGCCGTGGCCTCAACATGGTTCCAAAGCGCGGTCTCTGGAGGAAGCAGATCCCGGGTGCCGCGTACTGCTTTCAAAGTGCCCATTCCCTTCAGTGTAGCGAAGATGAGTGAAGATTTATGATCCGGAGGCTTCCCTGAGGTAGATCGCGGTGTAATCAAGGTAGTTCTGCGCGTATTTGAGGATCATCGCCCTGTCATCCTCACCAAGCGTGCGACGGACTTTGCCCGGTACGCCTGCGACCAGCGAGTTTGGCGGAATGACGGTCTGCTCCGGAATGACGGCTCCGGCAGCGATGATGGAACCTTCTCCGATGCGAGCATTGTTGAGGATGGTGGCGCCAATGCCTACGAGCACAGCATCCTCCAACACGCAACCGTGCACTGTCGCGTTGTGGCCTATGGTGACCATCTCTCCAACGATGACTGGGTAGATGTATCGCATGCCGTGCAAGACTGCACAGTCTTGCACATTGCTCTTCGCGCCGATGCGTATTGAGTTAACATCGCCGCGGATGACAGCGTTCATCCATACACTTGCCTGTTCTCCCAGAATGACGTCGCCGATAATCTGCGCGGAGGGATCGATGTAGCAGCTTGTTGGAATGACTGGAGTTATTCCCTGATAGGACCGGATCATAGAGTGAATTTTACGCTGAAGCGGAAGGTGAGTTTTTGATGGAGGGATTTTGTAGTTTTGCAAGGTCAAATTAGCCACGATTTTATGTGATTTTCGAGTCAAACTGGCGTATTCTGAACGTGTCCCGATTGGGAATGTTTGGAGGTGTATTTTTCTTGGCAGAGGTTCGAGTACAAGAAGGCGAACCCCTTGAGAACGCACTGCGGCGCTTCAAGCGCAAGGTGCAGACGGAAGACATCATCAAGGAAGTTAAGCGCCACTCTTTTTATCTGAAACCAGGTGAGAAGAAGCGCGTGAAAGAGGCGCTTGCACGTAAGCGCAATCGCAAGAAGGTACGTAAGGAGCAGGATTAGTCGCTGCTCCGCAACCAAGACAGGCCGTCTCCTCCTCTTTTGAAGAGTCTGACGAGGCGGCCTCTTGAACCCGCCAGCGCAGTGGACTCCCGCCATTGACTGGCACCAGCAGAGAGAGCCAATCGACCGGCCCACATTGACTGGCAAATCGAAGCGTTTCAGCATTCCGGGCCCCCTCAAAAAACCAGGAAGCACCAATTATCAGCAAAGGTTGAATTCCAGGGTGTTGCCACGATCAGGCTCGCTGGATGTTCTTCCTTTCCGTAACGAACGGGAGAAGCGGTATGGAATTTGTGGATCGGCTCTTAACCTGTGCAGATTGTGGCGGGGAGTTCATCTTCACCGCCGGGGAACAACTTTTCTTCTTCGACAAACAGTTCAAGAATGACCCGAAGCGTTGCAAACCATGCAAGTCCAAGCGGTCCGGCGCGAGTGCGAAGGCCGGTACGGGGCCTGCCGCAGCCGGTCTTTCGCGAACGGAGACACGCACGGAGTGTTCGGCGTGCGGTATCGAGACGACCGTGCCGTTCAAGCCGACGCAGGGGCGGCCTGTGCTTTGCCGGCAATGCTTTCAGACGAAGCGCGCACCGACTACAGGGGCTCTTGTTACTGCCGCAGCCACGGCAGAGTTGGTTGCTGGCAAGGCTGGAGACCCGTCTGCAGTGAGCGCGGATCTGCTGGCCGCGGCGCAGGCTCCTTTGGCGTAGGCAGCTCCTGGTTCCGATCCTCTCTCACGTTGGATGTGATTGAGGATGGCGATGAACTCCAGCGACAGTGGATGTGTGCTTACATCCGCGAAACCGAATGATGCCTCGGATCTGGTTCGTGCGCGCCCCTATGGCTCGGATCGGATTGAATGACAAAGGTAGGGCCGTTGTTCCTTGGTCTCTGCTTCCTTTCTCTTCTCCCCAGGGGTACCCCCCCTATTGTCGGCGATAACTTCAATGGCTGCAATGATATAGCTAGTTCAATCCCTGCTAAATATGTGCAACCACGGGACTTATTGCTAAATTCGTGCCAGCAAACGACTTACTGGCTTAAATGCGAAGCCCCAGTCTGTGCCGGGGCTTTTTCTTGACTCTATATATCCATTATAGCTGGCTGAGTGGAACTAATACGCCAATTATAACTCGTTTTGATTGAGTGATTTAGGTGGCTTCGGAGCTTGACATGCGATTTTTGGGCTTAAAACGCTAAAAGATAATTTGGTGGTTTGTAAAGTGTTTCTTGTCTGTGGTTTGCGGCGAATGCAAGAGCGATAAATCAGTCGCTTTGCCCCTTCGGGCTTCGCTCCGGCCCTTCGACGCTGTTCAGGGCAGAGCGGTGAGGCGCTTGCGGGCTAGACGCGGCTGAAACCCCCTCATCTGGAAGCAACGACAAAGACAAAAGGCAGAGACAAAGGCAGATCCTCCGCCTTCGGCGAAGGGTGACAAACTAAAAAACGAGCAACGAGCAACGACAACTGCAAATGCAACTGCAAATGCAAATGCAAATGCGGGGGTTCTTCGCTGCGCTCAGAATGACAAAGCTGAAGAGGACGCGGCAAGAAAGCTCTACTCTGCAAGACAGCTCTTGTTACAAGACAGCTCTAGTTACAAGACAGCTCTAGTTTACAAGACAGCTCTAGTCTAGTAGCTGCGTTGATACATGCGGGAGATGCGGTCATGCCAGCCGAGGCCGTCGTCGTCGAGCCAGGCCCAGAGGAAGCCTATGCCGAGTGGGCAGGCGGCGAGGATGGTGGCGACGATGCGGCGGCGTATGGCGGCGCGGGTGGGGTTGTCGTCGGAGAAGGTGCAGAGACCGATGCGGGCGTAGCGCATGCCGGGAGTCGCTTCTGAAAAAGTGAAGAAGAGGAGCTGGTAGAGCAGGGTGAGGACGATCAATGTCGCAGTGGCTGCAAGCAACGCGGCTTGCGGCGTCATGTGGATTTCGGTTGCGATGGTTGCGTGGCCTTCTGAGAATTTTCCGACGGCGAGGGCAGCTACAGCGATGAAGGCGAGTAGAGCGGCGGCGATGAGGCAGCCGTCGACGACGGCAGCCATGAGGCGGAGATTGAAGGGTGCGGTCTGGGATTTGGTCGGGGAGGAGAAGACCGGCTGGAAGGGGGCTTCGGGAGTCTCGAGGAGGGGGGTGGTGGGATGGGGATGGGCCGCGAGGAGGATGGAAGACCACTCGGGGTCTACGGATTCTACGGCCGGAGCGGTGGAGATCTGAGCGGCTTCGACCTCGAAGATGCGGAGTTGGGCCGTCTCCGGGTTCTGGTGTGCGGAGTGATCGGCTTCTTCGCGCAAGGGGCCCTCGGCAAGCCGGGGACGAGCTTTGCGCGGAGCTACTAACTGACGGGGGAACTCGATAAGGTTGGCGGGGAGGTCGACGGGAGGCGCTGCGTCCTCGAAGACGGGCGACTGGCGGAAGGCAATCTCTTCGTCGAGGGCCAGCGCTTCGGTTTCGTCGAGCGACAGCAGAGAGTCGACCCGGTTTGAGGTAAGGTGCGGTTGCAAATATTTTTGCGGAACCTGCTCCTCGTCGTAGAGCCTGACGGTAAGGCCGTAGGCTTGCGACGGGTTAGATGGAGTGGAGGGTAGAGCTTCGGTGATTCGCGGCGCATGCTCTGAAGGAGTTGCTGGGGGCGGTGCAGAAGGCGTCAGAGTCCATTGGTCGAGTTCCGCGAGGAGCTGGAACTGGGCGTCGGCGACCGCCTGAGCATTGAGAGCTGCGACCTCGGCTGCAGCCTGGGCTTCGCGGATGGCGGTCTCGGCCTGGGCGGCGAGAAAGGCGCGGTAGCTTTGCGAGTTGGCATAGCGCTCGGCGACTGCGGCGGCGATGCGGGAGGTGCGCGAGTTCGCCGGCTCCGGGCTGGCGATGGGGGTTTGGGCGCTGCCGGATCGTTGTGTGCGGCGGGCGCGATGGGCGGCGAGACGCTGGGCTACCTGTTCCTTGAGTGCGAACGGTTCCTTTAATGCAACCGGGGCTGTGGCTTCCGTTTCGGCTGCCGGTTCGTCCAGTGGTAGCAGGTCTCGTTGCGCCGCGCTCATAGTGCTCAATTCCGAACTCGCTTCCGTAAAATCGTTTAGCCTCAAAGATGTGGTGCGTGTGACAAGTTTAAAACCGAACGAACCGGGTGGCTCGATGCCTGGGCAGCGTCAACTGAGGTTGAGTACGTTGGCGTTGGGCACGAGCAAATGCAAGGTGTTGCGCGCTATCTCGATCGTTCTCTCGAACAGCAGAGGGAGACGCTTCGTGCAGAGTTCCCTGGCCGCTGTTTACCTCTTGATAACTATCACGGTGGCGGTGGCAAGTCATCCACATCTGATGGCGCAAGAGGTGACGAGTCAGGCAACCCCTCAGACGGGCCTTCCCGATGCGCCTGGGGCGACGCAGTATCCGGCTGCCGAGGTGTTGCCAGCCGAGGATGACAGGACGACTGTGGTGATCGAGTCGCTGGGACCGCAGACGAAGGCGGGAAACCTCTACACGCTGGATGACGATGTTGTTATTACGTATCGCGATCGCGTTGTGAGGGCGGACCACATCGAGTACAACACGGAGACTGGCGAGCTGACGGCCAACGGACACTTGCACGTAACCGGAGGGCCGAACCATGAGGACATCAAGGCCAGCCACGGAACGATGAATCTGAATCTGCAGACTGCGCGGTTCTACGATGTGACGGGGTCTGTCGGCCTGAAGAACAACGGTCATAGCCTGACGACGTATGCGAACAGCAATCCCTTTCTGTTTACGGGAAAGATAGTGGTAAGGACGGGTCCGCAGACGTATGAGATCTACGAGGGAACGCTGACGACGTGCCAGTTGCCGAATCCTGATTGGATGTTGGACTCGGGCAAGTTTACGGTGGACATGGACGGCGGAAAGGCGAAGGCGCAGAACAGCATCTTCAGGATGATGAATATTCCTCTGATGTTTATGCCTTATGTGACGCATCCGGTGGATTCGGAGCAGAGGCAGAGCGGCTTTCTGATTCCGGTGCCGGGGTACTCTTCGACGAAGGGGTTTACGTTTGGCGATGGGTACTACTGGGCGATCAACCGCAGCACGGATCTGACGATTGGGTTGCAGTACTACTCGTTGCGCGGATGGGAGGAGTCGGCGTCGTTTCGTTATAAAGGGCTGGGGAATAACTTTGCGAAGTCGCACTACAGCGGGCTACAGGACCGCGGGATTGTGACGGACGGGGTCTTCGTGAATCAGGGGGGCGAGGATGTAACGTTCTCGGGCCGGCATGACTTCAGCCAGGAGACACGGGTGGTCGCGGATGCAGAGTATCTGAGTTCGTATACCTACCGCGAAGCGTTTGCGGAGAGCTTCAGCCTGGCGGTGTCGAGCGATATTCTTTCGATCGCCTATGGGGTGCATGAGTCGAATGGATATTCTGAGGGACTGCGGGCGGACCGCTACCAGGGTTTGAAGATGGCGGCTCAGGCTGCGACGCCCGCCTTGCCTCGCCCGGTCGGTCCTCGTCCATTTGCGGACCCAGTCGGGGGAACGCCGGCAGTACCGGAGGAGCAGGTGCGTATCTTTCATGCGCCGTCGCTGGATTTCAGCAGCACGGAACATGAGATCGGAAGGAGCGGGTTGCAGTGGAGTGTGGAGAGCTCGTATGCGGGCCTGTCGCGAGTGCAGCCGAATTTTTCCACTGGCGGCCTGACGCAGCGGGTGGATCTTCATCCGGAGATTTCGTATCCGCTGAAATTCGATGGGTGGCGGCTGCGGTCGTCGGTGGGCTTCCGGGAGACGGCTTATAGCCGAAGCCGGCAGACGCCTTATTCGCCGGACGGGCTGCCGGTCGAGCTGCCGAATGCGATCAACCGCTCGGATGTGGAGGCAGAGGTGGACTTGCGAGCTCCGGTGTTGGAGCGGACGTTTACGGCGCCGGGCCTGGAGAAACTTTTCGATGGGAATGACGTGAAGCATACGATCGAGCCGGAGGTTACGTATCGCTATGTGGCGGGGATTAATAATTTTTTGAATATACTGCGGTTCGACGATGTCGACGTTGCGAGCGATACGAATGAGCTGGAGTACGGCGTGACGCAGAGGCTGTTTTTGCGTCCGGTAAAGGATCGGCCATGCAAGGAAAAACGGCCGACCGGAGAGCAGGATGATCCGGATGAGGATGGCGGGCGGATTTATGCGAAGGAGCAGAGCGTTGGCTGGGGGAAGCACGAGCCGGTGTGCGGAAGCCGCGAGTTGATCAGTTGGCGCCTGACACAGAAGTACTTCTTCGATGAAAATTTCGGGGGGGCGGTGATCAATGGGCGCCGGAACATCTTCGACACGACGCTGAATTTTTCGGGGATCGCGTTTTTGACGGAGCCGCGAGCGATTTCGCCGGTGGTCTCGCGGATGCGGTGGCGGACGTCGGAGCACATCGATGTGGAGTGGGATTTCGACCTGGATACCGGGGCGAAGAAATTTACGTCCAACAATGTGATCGTGGACGTACATCAGAACAATATTTTTGCAGGTCTGAGCTATGCGAAGCTGAATGCGCCGGGACGGTTCTTTACGGAGGGAGTCAGTTCTGCGGTGTCGAACTTCAACCAATTGAAACTGCTGCTGGGATATGGATCACCGACCAAAGCGGGGTTGGGGGTGGCGGCAAACGTGGGACTGGATTTGAGGGCCGGGGATTCGGGGCTGTTGCAGTATGGCGCGCTGCAAGGCTCGTATAACTGGGACTGCTGCGGGTTCAGCGTGGAGGTTCGGAAGTACGAGCTGGGCTCGGTGCGCAATGAGACGTCGGAACGATTCAACTTCACGTTGTTGAATATCGGGACGGCGGGGAATCTGCGTCGCGCGGCGAGTCTGTTTTGAGCTGAATTCAGTGGAGATTACGGGGATTTGCGACGGTGTAGACCGCGTCTCGCGTGAGATAATCGAGGTATTGTGCCTACCGTTGTGAAGTCTTTCCGTGCCCTTATTTTTGCCTTAACGCTGGCTGCTGTTGGATGCCACGCACAGACTCCAACGGAGGCCTCGAAAGAGCTATCTCCGGAGCTGGCGCGGCGGGTTGAGGTGCTGATTCGTTCGAGGTCCTCGATAACTCCGGATTATGAGATGCACATTGGTCCGCGAATGAAGAGCAATGTGCCGGACTTCGATGAGATCACCGTAACTTTGTCGCTGGAAGGCAAGACAAGCAAGCCAATGACGTTCCTGCTTTCGACGGACGGCAAGACACTGGCACAGTTCAACAAGTACGACATCAGCAAGGACCCGAAGCTGCTGGTGAGTGGGGATGGCCGACCGGCACGGGGTGGACCGGCGAATGCTCCGGTGCTGATTGTGGGCTTTGACGACCTGGAGTGCCCGTACTGCGCCCAGATGCATGCTCAATTGTTTCCCGCGCTGACGGAGCGATATAAGAACCAGATTCATATTGTCTACCGGGATTTTCCGCTGGATCAGCATCCATGGGCGATGCGGGCGGCGGTCGATGCCAATTGCGTTGCCGCGCAGAGTCCGACAGGGTATTGGAACCTGGTGGATTATATCCACGCACATGCCGCGGGGATGGGCGGCGAAGAGAAGAGCCTGGCGAAGGCGAACGATACGCTGGATTCGCTGGCGCGCGACGAGGGAAAGCGGCAGAAGCTGAATGTCGATACGTTGAATGCGTGCATTACCAAGCAGGATGATACGGCGATCAAGGCATCGGTGAAGTTGGGCGAATCTCTGGGGGTGGACTCGACTCCGGCGCTATTTATCAATGGAGAAAAGGTAGAAGGGGCTCTCCCGCTGGAGTATGTATACCGTATGATCGATAACGCGTTGACTGCCTCGGGCCAGACGCCACCACCACCACCACCGCCGGCTGCCCCCGCTCAGGCACCGCCTGCGGCTACGTCGGCGACCAAGCCCGGCAACTAGCGAAAGCAATCAGGAGATACAGGACGTGCCAACATTGTTGACCGATACCGATCGTTCTTTCACCATGCAGTACTTGCGCCAGATTTCTTTTCCTGTCGCGTTGATTCTGTGTGCCGGCGTGGTTGCAGGTTGCAATCGCGGCCATAGCGCCGATGTAGTTGCGACGGTGAACGGCCATGCGATTATGCGGACGGAGCTGGACAAGGCCTACCAGGCGCAACTGGGCGATGCGCCGCAGCAACGACATCTCCCTCAGGAGCAGGCCGATTCGCTGCGCTTGAACGTGTTGCACGGAATGATCGACAACGAGATCGTGCTGCAGCGTGCTGCCAAGATGAATCTGACGGCGACAAATGAAGAGGTGGATGCGAAGCTCAACGAGATGAAAGCTCCGTTCACCGAAGATCAGTTTCAAGAGAGGCTGAAGGCAAGCAATCAGACGGTCGACGATCTGAAGCATCTGATACGGCAGACCCTTACGATCAACAAGCTGATCAATAAGGAGATCAATTCGAAGATTACGGTGACGGACGCGGATGTTGCGAACTACTACAACCAGAACAAGGCCGGGTTCAATCTGATTGAGACGCAATATCATCTGGCGCAGATTCTGGTGACAGATCAACCGTCGACGCAACCGGGCAATTTACAGAACAGCAAGGCCGCCAATGACACAGAGGCCAAGAGGAAGATCCAGGCGTTGAAGAACAGGCTGGACAGCGGCGAAGACTTTGGCACGCTCGCAATGAACTTTTCCGAAGATCCGGAGACAGCGCCGAACGGCGGAGATAAGGGCTTCGTGGGTGAGTCGCAGATGCAGCATGCCGATCCTGCAATCTCCAACTCGATTACAAAGCTGAAGGCGAGCGAAGTGACCGACATTCTCCCGATTATCGATCCACAGACGAAGAAGCCGGTGGGATATGCGATTTACAAGCTGCTCTCGCGCGATCCTCCAGGGCAGAGGGATTTGAATGATCCTCGCGTGCAACAGGCGATCCGGCAACAGTTGCAACAAGGCCGTTCGCAGTTGCTGAAGGCTGCCTATCTTGAGATGGTGCACAATCAGGCCAAGGTGGAGAACTTTCTCGCGGACGAGATATTCAAGAACGACGCCCACTAGAGAGCGAGCGTACCTACAGATGAAGCCGTGTTGCCGACAGAACGCGCTGCACAGCTGAAGGCCGCGCGCTTAAGCAAGACGACTAATTTCAGCGGCCTATAATAACCAAGATATTTTGGAGAAGTTCATGACGCAGTCACCGGTGCGTTTCGCGATTCTGGGTTTTGGCCACCATGCCGTTCGCCGGCTTTTGCCAGCCTTTGCGGTGAGCGAACGAGCAACGTTGAGCGGAATGTGGCGGAGAGATCAGGCTGCCGCTGTGAAGAATTGCGCTGAGCACAAAATTCCTAACTGTTTTCCTTCGCGCGAGGCGTTGTGCTCTTCGCCTGAGGTGGATGTCGTCCTGATTACATCACCGGATGCAATGCATCGCGACGATACGCTGCTGGCTCTGAGTCATGGCAAGGCTGTGCTGTGCGAAAAGCCGCTTGCGATGAACACCGCCGAAGCTGAGGAGATGACAAAGGCGGCTCAAACTGCCGGGTTGTTGTTTGGCGTGGCGCAAAATTTTCGGTTCAACCGCAGTCTAGATTGGCTGCGCGAACAGATCGCCGCGGGACGCATCGGAAAGCCGCAGCTTGCCCATGCACAGTATGCCTATCCGGCTGCGCAGGCTCCGCGAAAATGGATTACCGATCCGACGCTGGCGTGCGGCGGGCCTATTGCGGATGTTGGCGTGCACTGCATTGATGCTCTTCGCTTTGTGCTGGGTGAGAATGTGACCAGCGTCAGCACGGTGGCTCAAAAGGACGATGCTTCCGGCAAGGTGGAGGCGATTGCTTCGCTGCAGTTGGAGATCACAGGCGGCATCTATGCAAATGTGACGGCGAGTGCGCGCGCGCCATACCGAACGCTGGTTGAGGTTACGGGAAGCGATGGTGTGCTGATCGCAGAGAATGGCTTGACGGTCGATCGGCCGGTGCAGATTGTCTTGCACAAGGGAGGCGCACTTGTGGAGACGGTCACGGTGGACAATGGGGATGGGTACACGCGGATGCTGGACAGCTTCGCGTCGGCATTTTGGGGTATGGGCAACTTTCCAGCTTCGGGCGGAGATGGCGTGCATAATATGCGTGCGCTCGATACAGCGTATGCGAGCTGGCGGAGTGGGCGCCGTGAGGCTGTTTAGCGCAGAGCTGTCGCCAATGCAGTGGTGCCCCCGTGATGCGGCGCGATGAGGTCATCGTTCGGGGCGTTTACCGGAGGAAGATACTTCTTGTAGACGCTGATGTGAAAGCAGGCCTGCTGAAACTCTTCTTCCACGTCAACCTCCCCCTGTTGGACAAGAGGCAAGAGGTATGCGCGTAGCCATGCGATCTCGGTGAGGGAGAGACCGTGCTTGGCGATGTCGATGGCCTGGCCGGTGAGGTGGGGCGACGCGGTGTCGCCGTCGGCGGGAGCTGCATTTCCGTTGATGTGCATGAGGTGCTGCTGAAATTCGACAGTGCGAACCGCGGAGTTGACCTGTAACGGGGTGTGAAAGTGGGCGTAGTAGTCGCGAGCCAAGGTGACCAGGAACTGCGCGGTCCAGGGGCGGCAGTAGCGGCGATTCAGAGGAAGACGCTCATCGACCTGAAGGTCGTTGTCGGCAGGAAGCGAGACGAGCAGATGTTCACTGCGCATGTCCAAGAGATCTTCGTCGTTCTGGATGCGGTGGAGGCCGTCGCGGTCGGCCACCTCATTTTGATGGACAAGAATGTCGTGGGAACCTTTGAGGGGCGGCGGAACGATGAGGCGGCCACGCCTGTTGTAGAGGCTGGGTAGAATGACGGGGGTTGAGGCGGCCTCCTCTGCACTGGCGAGGCGCGGTCTCTGGGTATTCGTTCGAAGAATGTTGACGACGTTGGCGGATGGTGTGGCGGCGCGGCGCGCGTGATGATGTGTGGATGCGTTCTGCTTGTGTGCGCTCGCTGAAGCAACGTTGCGTTTTACAGGGGTGCCAGTTGAGTGCGGCGTCTCAGCGGTTTGTTTGTGATGCGCTGGAGCGGCGAGTGCGGTCTTGTGGACCAGGGGCTGCGATTGCCTGGCCAGGCAATCTGCTGGAAAGAGATACAGCGCTGCGAGAGCCAGAAGGGCCGGAATTGGGGCGTTCGCACGCATCATGATTTCGGAGGCGCGGAACGCCAGAGCATCTTTTACTTTAGTGTGTGGTTAGAGATCGGGTAAGTGATCAGGTCGGTTCTGTGTACTTGTCGATTAACGGGCAGAAGATGATGACGGTTATTTTCGGGCGATATCCGAGGGTATTTTCTGCCGGCTGACCCAGGTTTGCAGGTCGGCCGGGGTTTGCAGATGATTTTGTATCAGGGCGTCCAGCAGGGCGCGGGTGGAGACGGCTGAGAAGCTCTGATCGATGGTGGCTGAGGTCTGCTGGTCAGGGAGTTTGACGATGTAGGCCGGACGAGGATCGAACTCGCCGCGGCTTGCGGATTGGTCTTCGTCGGTCCAGGTCATGGAGTCTTTCCATATCTGGGTGGTGCGCCAAGAGTGGTCGCCTATGACGACGATGGCAGAAGAATTCCACTGATTTTTCTGTTCGAGAAGTTGACGGATGTGGGAGAGGTAGCGGTCGGCGAGGGCGAGATTGTCGATGTACGAGGTGTGTCTGGTGCTGAAGGCCTTCTTCCTGCGGTCGTAGAAGCCGTAGGGGTGCGGAATGGGCATGTGGAGAAAGAGGAAGCCGATGGAGGGGTCGGCGAGGAAGGCGTCGCCGGCGATGCGGAGCTTTTGATAGTCGCTGGAGTGCTGACGGATGTCGCGGCGCTCGTCGGAGGGTGAGCCGGGACCGCGGCCGACGAGGTGTTTCGCGTCGAGCCAGAGGTAGTGGAACGGACGCAGGAGATCAACCGCGAGAGAGCGGTTCGGCGAGAGGTTGGCGGGGGTAGTTTCGCGGTAGGTCCAGAAGCAATAATCGAGGACTTCGGGCATGATTCGGCAGTAGGGGTTGTACCAGCCGGCGATGCCGGTGGTATAGCCTGCGTCGATGGCGTCCTGAAAGACGGTCTGGTGCTGAAGAAATGGGGTCCACTTGCCGGTGGATGAGTCTTTCAGCGAGATAAGAAAACCGCGTGCGGAGACGTCGACGGCGTCGGATGGGATGCCAGTGAAGAGTGTGGGAAGAATGTAGCGGGTATATAAGCCAGCGGGAACAACCTGTGTGAAAACAGTCGATTGAGCGGCGAGCTTGTCGAAGGCAGGTAGGCTGAGGCCGGGAAAGCGTCTCTCGTAGAGCTGCTGGTAGGAGAGCTCGTCGAATAGAAGCCAGATAATTCGAGGGCGGGTTTGAGTCGGGGGCAAACTGAGCTGAGACTTGTGCAGCGTGGGCGATGGGTTGAGGTTGCGTGCCTGCCAACAGCTCCAGATGAGTTGGCCGAAGATAAGCAGCCCGGTGAAAGAGCACAGGCCGAGGATGATGGCGGCTGAGTGTTGAATCTTTTCAAATCGAGGGGCGAATTTCTTCCGGAAAACAGTGATCGCGATAAAGGTGAAGAGGCAGATTCCGACAACGGAATAGGTCAACCAGTCCGGTATCTCGGCGCCGGAGAAGTTAGCAAAGGTATGGAGAAGAATCGACGGTAGAGCGAGGATGAATGCTGACCAGATGATGATACGGAGAGCGCCGGGCCTTTCGGCAAGAAACAGAAGTACGGCGAAAAGAAGCGACAGGGCGATGGCGTAGACGATGATCGGAATAATGACCGAAGAAGCCGACCCGACGAGGTGGTAGACCAGGTCGTGATCGGTTGCGATGAGTGGACCGGTCAGGTCGAGCAGATAAAGGTTAGCGAGGCCGAAGGCGACCGCGATGGGATGAGTAAGTGGCTTCACCGCCTGTTTTCTTTCAAGGACGAGAGAACAGGATGCGAGCATTCGCACCGCCCGTTTCCAATCAAGGATTTGAAGTAAGGGTTTGCGCAGACGCAGGAATTAGCGCGCATTCCAAGAAAAGGCATAAGGCCCTTCTGCCGGATGTCAACGGCATCTAGGAGAGACGGCTGGACCGTGCGATCCCCTTGGGAGATCTGACGAAGAGACTCTTGAGGCGACGGCGGAAGTAGAATAGCGCTCCGGAAAAGATCGCGCTAATGCCCTGAAAGATCAGGAGCCCGGAGCCCGGATCGACGTAAGCGTGGGCTTGGCGCTCGAAGGTAAAGCTGAGCGCAATAAGAAACATCAGCGTCATCGCGAAATATTTCAGTTTGTAGCCCATTTGATAAGTTTCCTCTGCAGTGTTGCCTGGATGGACAAACCCGGCTCTGATGTAGATGACGCAATGGTTAAGGAAAAGTTTCGGTGAAAATATGTCTTTTTGACGTCCCTTTGATGTCATTGTTAAGCAAGGGTTGGTACTTGTTAGAGTTTGTCACACGCAAAAGAGATGCCCCATTCCTATTTAGTTGTACCTGAATACTCTGGCGCAGCCGCTAAGCGTGTAGGATGGCGGAACCAAAACTTACACCTTATGACGGATATGGAGAACTAACTTGCGCCTCGCTTCGCCTATCGCCCTTCTCTCGTACTTGACTCTCGCCGGGATCACCACTGTTTGCATGGCCGCTACCTCCGGGGAAAAATATCATTTGCTGCAGCGTCCAGCGTTGAGTCAGACGCAGATTGTCTTTAACTATGCGGGCGACCTGTGGAGCGTGGACCGCAAGGGTGGACATGCCACACGCCTGACTGTGGGAGTAGGGGTCGAGACCTCGCCGGTGTTCTCGCCTGATGGAAACACGATCGCGTTCACTGGGGAGTACGACGGCAACACGGATGTCTTTACGATTCCGGCGACAGGCGGCGTGCCGCATCGGGTGACGTACCATCCTGCAGCCGATACTGCGGTGGGATGGTCGCCGGATGGGAAGGAGATTTTGTTCCGTTCGGATCGGCAGGCGAACAGCCGCTATACGCAACTGTATGAGGTTCCAGCAGCGGGTGGATTTGCTAAAGTACTGCCTTTGCCGATGGCCTATGAAGGCGAGATCTCAAGCGATGGCGCGAACATTGCTTATTCGCCGCTGGGGCCGTCGTTCAGCTTCGACTACAACCGGTACGTGGCTTGGGGAAACTATCGCGGTGGGCGCGCCAGCACACTCTGGATTACGGGGCTGAAGGATCTGAGCAGCACGCAGATTCCGCATGAGACGGGTTCTGATCTCGATCCGGTGTGGGTGGGGAAGATGGTTTATTTTCTTTCCGACCGCAGTGGTCCGATGACGCTGTACAAGTACGACCCAGCGACGAAGGCTGTAACGGAGTGCGTGAAGAACGCAGGAAAGCCTGATATTCATTCGCTCTCGGGTGGCCCGGGCGGGCTTGTCTACGATCAACTGGGCGAGATCTATATGTATGACCTTGCTACGGGGCAGTCGCGACTTGTGCCGATCGATGTGACCGGCGACCTGCCGGAGGTGAGAGCGCGCATTGAGAACGTGAGTACGCAGATTGAGCATGCGGGGATCTCTCCGACTGGCCTGCGGGCGGTTTTTGAGGCGCATGGCGAGATTTTGACTGTGCCGGTGAAGAAGGGGCCGACGCGCGATATTACGAATACGCCGGGGGTGATGGAGCGGAGTCCGGCGTGGTCGCCGGATGGTCAGTCCATCGCTTATTTTTCCGATGAGTCGGGACTGTATGCGATGCACGTCGCGAGTCAGACCGGAGCGGGAACGGTGAAGAAGTTTCCGCTAGCCAAAGATGCCGCGTACTACTTCGATCCGGCGTGGTCTCCGGACTCGAAGCTGCTGTCGTTTCGCGACAATCATCTGCGGCTGTGGATGCTGGACACGACGAACGGTAAATTGACGCATGTAGGTGAAGACGATTATTACCAGACCGACAAGCGCGATATCGCGTGGTCTCCGGACTCGAAGTGGCTTGCCTACTCGCAGATCGTGAGGAACCATCTGCATTCGTTGTTCCTGTATTCGGTGGAGACGGGTAAGGCTACTCAGTTTACGCAGGATTCGGCTGATTCGCGGCTGCCGACCTTCGATCGCGGAGGGAAGTATGTCTACTTCGCAGCGAGCACTAACTCCGGGGGTGCCTCAGCGGGGTTGGATATGACGAGCGATCTGCTTTCTCCCTCACGCAACGTTTACGCGCTGGTGCTGGCGGCGGATCAGGCTTCGCCGATTGCGCCTGAGAGCGATGACGAGAAGACTCCAGCCCAGGCGAAGGAAAAGACGCCGGAGACTGCGGATGCTACGACTACGGGTGAAGCGAAAGAGGGCGCTCGAGGCGCGGCGCGACCTGCTACACCGCCAAGGCCGGTCAAGGTTGATCTGGACGGCATTGAGACGCGAATCGTGCCGCTGCCTTTGCCAGCTTCGGACTATCTGGATCTACAGGCCGGCAAAGCGGGCGTGTTGTATTTCCGGGAGGCTGGAGGAGGGAACCGATTTGCCGATCGCTCCGCCACACTGAGCCGGTATGTCTTTGATACGCGCAAGACGGAGAAGCTGGCGGATCGCGTGGCGAGCTTCGATCTCTCGGCTGATGGCGAGAAGATGCTGCTGGGACTGAGCGCTGAACGGCCCGGTGGACAGGGAGAGGGCGGCGGTGGCGGCGGACGGCGATTGAACTGGGTGATCGCGCCAGCTACTGCACCAGTGAAACCGGGCGAGGGAGCCATTTCGCTAGCGGACATGGAGGTGCGCATTGATCCGGCTGCAGAGTGGAAGCAGATGTACCACGAGGTGTGGCGGGTTGAGCGAGCCTACTTCTACGATACGAACTTCCACGGCGTGGACACCGTCGAAGAAGAGAAGCGGTTTGAGCCGTATGTTGCTTCGATTGCAGCTCGCAGCGACCTGAACTACATCTTCCAGGAGATGCTGAGCGGCTTTTCAGTTGGACATCTGCGCGGCACCGGAGGAACAATTCCAGAGGCACGACGCGTATCGGGCGGCCTACTGGGCGCGGACTATACGATCCAGGGCGGACACTATTGCCTCTCGAAGATTTATACCGGGGGCAACTGGAATCCGGAGCAGGCACCTCCGCTCGCACAACCTGGGCTGAATGTGCATGCAGGAGATTGCATCCTTTCCATCGGCGGCGAGGAGCTGAAGGCTGACGACGACATTCAACGCCTGCTCGAAGGTTCAGCAACCCACGCTCTCGTGCTGCATGTTGCGTCCGCGGACGGAAGCAACGCACGAGACATCACAGTGGTTCCTGTCCGGAGCGAGGCCTCCATGCGGAACAATCAGTGGATCGAAGACAACCAGAAGAAGGTGGATCAACTCTCCGGTGGCAAACTGGCCTATGTGTATCTTCCGGATACGGGAGCCGGCGGCTTCACGAACTTCAATCGTTTTTATTACTCGCAACTGGACAAGCAGGGCGCGGTGATCGATGAGCGTTTCAATGGCGGTGGGCAGGTCGCCGACTATATCATCGAAGCGATGCAGAGGAAGATCATGGGATATTGGGCGTATCGCTATGGTGCGATCCAGACATCCTCGAATGCGTCTATTCCGGGACCAAAGGTGATGATCATCAATGAGGTCGCGGGCTCCGGCGGCGATGCGATGCCGTGGCTGTTTCACCAGGAGAAGGTCGGGACGCTGGTTGGCAAGCGCACCTGGGGCGGGCTGGTCGGTATCGGCGCGATTCCTGTGTTGATGGACGGCGGCAATGTGACGTCGCCAAGCTTCGGCTACTTCTCGCCCGAGGGCAAGTGGCAGATCGAGAATCACGGCACCGACCCGGATGTTGTGGTTGAGCAGGATCCAAAGGCGGTAAGCGAAGGACACGATCCGCAGTTGGAGAAGGCTGTGAGTGTCGCAATGCAGGAGCTCGCGCAACATCCTGTACAGGAGCCGGCGAAGCCGCCTTACCCGAACTATCACAAGAAGTAGAGAGTATGGGGGGAGGATATCTCCCCCCCGTACTTCCCTTCTCTACAAGGAGAAGCCCGATGCAGTAAAGATCCCTTTGGCTGCTGAGATAATCTGGCCAGGATCTTTGGTCGTGATTGCTGCGGCGAGAACGATCACAGACGAAGCAATATTGACCGCCTTATCAATATCCTTGAGCTTATCTAATGCTTTGTCTGCGGCCTTGGTGGCAAGAGAGATTTGATTGACTGCCTGATCTGCGTTGTCGAGCGTGAGGTTTGCATCCTGCAGCGCAAGGCCGGCGGCAACGTTCATCAACGAGAAAACATAGCCTTGCAGATGGACGATGCGGGGATCAGTGAGCGCGCTGCCGGCGGCGATGGCATCGAGGCGCACCTGGCCAACTTCCACGGCTATGTCATGAAAGGATTGAGCCAAGGCCTGCATCTGATCGTCGGAGAGAGTGGTGGCGCCTGGCGAGGCTTGATCGGCCCGTGGATTGAGTTTGACTGTGTTGACTGTGTTGACTGCCTTGGTCTTGATTGTCTTGGTTGTCTTGGTTGTCATGGTTAGTTCAACCTCGATTGAATGTTGGAGAGCGCCGTCTGGAGCGATTGGACGATGGGCGCGGCTTGCTTGGCGAGGTCAGTGATGCTGATCTTCTTGCCCGCTTCCCCTTTCAACCTGGAGTGGAGAGCGGCGATGTCATCCATGACTTTGCCATAGTCGGCTATCGCGTCTTTCCGCGATTGAAGAGCGTCCTTATCGTGCGCATACTGGCGCTGGACGAGGATGAGAGCGAGACGCTCGTTCGGTGTGGCGGCTGCCATGGGGCCCCGGTAGAAGTTGTCCAGGGTGGTTTCTTCATTGGAGAGAAGCAACCCATAGTCGACGGTAATGACCTTCTTGAGAGCCTTGGTAAGAGACTGGATAGCGGCGTCGTTCTGCTCGATAAGCTGGCCGAGTTGTTTTTGCCGATAGCCTTTCGTAGCGGCATCGGCGAGGGCTTTCAGGATTCCCTGGGCATCGTTTGTAGCCGAGATAGTGTTGGCCGACAGGGCCGAGTTTGCACTGGTAGAAGTTACATTTGCGTTGATGGTGGCGTCATAGCTGAGCGGTTTATTGGAGGCGAGTTTGCCGAGCGCGTCGAAGTAGTCGGCAAGGACGTTCTCGTCTTTCGCAAGATGATCTGCGACGTTCTGATATGGCTGGCAGTCCTGAGCGTGTTGGCTTGTGTCGCGCTCTGCCGCTGGAGTGTTATTGAATAGAGTGTTCTGGCGGGCGCAGGTGCCCGCAACGTCGTTGGAGACCTTGGGAAGAGCGACGCGGGCTTTATCGGACAGGTTGGAGAATCCGGCTGCATCATCAAGGTTGGCGCATCCGTTGAAGGCCAGCATAAAAAATGCTGCTGCCGCGATTCGGTAGCGAAGGGACATGAGACCTCTTTCGCGTGACGGAACGACTTTATGCGAGTTTTTGTTATTTTGCCAAGGCGGTGGGAGTCTCAGTGTGGGCCTGGACCAGCCATTTAGCGGTGTTGGGTTGGCGGACCCAGACGGTGATGGAGTTGTTGTCGTAATTGTTTACCTGCGGGTGATCTTCCGTGCCGCAGTTAAAGGTATTGACTACGTGATAGGCGGTCAGGGCTGAGTCCGGGCTAAGGATGCGGACCTGGAGATCGCGGAGTTCGTAGGACTCGAGCTTGCAGTGCTTAAGAGTAATTAGTAAGGAGTCTGCGGCCTGGATCTTGTTGTCTACCTGGATGAAGTCTTTGGTGAAGAGGCTTCGGACCGTGGCGAAGTTTCCTTCTGCCATGGTGGTCCATAGGTTCTGCTCGAGATTTACGATCTCTACAGGAGACGGAGTTGCGTTTTGGGCCTGAGAGGGTAGGGCAAAGGCCAGGATTGCCACGAGAAAGAGACTCATGGCTGTTATGTTAGCGCGGGTTTCTGGATTCGAAGGCTACTGAATTAGCCCGCGCAACTTGCTATGAATATCTTTTTTCTATGCAATGGGTTAGGCGATGTTCAGGCTTGATCGGCATTTCTGTGGAGGCTTGGGGTTGGTTTTAGCGTCTTACTGATAGCTTTGCAATGTCATCTGGAGGACATGTGGCAAATATGGGACTTATGTGGCGGGTTTGCGGTTTTTCGCTGGTCGCAGTTGTGGTGTCAGGGCATGCCGCGTTCGGGCAGACGGCAAAGTCGAAGAGCGCGAGTGCTGCGAAGCCTGGGATGGCAGTGTGGTCGCCTGAGGTGCAGCAGACTCTGGGAGTAGCGGAGCAGAATTTCAAGGCGGAGGGTTTGAATAACTTGACGAAGATGCAGCTTGTCGCGCTGCTGGCATCAGCACGGATTGATCCGCGGAGGCAGATACTGACATGTCCGGCGAGTGGGACGATGTCCGGGGGGAGAATACACGTCCTGGTAACGGTGACCGGGGACGATCCGACAGGGGACATTGCGACTTCGATTAAACAAGCCGTGGGCGCGATGAATGGGGTGGATCTGGTGGACTCGGCAGCCAAGGCAGATAAAGTGCTACATCTGGTGGTCGAGAAGATGACGACGGGCCGGGGAACGATTGGGTTTGTGGCGTCGTACCTGACCGCGACTCCTTGCACCTCGGAGTCTGCAGGGAAGAAGACAGATGTGGAGTTGAAGGGATCGCTGGGGACGGGGACGGCGGTGAAGGTGGCCGATCTGGCAAAGGATCTGACCACGATGCTGGATCATGACCTGCAGCCTTTGCGATCGGGGACGCCGCAGTAGAGATTCGTTCGCGCTTCAGGGTTTGATGGGGACTTCGGTGTGGATTTGGACGAGCCATTTGCCGTCGCGACGGACCCAGGTGGTAGTGGCGTTGTAGCTGCCGGCGAGGTGGGATTCGCCGCAAGTGGTTTCGCTGGATGCGGTGTAGGCGAGGATGGCGATGTCGGGCGTGATCATGCGGAGCTGATGGTTGCGGAACTTGAAGTTGGAGAGGGTGCAGGTGTTGAGATTGTCCATGATCTGCTCGCGGGTCTGGATAGCCTTTTGTATGTAAAGAAAGTCGGGGAGGAGGAGAGCGTGGAAGGTGGCGAGATCGTGGTTCTGCAGGGTTCTCCAGAGATTAAGCTCCTGGATGAAGATGAAGTCGGGCTCGGTGCCGATGGGATCTGGAGCAGGGGGTTGGGCGAGTGCGGGAGTTAGTGTCGCGGCCAATAAAGTGAGAAGGAGTGGCTTCATGGGTGGGAGTTTAACTTGAATCTGGGAAATTGAAACAGACTTTTCGGATACCCACCCCGCCGAAATGTAGGCAAAGCCCTCATTTTATTTGCTTTAGGCTTGTACTTCCGTTTGTTGGCGTTTGGCAGAGCCGTGATTCTGTGGGTTTTGATTCGACTATGTTCGTAAAGTATTCACTTCAAAGGGAAAAGCCCCGAAGGAGATGAATTTCTCTGGGGCTTTTTCGATTTTCTTTTCTGATTTAAGCAGGTTGGAACTAACTAAAGTGCAATAGCTGGCTTGAGATAGTTAGGTGTTTTGAGAGCTTGACACGCATTTTTGCCTTTTTTGGGGGTTCTGGTGAGTGATTTTTTGGTGTGCTTATGAGGGGTTGGGGCGAGATCGTGGCGGAGCGACGTCGGTGCGCTTGCCGCAGCTGTTCTCGGAGACCGAGGGAATGTGGAAGGCAGGGCTAAAACTTCAACACGGGGTAGTACCGCAGTCGCGGAGATCTACCCCGTGGTATTGCTGCTTTAGCGCGACAGCAGTCTGCGTTTTGCGATGCCAGCGAGCCCAAGAAGACCGGAACCGAACAAAACCAGGGTCGAAGGTTCCGGAGTAGGACCGGGAGGATTTATAGGTTGGCCGCCGACGGTGACGCCATCGATGGCCAAGCCTGTGTCAAATGCCTCGTCTACCCAGTTGGTGGCGCCAAACTCCACGTAGTAGTTTTCCGCCAGTCGGGATGTCGTAGGTGGATAGAACCCAGCCGGTGTAACCGCAACCGGTATCGAAGCATTCACCGGAGTACGATCCCAGGGGCGACCAAACTGGTCCGCCAGGAATGATTGGAACTGATGACGGGCTAAGCGTGGCGACAACTGGAAAAGCAGACAAACCCTGGGCGGGAACGATGCTACCGCTGGGCTCGGTCTGACCGGTGAAGAGCAGTGCGACGGGATTGTTGCTAGACGCGCTGAAGAGCTCTGCCCATGCATAGTCTGCGAAGGTATAAGCCAGCAACTCTAGATGGAAAACTAGTGGCTGTTTTGCTTAAACGCGAATTTAAAAATACAACTTTTTCTCATGGATTTTCGTTTGCAGCTAAAATTGCCCACCTTAGCGACGATGAAACTGTCGCGAAGATGGGGCGCCGGGTCGTGGTTATGAGGTCAGATGCGGTCCATCCGCCCGGACCATGTAGACTTGCTGAGCAAATCTTTTTGAGACCATTATTTCCTTAAATTATTCTTATTTCTATGTTGGACCGACATTCTACTGTTATGGAAAATCCTCAGCAACAAGACTCATTCAAGAGCAGGTGGCTCTCGATTGGGCGCGCGAGTATTGTCTTAGCTACTTTTTTATTGACACTTCGTTTCGGGAAATACGTTCTCGCGACGCCACATTTCATTAGCGATGATGAAAGTTATCTTCTTCTTTCGCTGAAGCATTACTTTGCGGGGGAACATCTTTATACGCAAGTATTCAGTATGTATGGTCCATTTTATTTCCTGCTCCAAAAAGCCATCTTCGGATTGTTCCGTTTGCCAGTTTCATTCGATTCTGGACGGCTTGTAGCCTATATCTACTGGGTGCTGTCGGCCGTGTTTGGTGGACTTTTTGTCTACAGGCTGTCAAAGAATGCACTGCTCGCATCGGCTGCCTGCTTAGCAACGATGTGGTTGGAAAGGGTTATATCTCTCGAACCAAATCACCCGCAGGAGGTGGTAATCGTACTGCAGATGCTGGGATGTTGTATTTCGGCGAATCCGAGCCCAGCTGCGTTGTTATCACTAGGTGCCGTCGGAACGGCACTCTTTTTTACAAAAACCAATATAGGGATTTTTTTTCTGGCTGCTGCTGTGATTGCTTCCGTGTGCGTGTTTCCGGAGGGCCGCCTACGAAATATGAGCAGCCAACTGCTATTTGCAGCAGTGGTGGCAGGGCCAATCGTACTGATGCATCATTTCCTGAATGCGTGGGCATGGGGGTTTTGCCTCATGAGTATTCTGGCAGGCACTTCCACTCTGCTTGCCGGAATGCGCGCGAACGTTTATGCGTCCGAGGGCATGAAAACTTTTCGATACATCGCGCTGGGCGCTATAGGGTTTGCCATTCTGACCCTTCTCGCAACGACGATGGAAGGATTGTCGCTGCGCACTGTACTGGATGGTGTTATATTGGCCCCATCACGCCAACCTGCGGTGTTTTTCATCCCTTTTGTCGTAACAAAAGAGATGCTTATGTTTGGGATAGTGTTAGCCGTCTGCGTGGCTGGGCTGTATTGGTTCCCTGAGCGGTGGAGGACACGCTCCGCATGGATTGATGTACTGAAATGCGTGGCTGGGGTGCTCGTTATTGTGTTGTTAGACAAACGGACCATAGCTTATATGGCTCCGCGAACGTTCTCTTTTGCGCCACTGTATGCTCTTCTTCCGTTGGTGTTGATTCCGAGAAAGGAAGTCCGATGGAAAGCAGTTGAGTATTTTCCACGGATTTTTATTGCGGCTCTTGCAGTGATGCTAATCATGCAGGCTTATTCGGTCGCTGGCAGTCAGGTAAATAGTGGAGTAGCACCTTTTCTGCTTTGGGCGTTCGTCTGCATCCACGATGGCGGCGGTGGGCTACTCGCTTCATTTCCATCAACAAAAGGCTGGCATGTTCGCATAAGCGCAGCATCCGTCCTGGGGGGAATCGTCTTGGTCATTTTGACCGCTGGGATGCTGAAACAAGGTATTTGGCACCGGCATTATCCGACTCCCGCTTCTTCTTTGGCTGGATCGGCATCGTTGCATCTTCCCATTGACCTTGAGACGTATTACGGAGCGGTATCCAACGACGCCCAAACCAACTGCCAGATTCTTTTCACGATGCCTGGCATGGGAAGTTTCAACTTCTGGTCCGAAGTGCCAACTCCGGATGGGTTCAACGAGGATAACTGGATGAGGGGAATCCCGCTTGAAAAACAACAAAAGACGCTTCAGGTTCTCGAAGCGAATCCGTCGGCATGCGTGATCACCAGGCCATCGATGCTGCCTGTCTGGGGTGTGCCCGATGACGGTATCGATAGTCTTCCGCTCGCGCGTTACATCCGTCACGACATGCCAACGGTGTTCGCAAGATGGGGCTACGAGATCCACGTCAGTCCGAATCGGCGCGTGCCGTGGGTTGAACGGTCGACAGTCACGGCTCCGTAGCCTAAAGGGTACTCTCTGGAATAAGGCACCTTTCGGCTTTCGTCTCCCCTTTGAAGTGGCCACCGAAGAAACGTTTCCTCTTCGGGGTGGGTCTTGACTTCTTCGGGATGACTAGGGCGGCTACTTTGTCCTGGATTCGAGGTCGAGGGGGGCACCGAGTCGTGGTGGTCTCAGATGTGGGCACGCGTGCAACGAAATAACGCCCCCTCCATTATGTCGTGAAGGGGGCATTGTTTTTTAGGTATTTGCGGTTTAGGTTGCTAGGTGCGGAGGCGCGAAAGTGACCTGCGAGCGAAGGGTATCGCGGCGAGGCCGAGGACCAGGAGTGAGATTGTTTCCGGTTCAGGGACACTGCTGGGTGGAGCAGGTGGTCCAGAAGGAAGCTGGCTAGTGAGGGTCGCGTCCTCGCCTACGGTGAAGGCGTAGAAGTTTTCGAATTGCGGGGTGGTGAAGGTGATGGAGCTGAAGTCACCGTTGAACTGGATGATTCCGTTGCCTTCCTGCCCTTCTGCATCCTCGCCATTGATAGTGAGTGCGGTGCCGCCGAACTCGGCGGACGGTCCGCCTCCCTGAACGGTGAAGGGTTCGCTGGCGGAGAAGTCAAAAGAGGCTGGGGTGCCAGCCGCACCGAGGCTCCAGACGGCGAAGATGGGGTCGGCGACTACTGTCGAGAAGGTGATAGTTTCGGTGAAGGAGACTCCGCCCTCGAGGCCGACCGAGTTGTTGATGGCGGGTGGGGCGTTGCCAACGACGCCGCCAGTGAAAGTGGTTGTGGGTGTCCAACTGGGATAGTCCGTGAGCAGGCCGCTCGTCTGGCCGGAATAGTTGACGGTGATGCTGCCGATAGTGCCCGTGGCCGAGCCAGGACTGCCGGATGTACCAGAGGTCCAGGTTGCCCAGGCGATGGTGTCGGCGTGGATTGGGATGGTGGAAACCGCACAGGCAGCGATCAGAAGTGCGGACACAGATAGAGAACGCAGGCAGTTTAGCCACATGGTCTTTCTCCTTTAGTTGTCCGGGGGGCCCAAGGGTTGGAGACTTATTTATAGACCTGGACTCGGGAGACGTCAATTCGGTTTGCGGAAAAATAACATAACTGTGGGCACCCACCCTACGGAATGTGTGCAAAGTCTTCATTCGATTTGGTTTAGGTTTGGACCTCCCTTCGGGGATGTTTGGCAAAGTCTTGATTCTATTGGTTTTTTCGATTCTGCTTGTCGGTAAAGTCCTCATTGCAAAAGGGAAAGCCCCGGAGGGGGATAGATTCCTCTGGGGCTTTTTTGTTTTTCTTTTCTGTATTAAGTATAGCTTGCTGGGCCGAACTAAAACGCCACGCGGATGTGGTTTGGTTTGAGTGAGTTAGGTGGTTTGGGGGCTTGACATGCGATTTTGTTGAGGTTTTTGGGGATTTTTTTGTGCGGCAGGGCGGTGGGTGGCTCACCCATGCAACGGCTCAGCGCCTGTTGAAGTAAGGGTCGAATTGGCCGCGGCATCGGGTTTGAAGAACAGCGCGTGGAGTCTCTCCTTGCCGAGCACTCGGCCAACCTCCCTGAAGGCGAAGAGTGGAACGAAGGCGCAAAGAATCACGATTGTTCTAGCGATCATCTCCTCAGGTTTTAAATTATGCAGGATTGTTCCGGAAGGCTCGTGGTGAATGACACGTTTGACTAGCTCCTCGAGAAAGTGGAACGCGAAGACCAGCAGGCCAAAGACAAATGTCTTGAAGAGAACTGACAGGTACAGCGGTTTCTTCTCCCATCTCCTGCCAAGGTGAGCCATCTCTCCGATGAGAATAACTTTGGCGATGACGAGAGCATTGATCAGCGCGAAGGTGTAGGTCAGATACTCGATGTTATATTTTCTCAACAGCAGCGTAGAGTAGGTCGACAATGCGCAGAAGAAAAAGGCCAGGTAAAGGGAGATGGCGATGTAGTCCTTAAACTCCCGCTTCGCCTTCTCCTTGAAGCTGGGTGCGGACGGGTCTTTCAGGCCTTGGCTGGTCATTTGAGTCCCTCCTGTTTTGTGGGGCCCCGTGAGTGGGATTGTAGACTTTTTTCTTTGGTGCCGAAGCGTTGATCGATTTGTATATCTTTTTTTGTATATACTATTGCGTATAGGCGGTGGCAACTGCGTGCGGTTTGTTTGGGACGAGAGAAAGAATAGAGCAACCAGCGGAAGCATGGCATTAGTTTCGAGACTGCTACGGCGATCTTTGAGGATCCTTTACAGTTGCTGATCGAAGATCGGTTTGTTGGAGGAGAGCAACGGTGGAAGACGATCGGAGAGGTTCATGGAAGGTATCTGCTGATCGCAGCTCACACGATTGAAGAGGATGGGGAAGACTTGATTCGCATTATCTCGGCTCGCGAAGCGACGGCCCATGAGAGGAGAGATTATGAAGACGAAATGTGATGTGGTTTACACGAGAAAGCCAGGCACTCCGCTCACGCGAAAGCAATTGAAGGAACTGAAGGCACTGAAAGGGCGTCCGATTGACACCTCGGATATTCCAGAGTTACCGCCGGGGGCGCTGAAAAATGCGATTCGCGGCGGGCTCTATCGGCCAGTGAAGAGAGCGGTGAGTCTGCGGCTGGATGCGGATGTGATCGCTTGGCTGAAGAAGGATGGGAAGGGATATCAGACGCGGGCTAACCGGATGCTCCGGGAGAAGATGCTGAAGGAGATGGCTGGGTAAGGTTTTTGGATTTTCGCTGCTGCGAAAATGGCCCACCTTAGTCGCGATAAGACCGCGCCGAAGATGGGGCACCAATAATGCTGCGGGATGAAGTTTCTCCTTGTTTGCTGACTGGACGAGGTGTAGTGTTCGATACGACTTCAACTTACAGCGAATAGGTCCTTCCATTTCATGCGTCGTCTGCTTGCTTCCCTCTTGGTTCTTCTCTCTGGATCCGGCAATTTTGCCCTCTCTCAACAGGCTGTTACGCCCGCCACTGCGGCTTCCGTAGTCGCGCCCGCTGCGATCGTGACGCCGCCAGCGGTTCCTGTTCCCACTGCGCCAGACGCCTCGGGCAAGTACAAGCTGCGCGAGGGGGAAGACGTGAATCTGCAGTTTGCACAAGACCTGAGTTCAAAGACGGCTGCGGAGGGCGATCCCGTGACCCTCACGCTCGTCGATGATCTCAAGGTGGGAGGCGTTGTTGTGGCGAAGGCGGGGAGCAAAGCGGTCGGAGAGGTGAGTAAGGCTGAGAAGTCCGGAATGATGGGAAAAGCCGGGGAATTGAGCATTCGGTTGGATTATTTGAAGGCGGGGGATGAGAAAGTCAAACTGCGCGGCACGAAGGGTAAAGAGGGTGAGAGCGGCGTGACGAGTACTGTGGTTCTTACCGTGCTATTTGGGCCGATTGGGCTGATCAAACATGGCAAGAACGTGGAGATCAAACAGGGCCAGACTCTGCATGCCTTTGTGGCGGATGATATTTCCCTGTTGCCTGTTTCGTAGTGGGTTGCAAGAGTGGATTGGATTTTCGCTACCGCGAAAATGGCCCACTCATCGCATAAGACAAAGACGCGATGAATGGGGCACCCATCTAGTGCCTGGGCCACCCGCCACCGAGCATTGATATATATGGGCCACCCACCCTAATCCGTAATCACATTCGGTGGTACCCGTAGTCTCATTCCGGGAAACTTAGCAGGATGACTCACCCTGCCGTAATGACGTTACGAGAGCTTTTCGGTCGCCGGATTCAATTCTTACGTAAATCGCGAGGGTTAACCCAAGAAGCTCTCGCTGAAAAAATAGGAATTTCGATCGATTTCTTGAGCCTCATCGAGCGCGGTCGTAATTCGCCGTCTTTCGACAATTTGGAACAATTTGGGCAGGCATTCGGATTGCCGATCTCAGCCTTATTTAGCTTCTCGGAGACCTCCGATGAAAGCAAATAAGACATTCGTCTTGATCGACCGAAAAGAAACAACAAAGAGCGAGAACTGGAAAGTTGCTCATGAAGCCATATATTCAGCGATCCAAAAATGCGTTTGGCCCCTAAATGCGACGGATCGGAAGTTTACTCTTCCACGCATCATCCAACTGAAGCCCGGCGATTCATACACGACGTTAATAGGCAAGACAACCAAGTGGACCGCAGAAGCGAAGAATCTCAGAAATGGTGTGCTGCCTTTGCGGAAGATGTTTCGACAGAACCTAGTGGCTTCGTTGGACTGGAAAGCTGAAGAGCCGCTGGATTTAGCAAAATACTTCGAAGTGACCAGAAACAATGAAGCACTTGAGAAGATCTTCTTATACCCAACGGGTGAGGCTTTGAAAGATCCACTTCATGAAGGAGTGGGCGAGTTTGATTTTTGGTTTCAGAGCAAAGATGGCTTCCGAGTAGTCGTTGAGTGGGAAACCGGGAACATTTCGTCTTCGCACCGGTCTCTCAACAAGATGTGCTTGGCTCTTATGGGTGGGCTCGTAGATGCGGCGGTATTGATTGTTCCCTCAGCCGCCTTGCGTCCGCACCTAACAGATCGCATCGGCAATATTACGGAACTTCAGCCTTATTTCTACTTCTGGCAAAGTGTTGCGCCGCGCATCGGCAAGGGGATACTTGCGGTTATAGAAGTTGAACAGGACGAACTCATAAAGAGTTCCGATTTGCGTATTTTTATTCCAGTCGGGTCAGACGGCAATGCACGTAGATTTGTGAACAAGACCAAATCGAAGACGAAGAGCACTGTAAAAGCTAAGGCGAGTCCGAAAAAGAGAAAGAAAGGGAGCCTATAGGCTCGCACTTATGAAGGAAGCGCTCGGACGTAGATTTCCACTCTGGATCGCAACCATTGGCAAGATCGATGAGACGCAGCCGAGCGGGTTCACAGTCGCCGATATCTCCCGAAATCCACGATCGACCTAGCTTCTCTGCGACATACGCGGTTGTCCCACCTCCTGCGAAGGGATCGCAGATCAAGTCCCCTGGATTGGTCGTAAGCCTTATTACGCGTTCGAGTAGTACGGGAGCCAGTTCATTAGCTCCCCGATATTTATATTTTTTATGTCTAACCGGTGGGACGTCGGTCCAGACATCTCCGAGATTCAGGCCCTTTTCATTTAGGTATTTCTTGTGGCCACCGTAGTCCTTAATATCCTTGCCACAGTGCCTGCAAGTCTTGATTGGAATTCTGACAGCATCACGGTCGAACACACGCGGTCTGTTGCCTTTTATAAAAAAGAGGATGCCATAGTGGCTGGTCGACAATCGGTTAGGAATGGGCAGACTGTGGGCCTTCTCCACAGCAATCCAATGTTTGAAGGTCATCTGAGGCTGAGCCATTAGGAAGGCTCCCAGCGGCATCAACCATTTTGGCAAATTATAAAGAAAGAGAGAACCACCGGGCGTCAGTGTGCGAATTGCCTCTAATAGCCAGCTCTGACTCCAAGCGAGATAGTGAGCCTCAGAAAGATCATCAGAAGACTCAGGACCATAATGCTTATTCAGATTGAAAGGTGGGTCGGCGAAGAAGGTATCCACGCTATCGGTTGCAATCGACTTCAAAAGCGTAATGCAGTCCGACTGGAAGAGACGACCGAGCTGAGTTTCATATTCGAGCTTCATGCCGTAATCAGATTACGGCATGAAATTTAGGAAATCTAGGCCGATAATGAAAATTCTATGGATCTGAATCCATTTTAGGAATTACTGCAGAAGCGTTCCCTCTTCGGGTTGGGTTTTGGCTTCTTCTGGGGGGATGACTACGGCGGCGGCTACTTTGTCCTGGTCTTCTAGGTCGAGGAGCTTGACGCCTTGCGTGCTGCGGCCGGCGGCGCGGATGGATTTGGTGTCGATGCGGATGATCTTGCCGAACTGGCTGATGACCATGAGTTCGGTGGTGTCGTCGACGAGGTTGATGCTGGCGACCTTGCCGATCTTGGGCGTGGTCTTCATGCCGATGACGCCCTTGCCGCCGCGGGACTGGAGACGGTACTGGTCGACGTCGGTGCGCTTGCCGTAGCCGTTCTCTGAGACAGAGAGGATGAGGCAGGGAGTGAGGCCTAGCTTCTCGTCGAGTTTGGCGAGCTTGGCCTGGGCCTCTTCGGAGAGGATGGGTGCGGAGAGTTCGCCGGGTTCGGCGAGTTCGAGAGGCTGGGCCGCGGTGGAGTCGGCTGCTTCGTCGATGGCTTCCATGACCTGATCGGTGAGGCCCTTCTGTCCGGACTTGGCGGCGCGCTCGAGGCGGAGCTTGTTACGGGCCTCGCTGGATGGCGTGACAGCGGCGCCGATGACGTAGTCTCCCTTGCGGAGGTTGATGCCTCGGTTGCCGGTGGCAGGACGGCCCATGGGGCGGAGATCCTGCTCGGCGAAGCGGATGGCCTGGCCGTCGTGAGTGGCGAGGAAGATGACCTGCTGGCCGTCGGTGATACGGGCGGTGATGAGCTCGTCGTCCTTCTCGATGTTGATGGCGATGATGCCGCGGGCCATGACGTTGGAGAAGTCTTTGAGCGCTGTCTTCTTGACGGTGCCGTTGCGCGTGGCGAAGAGGACGTACTTGGAGTCTTCTTCGAGGTCGCGGACGGGAAGGATAGTGACGACTTTTTCGCCGGGCTGGAGAGCGACGAGCGAGGCCATGGCTTTGCCCTTGCCGGCGGCGCCGACGTCGGGGACTTCGTAGACTTTGAGCCAGTAGACGCGGCCGGTGTTGGTGAAGCAGAGGAGATAGGCGTGTGTCGAGTCGATGATGAGCTGGGCGACGAAGTCCTCTTCGCGGGTCTTCATGCCGAGACGCCCGGTGCCGCCGCGACGCTGCTGGCGGTAGGTGGAGATGGGTGTGCGCTTGAGGTAGCCGGTGTTGGAGACGGTGACGGCGACCTGCTCGTCGGCGATGAGGTCTTCGAGCTGGAGTTCGGTGGTCTCGTCGACTATGACTGTGCGGCGGGCGTCGCCGTATTTGTCGCGAATTTCGGTGAGCTCTTTGATGATGACTTTGCGGAGCTTGGCCGGGGAGGCGAGGATGGACTCGAATTCGGTGATGTTGTCGCGGACTTCGGCGAGCTCTTTGAGGAGCTCGTCGATGGAGAGCTGGGTGAGGCGGTAGAGCTGCAGTTCGAGGATGGCGTCGATCTGCTTGTAGCTGAGGATGAGCGTGCCGGTGTTCGAGAAGGTCATGTCGACGGCATACTTCTTGGGGTCGAGCGTGACGCCTTTGAGTTCGGTGCCGCGGAGATTGATCTTTTTGCCGGAGAAGTACTGGAAGAGATTTTCGCGGGCTTCGACGCGGCTGCCGGACTGGCGGATGGTCTTGATGACGTTGTCGAGATGGTCGAGCGCGATCTGGTAGCCGAGGAGGATGTGTTCGCGGTCGCGGGCTTTGCCGAGGAGGAAGGCGGTGCGGCGGCGGACGACTTCGGTGCGGTGATCGAGGAAGGCGCGGATAGCGTCGTCGAGCGGGAGTTCCTTGGGCTGACCGTTGTGGACGGCCAGGAAGATCATGGAGAAGGACTCCTGCATGGAGGTGTGTTTGTGGAGCTGGTTGAGAACGATCTGATGCTCGGCTCCGCGCTTGAGGCCGATGACGATGCGCATGCCGTCGCGGTCGGACTCGTCGCGGAACTCGTCGCGGGCGATGTCGGTGATGACGCCCTCGTTGACGAGGTCGGCGATGCGCTCGATGAGGCGGGCTTTATTGACCTGGTAGGGGATCTCGGTGACGATGATGGCTTCGCGGCCGCCGGAGATCTTTTCGATGGAGCACTTGGCGCGCATCATGAAGCGGCCACGACCGGTGGCGTAGGTGTTGCGGATGTTGCTGCGACCGAAGATGAATCCGCCGGTGGGGAAGTCGGGGCCTTTGACGTGGTCGAGGACCAGGTCGAGGTCGCTGCGGGTTTCGGCCTTGTCCTTGGAGATGAGGGCGATGCAGGCGTTGACGACTTCGGTGAGATTGTGCGGCGGGATGTTGGTCGCCATGCCTACGGCGATGCCGCCGCTTCCGTTGATGATGAGGTTGGGGATGCGCGCGGGAAGGACAGTGGGCTCGAGGGTGGACTCGTCGTAGTTGGGGGTGAAGTCGACGGTGTCGGAGTCGATGTCGGCGAGCATCTCGCCGGCGATGCGGGTGAGGCGCGACTCGGTGTATCGCATGGCGGCGGGTGGGTCGCCGTCGACGGAGCCGAAGTTGCCCTGGCCGTCTACGAGGGTGTAGCGCATGGAGAAGGGCTGCGCGAGGCGGACCATGGTGTCGTAGATGGCGGAGTCGCCGTGGGGGTGGAAGTTGCCCATGACGTGGCCGACGACCTTGGAGGCCTTGGTGTATTTTTTGTTGAACTGGAGACCCATCTCCTGCATGCCATAGAGGATGCGGCGGTGAACGGGCTTGAGGCCGTCACGGACGTCGGGCAGGGCTCGGCCGATGATGACCGACATGGAGTAGTCGAGGTACGACCGGCGCATCTCCTCTTCCACATTGATGGAGAGCATGTGGGCGGCGCCGCGGCCAGGGATACTGCCGCCGTCGGGCGGAGAGCCAGCCGGTGGGGGGGCGTTTGAGGCGGCGTCTTGTGGAGATGGGGGAGTGAGGGGGAGTTCTGGATTCTGATCGTCTGCCATGGATTTATAAAGCCATTATATAGGGAATTGGAAGCGTCTTCCGTGCCGTGGCAGGGCTGTAAAATGTTACTCTTGCGCAGCAGGCGAAAGATCGCCAAGTATCCGGTAAAGGATTTGATCTAAGGAGCTTGAGACTCTCCGACTGCGCAACTACGCGATTTCCAAATAGGGTGTCAATTTGCTTCAGACGCTAAGTAGAAATAAGGAAAAGACCCTCATCTTTTGTCTTGTCGGAATCTATCTGCTATTTGCCTGTCTATGGCAAGACATTCTTTTTTATGACGAGTCCTACTATTTAGACCGGGGCACCCAAATTCACGCGTCAATGTTCCTCCATGAGCTGACGGAGGGACCTCTTTATTCTCTGTGGTTCAGAGTTCTCAGTTTCGTGTGTCCCAATCCAGTGTGGCGATATTTTTTCTCCTGGGGGCTGTTGGTAACGATCGTCGCGATAATTCCCTGGCTAATGCGAATTCGGTCTGCATGGATTTATGTGCTGATTTTATTCAGCGTTCCTTTTTTTAGCGTCGGACCCTATGTTTCTCTATTCGCTTCAATGTTTTTTGTTATCGGACTGTGCCTGATTCTTCGATGGAATTTGTCAGTCGTTGAAGCATTATCCCAATGCTGCCTACTGTGCTTTGTAGCTGCCTTCTGCCGGCCCGAGTTTGAATACGGAGTTTTCGTTTCGGGCATCGCCGCCGTTATCGCAATCGTGGCAAAAGGCTTTCAAGAGTCGAAGAGAAAGGCAACCCTCGCAGTTTTCGTGATTCTGTGTTTGATGGGCACGATGCTTGTCGTAATAAGCCACTCAGATCAGAGCCGTTCCGGACTTGCGTTCGTACAACACTTCAATGTGCGAGCATCCGAGAAAGGCCTGCTTGGAGGAGAGAGTCCACCGCTTTCACTTTATGCCTATAAGGTTTTTCATGTAGCGGCTGGACGCAAGGCTACAATCGGAGTTTTTTTTCATTCCAATCCTCGTCTATTTCTCGGACATCTCGCCGCGAATGCGGCCGATCCGAAGTTTTTTCTCCCTTTGATGTTTTTGCTTGCTGTGCTTGCCTATACATGGCTGATTAAGAAGGATCGGTCTCTATTGCCGGCCAGCATCTTTATCCTTATGATCAGCGTTCCCGTTGTAGTTGGGAGCCTGGTAATTTATCCGCGGCGCCACTATGCGGTAATTGCTTTCCCCGCTATTGTATTGTTTGCTCTTCAGGTATTTATGCCTCGGCGGGCGATCAGGACGGTTTCTGTACCATTGCTGCTTATTTTGGCAACGGCACTGATCGTTGCAAAGCCACTAGTGAAACGGCAAATCCCAAACAAACATTCCGGCCTCCTTACCATCCATTGCCTTCGTGATCTGGAAGCATCCAGACCGGAGCGAAGCTCGACGATGTTCGATTCCATCGGGATTCCGAATGTTTACTTCGCACGTCCAAAAGCGCGCGGAGCTATTTTCGATCTTACTGATTTGCAAAGCTTCGAGAGTTGGGCAAGTCAGACAAGGCCCGACTGGATTCTGGCAGGCCCGGAGATGGAGATGCAATATCACATCTCCGAAGTTCAGCTAAACGAGTTTGCGATAGGTGATTTGGGGTATGTACCTCATACATTTGCTGCAGCGACCGGGTTGACGGTTTATTCCGTACCGGATCGATAAGGCGAATTCCTCATTGACGAGAAAGTTGAGCGATAATCGAAATACAGACTGGATTTGTCGTATATTCACTTGATATCGGACTAGTCCCGTCGTATATTCTGACTTTTTACGAGAAACACGGGAAATTCAGAGGGATTTTCTGGGAGTGATGAGGCCAGATTCCCGCGGAACAATCTCCTGGCAGAGACCGCGAGAACCTGGAGCTACAGCCAGTGATGACTGCAGGTTGGTTGCATTATAGGATTCGGTTCCCTGCCGGTTCAACCTGAGCTCAAAACTCAATTGCAGTTGAGCAGCAAACTTTGAGGTTCCGGATGGCTTTGGCCATTTGAGAGGACTTCGAGGGTTAGCGGTCAAGGCATTTGGAACACGACTGGACGCCGCCTAACTGAAGGATTTTTTTTCGAGGACAAGATGAAGCAGATGACGCGAAAGACCACCACCGTAATAAAGAAGCGAAAGAATGCGCGCCCGACAGCGTTTTGCGGAACGGGAGTAGATGAAATCAACGAATTTCCAGCTACGCGAGCGTCATGTTGGGTGACATAAAGTCCGAACGATCCAATTTTCCATATTTCTGTTTACAATTCCGTGACAAAATCTGGACATCTCGGAGACTTTGTGACGAATAACAGAATTTAGTGATGAATGCACTTAAATTTGGGCTGAATTGAAAATAAATGAGGATTCATTCATTTAAACCTGCAACTTTCCGAAGAAACCCACGTATAATGCCCGAGCCCGGCGGTGACGTTGGGTTCCCTCAAGGATTCACGAAAGTGTTAAGGGACAGCTTCGCGGTTTGGAATATGAGCTGCTTACGCACTCTCTGAAGAAGTTTCGATTTAATCCATTTGAATCATAGAGATGGTAAAAAAGTTTGTTGTCGCGAGCGAATGGCATAGAAAATGCCTTGCAGAAAGTATGCGAATTTATCGGGCTTTGCCTAGTCTTTTCTGCGTTTTCTTCTTCGTTTTACTCTCCTCACTTCCCTTTACCGCAACACCAACTGCTTACGCACAAGAAACGACGGCTGGCCTGCAAGGCGCAGTTAAGGACGGTACAGGTGCCGTCATTCCAAATGCGACGGTAACAATTTCCAGTCCGACGCTCGTTGGCGACAAGACGGTTGTGACCGACAAAGCGGGAAATTACCGGTTCGCCAATCTTCCTCCGGGGCCTTATGTCATCAACGTCACAGCGAAAGGATTCACGACGCTAAGGCGCGAGGGGCTGATTCTCGAGGTAGGCCACTTTCCAACTGTCGACCTGACCGTTGCGGTTGGCGGCGAAGCGACTGTGGTTGAGGTAAGCGCAGCGGCTCCCACGATCGATGTCACTTCTGTTACAACGTTGACGAACGTCACCCAGGACGTAATCGATTTCGTCCCGCGCGGAACATCGTTCCAGTCGGTCATTCAGTTTGCTCCTTCGGCTCGCAACGAGCCGCTGATGGGAAATACCACGACCAATGGCAGCGGCAGCGTTTCTCCGGGCAATGGCAGCAACGGTCAATCTTTCGGATATTCGATCGCCGGTGGCTCTGACTCTGAAAACTCCTACCTTGTTGAAGGACAGGAGACGGCCAATCTGATCGGCGGCTACTCCCACACCAACGTGCCGTTCGACTTTATTCAAGAGGTTGAGGTCAAGAGCTCTGGCGTGCAGGCCGAGTATGGCGGCGCGCTCGGCGGCGTCGTCAACGTCGTTATGAAGAAGGGCACCGCCAGATTTCACGGTTCGGTCTTCATGCAGTTTGAGAATCAAGGGCTCGACGCAGGCCCAAATGGCACGCTACGCTATGACCCGACGTCTAGTCCAACCCCGACCAACTGGGCCACATCGGCCTCATCTCTCCCCGGTTGCCCGTCACCTCAAACGAACCCACCAACGACTGGCTGTTTTCCCGGCTATCAGGGTCTTAGCGACGCGAACTATCAGAGCTATCAGAATTCGAAGGACCATTACAGCGACGTGCGGCCTGGCTTCACGTTGGGCGGCCCATTGCTTCCCTTTTTGTCTTCGGCATGGCGGGATAAAGTCTTCTTCTTCGTCGGCTTCAATCCTGATTTGAACCGCGACGCTCGCAGCGTGAACTACGGCCCGGCTTCTGCCGGCAACCCGGCAACCGGTGTGATTCCCTTTAGCCAGAACACGAACACCTATTACACAGTCGCTCGCGTGGACGTTCAGGCCAGCAAAAGGGTTCGCGTCTTCGGCTCGTGGCTCTACCAGCTCCAGAAGCAGCATGGCGAACAACTGCCGTTCGCTGATTCCGTCCAAGCCTTCAACTACTCCACGGGGCAAGGACAATTCAATCTGTCTTCAGGAAACTCTCCCGATACCTATGGTCACAATCTGGGTTTCACGGCTCCAAACATAACAGTCAACACTGGAGCTGACTATTCGATCTCGCCAACCGTCGTATCGACCAGCCGCTTCGGGTATTACTTCGAGAACTATCACGACTTCGGATATCCGTTGGGCGGCGTGGTGTACTCGTGGCAGACAAGCGGTTTCGGTCAGACCCAAGGGGCTTTAAGTGGACCGCTGAATCAGATCACGAACTACAACTCCAGCAAGGCAATCGAGTTCAGTCAGGATTTCGCATGGTTCAAGAGCACGAAGTTCGGCACGCATAACTTCAAGTTCGGCTACCAGGTCAACCGGAACTCCAATCTCATTCAGCAAATTTATAACGAGCCGCAGATCCAGCTGTTTCCTGGGACGGTCTATAGTCCTGGCAGTCCGCTCGGAACAGCGAATTGCACCGCAATCGGGACGCAACTTGGTACGGGTAGTTGCCAGGATGCCAACGGAGATGGTTATGCGACCGTGTACGATTTCGGCACCGGGGGCAGCGCCATTGCGTATGACAACGGCTTCTACGGTCAGGACTCATGGACAGCGGGACGTGGCATCACAATCGATGCCGGAATCCGCGCTGAAAAGGAATACCTTCCCGGCGAGGCGTTCGGTGGCGGGGCGCCTCAGAAGCCCATCAATTTCGGTTGGAAGGACAAGATTGCTCCCCGTATCGGTGTCGCCTGGGATGTCTTCCGTAACGGCAAGCTGAAGGTCTTCGGTGGTTATGGCCAGTTCTATGACCAGATGAAGCTTAACGTTGCGATCAGCTCATTTGGCGGCCAGTACTGGAACAACTGCTCCTACGTGCTGACGAACTCCAATTACCAGACTATCGTTCCGAAGTTCAACAGCGCGGGCCGTTACTGCCCGTCTGGCAATACTTCCACGGGTGCGAATTTTGCGAGTGGAACCGCTCCCTCCAATGCGCTGTTCGTGGAAAACCTCAACCAGCGTGCCTTTCCGACCACTTGCCCAACCTGCAGCGTGACCCAGGAAGGCGTTGCTCCCGGCTTGAAGCCTTACGAACAGCATGAGGCACTTTTTGGCACCGACTATCAGTTGAACAGGACAATAGCACTCGAAGTACGTTATGACCGACGACGTCTCGACCACGTGATCGAAGATGCGGCAGTTTATAGCCCAACCGAGGGTGAGACATTCGTGATCGTCAACCCGGGCCAGGGCGTCAACGCAACGGTTAGCGGGTATTGCAACTTCCTCTACGGTTACGGCTCTTCCTCTTGCGCCAATGGGGGCGGTCCATTTCCTGCAAACAACAACCCCCAGGCGGCTCGCAGCTACGATGGTGTCGAGTTGCGCGTGACCAAGGCGATGAGCAATCACTGGTATGGGCTGTTCTCTTACACCTATAGCCACTTCCGTGGAAACTATACCGGCCTGACCAGCTCGGATCTCTCTGACGGTGGAAGCGGTGGGCGTAATTCGCCAAACAACAGCCGCGCCTTCGATGAACCCTACTTCCAGTACAACGCATTTGGTGGTTCTTCGAGCGGGTTGTTGCCGACAGATCGCCCCAACACTCTCAAGGCGGACGCTTATTATCAATTCAAGTGGCTGCACAACTTCACGAGCAACCTCGGTCTCTTCCAGTATTTCTATGAGGGTTCGCCCAACACGACCTATGCCGACGTGGGCTATAGCGAGAATGCCTTCCCGGTCAAGCTGTTCGATTGGGGCAAGTGGGCAAACATAACGCAAAACGCCAGCACCGGTGCGGTTACTGTGGGAAATCCTTTTACATACCGTAATCCCTGGTACAACGAGACAGACTTCAGCTTCAGTCAGTCGTATGCCATCGGCGAGGCAAAGTCTCTGAACTTCCAGTCGACCTTTACCAATCTGTTCAACGAACACGCGGTCACGGCAGTCTACTCGCAAGTCGACTCCGCTTATAGTGGCACCCAGTACATTACTCCTAACGGCCAGCCTGTTTTCAATGGCATTCCGTTCTATGCCGCGGCAACAGCTCCGTACAACGTACAGGCTTCGCTCAACGGTGCGCCTATTGGCGGGCAGTTGTCGAATAATGTGGCTGGACCGGAGACCATCAACAGCCAATATGGCAAGCCGCTTTACTGGCAGCATCCTCGGACAATTCGTCTGCAGGTCAGCTTCAATTTCTAAGGTAACTGCAGTACTTATTGGGGGGCCGGTTGAACCGGCCCTCTTTATTTTTAAGTATGAGCAATTTGTCGTCGAGGTGGCCTGGTCAAGGTGATCGTGTAACTCCGATTACGACAAACAATCTTCTGAGAAGATGGGCGGAGATGTAGGCAGGGACCGTAGAATGATGCGGTCTATGAAAATCATGCCGAAGATTGAACCGCGATGTCTCTCTGTCTATGCCGGTGTGTGTCTTCTGTTGCTGCTGTTTGGATGGCAGCTTGGGTCTACCGTGCGGCAGGAGTCGCTGACGTGGGACGAGGGCGACCACATCTTTGCGGGTTACATGTCGTGGAAGACGCATGACTTTGGATTGAATCCAGAACATCCTCCGCTGATGAAGATGCTGGCGACGGTGCCGCTGCTTGGGCTTCCGCTGAAGGTTCCGGCGCTGCAGCATCGGTACTTTAAAGATGAAGCTTATTTAGATGGGCGAGAGCTGCTGTTCGACAATGCGCCGGATTACAGCGTGGAGTCGCTGACGTTTCGGGTGCGGATGGCAGCAGGGATCGTGGCGATCCTGATGGGGCTGCTCGCATTTGTGGCTGCGCGAGAGATGTTTGGGACAGGCGCTGCGTTTGTGGCTCTGGTGCTGTTGACGTTTGAGCCTACCGTGCTGGCGCATGGCGCTTTTGTTACGACCGACACGGGTGTTTCGTGTTTCTTTTTTGCGGCGGTGTATGCATTTTACCGGTATTGCAAGGTGCGGTCGGCGGGTCGACTGCTAGTGGCGGGATTGGCAGCAGGGTTGGCGTTGGCGACGAAACACTCTGCTGTGCTTCTGTTGCCGATGCTGGTTGGGCTGGCAGGGTGCGAGGCTGTGTTTCGGTTAAATGGCGATGCCCGGGGCAGGCGTACGTTGCAGATGGTCTGGTCGCTGGCGTTGATTGGAGTGATAGCGGTTGGGGTGTTGTGGGCGTTCTATGGATTTCGCTATGCGGCTCGGCCTTTGGGTCTGCGTCTTGATCCTTCGCTTGCGGATTATGTGCATCCTTTGAAGGCAGCCGAGGCGAAGTGGATTATGTTGCTGGCGCGGCTTCATCTTCTGCCTGAGTCTTATCTGTATGGGTTGGCGGATGTGCGGGCGATGGCGAATGGGATGCCTTCGTATATCTTTGGCAAGGTTTATGAGCATGGAGTGTGGTTCTACTTTCCGGCTGTGCTGTTGATTAAATCAACGCTGGGATTTCTGGCGTTGGTGGTGCTTGCTATTGTGGCGATTGCTGCAGGGCGGTTTCGGCGGTGGCGCGAGATTTTGTTTCTGCTGATTCCTGCGGTGGTGTACTTCTGGGTTGCGATGGGGTCGAGTCTCAACATTGGCGCGCGGCACATTTTGCCGGTGTATGTGTTTCTTTCGGTGTTTGCGGCAGGTGGAAGCTGGGCCTGGATTGAATCCGAGGGGCGAGAGTGCGGCTGGAGTTGGAAGAACCGGGGCTGGAGTTATGCTGTTGGCGTGTTGCTGCTTTGCCAGATGGTGTCTTCGGCGAGGGCTTATCCGGATTACATGGCTTACTCGAATGAGCTTTGGGGCGGGCCTTCGCAGACTTATAAGTATCTGACGGACTCGAATACAGACTGGGCGCAACAGTTGCTCGCGGTGAAGCGATATACGGATGAGCATGGCATCAAGGAGTGCTGGTTTGCTTATTTTGCCGATCCGTTTCTTCGGCCTGAGGATTATGGGATTCCGTGCAAAGCTTTGCCGACGCCCGATACTTATTTCACCAAGGTGCAGCGACCGGTTCCAGTTGTGATTCGTGGGACGGTGTTTATCAGTGCGGGAACGCTGACGGGATTTGAGTTCGGTTCGAATGCGCTGAATCCTTATCGCGAGTTCGAACGACTTACTCCGGTTGCTTCGATTCAGGATGGCGTGGAAGTATTCGAGGGCACGTTTCGGGTGCCGCTGGCTTCGGCTTTGAGCCATGTTGCTGAGTCGAGCCGGTTGACCAGGGAGAAGAATTTTGCTGGCGCTGTGGGGGCTGCGCAACAGGCTGTGGCGATCGCTCCGGATGAGTATGAGCCGGAGGTGACGCTGGGGGATGCGCTGGTTGCCGTGGGGCGGAAGGATGAGGCTCGCGTGGCTTATGAACGAGCGCTGAGTGTGGTGAAGACGATGGAGCCTGAGGCGCAGGAAGCCCTGGGGGCGGAGGTCGAGAAGAAGATTGCCGCTCTGTGAGGCTATCTCGCGGTGTTTGGCGTGGTGAATCGCGGTTGGCGATTCAGGCGTATAGGATGGAGGAACTATGGAGATCAACTTTTCAGGCAAGATTGTGGTTGTGGCGGGTGGAACGGGCGGTTTGGGGAGCGCTGTGAGTCGCGCTTTTCTGGAGGAAGGCGCGAAGGTGATTGTGCCGTACTGGAAAGAAGATGAGTTTCTTGCGCTGAAACGCGATGCCGGCGCAAAGGCAGAGTCGCTGGAAGGCGCTGCGGTGGATGTCACCGATGAGCGTGCTGCGAGCGAGTTTGTTGGCGGAATTCTGTCGCGACATGGCAGGGTGGATGCGCTAGTGAATACGGTGGGGGGGTACGCGGGTGGCGTGAAGCTGTGGGAGCTGGAGACGAAGGTGTTCGATGCGATGCTGTCGCTGAATCTGCGGTCGGGTTATGCCCTGGCCCGGGCTGTCGTGCCGGGGATGCTGCAACAGAAACATGGAGCTATCGTGAATGTTGCGGCGAAGGCGGCGCTCGATCATGGAGCAGGCGCGTCGGCGTACGCTGCGTCGAAGGCGGCAGCGGTGGCGATGATCGATTCGCTGGCCGGAGATTTGAAGGGTACTGGCGTGAGGGCGAACTCGGTGCTTCCAAGCATTATCGATACGGCGGCGAACCGGGAGGCTATGCCGAATGCGAATTTTGCGACGTGGCCCAAACCGGAGGAGATCGCGCGGGTGATTTTGTTTTTGTGCAGCGATCATGCTGGGGTTGTGCAGGGTGCGTCGGTGCCGGTTTACGGGAACAGTTGATTGCCGGGGGAGGCGCGACTTTCCAAAAATGCGACGCGGGTGACATCGAGCAAAACGCGCTGCGCCTCTCTCGCGATAAGACTGCGAGAGGCTTCGCTCCGGATGACACCTCTCAATGAGCCGGTTAGCTACACCTCGATAGCGATACAGACTAAGGGAAGCTGGTGACCTTGGGCGTGACGCGATGAGGGGCAACGGAGGTGGGTCCTCCGGTGTCGTTGATGACGTTGGTGATCTCGCCTTTGTCGTCGAGGGCGACGGTGATCATGTCGTGGAAGCGGACATTGGGGCTGACGGGAACCTCGATGGCGCGGGTAAGGACGACATCAGGATGGCGGAAGACGCTGTAGATGCCGAGACCCCAGGCTTCATGAGAGGCGACGTTGCCGGCGACTTTGTAGGAGGCCCATCCGTTGGTTCCCGGGGCACTGGTGAAGCTGGGTTGGTCGGGTGGGTCGTAAGGGATTTCGGATTGATAGAAGTAGGTGCGGCCGCCGTTGCCGTTCCAGAGGACCTGGAACTGCTGGTGGTGCTCGACGAAGAGGCCGTAGGCGGTGACGTTGTCGGCGTTGACGACGAGTCCGTTGGCGCTGGTGTTCGAGTCCCAGCCAACGCCGGCACCATGATCGGCACGCCAGATCCAGGTGTGGTCGATGATGGTTTCGTTGCTGTTGATTTGGAGGTTGACCGCGGCACGGCCGACTCCGGCGCCGCCGACACGGAAGAAGACATCGTGGAGAGAGATGGGATTTTTTGCGTGGCCGGCTTTGCTTTTGTCCGGGCCAATCTGCAGCAGAACTGGCGAGGAGGTGGGGCCCGCGTCGAAGAGGAGACCGGCGATGATGATGCCGTCGGCGTCGGCGGTGGTCATGGCGGCGGTGCCGTTGACGGGGTGCAGCGTGGCAAAGCCGAGGCCCATGACGATCGTGTTGGCGTGAGTGACGCGGATGGGTTCGGTGAGATCGTAGATGCCTGGTGTGAAGATGAGATTCTTGCCGTGCGCGAGTTGCTCATTGATGGTGGAGGCGTTGTCGCGGTTGGGATGGGCGATGTAGAACTGCGCGATGGGGATGGTCTTTCCGGGTGTGGTGGCGACGTGCCAGGTGATGCCGGAGCTGTCGGAACGGATGGCGGGGACGCGGACAGTGTAGTTGCCGGAGGAGTCGATCTGGAGGAAAGGTTTCTCGCGGACGATGGGGGTCCTGGCAATTTTTGTGTAAGGCGGGATTGGCCACTCACCTTCGGGCGGATTGGGGATGCCGACGAAGACCATGTTCCAGTTTGCGCCGGTCCAACTGTGCCACTCGCTGTTGCGTGAGATCCATTGCTGCTGGGGCCCGGCTGCTACGTTGCCGTCGATGAGGGTATCGGACATCCAGCCGCCGCTGGCCCAGCCACCATTTTGATGGAGGACGATGTCGCCCTGGACGTGCATGCGACGGAATGGCGCGGCTTGAGAGACAGCCCACTGCATGACGCCACCGGTGGGCGCAACGGAGAAGTTTTCGGCGGCGCGCCAGAAGGTGGTGGTGGCGTTGTTGTTGCGCGCGGCTGCGTCGGAGTGAACGTTGCCGGTGATGTGGACACTGTCGGGTGATGCGCCGAGGCCGAGGACTTGAGTGTAAAAACCGATGGGGACATCGACGGTGTAGTCGCCGGGGAGGAAGAGGATGGCGTTACGCTCGGGACCGAACTCGTTGCGACGCTGGGTAGCGTAGATTTTGTCGATTTGAGCCTGGATATCGGCCGAGGGGGTATTGCGGTTGAAGATGAGGACGTTGGGGCCGAAGTCGGGTGGCGCAGTAGCAGCGCGCGCAACAGGCACAGCGAGAAAGAGCAGCGCCAGCGGAAGGCTGCGGCTCGTCGATCTTCGTGGAACGCATTGCATTGATTTGCCCCATGGTTTTGTGTGTTGATTCGTTGATTATGGAACGACTACTCGGGTTTGCCGAGGGATTTTTCTTTGTAGGCCTTTTGCAGGATGAAGAAGGCTTGCTTTTTGGCGCCCTGGTCGGAGATAAGGCCTTTGCGGTTGAAGTTGTCCTGGAGGCCGGGGTTGACGCGGCGGTCGGAACGGAAGTCCATCAGGACCCAGGGGCTGGTGCCGCGGAGTTGCGGGATTTTATTGAGCATTGCGATCTGATGGTGGTAGATCTCGGCCTGGTACTCCTCGGTCCAGAGGGCTGGGGTGGCGCTGCCTTTCGGGGCGTGGTTGCCGGCTTTGGCGTCGCCGCCCCACTCGGACATGATGAGAGGCTTCTGGTAGCGGATGTCCCAGGTGGTGGTGTCGGCGCCCTCTGCGTGTTGCTCGTACCAGCCGATGTACTCGTTTGTGCCGAGGACATCGAGGGCGTTACCGAGGGGATCGTCTACGATTTTCAAGGTGCCCTGGCCGTTGGGGTTTTTCTCGGTGCGGACGAGGAGTGCGGCGGTGACGAGGCGGGTGGGGTCGAGCTGGTGGGCGAGGTCGACCATGGCGGTGAGGTATTTGGTGCGGGCCTCGGTGTTGGGGGTTTCGTTGGCGACGGACCAGAGAACGATGGAGGCTTTGTTGCGGTCGCGACGAATCATCTCACCGAGTTGCTGTTTGGATTTTGAGAGGACGGCGGGGTTGTCGAACTGGAGGGCCCAGTAGTCGGGGATCTCCGACCAGACCATGAGGCCGAGACGGTCGGCGGTGCGGGTCATGCGTTCGTCGTGGGGGTAATGGGCGAGGCGAACGTAGTTGCAACCTAGTTCCCTGGCCCAGCCGAGAAGGGTGTCGACGTCTTTTTGGGAGTAGGCGCGGCCGGTACGGTAGGGGGCTTCCGCGTGGATGGAGATACCGCGAAGGAAGACCGGCTGGCCGTTGAGCAGGATTTGAGTGCCGCGGGTTTCGATGGTACGGAAGCCCATTTCGTCTTCGAGTTTGTCAGTGCCCGAGGAGAGCTCGACTTTGTAGAGCTTTGGATTTTCGGGGGACCAGAGACTGAGGGATTTTGCGGTGAGATGGATCGTTGCCCGGGAGCCAGCGTCTACCGTTGCTTTGGCTGAGGCATTCAGCTCTGGAATAGCGATGGCGACTTCCGTGCCGGCGGGTGCGCCCTCGACGTGAACGTAGCCTTCGATGAGGTTGTGATCGGTGCGGCTTAAGTGGAGGTCGTAGTCGTCGATGAATTGCGCTGGGACTTCGACGAGGGAGACGTCGCGGTGCAGGCCGCCGTAGTTCCACCAGTCGGTCTGAAGGGTAGGGACGCCGTCGGCGAGGCGGGTGTTATCGATGGCGACGACGACGAAGTTTTGGCTGTCCTTGAGGACGCTGGTGATGTCGCAGTCGAAGGGAGTGAAACCGCCTTCGTGTTCGCAGACTTTTTGAGTGTTGACCCAGACGAAGGTGCGGTAGTTGGCGGCGCCGAAGTGGAGAAAGGTGCGGGTGTTGGGCTTGGCAGTGTGCTCGAAGTCACGCTGGTACCAGATGACACCCTCGTAACGGAATAATTCGGGACGCTGGGTGTTCCAGTCGCCGGGAACCTTGAGAGTGGAGGCGTTGGCGAAGTTGTAGTCCTGCGGATGGCCGTTGGGATCGAAGGGGGCGTTCATGAAGAAGCCGTCTTTGCGGAGATTCTGATGGAAGTCGTAGAGACCGGTGGCGTACTGGTCGACAATGACGTGCCAGTCGCCGTTGAGGGAGGTGGCGGGGCGGTGGTCGATATCGACGAGAAGAGTGGTGTTGGTGGTTTGGCCCTGGAGAATCGCGGCGGTGACGAGGAGGAGGAACGTGGCTAGAAGGAGTCTAATCTTCGCTGGCTGCATGGGCTCTCCTGGAGCTTCGGTGTGGGTGATGCGCTCCGGAGAATAATACTTCGATCTTTGAACAATTGTCTGCCAAGTCGAACCGGGCGATGGACGGGGATCATGAATTTTGCGGGCTGGAGTGGGTGGAGCGAAGCGGCAACGCCGTTGTCTGGTTTTTGGGGTGGCGTGTATCGTGGGTTCTATCGCTCAGGAACGAGATTCATAGGATTCGACGGGAGTGGGGATTTCGACGCGAGGCAGGAAGAGCGAGAAGGCAGTGCCGTGGAACCTGGGGTCCTGCGAGGTGCGGAAGGTGAGGCGGCCATGATGGCGGTTGACGATTCCGGATGAGATCCAAAGACCGAGGCCTGTGCCGTTGAGGTCCTTGGTGGTGAAGAAGGGCTCGAAGATACGGGCGCGGACGCCGGGGGAGATGCCGTGTCCCGTGTCTGCGATGGTGATGCGGATTCCTGGCCTTCCGTTGAGATGCTCCGCTGAGTAGCTGGTTGCGTCGTGGGCGCGGACGAGGAGGCAACCGCCCTGGCGCATGGCGTCGATGGCGTTGGCGATCAGGTTGTTGAGGACCTGACGGATGTCGTTTTCGAAACAGAGGACGGTGGATTCGGTTGAGTAGCTGGCATCGATCTGAATGTTGGAGTTGGCGAGGCGTCCATGATAGAGGTCGAGGACGGCGCCGACGAGATTGGCCGCGCTGACATGAGTGGCGCGGACGGCCTGACGGTGGAAGCGCAGGGTTTGCGTTGCGATCTGGCAGACGCGAGCCAGCTCCGCCTGGGCAACCTGGACGTAGTGACGAATGTTGTCGGGGAGTTGGTCCGATAGGGCAATGAGGTAAAGGAGGTTGGTGATGGCCTCGAGGGGGTTGTTGATCTCGTGGGAGATGGAGCTGGCGAGTCGCCCGACGGCGGCGAGTTTTTCACTCTGAATGAGAGCGGCCTCGGCTTTTTTCTGTTTGGTGATCTCAAGGATGACGGCGATGATGGCCTCAACCGTTCCGTGGGCGTTGCGGAGGGGGGAGTAGCTGACGTTCCAGTAGCGGTGCTCGCCGGGATGGGTCGAAAGCTCGCCTTCGAGGAAGACATTTCTGGCGATATGGCCCTTGGCAACCTGCTCGAGAATCTCCCGTAGACCTTTGAGGGGAGCCAGTTCGAAGATGGGGCGGCCGAGAATCTTCTCGCGTGGGAGTCCGATGGTCTCGGCCTGGCGATCGTTGATGCGGAGGTAGCGGAACTCGACTGGATCGAAGACAGAGAGGCCGATGGGAGCGGTCTGGTAGATGGATTCGAGCTCGACGCGCTGGCGCTCGGTCTCTTCCTGGCGCTGCTGGAGGGTTTCGGCGAAGGTCTTGCGATCGTCGATGTCGATGCCGATACCGAGCCAATGGAGGATGTTTCCCTGGTCGTCGCGGATGGGCTGGGCACGAGTCCACCACCAGCGGACAAGGCCGTCGGTCGATCGGAGTACGCGGGCCTCGACATCGTAGTCGTCTCCGGTGGCGAGGGAGTGAGCCCATGCTTCGGCGACGCGGGCACGGTGTGCGGGATGGACGAAGGCGGCCCAGTCGCCAAGGGTTTCGGGGGTGAGGCCGGTGCAGTCGAGGTAGAACTGGTTGGCGTAGATGAGATTGCCGGCGGCGTCGGCCATCCAGACGGCCTGGGGGTTGAGGTCGGTGAGAACACGGTAACGCGCTTCGCTGGCGACGAGGGCCTCTTCGTTTCTCTTTCTCGCGGTAATGTCGATGGACAAGCCGCGCAAACGAACAGGCATTCCTTGCTTGAGCACGGCCTGAGCGCGGTTCTCAACCCAGACCAGAGTGCCGTCGGGAGAGACTAGCTGGATGTCCACCTGCATCATTTCGCCGGTAGCGACTGTCTGCTGGATAGCGCGTTGGATCGACTCGATATAGGAAGGCACGACCAACTTGAGGAAAGACTCCAAGGTGGGAATCTCCGCAAGCGGATGACCGGCGATCGGATACGAACCTGGGCCAAAGGTGACTTTGCCGGTAGAAAGATCGATGTCCCACGTTGCAACGAGCGCGGCGTGCTGAATGGAAGCGAGAAGATCCTGTTGCTGCTTGAGGATGCTGTCGGCAGTGCGGCGGTCGGTGATGTCGCGGAAGAAGAGAACGATGCCATTTTCGAAAGGACGGCACTGGATGGAGAGCCAGCGATTGAGGGGATCAGGGAAGAAGCTCTCGAACTCGCTGGCGATGCCTTCCTCCATGGCGCGGCGGAAGTTAAGGTTGGTTTCCTCGTTCTGAGCGGCGAAGGGGAACTCGTGCCAGAGATTCTTGCCGAGGAGTTCGCCTTTAACACTGAGGAGTTCTTTGGCACGGCGATTGAGGAAGGAGATGTTCCAGTTGCGGTCGATGCTGGCGACGGAGTCGGTGGTGGTTTCGAGTACCTGACGAAGCTGCCGGGTCGAAATGCCCCATAGAAACTCGGCGCCTTTGCGGTCGGTAACGTCGTGGTAGAAGAGAGCAAGGCCCTCGTCGGTTGGGTAGACGGAGACGTTGAACCATCCGTCGATGCGTTCGGAGTAGTACTCGAAGGTGGCTTTTTCGCCGGTCTCCATGACGCCGCGATAGATGGGCTCCAGCTCTGAACCGAGGAGGTGCGGGTAGATTTCCCAGAGGGTTCTGACGTTGATGTCGGTCAAAGTGATGCGGCTACGATAGCGCGCTTCGTCGTTCGCGAAGGTGACGACCCAGTTGCGGTCGACGCAGACGATACCCTGGGTAATCTGGCTGAGGAGGCGTGCGAATCGCTCGTTCTGTACGTCTTCCCTGCGTCTACCGTTCCCGCTTCTTTGGGACGATCGATCGGTTTGAGGGAGGGAGTCTGACATAACGCAAGGCGTCCTCAATGGAGTTTCTTCTATTGGAGCATACGGATTAGTGGTTTGGCTCAAGGAGCTCCAAGCGTGAGCGGAGCTGATCGAGGGCGGTTGTAAGCGAGGCTATCTCGGCCTCCAGGCGTTCGATGCGCTGGTTGGTGTTCAGGGAGTCTTTTGGGACGACCGCCGGATCGGCAGGAGATTCGGAACTCTTTTCGGGCAGTGCGCCGAGGAGATGAGCGTAGCGGGCCTCGCGGGATCCGGGCTGGCGAGGAAGGATGGTCGTGAGGGGGCCGTTTTCATTGCCGGTTGCGTCGGTGGCGGGACGGTTTGCGAGGCGTTCGAGGGTGGACTGGGCGGAAGCAAGGTCGTCGAAGGGATAGAGACGGTCGGCGCGGCTGCGAAGTTCTCCGGGAGTCTGTGGGCCGCGGAGCATGAGGAGGCAGAGGATGGCGGTTTCGTCGCGGCGAAGGTTGAGGACGGTGCGGATGCGGTGCTCGTACTTAGGGACGCGAGTATCACGGATCGGGGTGACGAGGGCGAGGTCTTCGAGAGAGTGAAGGGCTTGGCGGATCTCTTCCTCGGTGAGATCGAGGACCGGGTCGCGGCTGGAGCGCTGGTTGCAGGCATTGGCGAGAGCGTTGAGGGAGAGTGGGTAGTTTTCGGGCGTGGTGATCTCTTTTTCAATGAGGGAGCCGAGAACTCGGAGCTGGATGGGGTCAAGGTACATGTCTACAAGGGTGCCACAGGTAGTCCTGAATGATAATGAAGAACATATGCAGGTGGGCAAACTGTTATTTCTGACAGAAGATCAGGTGCGGGCGGCGTTGTCGTATGACGACCTGATTCCGGCGATCCGTGAGGCGCTAAAGAATTTCTCTGCTGGGCGGGTCGTGCAGCCTTTGCGCTCGGTGATGAAGGTAGTCGAGCATGATGGGTGGTTTGCAGTGATGCCGGCAGTGTGCGGTGGAGTGATGGGCGCCAAGATGGTGACGTTCTATCCGGGGAACGCCGCGCACAATCAACATACGCACATGGCGATGATTCAACTGTTCCGGTCGGACACAGGTGAACCGCTGGCGGTGATGGATGGGCGGTTGATAACGGAGATGCGGACGGCGGCGGTGTCGGCTGTGGCGGTGGATTGTCTGACGCGGCAGGATGTGAGGGTACTGGGGATTCTGGGTAGCGGAGTCCAGGCGCGGTCGCATGTGCAGGCGCTGGCGCTGGTGCTGGTGCTGGTGCGGAGATTTGAGGAGATAAGGGTCTGGAGCCGGTCGGAGGTGAATGCGCGGAGGTTTGCTGAGGAGATTGGGGCTGAGGTTACTTCGGCAGAAGAGGCGGTGGCGGGCGCGGATGTCGTGCTGACGCTGACGAGTTCGCCGGTTCCGGTTTTGCAGGGTCGATGGCTGAAAAAGGATGCTATGGTTTGTGCCGTGGGGGCGGTGACCCCCGACCGGCGCGAGTTGGATGATGAGGCGATGCAAGGAGCCGTGGTGGTGGAGTCGCGCGAGGCGTCGATGCGGGAGCCCGGGGATATTTTGCTGGCGAAGGTGGCGGTAAGCGCTGAGATCGGCGAGTTGCTGAATGGAGCTTCGCTGGACAGGCGGGATAGGCCTGTAGTGTTCAAGTCTGTGGGGATTGCAATTGAGGATATTGCAGCGGCGAAGCTGGTGTATGAACTTATTTCCTGGCATTCGAACTAGAGCAGATCGAGCTAAGTGACGATAGAGCAGTTGTTTAGGTTGTGGGATTCAAGGAAGAGAAGTTGCTGTGACACTAAAGTTACATTCCCACCGGGCTGGTTTTGGTATGAAATGAGTAAACTTTAATCAGCGAATGACGATTGGTAAATCCCATATGGGATTGTTATTCGCAAGGATTCTAAGGGCCAGGGAGATTGGATGCGGTTATTGAGCTTGAGAGGTTTCGCGGCAGTAGCGGCGACGGGAGTAGTGGTATTTGGAATTAGCGGATCGTCGTGGGCTAGGACCGTCAAGACGCGAGTGCATGCGGAGCTTAAGAGCTCGATGCATTTGAAGACGCATCCGATGGTGATGGCGGGGGAAGCTGTCGTTCCTGGGGTGATGCCGGAGGAGATTGCAGCAGATGGGGCCGCGACGGCTGTGCCTGAGGGTCAGAAACCGTATCAGCTGAGAATGTTCAACCTGCATACGGGCGAGAGCCTGGATATCGTCTACCGGATCGGGAATACTTACGTTCCGGAGGCGCTGGAGAAGCTGAACTACTTTTTGCGCGACCATAATACGCAGGATGTCAGCAACTATGATCCGAAAGAGTTCGATGTGCTGCATGCGATGATGGCGCGGCTGGGAAAATTGGACAGCGTGATCAATGTGGTGTGCGGGTACAGAACGCCGGAGACGAATTCGGCGCTGCGGCACAACGCTCCACAGACTGGAGTGGCCGAGCATAGCCAGCATATGGAAGGACATGCGATCGATCTGCGAGTGCCTGGGGTTTCGACCGTGCAGTTGAGGGATGCTGCGCTTTCGTTGCAGGCTGGTGGGGTTGGATACTATCCGGTGAGCCAGTTTGTGCATGTCGATGTGGGACCGGTTCGGGAGTGGGTATTCGGCTCGAAGCAGAAGAGAGCGATCATCGCGCAGACAAGGCGGGCTCATTCCAGTCGCAACCCCGCGGTTGCAGGTCAGTAAGGCCCTACCCTACCTTTAATAGCGCAAAGTCTTGGAAACAGATACTTTACGTTTGGACTAGAGTGAGAATATGCGCGTAAAGAAGGACGCCTTGAACGGCGTCCTTCTCCTTTTGGCTCTCTGATAGCTCTCTCCGGGAGTGTGGTATGTCAAGTCTGCCCGATCACTGACGGGGAGGGTTGGAAAAGGGATCGAGGGTGCGACGCGGAGTTTGAGGCCGGGACAGGAGCCCATGGACTTTGATAGATGGCCTAATCGAACACCGATGGGCTAGACTTCTGCGCATGCCGAAGTGGCTTCTTCCTGTGGGACGTATCTTCTATGCCGTGGGCCTGATCGGTATCGGCGTACAACACTTCCTCTTCCATGATTTCATTCCGGTTATCGTGGCGTTGTGGCCGGCGTGGATGCCCGGCAGGCCGTTCTGGGCGTGTGTGGTTGGTGCGGCGCTGGTCTGCGCGGGCGTTGCGATGCTCTTTGACATCAAGGGACGGGCTGTTGCGGTGGTAGCAGGCGTGGCGCTTGTGGTCCTTGTGATCGCTGCGCATATCCCGCGACAGTTGATGGGGCATCCGGCAAATCTTGTGTCGTGGGCCGATGCGCTCACGGCGCTGACACTGGCCGGAGGAGCGTGGATTACCGCTATTTCGATTGGAGATGGAGCACTCAAGCTGCCGGGTTCTCTTGAGCGGATTCTGCGTGCCGGTCGATTCTTCTTCGCAATCATGCTGATCGTCTTCGGAATCGATCACTTTCTCTATACCGCTTTCGTGGCGACGATGGTGCCGGCGTGGATTCCGGGTCACCGGTTCTGGACTTACTTTGCGGGTGTGGCCTTGATTGCCGGCGGAGTGGGGATGTTGGTGAGGTTCACCGCGCGGCTGGCGTCGTTGATGGTGGGAATCATGATCTTTCTGTGGTTCCTGATACTGCACATTCCCAGAGCCGTTGCCGATCCCCATAGCGGATTGGGGAGTGAATGGACGAGCGTGTTCGAAGCGCTGGCATTTAGCGGGATTGCTTTTATGCTCGCGGCGATGGCTGCGTCGAATGGGTCTTCGATTTCAAATGATTGACGTGACTGGATGACTAGAATGGTCATTTTGACTAGAATGGTCATTTTGACTAGAATGGTCATAGCGGAGGTGCGAGATGGCGACTTGGGCAGTGGCGGAGGCAAAGGCAAAGTTCAGCGAGTTGATTGAGACCGCGCGTGCGGACGGTGCGCAGGAGATTACGCGCAATGGCAAACTCGTTGGTGTTCTTGTGTCTCCTGAGGAATGGGGAAAGGCAAAGCACACACCCGCGCAGAACGCTCGAACGATGTCCGACTTCTTTAAGAACTCGCCACTGGCGGGCTCCGGTCTTGATCTGCGGCGGTCTCGCACAAAAGCCAGGAAGGTTGAGTTGTGAAGTACCTGCTCGATACCGATGTGGTGTCGCAATACACCAAGCTGCCTCCGGACCCTCGTGTTGATGCCTGGGTGCAGCGCACAGATGACAGCGATCTCTACATCTCTTTTGTCACCTATGCCGAGCTTTGGTACGGCGTTAACCTTCTTCCTGCGGGCAAGAGACGGACGAAGTTTGAGAACTGGATCGAGGAGGACCTCTATATGCAGTTCTTCAACCGTGTGGTGGGTTTTAGTCTCGAAGTTGCGAGGCATTACGGAAGCCTGATGGCACGAGCTAAGAAAAATGGGCACAACCCCAATGCGATGGATGTCCTGATCGCGGCGACCGCCGCAGCTAATGGAATGGTGGTCGCTACGTTGAACCGGAAGCATTTTGAGCGGCTGGGTGTGGAGTTGGTGGAGTTTTAGATTTATATCTCATTTGTCACGCAAACTACGCGGGATGAATGGGCCACCTGTAATCATCCTAGCTCTATATCTACCTCAGAGCCTAAAATATTGGTGTTTACAGAAGTTTATTTCACGAGGAAAGAGAACGTATGCAAGCCAAAGATCTAAATTGGGAAGGGTATGAGGTTCACACGCCACAGGCAACGTGGGTGTGTACAAAGTGTAGGTCCAAGGTGGTAGGGGCCACGTCGCCCACAACAGTGATGATAGATGGAATCGACTACTTCTTGGAGTTTTCGGCGCGAGATAAACGATCAGCCGACATCCCTGACACTCGTACGCTGCAACTGCGTACCTCCGAAGATTTGGTTGCTACAGAAGTGGGGTTCGTAAAACTCGTAGTTGACGGTCAGATGCTTGAAACGACACCTTGGAATCGATTTAAAGAGGTTTACAAGAATGATTCACGCACAATATTACGAGATGACCAGCTCCCATAAGTGCAAGCTGACGCCAAAAGAAAGCCTCCCAGATTCTGGGAGGCTTTCTTTATATATTTTGACAATCAATCGCCGGCGACGGTTTCTTCCGATTCGACCTTCGCTGGGGCTGGCTTGATGTCTCCTAGGGAGATGAAGCCGGCGGGGGCGTCGGGCTCCTGGAGGATCTCCTTGCGGTAGAGCTTGGCCATGCGGGCGTTTTCGGCGTCCTGCTTGATCTTGGCGTCGCGTGCGCGGATCTTTTCTTCGCGAGAGTTCTTCGCGATGCCGGACTTGTCGAAGGTGTCGTTGGCGGCGGCGTTGACGTGGGCCTCGTTGAGGACGAGGTCGTAGGTCGCTTCCTTCTCGAGACCAACCTTCTTGCCACCGGCGAAGATCTCGTGACGACCGTGCTCCTCGTACCACTTGGTGAGGGTGGAGGTCATGTGCATCTTCTCGATGATGTTGCGCCAGCCTACGCCTGTGTTGTAGGCGCAGAAGCTGATCTCACCCTCTTGTGTGGCGTAGGGGATGATGCACTGCTCGGTGCGGCGGAAGTCGTAGTTGAAGAGATCCTGGAACCACATGCCGGCGATGAAGAGGAAGTTCCAGCGGTCGGCGCGGCGCTTGTCGATGTCGGCCTTGGTGCGGTCGGCCTTGACGGAGCCGTAGTTGCGCTTGGTGGCTCCGGAGAACTTGTCGAACTTCATCAACAGGTCCTTCATCTTCATGTGCGTCGGGGCCTTGGATGGGTCGTAGTTCTTGAGAAGGGCGAGCGTCATGCCGATGAGCGAGAGGGTCTTGCCGCGAGCCGCGTCATTGACCTTGGCGACGTCCTTGGCAAGCTGGACGGCGTCGAGGAACGCGGTGACGGGAACGGCTTCCTTGGTCTCCTTGTCGATCATGATCGCGGTGCCGATGCCGCAGTTGGGGTGGCAGCCGCAGGAGATCTGGCCCCAGTCGCGATCGGGTCCGTGGACGAGGTCGGCGAAGTCGGAGAAGGTGCTGATGAAGCTGATGGGGAACCAGTCGCGGACGGGCTCGCCGATGCCGGTCTGGTTTTTGACGTCGTGGGCGAGGTGCGAGAGGGTGTAGCGCTGTGCGGCGCGGCGCTCGTCGGAGACCTCTTCGTCGCGGCCAGTGAAGGAGACGGGCTGGAAGCTGAGGAAGTTGATCTTCTTTGGGTTGTCGAGCGCGAACTGGATGATGTGGCCGACCTGCTCGTTGTTAATGCCGTTGATGATGGTGGTGACGGGGACGATGTCGACGCCGGCCTCGTGCAGGTTATGGATGGCCTGAAGTTTTACGTCGAAGGCGTTGCCGACCTTGCGGTGCGAGTTGGCGGCGTTGCCGATGCCGTCGAACTGGAGGTAGGCGTAGCGGAGACCGGCTTCAGCGGCTGCCTTCGAGAACTCCTTGGACTTGGCGAACTCGATGCCGTTGGTCGCGGCCTGCACGGACTCGTAGCCGAGCTTGCGGGCGTAGGCGACGGCGTCGAGGAAGTAAGGCGAGAGAGTGGGCTCGCCCCCTGAGAACTGGACGCTCATCTGACGACGCGGCTTGATGGTGATGGCGTTGTCGAGCATGGTCTTGATCTCGTCCCAGGTGAGTTCGTGGACGAAGCCGACCTGGTTGGCGTCCATGAAGCAGGGATCGCACATCATGTTGCAGCGGTTGGTGAGGTCGATGGTGAGAACCGAGCCGCGGCCGTGGGTGACGGTAGAGGTGCCGTGATTGTGGAGCTTGTCGTCGTTGTGGGCACGGATGTCGCGGCCGGGGAAGACGTCTTCGAGATGCTTCATCATGACGGGGTCGATGGACATGACGTCCTCGAAGTGGCCGTGGATGGGGCAGTCCTTGACCATGAGGATCTTGCCGTCGCGCTCGATGATCTGCGCTTTGATCTCGCCGACTTTTTCGTTGAGGAGGATTTCGTGGGGGAGTTTGCCGTCGACGATCTGCTGGCGGATCTCAGGGATGCACTTGGGGCAGAGAGAGTCTGTGGTGCGGGGCCAGCCGAGAGGCGGCTTCTCTTTCTGGTAGCTCTTGAGCAGGGGCTTGTCGCTCCACTTGGGAGTGAAGCTCTTGTTGGGGCTGATGGCATTCAGTCTGCTGAAGATTGCCCAGCCTGCTTTGGCTCCGTAGGTAAGAGACTTCTCGAACAATTTGGCCTTCGGCATTAATCTTTCTCCTGATCGATTCGACGCTGGATATGCTTTGAAAGATACATTTCGATGCAAAGCTATCTGATTTCTATCTAAGAAGATGCGGCGTGGTTTTCCCTTGGGGTTACCTAGATAAGAGTACGCACATACGAGGCCATGTCGAAGCTATGGGAATCGAACGGCGGGATTTTGCATTGAATGGTAAGGATAGGGTTTGGATGGGGTAGTGGAATCCCGGTCAGGGCAATCCTGCAGTGCTGTTGCTTGCGATGTTGTTAAGGATTCGCTGGACGAAGATGATGCGCACGTGGACGCGGCTGGCGACGTCGGGGAGGAACTCATTGAGAAGGTTGTTGGCGGGATCGAGAGCATAGCCGGTGAAGATGCGGGCAGTGGTGGAAGCACCATCGGGGTGAATGCCGGGGACGTAGAGATTGTCGATCTCGGCGGTGATGGGATAGGTCAGCAACGTGGCGTAGTTGGGGATCGATTTGCCGGTGTCGCTACGCGAGATGACGGTGCGGGAGACGCAGTAGATGATCCGCTTGGTCAGCCGGGCGTGAGGCATGCGGAAGTAGCGCGGGTCCTGATGCGCGATAACGGGGATGGCGAAGGCCCCGAAGAACTGGCCGGTCGCGTCCTGCAGGAGGCTGACGCCGACGATCTTGCCGAAGCCTTTGAGGCCGGGACCGTATGCGGTATGGGAGTTGGCCCCGATGGTGATGGCGGAGATGCCGAGGATGGTGCCGAAGTTCGCGGGATCGGTGAGGTCGTGGAGCGCAATGTAGCCCTTTTGCTGCCAAGTCAGCGGGATGATTACGTTGCTGGTGAGAAAGCGCTGGTAGGGATAGATGAGTTCGGTGCAGGGCTTGGGGATCTGATCGTAACGGTTGGGGTCGAAGTAGACCACCTTCATGGCTCTGAACACATTGCAGGGACGAACGCCATCGCTGGTTACTTTGAAGGACGCTTGGGCGATAGTGACGACATCATCCTGTTTTGACTGGGTTGGATCGGGCGCGTCGGGAAGATCGGCCGAGGTGATGCCTGGGAGGTGGGCTGGGGTTTCGGGAACTGATGGCGGTCGCGTTTGCGCTGATGCCGCGATTGCAGACAGCAATAGCCCCGTTGTCAGCAACCGGCGCATGCGAAGGCCCTCTCGCGTATGTTCCATAGTACGCGGAGGGCAGCGAATGCCTCTAGTCCTTTATATGGAAGAGGGCGTTGTTGATGTCGGGCCAGAATTCCTTGAAGACGAAGGTGCCCGCGTCGACGCCAACGTTGATACCCCACTTTGAGAGTGTGTTGGAAAGGGTGCGCTGCTGTGACGGATAGTAGAGATTCGAGATGCCAGCGGCAGCGGCGGCGCCGATGACTTCACTCGAATTGAAGGTATTGTTTCCGGCATCGTTTCTGGTGATAACGGCGCGGCTGAGAGCGTAGCCGGTGCGCTTGAAAAAGCCGCCCTGGCCCAAAGTGTAGTAGCGGTTATCCTGATGCGTGATTATGGGGCCGATGGCTTCGACCATGTAGTTCTCGATTGCTTGATCGACATAGCTGTGCCAGTAGTAGCGGGCAAATCCGGCAGCGCCTTGGCGGAACTGCGGAGTTTGGTTGGTGGCCTGGCCATAGGCTGCGAGGACGGCGGGCAGAAAGAGGGCGGAGTAATCGAAGGAGTCCTGGGTGGCGGTGAGGAGCTTTTCCTTGGGCGATTGTGGAGGAAGCTGAGTGTTGGCGCTGACGGCGCGGAAGTTTGGAATGATGCCGAGGATGCGTCTGGTTTGCGTGGCTGACTGATCGCTCGCTGACTGACCACTGGGTGATGAGGGCGGGTCGCTTTGCGGGAGCGAAGGCAGTTCGTCTGGAGCGTCGTTCGATGAGGAGGTTTCATCCGCTGAGGCGCGGTGAGTGTTGCTGGCGAGAATGGCGCCGGGTGAGTCGGGTAAGGGCTCCTGAGGTGTTTGCTGCGCCTGGGCGATACCGTAAACGGAGCATGAAGCCAGAAGAAGACAGGCAAAGTGGCTGGGGAAAAATTTAGACATAAGTGATCGATTGCGCCACAGGGCGTGACGGCTTCGCATTATCAGTAGACTCCTCGAGAGCGCCGATTGATTCAGGGCAGGCGCGAATAAATTGTGACAGTTTTCGATGAGATTTAGTTTAGGCGTCGTCACAATGCGCCCTTGCCGGAGCAGCAAACCTTTCGGAGGCGCGCGGAACTGCAGCTGCGATCCCCTCTCGCTTTACCTTCATCGTCCATATAGTCCATGAGGAGGCTACGGTTGCTGCTTCTTTTTGAGGTGAAGGTCGATCAGGGCGTCGACGAGGAACTCATCGACGACATAACCGAAGGCGGAGCCGCCAAGGGAGGTGCCGAGGCTGGAGAGGACCTCTGTGGTGGTGGTATTGATGCTGGGGTAATAGACGATTGTGAGGGCGGCACCTGCGGCGTCGCCGGCGATCAGGGAGAAGTTAGGGATGGTTTTTCCGCTGTCGGTGCGGGAGATGATGGAGCGGGTGCCTGCGTAGATGATCCGCTTGAAGAAGGAGTGGCCTGGACCCATGATGTAGTAGCGAGGGTCTTCGTGGAATATGGGAGCGAAGAAGGAGTTGCTGAAGACGCCATTGGAGACGCCGTGGGCGACGACTGCACCGAATCGCTTACCGAAGGCCGTGCTATTGGTTCCGTAGTTTGGCCTGCCGTTCGTTGCCTGCTCATACCCGGCGGTCGTAATCCATCCGAGGGCGGCGAAGAGAGATACGGAGCTTTTGAACCCGTCCTCGACCTTGTCGCCCACCGACATCGGATTCGCAATTTCATTTGGCGCGACCACCAGCTGCATGTGGAATGCACCTCTTGGCGATGACCTGGCTACGGGTACCGGTTGGGCTGGATCTTGACCGAAGGAGAACTCGGCGGAGTTGGCGGAAGCGTCGTCGGAGCTGCTCGAACCGGTTAGTAAGGCGCTGGGTGCGTCGGGGAGTTCGAGGCGTGTATTGGCGGCGATCCCATCGGAGGCGGGAGTACTTGTGAGATTTGCCTGAGCGGTTGCGAAGGGCGATGTAACCAGAAGGAGGGAGAATGTGGTGATAAGAATGCGGGATGTTGCCTGAGCGTGAGAGAGATTTCGAATGGGTGTTGAGATCAAAACAGCCACCTCGCCGAATTAGGTTGCACACATGTCCTGCAAAAGGCAGAGGCGACTCCCTCAATACTCGCTGTGTGGATGAGGGGCAGTATGCGCGCATCTTGATGACTAATAGATGCAATTTCCGCTGAGACTGTTCCTAGGTCGCTCGAGATTTTTGCGCGGCCTCGCCCGGATTTTGGCTGGGGCGTGATTGATCGTTACCACGTGGGCACACGGGTGGAATCGACTGCGAAGGACGTTGACCATTGAGTTTTTCACGTCATCTAATGAATGTGGAGAGGTGTGGCATGGCGACCGAAGAGCCGAAACGGCCCTGGGAACAGCAGTTGCGAGATGCTGCGACGCATCTGGAGACCGACCTGCGGAACGTTATGAAGTACATCAACGATGAGGTTGTGCCGGAGGTGAGACGGAACGGGTCTGACGCTCTGCGTGCCGCCGCTGTTGAATTGCACAAGCTGGCGGAACGGATGGACGATCATGCGCGACGAACGGCGACGGCTCCGCCTCCGCGACCGAAGGACGCTCCGAGGCCGTGATGCGCGCCCGATTCGGCTGCGCTGCAACGTTGTCAGTGGTTGCACTGACCGTTGGAGGCTGCCACCGAAAGACGACTGTTGCGTATCAGCCACCACCGCCGCCTGCGAGTAGTGCTGGCGCGAATCGAGGCGGTGGAGCGGCACAGCCTGATTCGGGCACTGCTTCGACTGCTGTGGTTCCCTCCCCTGCTCCTGTACCCAATAGCTATGGCAAGCCTGTCTCGACTGAGGTTGGGCTGGCGAGCTGGTATGGTCCGCCTTACGCGGGCCGCAAAGGCGCCGATGGCACAGTGTACGACCAGAATGCGATGACGGCGGCGCATCTGACGCTGCCGATGGGGACGATGGTACGGGTGACGAACCTGGCGACGAATCAGTCCGCGGTGGTGAAGATTACGGATCGGGGACCGTTTGTGCGGGGACGGATTATCGATCTCTCGCTGGCTGCGGCGAAGGCTACAGGGGTGTATCGCGCGGGAGTTGCGAAGGTGAAGGTGGAGGCGTTTGAAGCGCCGGTTCGTGCCAATGCAGATCCGGGGGGGCGGTGGTGCGTGCAGATTGGCGCGTTTGCGCGAGAGTCGGATGCGGTGAAGTTGAAGGAAGACCTGCTTCGGCGCTATGCGACGGCGAAGGTGATCGAGTTTCCCGGGCCGACGGGATATTGGGTGCGGGTGAATCCGAAGTTTCCGGATAAGAGGACCGCGACGGAGGTTGCGGATGGTATTCATCCGAAGGATCCGGCAGCGGAGCCTTATTTGATACGCACGGATTAGTTTGGCGTCACGTGCTCGAGCATTTTTCGGCGACAAATCAAGTCATAGCCGTTTCGAACAAAATGCGGGGGTTCTTCCCCTTCGGCAAGCTCAGGGTCAGAATGACAACTCTTTTTACCTTGTAAGCTGCAAGAGCTTAGGCGATGAGGCGCTTGCCGGTGCGGCGTTCGAGTTCCTGCCGAAACTCGTTTGCGGCGCTATGGTTCTGGGTGTGGGCGATTCTGACGCGATTGTCTCCAAGTACGCGGGTCATGCGACCCGCCTGCGCGGCCTGAATGGCCATGACCTCGTTGTATTGGATGGTCTTCGACGGCTGGAACCAGTAGCGCTGGGTGATTGCGGTGGGCGTGAGCGTGATGGTCCCGGGCATCTGCACGATGATGAAGACGATGGCCGCGAAGAACAATAAGAAGACCCACCACGGAGCCGCTTGTCTATTGAATTTCAGGGCGTAGATGACGAAAAAGATCAGGACGGGCAGTATGATGACGCGGGCCCAGACGATGACCGGCTTGATGCCGAAGACGAGGCCGTCCGCGGTCTGACGTGAGGAGCCAGTGGTCAAGCGGCTGCCAAAGACAATGAGAAGAATGACAGCGAAAGCTACAGAGCGGAGAATGCCGGGATCGAAGTGCATCGTACCTTCCCTTGTATGTTTCTCCTACTTTACAGGTGGAGGCGCGTAGTAGGGGAGTTTTTGCTGCTCGACGGTGGCGCGCTTGACGCCGATGTCGTCGAAGAGAAGGCTGGGGGCGATGGTGGTCTGAGGGATGGGCCCGAGAGAGTTGGAGACGAAGGGGTCGTTGCCGGCAGCGACGATACCGGAGCGGAGGCTGCGATTGTCGAGTTCGTCGAAGATAGCTCCACGCACCAACTGGCGGGTGCCGTCGGGATGGACAAGGTAGAGGAGGCGTGGGAGGAGTTCGCCGCCGAGAGTCTCGACGGCATAGACGTCCTTGCCTTGTTCTTTTGCCATGGCGAGCAGGCGTTTGTTGAGTTCGTCCTTTGAGAGCGGCTGCTCGGCCTTGATAAGGACGACGCCGGAGCGCGAGTGCGGCGCTTGCGCAGGGGCGGCGCGGCCATGACCGTTGGAGGTGGACAGGTCTTTGACGGGTTCGCGGCCAATGAGGAAGTTTTCAAGCTTGCCGTGAACGACGATGTCGACCGATTGCGCGGGAACGCCTTCGTCGTCGATGGTGTAGGCGCCGAGGAGGGCTTTGCCGTTGAACTTCGCCTGCAGCGGATCGTCGGTAACGCTAAACATGTCCGGCAGAACGCGGGCTTTGAAGCTGGAGGAGTAGGCGCCGGTGGTGCGCGCGGTGGTGCCCATCTCGGGGCGGTCGGCTTCGACGTTGGGGACGAAGAGGTGGTTGAAGACATCGGCCGCCGCGTCTCCGCTGAAGAGAACTGGGCCGTGGTAGTCTTCGGCCGCGACTACGGGAGCGTTGCGCAGCTCTTCGAAGCTTTTGAGATCTTCAATGACGCGTTTGCGAAATGCGGAGGCGCTCTCGAGATCTTTGGCGGTGGTGGCGACGGTGCCGTTGTCGCGGCTGAGGCGCATGCCATCGGCAGCCTGGCCTCCGACGCTGATGGCGCCGTTGTAGCCGGTATAGCCCATGCGGACCACGGTACCTTCGGTGTTGACGAGGTAGCGATTGAGCGCGATGCCGCGAATGCTGGCGATGGAGTATTGGACGTTTTGAGCGAAGGGACGCACGCCGGGGTCGGAGGCGTAGAGACCGCTGGCTTCGACGATACGTTTCTTCCAGTCGCTGGTGTCGAGGTCGAGAGTGGCGAGCGGGGCAACCTGGACGACGGGTTTGGCCTGCGCGAAGTCCGGTTGAGACTGTGCGGACTGGAACTGCTTCAGTGCGGCCTGCTTTGCGGAGTAGGCGCGGAGAGCATTCTTGTAGGCCGTGTCGGTCGCGGTCCAGAGAGCATATTGCAATGCGAGCGGATCGTCGTCGGTGGGGGCGAGCTCGACGGTCCCGTCTCCGCGGGTACTGCTGCTGTCGACGGCGTAGTCGCCGATGCGGACGGTGACGCGGACAACTCGCTGGCGGCCGGCTTCTTCGCGAGTGAGCGCGCCATAGTTGGCGACGGCTTCGTAGCTTGCGATGTCGTCGAGGCGGAACTCGACGAAGTAGGGCTTCTGCATGCCGGGGAGCAGAAGGCCTTTTTCGCGGTCGAGCTCCTGCTGCATGGCCCGGAGGAGCGGGTCCGTAGAGGCAGAAGTGGATTTGGCAGGGGCAGAATCTTCCGTGGTGGCTAAAGCAATTTGCGAGCCAGTTGAGAGGAGGAGAAGAACAGACAAAAGCAACGGCAAAGACGAAATGCGGGGGTTCTTCCCCTTCGGCAAGCTCAGGGTCAGAATGAGACGCTTTGAAGGGGCAGATATTTTTGTCGTGATCGCAGATGTTTTGTACATTTATTGACCTCCCTTTCCGCTGTTCGAAGCTGCTCCGGGTGGCGGGAGGATGGGCGGGCGGGCTGTTCCTTGAGCCTGACGCTGGGTTTCGATTTCGCTAACCAGCATGGCGGGAGCAACGGCGCTGACGGGGATGCTGCCGGATTCGGCGCCGCAGATGCCGTTGAAGATGTCCTGCTTGTCGTTGGTGGCGAGGATGCGGTTGAGCGCGGCCTGCGGGGTGCCTACGATGCTGACGCCGCGGACGAGTTCGTCGGGGCGGCCATCGACAAAGACGCGGTAGACGACGAGAGGAATGACCTGGAAAGCCTGCGGCGAACGGCGAGTGGTAACGGCGAATCCTGAAGAGATGTCTTCGAAGTAGAGGCCGTAGGCTTTGCCTTGTTTTTTGGCTTCGGCTTTGAGCATCTCGCGGAGTTCGGCGTCGCTGACTGTTTTGGAGGAGGTGACGATGAGGTTGCCCTGGCGGCCGGTGGGCATGTGGCCGACTTCGGCGCGGCCGTGGCCATTGGAGGTGGAGAAGCTGGCGATGGGAAGGCGCGACATGAGGAAGGTGTCGAGGACGCCGTCTTTAATAAGGTCGACGCGGCGGGCAGGTTGGCCTTCGTCGTCGTAGCTGTAGTGGCCGCTGAGGGAGACGCCGTCGAAGGTTGCGAGGGTGGGGTCGTCGGAGACGCTGAGGAAGATGGGCAGGATCTGTTTGCCGAGGAGCTTGGTGAAGGTCTGGCCTTCGTCGTCGCCGCGCTGACGCTGACCTTCGAGGCGGTGGCCGAGGACCTCGTGGAAGAAGACGGCGGAGGCGCGGCCGCTGAGGATAGCGGGGCCGTTGAAGGGTTCGGTGACGGGAGCTTCGCGGAGGGCCTCGAGGTTTTTGGCCATGGCGATGGTCTTGTCGGTGAGGCTCTTCTGATCGGGGAGGTGGGAGGCGTCGTCGGCTTCGAAGGTCTCGGCGCGGAAGAGATCCATGCCGTCAGCGGCGCGGGTGCGGGCGACGATGATAAGGCGGGCGACGTGGTTTGGAGTTGCGAC
>JBEKGF010000022.1:0-69831 GCA_050012935.1 Edaphobacter sp. | reverse complement strand
ACGCTTCTTCAACGCTTCAACCTCCGCAGCCCCGCCCGAAACCACCGGCACCCGAAACACACTCCCCACGCTAGCCCGCAGAGCCTTCTGATTCCAAGCGCTCACCGTCCCCGGTGTAGTCAAAATCCCCGTAGCCCCAAACGCCTCCGCCGACCGCACCAGCGTCCCCAAATTTCCCGGATCCTGCAACCCCACCGCAACCAAAATCAAAGCAGCACCAGCACACGCACCTCCAAGAACATCGTCCAACGCAAACACCGGAGGCACCAGCAACGCCGCCACACCCTGCGGCGACTGTGTCTCCACCACACTCGCAAACACCTCGTCCGTCAGCCGCAGCACCTCCACCCCTCGCGGCACAAACCCGGGCACATCACGACGCTCAGAGACGAAAACAGTCTTAAAGACCATCCCGCTCCGCCGCGCCTCCTCCAGCAGATGGTCCCCTTCAATTGCGATCAAGCCCGCCAGTCCGCCGCTCCGACGAGCCTGTCCTGCAAACGCAGCCCGCAACTGCTTCACCCGCGCATTCGTTCTGCTCGAAATCACGTCCGGACCCATCCGAGAATCTTACCCCGCCTCTTTGCCCTGAACAGCCAACCATCAATTAGAATCAATGCCGAGCAGCAAAAGTAGCGGCATGAACTGGTTGGATCAACTTCTTTCCCTGGAAGACTTTGCATAGAAATCATCCCGGACTTGCTTCGAAGTCCAGATCTAACCCATGTCGTTCGAGGACTTTGCGCAAAGAAGTACCCCCCTGGGGCACCCCCGGGCAGGACAAACAGGAGCCAGAATTTTGACGGCAGAAACCCTCCGCATCCATCCAGACGAGCCCGAACCAACGCTTATCAGCCACGTCGCCGCCAGCCTCAATAACGGCAACGTCGTCGCGCTCCCTACCGACACCTTCTACGGTCTAGCCGTCGATCCCGTCAATCTCCGCGCCGTCGATCGCATCTACGAGCTCAAAACCCGCGCCCGCCACAAGCCCCTCTCGCTCCTCATCGCCGAGGTAGCCCAGGCCTACGAACTCGCACGCCAACTCGACTCCGCCTTCGACCGCCTGGCCGAGAAGTTCTGGCCTGGCCCCCTCACCATCGTCGTCAAAGCCGGCAGCAAACTCCCCCTCCGCGTCACCGCCAACACTGGCAACCTGGCCCTCCGCGTCCCCGAAGCCGCCATCCCCCGTGCCGTCGTCAGCCGCCTCGGCCTGCCCATTACCGCAACCTCCGCCAACCTCTTCGGCATGCCTGAGTGCACCTCTGCCAGGGGTGTCCAGGAGCAGCTAGGCGACAAACTCCCCCTCATCGTCGATGGCGGCCCCACCGCCCGTACCACCCCCACCACCATCGTCGACCTCTCCGGTGGCAGCAACTCCTGGATGATCCTCCGCGAGGGCGCAATCCCCACCCACGAGATTGCCCTCACGCTCCAGCACTAAGAGTAGCTGCCTGCGCCGCAAGAAATGGCTTGTCATTCTGACCCCGAGCAGGTTGAAGGGGTTTTATTCTTTTACCTGTGCTTCAACCCGTCATGCGCTTACACTAGCTCTTCTGTCAAAGTTGCAAAAAAAGTATGATCGCCCCTACCTCCAATCTGCGACGTCGAGGCACAGCCCGCGGTACCTTCCTCCGCAGTTTGCTGGGGGTGATTTTGCTGGTCCTCGTGGCCTGGTGCGTCTGGGTGTATCAACAGATTGCAGCAGTCGCCAGCCACGACGAAGCCCAGCCCGCTGACGCCATCGCCGTCTTTGGAGCAGCCGAATACCTCGGCCACCCATCCCCAGTCCTTCACGCCCGCCTCGATCACGCCGTCGAACTCTACCGCAAGCAGATTGCTCCACTCATCATCACCCTGGGCGGCGGCAGCGATAAAGACTCCGGCAATACGGAAGGTGGCGTCGGCCGCGACTATCTTCTCGCAAACGGAATTCCCTTCGGCAGTATCATCGCCGAAACCCACTCCATCGATACCGAGCAGCAGGTCCACCGCCTTGCAGCCATCGCCCACGAAAACAATCTTCACCACATCGTCGTCGTCTCCGACGCCACCCACCTTTTTCGCATCCGCGAGCTCTGCAAAGAAGCTGGCCTCGACGTCTACACCTCGCCCCGCCCACCCCTCGGCCACATCAGCAACTACGACCTCGCTATGCGCTACTTCCACGAAATCCTCAGCTACACCGCCATGCGACTCAACATCAACATCTGAGGGCTGACGAACCGATAGATTGCTGCTGCCAACAAAGCCGCAAACAACGTCGAACTAAAGTTCACCAGGTCATTCCCCAGCCATCCCCGCCGCTCCACGGTCGCACCCAAGAAGCTGTCGAAGAATAATCCGCAAATTCCCGCAAACACCGCTATCGCGGCTTGAGAAGGTCTCAGCCTGAGAGACCACATCCCCACCGCAGCGACGAAAACTCCGCTCGCGATACCCGCCAACGATCCAACGAATGTCACTGCTCCATCTGTGCCTGGTTCCACGTGTCGGCCGGTCAGCAGCAGTATTGGACGACCACCAAACGCCTGCCCAATCTCTGACGAAACAGTATCCGCAGTGGCTTCCACAAGCGCAGCAAGGCACATCAACTTCATCGCCGGAACGACCCAATCTCGCCAGTAGGGCCCGGTCGAAAAAAAGTTGATAGAGCCAGTCACAAGTATGAGGCCGAGCATAGAGACGCTCAACCCGGCTGCTGAAAGATTTGCAACCACCTGTGAGGCACGTCGCCCCCTGCGTTCCTCGGCTAATCCAGCTCGGGTCTTTGCTTGCCTTCCTGCTCGAGTAGAAAAGAACGTAAGCAGAAACAAGAATGCGAGCGGCGTCAAACCAGAGTGCAAGATGGAGAGTCCATAAGACTCAGACCCGTCAATGAGTACTAGGGAAATGATCCCGCCAAACACTGCTGCCGCTGGCGTCGCTGCTCGCAACACCTGCACCAGAACGGAAAAACCTATGCTGGTCGAAATCATGCTGAGGATGAAGCGGGAATCATTTTGGAAAAAACGATAACGCAGCGACAGCGTCAAAATGCTTTGAGCTATCAACAACGTCCCCACCACCCAAACCAGCACCTGCGACTGCAGCCGGTCCCGCCCCTCCGGAATCGCCTTCTTCCACCCCGTATCTCCCTCGGCCCCTTGCATTTCCTCACACATTCCCGGCCTCATGCGTCTAATCATTTACAATCAACTTTGAGCATAACCAACACCGGCATCATCGTGGGAGCAGTTTTGCACTTAGCAAGAATCGAAGCAGAAGGAAACATACAGTCGCGGTCAAGGCAGCGCCTTGTTCGGTCCGCAGCGCAGACCCTCCGGTCCCCACTAAGGTTCGCTTTGGCAGGTGCCGTCATGGCGTCGGTCCTTGGTTGCGGAAACATGTACCGCCCTGTTGTCAGCGCCATCAATCCCGTCGGTCCCGCAGCGCAACCGCAGAAGTTCGCCGTAGTGATCTCAACCACTGGCACGACCACCAACCCTACCCCAGGCCTGGTCAACTTCGTCGACGTCTTCGGTGACACTGTTCTCATCACCGACCCAATCGGTGTAAACCCCTACTACCTCATCCTCAATAGTGGCGGTCAAACCGCCTATACGCTCAACAGCGACCACACCCTTACCAGCTTTAGCATCAGCACTTCGCTCCTCCCAAGCCAGATCCTTCAGACCACGCTCCTCCCCGGCGCCAACCCTGTAAGCATATTTCCTGGGAGCACCAGCACCTACGTCTCAGACCCTGGATTGAACGCCGTCTCCCAGTTCACCGGCCAGCCTCTCAATCTGCAACAACAACTAACCATCAATCCGTCCTTCAGCCCGCTCTACGTGGTCGGCGTCGCCAGCGCACCCCGCAACTATGTGATAAGCCCACGCGTCGGCGGCGGTCCAGGTCAGGTCTCTACCATCGAGACAACGAGCAATACCATCGACCCCAACCCCATACCCGTGGGACAGGGCCCGGTCTACGGAGTCATGACCGCAGATGCAAGGCGTGCCTTTATCCTGAACCAGACTGACGGCACCGTTAGCGTCATCAACGCCCAGACCAACCAACTCGACATCGTGCCCGTAGGGGCTACCAACCCAATCACCGTCGGCACCTCGCCGCTCTGGGCTGACTTTGCGCCAACCCTCAATGAGATGGTCGTCGCAAACGCTGGAGACGGGGTCAACCCCGGCTCCGCCAGCATCATCAGCATTCCGCTCTGCACGGCCACCGCCCTTCCGATCAATCCCAACTGCGATCCGAACAATCCAGTCGACGCCGTCGGCTTCGGCACCGTTCTCGCAACCGTTCCAACCGGGATAAACTCTGTTATGGTCTCAGTCCTACAGGACGGCACGCGCGCCTATGTGGCCAATCAGGGGGATCCGAACTTGCCCTGTGAACTTCCCCCTGCCGTGCCTGGAGTCAGCACAGTCTGCTCTGTCTCTGTCATCAATCTGACAACAAATACTCTGATACAAACCCTCTACGCATTGCCTGATAAAGTGCCCGCAAACATGCCAAACACATCACCATGCGCCACGATTAATCAACAAACTGGAACACCTTCAATCTGCGGTCACCCCGCCTACATTGCAGCTACCACCGGTACCCCAACTGGCAAGGTCTATGTTGTCTCGAAGGACTCTCAATTCATGTCTGTCATCCGCACCGATATAGACGCCTTCGATACCAGCATCCCGCTACAGGGTAACGGCGTCTCGGTTCGCGTCACCGCGCCTTAGTTGTCCATCGATCTTCAGCAACAACGCAAAGTGCCATCCCCAAACGGGATGGCACTTTCAACTCGCCTGTTGTCTTCTCAGACGGTGCTGCGTTATTCCCCAGACAAAACAAGCGGCATGGTGGGTGTCGTAGACCCTCCCTGAGGTTCGATGGTCACCGCAAAGCCCTTCGCATCCACTCCCTTGGGCAAAGGCGGCATGATCACACTTGCATTGCCGCGCTCATCCGCGCGAAACGTTCCTGCGGGAATCGGACTCTGGCCCTCCGCTGCCGGAATCAGCCAAAGCTCATACGTCTTTTCCGGCGGCAGCGACCCTAGATCGTTCGCCAGAAAGATCAACGCCCCTTTGCTTGCGACATAAGTCGTTCGACCCGTTGGATGTTGTGCCGCTTTATACGTAGTCAGCGTTACTCGCATCGCGGAGGCGTCTTTCATCGTATCCAGAACCTGCCGTGCAGCCGCTGCATTGGCCACATCGGCCGCAGTTGCCGCCTGCGTCTTCAGTTGGTCGATCTGACTCATCTGAGCCGTCAGCTCACCGCGCAGGTTATCGCGTTCGTGATAAAGATTCCAACTCACCAGTGCAAGTCCCGCCGCCACTGCCCATCCAATCCACGGCAGCACCCTGCCCGCTACACCCCGTTTCGGAGGCCCGTCCGCGATGATCGAATCGCCGCTGTCAGCCTCGCGTTCCTGCACCTTGTTCACTTGGACCTCATTCCCCTGAATCTCGTTCCCTTGAACAGCGTTCGTGCTTCGGTTGATTCGTTCCGCTACCTCAGCAAAGACCGAGCCGCTCTGCACCACCGCTTCAGGCGCAGCCGGACGGTCGATCGGAATAGCCTTCTTCTCCCGGGCAATCTGCTTCATCAGCCGTTCCCGCGTCTGCGCCGGTGGCGTATGCAGATCGACTGTGTGAGCATAGATCGCCAGCTCGCCGTTGATCTCAGCCAGCTCTTGCCGTGCATCGGGCGACCGCTCAAGGTAAGCCGCAACCTCCGCATGCTCTTCCGGGGAGAGCAACTGCATCGCAAACATCGTCAGATCTTCCGATGTAATTCGCCGCGGCTCGCTCATGCGGTAAAAGCCTTTCTCAGCGAGGTGAGCGCGCTGCGTATTCTTGTCTTCACCGTACCCAGAGGATCGCCCGTCATCTCCGCAATCTCCGAGTGGGTCAGTCCATCAAAGAAAGCCATCTCCAGCGTCTTGCGCTGCTCCACCGGCAGCAGACGGATGACCGATCGTGCCTTCTCCATCAAGCTGTTCCTCTCCGCCTCATCCGCCAGATTGTAATTCGAGGCGAGCGCCATATCGTCGACCTGCTCGGCCGGCCGCTTTCTTCGCAGCGTATCGATCGACCGGTTTCTTGCAACCACCGCCAGCCAGCCGCCCAGGCTTCCTCGTGTTGCAACAAAACCATCGGGATTCCTCCAGATATGCATAAAGACTTCCTGAAGCACATCCTCGGCCGAGGCTGGGTCCCGCAGTACCCGCAACGCAACCGAGTACACAACCTTCGAGTAACGGTCGAACAGCGCCGCCATCGCGGACTCGTCGGCTTGCCGCACCAGGGTCAGCAAGGCAGCGTCGTTCTGCGCCGACGGTGGAATAGAATTCACGAGTTCCGTTTCTCTATACATAAAACGCGCCTGAGCCTGAAGCAGATTGCACAAACTTCAACTATTTGCGGCTCATCAGGTACTTCCGCTGTCTTTCAGACTACGGCTGTCTGAAGCGATTACCAGTGTAACTTTACCCGAAAAGAAGCAAACCTGAACATTCTCTTGCCGGCCAAAAGCGAAGCGCCTTATTCGTAACCATGAAAAGATGGAGAGAGCGGCGCGCGCAAAATTGCCTCGCAAAATCCCGGCAATGACACCCCCACGCAAAGAGCGCAACGAAAAAATCCGTCTCGACAAGCTCCTCGTCGACTGCGGCCACGCGGCATCCCGCGAGCGCGCTCAGGCCCTCATCCTCGCCGGCCGGGTCCTGGTCAATGAGCAGCGCATCGACAAGCCCGGCGTCTCTATCCCCGCCAGCGCCTCCATCCGCCTCCTCGGTTCCGACCTCAAATACGTCAGTCGCGGCGGCCTCAAGCTCGAACACGCCCTCGCCCACTGGTCCATCGATCTCACCGGCCTCCCCTGCGTCGACATCGGCGCCTCCACCGGCGGCTTCACCGACTGCATGCTGCAAAGCGGCGCAGCCAGCGTCCTCGCAGTCGACACCGGCTATGGCCAGATCGCCCAGAAGCTCCGCGACGACCCCCGCGTCACTCTCCGCGAGCGCACGAACGCCCGCCTCCTCACCCCGGGCGAACTCCTCACGCACGCAAAGGAAGATCGTCATCCTTATCGAGGAGGACGTGCTTTTTCTTTTCTAGCGATTGACGTATCTTTCATCTCCGCCACTCTGGTCCTTCCCGCTGTTCTCAGTGCGCTCAGCACCCCGGACAATCCCTGGCAAGGTGAAGCCGTCATTCTCATCAAGCCCCAGTTCGAAGCGGGCCGCGAGAACATCGGCAAGGGCGGCATCGTCCGCGACCCCGAAGCGCGCAAACAAGCAATTCAGCGCGTGAGCGAATCCGTAGCCGAACAACATGGCACTGCCATCGAAGTCATCGACTCCCCCATCCACGGCATGGAGGGCAATCACGAATACCTCCTCCACACACGCTTCGCCTGAGGGAGCAAGCTTTACCTAAACTAGATTCACGAGAGCGCGATCTATCACCAACTGACGCGGATAAGATTGCCCGTGATTCGCAAGTCTTCAGCGATCCGATCCCATGCGCTTTTCCCGCGAAGGCTGCGGCCTTCCGAAGGGTCTGCCGGCTCTTACCGGCTTTGGCCGCGATCCGGCTGACACTACTGCTCCTACGGGACGGGCTTCGGCATGTCCACCTTTTCGATCCCAATGACTCCAACAACCTATGACTTCTACTAGTGGTGGAACCTCTCCGTCCCCAATAAGGTCAACGGGTAGAGGGCCATCCATGACGAGACAAGCTTATTGCTTGATCCTAAGTGCGGGGCTATTCCTTTGCGCCGCAACTCTCTGCGCGCAGGACGTAGGCGTTGCTTCCGACGGCCAGGCAGCCGCACCCACGCCAGCTGCCGCCGACGACACGGCTACCCTGGCCAAAGCCACGCAAAACCCCGTGGCCAGCCTCATCAGCGTCCCTCTGCAGAACAACTCGAACTTCGCAGTCGGCCCATACAACCGGACGCAGAACGTCTTCAACATCCAGCCCGTGATCCCGTCCCCGCTCAGCGAAAACTGGACGCTCATTACTCGAATCATTCAACCGCTCGTCTGGCAACCTTATGCCGATCAAGTCACCGGCGGCCAGTTTGGCTTCGGAGATATGAACCCAACCTTCTTCTTGTCTCCAGCGAAGCCCGGCAAGTTAATCTGGGGTGCGGGGCCCGCGATGGTCTTCCCCACCGCCACCAGCGCGGTTCTCGGTCAAGGCAAGTTGAGCTTCGGCCCCTCGGTCGTCGCACTCATCCAGCCGAAACAATGGACCATTGGGGTCCTCGTCAACAACGTCTGGTCCGTCGCTGGCTCCACGCATCGCCCCCACGTCAACCAGGAGACCCTGCAATACTTCATCAACTACAACCTGAACAAAGGCTGGTACCTGACCTCCGCGCCGATCGTCACCGCGAACTGGAACAACAAAGCCAGCGGCGACGCGGCCGATGGAGACGACAATCCCCCGGGAGGCCGGTGGGCGTTACCCTTCGGCGGTGGTGCGGGACGCATCATGCGTCTCGGCTTCCAGCCGGTCAACATCTCGGCGAGCTTCTATGGCAACGCCGTGCATCCTCCAGGCGCCTCGTCTTGGGGCATGCGTCTCCAAATTGCTCTGCTCTATCCCAGGATGCCTCCGAAGAAATAACCTGCAAAACCCAAATGCCGCTCCTCGGCGTCGATGGCCTCGCCGGCATCTCCCGATTAAACTGGGGACCGGCTGACATCGGCAACGAACAATTACACTAGAGCCAATGCTCCAGGCAGCCATCATCTCCAAGCCGCAGAAGCCGGAGGTCGCAGGAATCCTGCGCGATCTCATCGCGTGGCTCGAAGCACGCAACTACCACTACCTGCTCGATCCCGATAGCGCTGCGTACATCAACGCCCCAAGCCCCATCGAACGTGTCGATCTTCCCAAACACAAACCCAACCTGGTCATCGTCCTCGGTGGCGACGGCACGCTTCTCGCTGCGGCCCGCGCCTTTGCGGGAACCACCACCCCTATCCTCAGCGTCAACCTCGGCGCTCTCGGCTTCCTCACCGAGATATCTCTCTCCGAGCTCTACTCCACGCTCGAAGCCTGGTGCAACAACTGCGCCGAAATCGAAGTTCGCAGCATGATGCACGCGCAGCACATCCGCGGCGGCAAAACTCTCAGTCACTGGGAAGCTCTCAATGATGTTGTCGTCGCCAAGGGAACCATCGCCCGCATGGGCGACTTCTCTGTCGAGATCGACAATCAGGCCGTCGCTACCTTTCGAGCGGATGGCGTCATCGTCTCCACTCCGACAGGATCCACTGCTTACAACCTCGCTGCCGATGGCCCCATCGTCATGCCTAGCGTCAACGCGCTGGTAGTCACCCCCATTTGTCCCCATTTGCTTACTATCCGCCCGATCGTGATGCCTGGTGAATCGAACGTCAACGTCAAGGTTGTGGGGGTTCCCAACGAGATCTACCTCACGGTAGACGGCCAGCAGGCTATCGAACTCCACCAGGGCGACACTGTGCACTGCCAGAGGTCCCAATACAGCGTCCGGCTCCTCCGGCACCATCCGAACGGCCTCTTCAGCGTCCTTCGGTCGAAGCTGAAATGGGGCGAGCGGTAGTTTTTGTTGTATTTTTTTCTGGCGTGGTGGAGGGACGTCTTTACAGGGGGATTCGCAATTTCCACAGGGTTTTAAGGTGGTTTTTTGTGGTCATTTTGTGGTGGGTAAGTGCATTTTTGTGGTTTTTAAGTGCACGTTTTCCGGTGTCGAAAAACACGCCACCTTTTGAAAATATATTTTTGGGTGTCCCCGGGGCTAGCGGCGGAGGGTGATGATGGGGCCGCCGACCGGGTGGCAGAAGACCTTGCCGTGGCTTAGGGCGATCTTGCGCTGGGCGAGGGCGGCCATCTCGGGGTCGTGTGTGACCATGACGATGGTGTGGCCCTGGCTGTGCAGGTTCTGGAGGAGTTCGACGACGATCTTCTGGTTGGCGGCGTCGAGGTTGCCGGTGGGCTCGTCGGCGAGAAGTATCGGTGGGTTGTTGATGAGGGCGCGGGCGATGCAGACGCGCTGTTGTTCGCCGCCGGAGAGCTCGCTTGGGAGGTGATTGGAGCGGTGGCTGAGTCCGACACGATTCAGAGCTTCGCGGGCTTCGGTCTCGTCCGTCATGGAGTGAAAGTATTGAGCAAGCATGACGTTTTCGAGCGCCGATAAGTAGGGAATCAGATGGAACTGCTGGAAGATGAAGCCGATTTTGTCGGCGCGGAAGCGGTCGAGCTCGGTGGCCGACATGGTGGCGACGTCGATGTTGTCGATCTTGAGTTCGCCAGTAGTGGGGCGATCGAGGCAGCCGATGAGATTGACGAGCGTGCTTTTGCCGGAGCCGGAGGGCCCGGTGATGGCGACCCATTCTCCGGCGACGATGGAGAATGCGGCGGCGTCGAGGGCGCGGACGACGCCAGCGTGGCCGGTGTAGTCGCGGGTGACGCCGTTGAGGGAGATGACGGCGCAGTCGGGCCGGGTTTCCTGGTCGCTCGGGTTCATCGTTTGGCTCTCTACCATCCTCTCATTCCCCTCGGAGCAGCGCGGCGGGCTGGAGACTTCTTAGCGTTCGGATGGGAAGGAATGCGGCCAGAGTTGCGATGACGATGTTGAGGAGGAGAACGAGCGGCAGGACGGATGGATGAGGCAGCGTAGCGGTGTGGAAGTTGGTTTCGCTGATGGCCCAGGCTGCGGCAGAGCCGACGATGAAGCCAGCGACGACGCTGAGAAGCGAGAGAATGATCGTCTCGAGAAGGAAGATAACGAGGATGTGGTGCTGCGAGCCTCCGAGGGCTTTCATGAGAGCGAAGTCGCGGCGGCGCTCGTAGACGCTGGAGGAGAGGGTGGCGAGGACGGAGACAGCGACAGTGAGGGCGATGAGGAGAACGGCTCCGTACATGAGGGCGTGGGTGCGGTCGACGATGCGTGACTCGCCTTCGACGAGCTGACGGACGGGCTGGATCTGGATATTGGGATTGCTGGCATGCACTTGGAGGCGAATGGCCCGAAGGACTTCTTCGACTCGCGAAGCGCTGCCGGGAATTTGAATCTCGATGACGCTTGGTGTGAGGCTGGTCCAGGCGGTGAATGCGGCGAGCGGCATGTAGATACGGCTGTCTTCGTCGCCCCCGGTTGTAAGGCGGCTTGCTTTCTGAAGCGTGATGGAGCGGCCTGCATAGGTCAATGCTACGGTCTGGCCATTTCCGATGATGGTTGCAGCGCGCTGACCGAATAAAGCAGCGCCGGTTGCAGAGGGATCTGGCCATGTATCGACCTGCCACCAGGAGTTGAGGCGTTTCGCAGCGGTGAAGTCTATTCCTGCAACAACTACCGGGGTCCCAGTGGGGGTGGTTGCTACGGCATAGGCGAACTCGGCTGCGGAGGCGTCGGGGCCTGCGATTTGCTGGACGCGAGACAGGGCATCCGGCGGGAGCGGGGAGTTGGCGGGCGCGGTGAGGACGATGTTTGCGCCGAAGCTGCGGAACTCTTTGTGGAGTTTGGCGTCGAGATCGGTGTAGAGGGTTAGTAGCGCGGTGGCTACGCCTGCCGAGACAGTCATGGCGATCAGGGCGGAGACGCTGCGGGCTTTGCGGTGAATGAGCGAGCGCCGAAGGATGCTGCCGATAGTGAGTTGCTTCATCGGAGCACTCCTGAAGAAGAACAGGCAACAACAAAAACGAAATGCGGGGGTCCTTCGACTGCGCTACTCACGATAAAGCTGTGAGTAGCTTCGCTCAGGATGACACCTTTTATATATTTGCCGGAATGTGTCATGCGTCCTCTCGCAGGATGGCGGAAGGGTTCATGCGGAGTGCAGCGCGGATCGATGGGGTGCTTCCTGCGATGGCTACTACGAGCGCCAGAGCGACGACGACCGGGAGAAGAACGGGAATCAGGACGGACTCGTGTGCGCCGCCATCGCCAGCGAAGATTCTCGCTCCCAGCCACGCGGCGAGGGCTGAGCCAGCAAGATAGCCGAGGCATCCGGCAAAGATCGCGAGCAGTCCGGTTTCGGCGTAGAAAAGAAATGCGATTGCGCCTTTGCTGGCCCCGAGGGAGCGCATCAATCCGATCTCGCCGCGACGTTCGAGTACGGCGGTGGCCATGGCTGCGCTAACGGCGAAGCCTGCGGCTAACAATGCTGCCGCGCTGATGAGCCACATGAGGCCGGAGATGCGGTTGAGGACGTTGCCTTCGGATTGCTCGACGCGGCGGACCTGTTCGGCCTGGGCTCCGGGCATGGCTTCGCGGATCTGGTAGGCGATGGAGTTAGCGTAGGGGCGGCAGTACCAGATCTCGTGGTCTTTGGGGGAGAGGGTTTCGGGGTCTTTGCGGGCGAAGGCGTCTTCGGGCTTGGTGCGGGCGGAGATTTCTACTCGGGAAACGGCGTCGGGAAGGTTAGCCATAAATTGCACATTGGCTAAAGAATCGATCACATCATCATCGAGGTCTCCCCCTGTTGTAAGAATCCCAGAGATCGTTGCCCAATTCCATTTCTCCGATTTATCTGCGGGGAATAAATCTATTCTTTCGCCAACTCTTAAGCCGTAACGCTTGGCTAGCCGTTCTCCTACAACGATTGGCAAATATTCTGCCCTGCTCCATTTCTCTGCTTGAGTCGGCCAATGTCCATCCAGCTTCCACCATGGATGGAGTTGCTGCGCTCCTGTTATGCTCGTTCCCCATGTTTGATCGAACCAGAATCCTTTCACCGTAACTGGTGCCGGTTCGATGTTTGGGAGTTTCATTATCTGTTGCGAGGTTAGCTCTGGGCTGACACCTGTAATGTTGTTTGCCCAGAAGATGGTTTTGAGTTTGGCCAGGTCGCTTTCTTTCAGGTAGGTGCCGCTGGAGGCTGGCTTGATGTCGACTTCGCCTACTTTGACTTCTAGCTGGTCGGCTTTGGGGTAGACGATGATGTTGGCGCCGTAGACGGCAAGTTCTTTGTGGATTCGGTCGCCGATGGTTGTTGCGAGGGCGAGCATTGCGGTAACGGCTGTGGTGCCTAGGAGGATGGCGATGCCGGCGAGGAGTTTGCGGCGGCGCTGGCGGCGGAAGGATTCCATCAGGAGGCGGAAGAACATTTATGCGGCCTCCATATGGGAAAGTTCAGCGGTTATAAAGGCGAAATGCGGGGGTCCTTCGCTCCGCTCAGGATGACAACGTTGAAAAAATATCTCAGGATGACAACGTTGAAAAAATATCTCTGGAAGATGGCGTTGAAAGACCATCTCTGGAAGACGGGGTTGAAAAATTATCTCAGGGAGACGGGGTTGAAAAATTATCTCAGGGAGATGACGTTGAAAGACTATCTCAGGATGACGGCGTTGGAAGACTATCTCCGGAAGACTACGTTGAGGGAGATCGCGCGGTGGCATGGTTAGCGCTCGAAGACCGGGGCCAGGGTGCGGAGGTCGGCGGCCTGGATGGTGAGTTGGCCGCCGCTGACGGTGGACTTCAATGGGATGGGATTGCATCCGCCTTTTTGGCCCATCGATGCGGCGTTGAGAGGGGAGGCGCACATCTTGCAGGTGATGCCCTGGTCGCCGATGTAGAAGCCTACGGGGCCGCAGATCTGGCAGGCGTCGGCTACGGAGACAATGTTGCCGTCAGGTTTGCGGAAGAGGAGGAAACGGATCTCGACGTTGCCGCCCTTGCCGTCGTCGATGTGGACGCCGTAGCGGTGGAGCTTGTCGTCGTTGACGTCGGCGGTGGGGAGGGTGACCTGCGAGCCGATGAGGGTGACGGCTGAGGTGGGGCTGAGCGCAGTGGAGCTTTTGGCGTAGATGAACTCTGCGGTGGAGAGGAAGATGAAGAGGAAGCTTGCGGCGACGACGGCGGTCATCCACATCTTTTCGCGACGCTGGGACCATTCGGCGCGGCGCTTGTCGGCTGGAGTGGCGTTGGCGGTGAGTGTGACGGGCGCGCGGCGCTTGTACTCCATGAGCATCATGAGGCCGGCGAGGGCGAGCATGGTGATGAAGAAGAAGAGATCGTTGCGGACGATGGGGCCGATGAATCGCATCTCGGCTGTGCTGGAGGGGAGGACGCCGTTTTCGCTGAGCTCGTGCAGGCCGCTGACGATGAGCTGGAAGGCGACAAAGTAGAGGATGACGGTGGTGACGCGGAAGAAGCGCTGCAGGTTGATCTTGACGCTGCCGCGGATGAAGAGCACACCGAAGACTACGGCGACGGCGATGCCGAGGAGGGTTCCGGTGAAGCTGAGGAGCTCGGTGGAGTTGAGCGTGACGGCGGAGAGGATGAGGACCGTCTCGACGCCTTCGCGAAGGACGAGGAGGAAGACGAAGAAGAAGAGGCCGACGCGGGAGACGTTGGAGCCGCCGGTGAACTGGGCTACCTTTTGCTCGATGTCGCCCTTCATGGAGCGGGCGGTCTTGTGCATGAACCAGATCATGCTGATGACGAAGGCGGCGGCGGCGAGCATGACCCAGCCTTCGATGATGTCAGAGTTGTAGGGGGTGTGGGCGAGGGCAATGGCAACGGCGATGCTGGCGACGACGGCTGATCCGAGGGCCCAGAAGACGGTGCGTTTCAGCTCCGGGCGGCCGATTTTGCCGAGATAGGCGAAGACAATGCCCACGATGAGGGAGGCTTCGACGCCTTCGCGGAGGGTGATGATAAATGCCTGCAGCATAACGTCTTTCTCTTCTCTGTACGGAATGTTTCGCGGTGAAAAAACGTGCCGCCAGACCGTTCTTCGTGGAGCGGAAGTTCTCCTCGCTCCACCATTTAGTGTATTGCGGACTAAATTGGTCGTCAATCTTTCGGACTGGATCGGTCGGTTTTCGAGAGGGATTGCCGGGCTTTACAAGGCTGTCAGCCGAGGACAACGATCGGCTGCATGAGGGTTCCGGCGATGCGGCGACCGATGGCGAGAAGATCGGTGGGGGCGGAGAAGATTTTGATGAGGGGTGCCTGGGAGAAGTCGGGGAGGTTGACCTGCATGCCGTTGCGGATGCGGCCGGCGACCTGGTCGTCGACGGTGACGGAGGGCATCTCGGGGAGGAGGGTGCGCGGGTGGGGAAGGAGAGCTTCGAGTTCGGCTGGGGTGGAGGATTTGAGCTGGTCGATGGTGAGGGCGTGGTCTAGGGTGAAGGCTCCGGCACGGGTTCGGCGGAGGGAGGAGAGATGGGCTCCGCAGCCGGCTAGCTGGCCGAGCTCGTGGGCGACGGAGCGGACGTAGCCGCCGGCAGAGACGGAGATGGTGAAGGCCGCGGCGTCGGCCTGGAGGGAGGTGAGCTGGAAGTCGTGGATGGTGATGCGGGCGGGTTTGACGTGGACTTCGGCTCCGGCGCGGGCGAGTTTGTGGGCGGCGACGCCGTTGATTTTTTTTGCGGAGAAGATGGGAGGGAGCTGGTCGATTTCGCCGTGGAATTGGCGGCTGAGGAGGCGGAGGTCTTCGAGGGATTGGGTGAGGGGTTGGGGTTCGGCGGTGGGGGCGCCCTCGAAGTCGAAGGTGCCGGTGGCGAAGCCGAAACGGATTTGTCCGGTGTAGTGCTTATCTGCCTGACCGAAGAATTGTGCGAGGCGGGTGTATTTGCCGAGGAGGAGGGGGAGGACTCCGGTGGCCATGGGATCGAGGGTGCCTAGATGGCCGATGGATTTTTCTCCGGTGGCGCGGCGGACGATGGCGACCACGTCGTGCGAGGTCATGCCGGAGGGTTTGTCGAGTACGAGGAGTCCGTTCATGCAGCTACCAGTTTAGTAGCTAGAAGGAGTTTGCTTTGGCGCGGACGAGAGAAAGGAACTCGTTGCGGGTCTGGAGCTGCGTCTTGAAGACTCCGAGCATGGCTGAGGTGACGGTGGAGGAGTGCTGTTTTTCAACGCCGCGCATCATCATACAGAGGTGCTGGGCTTCGAGGATGACGGCTACGCCTTGCGGGCTGATGGCGTCGGTGATGGCGTCGCCGATCTGGCGGGTGAGGCGCTCCTGCACCTGGAGGCGGCGAGCGAAGACATCGACGAGGCGGGGGATTTTGCTGAGGCCGATGACCTTTCCGTTGGGGACGTAGGCGACGTGGGCCTTGCCGAAGAAGGGGAGGAGATGATGCTCGCACATGGAGAAGAATTCGATGTCTTTGACGATGACCATCTCGTCGTAGTCGACGTCGAAGAGGGCTTCGTGGAGGACGTCGGTGATGGACATGGTGTAGCCGCGGGTGAGGAACTTCAGTGACTTTTCCATGCGCTCGGGGGTCTTGAGAAGGCCGTCGCGTGCGGGGTCTTCGCCGATGCGGATGAGCAGCTCGCGGTAGAGATCCTGGGTGGAGATGCTGTGGAGTGAAGGTGATTCGATTGTGGCCGGTGTGGCTGGCATAGGGTGCCTTCCTTAGAGGGTGCCTGACGGTGGTGTTCGATCGCCGGCGAAGTCGAATGAGTTGTTGCTTGTTTCTTCTATGTGGATCTGCTCGAGATGAGCGGATGGGAATTTTTGGAAGATGCGGTAGATCTCGATGCTTAGATTCTCTGTTGTGGAGACCTGCTCTGCAAAGCAGTCGAGGGTATTCAGGTTAGCGCGATCAAAGCGAGCGAGCAGATTTTTTTGTGCGAAGGAATCGAGGTCGGCGAGGTTGCAGACCATGCCGGTTGCGGGATCGAGCTGACCGCTGAGAGTTACCTGCACGGTGTAGTTATGTCCGTGGCCGTGCGGATTGTTGCATTTTCCGAAGACGGCTTGGTTCTTCGCTTCATCGAAGGTTTCGGTATGCAGTCGATGCGAGGCGCTGAAGTGATAACGGCGGCTGAGGTGCGCTTTCATGGTTCACCATAGTAGTCCGCGAAGAGATCGGGCATCTCGTAGACGCGGACGCGGTGGAGTTTTGCATTGGGTATCTTGTTGTTCAGCCGCTGCCAGATGGCGATGGCGATGTTTTCGGTTGTTGGAATTGCGGTTTTGAACTCAGGCACCTCGAGATTGAGGTGGCGGTGGTCGTAGATGCTGACGACTTCGTGTTCGAGGATGTCTTTGAGTTGTTTGAGGTCGACGACGAAGCCGGAGACGGGATCGACTGCTCCCGCAACGGTAACTTCGAGGGTGTAGTTGTGGCCGTGGCCGTTGCGATTGGCGCACTTGCCGAAGACGCGCTGATTTTCCTCCGGCGACCACGCATCGTTCCAGTAATAGTGGGCTGAGGAGAACTCCGCTTTGCGGGTGAGGAAGATCATGAATGGTCCTATTTTATAGATGTTTGGCGCCGGGCTTTCGTTACTAAAAGCATTCCAGGTTATGGGGCGTAGCTGCGGCCCTTCCATGAGATGCGCTTGCGGATGCGGTGATCGATAACGCTGCGAACAAGAAGATAGACGAAGAGAGGGATGCCGAGGATGGAGATCGCAATATCGAGCGGAGGAAAGTTGGAGCGGGTGACGCGGGCGTAGAAGCGCCAGAGCGTCCGGACCCAGATAAGAAGCAGTGCGGCGCGCTGCCATGGAACGAGCCAGAAGATTCCGAGAGCGAGCCAGGGTAGGCCGAAGAAGAGCAGGATATCGAGAATGCGCCAGAGGGCAAGCGTGATTGGCCTGGGGAAGAGAAGCGCGAGGTTTTTAGTCCAGCCTTCGATCATCTCCGAGGTGGTGCGGTACATGCGCGTGGAGAGCGCCTCCGGTGCGTAACGAAGGCGGATTGCGCGGCCGCTGCGTTTGACGTTGCCGGCGAGGGCGACGTCCTCGAGGATATCGCGGCCCACTGCGCGATGGCCTCCGACGGCAAAGTAGGCTTCGCTCTCGATGAGCAGAAATTGGCCATTGGCGGCGGCCACGTCGCGCACGGGATCGTTGACCTGTCGTGGGGGATAGACCGAGGCCAGTTCCGAGAAGACGAGCGGCATGACGGCATGTTGCCAGAAGCCAGTGACGATCTGCCGGGCAGAGTAGGAGAGCAGCGCTACTTTGTGATGGCCGGCCTCGCGTAGCGCGCGGGAGAGGTCGTTGGTTTCGTGGATGGTATCGGCGTCGGTGAAGAGGAGATACTGTCCGCGAGCGGATTGCGCGCCGGCCCAACAGGCGTTGCACTTGCCGGTGAAGCCTCCTCGGCTGCTCAGGTCGAGCGCGGGGGCGTCGAGGAGGGTTACTCCGTCTTGCGTGGCTGCTTCGAGAGCGATCTGGTGGGTGTTGTCGGTCGAGTCGTCGTCGATGAGGATCAGTTCCCATTGCTGGCCGAGGGCGAATCCAGGTTCGGATTGGGCGAGGAGGGAATCGATGCAGGCGCGGAGAGAGCGCTCTTCGTTGCGGGCGGGGATGATGACCGAGAGCTCGAGGCTGAGTTGTCCGGGCGGATTTAGGGCCAACGAGGGGGCGGTATCGGTCACGACTTCGTATTATAGGAAGTGGAGCGTATTGTGCGTCGAGCGTGGGCATGTCTGGTGTTGGGAGTGGTGCTGGTGGCAGGATGCGACCGCGGAGAACATCCGGGGAACATCGACAAAGCTGCTCCGCAGTTTGTTTTAAGCGACGGCACACGGACCGCCGACCTAAGCAAGCTGCGCGGGCACGTTGTTGTGCTGAATCTATGGGCGACCTTTTGCGCTCCCTGTATAGAAGAGCTACCGAGTTTGCTGGCGCTGCAGAGGCAGATGCCCGATCTGGCGGTTGTGGCGGTCAGCATGGATCAGGACCCCGATATTTACCGGCAGTTTCTGACTCAGCACCATGTGGATGTGCTGACGGTGCGTGACCCGGACCAGCGAGTGAATGCGCTGTATGGCACAGTGCAGATTCCTGAGACCTACATCATCGACAAACAAGGCGTGTTGCGAAGAAAGTTTATTGGAGCGCAGGACTGGACCAGCCCTGAGATTACCGGGTATCTTGCGAAGCTCCGGGGTGCGTGATCCGAGGGATTTCGACGTGCGCTGGTATCATCGGATCTATGACACAGCTTGATGTTCTTTATCGCTACGGCGCTCCGCCGACCGAGTCAGCCATGCTGGCGATGGCGAAGGTGCGCGAGGTTTACGGCGTTCGCCGCATGGAACTGGATGAGGCGAACAAAACTGTGCGGGTAGAATATGACGCCACCCGGCTGACGGAGCCAGTGATCCATCAACTGCTGCGGCGGGCAGGGCTGGACGTTGTAGAGAAGATGCCGATGTTCGTGACGCCACCCCCGCCGGAGCCGGTTGCTGCGACGTAGTTGCAGCGCGGCGGATTCTCCGCTAAGTTTGTTGCGTATGTTGTTTTCGCGCCCGTAGCTCAGCTGGATAGAGCATTTGGCTTCGAACCAAAGGGTCGGGAGTTCGAATCTCTCCGGGCGCACCAACTTCTTCAATCGCATTCGCCTCTCGTCAGACGGTTGCTCTAAGCTGCAAATTCCGATATCCTTAAAAGGTTGCATCCCCTGCAATGTGCGCCCGTAGCTCAGCTGGATAGAGCAACTGGCTACGAACCAGTAGGTCGGAGGTTCGACTCCTTCCGGGCGCACCATACACTCCCTTTTCGTTCGTAATTTTTGGGTTTCGGTTCTAATCTTTCTCTGGGATTTCCAGGAGGATCATGCTGTCGCGTATCAACTACTGCGTCTGTTTGTTGGTTCTGCGCTTTAATGAGTTGTCGCGTTCGAGCCAACTGGTGATCTTTATCCTAGTGCTGATTGTCGTGGTTGGCCTTGGGGTTCACTTCGGAGTGCTCTCGAAAGGGAATCCTGGGAACCATATACCGAGTGCGTGGCGGCACTCATATTGAGTGATGTGATCCGGCGGCTTATTTCTCATTGGATGAGATTCGTTCTAAGGACCAGCGTTCGCCGGTTATTTCTTTAGCAAAGGTTGGATGAGAGGCAGCACGTTGTTTGCGACGACTTTGTTGCCCGCGGCGGTGGCGTGGGTGTTGTCGCGTTGCATCATGCCGTCGACTCCGAAGACTCCTTTGAGGATGAACGGAAGCAGCGGGACGTTATATTTTTTCGCGAGCAGGGTGTAGGTCTCGTTAAACTGCTGGATGTAGTCGGGGCCGTAGTCGGGCGGGAGGGTAATGCCGGCAAGGACGACTTTGGTTCCGCTGGCTTTGAGGGTCTTGACGATCTTGTCGAGGTTGGCGCGGGAGTCTTCGATGCGGAGGCCGCGGAGGCCATCGTTGCCGCCGAATTCGACGACGACGATTGCGGGTTTTATGGCGACGATGGTGCCGACTCGCTCGGCGCCGTCTTTGGTGGTGTTGCCGCTGATTCCTTCGTTGACGACACGGTAGTGGTAGCCCTTGGCATCGAGAGCGGCCTGAAGGTAGTCGGGGTAGCTCTTGCCGAGGTCGGCACCGTAGCCGGCGGTGAGGCTATCGCCGAAGCAGACGATGACGGGGCGTTTGTCTTCAGGATTGGCTGCGGGCTGTGGAGTTGTTGCGGGTGGTTCGGGGTTGGACGTTGGTGCGGCTGCGGATTGGGTTGAGTCGCTGGTTTCTGGCTGATTCGTGGTCTTGCCGGCGCGGCAGCCGGGGAGAGAAAACGTCAGGGCCGCTAGAATAGCTAGGAGTGCAGTTCTCCGCATATCTACAAAGTACCAAATCTGCCAGAAGACGAATCGCGATAGAACAAAACAGCGGCCGAGAGCGTATCGAACCGCAGGGGTGGAAGGAGAACAACGCAGTTGAGCCAACCGATACCGATGATTTCTGTTGAAGGGCTTCGCAAATCCATCCGTAATGGAAGCCGCACGGTGGATATTTTGAAGGGGCTGGACTTCACTGTGCCGCAGGGGCAGTTTGCGGCAGTGATGGGTTCGAGCGGAAGCGGGAAGTCGACCCTGCTCGGGCTGCTGGCTGGGCTGGATAGTCCTAGCGCGGGGAATGTGTCTCTTAACGGCACGGCGATCAGCTATCTTGCCGAGGACAAGCTGGCCCAGGTGCGGGGTAAGACGATTGGATTTGTGTTTCAGTCGTATCAGTTGATACCGACGCTGACCGCGCTCGAGAATGTTCTGCTGCCTTATGAACTGAATGCGGAGTCGCGAGAGAGCGGGCTGGCGCGGGCGCGGGAGTTATTGACGAGCGTTGGGTTGAACGACCGGATGGATCATTATCCGGTGCAGCTTTCGGGCGGAGAACAGCAGCGCGTGGCGCTGGCACGTGCGTTTATCCTGCGGCCGCCTATTGTGCTGGCGGACGAGCCTACGGGGAATCTCGACAGTACGAACGGGGCGCATGTGCTGGAGTTGCTGCTGAACCTGAATCGCACGGAGGGCACGACGCTGGTGCTGGTGACGCATGATCCCGTGCTGGCGAGCTATGCGGACCGGCGGATCGTGCTGCGCGATGGATTGATTATCGCGGATGAGATCAATCCGAATCCGGCTGCGGCTCCGCGCGAAGCTGCCTTGGCGGAGGGCTGATGGCTGCGCTGAGCTATCGTTCTGCCGTGAAGATCGCTGCGCGGGAGATGCATTCGTCGCGCGGTAAGTTTTTCTTTGTGATTCTGTCGGTGGCGATTGGCGTTGCGGCGCTGACCGGGGTGCGAGGGTTTTCTTCTTCGTTTCGGACGTCGTTGCTGGACAAGGCGCGGAGCATTATGGCCGCCGATCTTTCGGCGCGGATGTTTCAGCAGCCCACGCCGGAACAGCAAAAAGGGTTGGACGAGGTTGCCGCGAGCGGAGTGGAGATTACGCCGGTGACGGAATTGCTCTCGATGGCTTCTTCGCCGAAGACGCTTGATCCGCTGCTGGTCTCGATGAAGGCAGTCGATCCGGCGATGTATCCGTTTTACGGGAGCGTAGAACTCGCGCCGGGCGGTGCGCTGAAGGATGTATTGACTGACGACTCGGTTGTTGTCGCAGATGATCTTCTGGTGCGGCTGAACCTGAAGGTTGGCGACGGGTTGAAGGTAGGGACGAAGGTATTTCGGATTGCGTCGGTTGTGGTGAATGAGCCGGATAGGCTTTCGGGGAACTTTGCTGCGGGGCCGCGAGTGATGATTTCGCGCGAGGGGCTGGAGGCGAGCGGATTGCTGGCACCGGGGAGCCACGCCGGCCAGCGATATCTATTTAAAGTTCCGAGACCAGGGAATGGCGCGCCGATCTCGGACAAGGCTGTCGCCGACCTGAAGGCGCGGCTGGAGAAGCTGCTGCCTGAGGCGCAGGTTATCGACTATCGTGAGACGAATCCGGCGCTGACGCAGGGGCTGGACCGTGCGACGAGTTTGTTGTCGTTGATGAGCCTGGTCGCGCTGGTGCTGGGGGCGATCGGCGTGGCGATGGCGATGCGAGCGCATCTTCAACAGCGGCTGGATACGATCGCGATTATGAAGTCGCTGGGGGCGCGGTCGGGACAGATCATTAAGATTTATGTGTTGCAGACACTTTTGCTGGGAGCGGCCGGAGGTGTGCTCGGTGTTGCGCTGGGTGTTGGAGTGCAACTTAGCTTTCCTTATCTGCTGGCGAAGCTGATCCACGTAGATACTGAACTTCAGGTACATCTCAGTACGGTGTTTACCGGGCTTGTGGTCGGGATTTTGACTACGCTTTTGTTTACACTGCCGCCGCTGCTGGATATTCGCGGAGTGCGGCCGATTCTGATTCTTCGCAGGGCCGTGGACGATGCCGATGATCCGTTTGTGGCCGGTGTCTGGCGAAAGATTACGAAGAATGGCGCGCAGATCGGGGCCGCGGTGCTGATTCTTGCCGGACTGGCTGCGATTGCGACTACGCTGAGCGATTCCGTTATCGTGGGCCAGGTGTTTTCCGTAGGACTGGTGCTTGTGCTGGGCGTTCTGCTGCTTGCCTCCGCGGCGGTTCTGGCGGGTTTGCGTTTTTTTCTGTCAAAGACGCGGCTGCATCTGCCTTCCGCCGTGCGGCATGGGCTGGCAAATTTATATAGGCCGGGAAATCCTTCGGCGGCGTTGCTGGCTGCGCTGGGGATGGGCGTGATGCAGATCATGACGGTGTACCTGGTACAGAAGGCCGTTGTGTCGGAGTTGCACATTTCGGCTGCGCCCAATCTGCCGAACGTCTTTTTGATCGACATTACCAGCAGCGAGGTTGATGGGGTACGAAAGCTGCTCAAGGCGGAGCACAGCGTTACGGCTGAGCCTGAAATAGTGCCGGTGGTTTCGTCGCGGGTTGAGGCGATCGATGGCGTGGCAGCGAACGAAGCGAAGCTGAAAAACTTTCCGCGGAGGATGCTGCGGTCGATTAGCCTGACCTGGTCGGCGAGCCTGCCTGAGGGGACGAACGTAGTGCAAGGGAAGTGGTGGGCTGAGGGCGAGAGGGGGCCAGTGGTTGCGATCGAACAGCATCAGGCGGAACGGCTGGGTGTGCATGTCGGTTCGCACATTACGTTTGCGGCGCAGGATAAGCAGATCGTGACTACGGTGGTCGCGCTGATTCAAGCGAATGGCCAGCATGCGTCTTCGCGGGCGGAGTTTTTTCTTCCTGAGGCTCCGCTCGCGGGCTTACCTGTCGTCTGGTATGGCGGCGTGCATGTAGACCCGGCGCATGTCGGCGAGGTTCAGCGTGCGCTGTATAACGCTTATCCGACTGTGACGGTGATCAACGTTGCGCAGGCTCTGGAAACGGTACGGGCCGTGGTCGTTCAGATTACGTACGTCATTCAATTTCTTGCGGCATTCTCGATCTTTGCCGGGATCGTTATTCTCGCCAGCTCGATCGCAGGGACGAGGTACCGGCGGATTCGCGAGGTTGTGGTACTGAAGACACTGGGAGCTACGCGGCGGCGGATTGCCACCGTCTTTTCCATCGAATTTGCGGTGCTGGGGCTGGTGGCGGGAGTTGTGGGGATTGCGTTCGCCAATATCATCGCGCGGGTGCTGCTGACCCGGATGACGGTGGCGTATCACTTTCTGTGGGGCTGGACGGCGGCAGGGCTGGCGGGAACCGCGGCTCTGACGGTGATGACGGGGTGGATAGCGAGTCACCGTATTCTGGGCAGAAAACCACTTGAGGTTTTGCGCGAAGAGTAGGTGAGTCCACGTAACGGTTCGCACCTAAATTTACTGCTTATCGGAGCATCGCCGGAGTTTCAACTTCTCACCGGTGCTCGAGAATGCGGAGCCGTCGCCGTTCAAAGCGACGGCGCTATACCTATGGAGTTGGAGAATTTTTGATGGCTGGTAGCGAGATTCGGCGCATGGATAGGCATCTGCCGCGACTAAGAACGGGACACAAGTACAGCCAGGCAGACTGGGTTGTAGGATGAATCTGTCTTGCGATTTCAACTGTGCGGTGTTGTGGATGAAGGTGGAGATGGAAGATGCGCTGCTGCTGCATCGTCAGCGCTTTGGGCGGGAAGGGCAGATCTTTGCCGCTCCGGCTCGTGTGAATCTGATTGGAGAGCATACGGACTACACGGGCGGATTCGTGATGCCCATGGCGATCGATTTTCGGACGGTCGCCGTGGTGAGCGGGCGCGAGGATGGGCGTGCAGTTTTCTATTCGGCTAACTATGACGAAGAGGTTGGCTTCGAGATATCGTTGCAGCGATCGCCGGCTGGAAGTTGGAGCGATTATCCTGCGGGAGTACTGTGGAGCCTCGGTAAGGAGGGAGTTGCTATCAGTGGTTTCAGCATGAGTCTGACGGGGGATGTGCCGTTGGGCGCAGGGTTGAGTTCATCTGCTTCGGTTGAGGTTGCGACGGCTATGGCGCTGCTGAACCACGCAGGGGTGGAGTTGCCTCTGGAGAAGGTTGCGACTCTTTGCCGGCGTGCAGAGAACGAGTATGTCGGCGCGAAGAGCGGCATTATGGATCAGTTCGCCGTGGCCGGTTGTGTGGCGAATCGGGCGATGCTGCTGGATACGCGCTCTCTTGAGTTTGAGTTGCTGCCTTTGCCGGATCAGATGCGTGTGGTCATCTGTAATTCGATGGTGAAGCATGCGGTAGCGACGGGTAAGTACGGTGATCGGAGCACCGAGGTGGAGGCGGGCCAAATGGTGTTGCGTTGCGAACGTCCTGGAATTGAGTTGCTCCGGGATGCGACGCTTGCGGACCTTGATGCATGCAGGGACAAGATGTCTGAGGCGAGTTTTAAACGGTGTCGCCATATCATTACGGAGAATGTTCGCGTCATGGAGGCCCGGAAGGCACTATTGGCGGGCGATATGAAGCGGTTCGGTACGTTGATGGTCAAGGCGCATGAGAGTGTGCGAGATGATTTTGCGGCTAGTTGCGAGGAGGTCGATGTGCTGGTTGGGATCGCCATGGAGCAGGAAGAGTGCTTTGGGGCGCGCATTACCGGGGGAGGGTTTGGCGGATGTTCCGTGAACGTGGTGCGCGCGGATGCGGCAGAGAGATTTGTCGCGACGGTGCAGCGCAAGTATAGGGCGAAGACAGGGATTGAGCCGGACTGCTTTGTGTGTACGCCGTCGGATGGTGCGTTCGCGCTGGCAGGGAAGGGTGGAGTGGCATGAACCTGCTGGCGAAGCAGAATCCTCACCGTCGGCTCAATCCTTTGAAGCGGGAGTGGGTGCTGGTGTCGCCGCACCGGACGCAACGGCCGTGGCAAGGGCAGACTGAGACCAAGGCTCCCGTTACTGCGCTTGCGTATGATCCGGAGTGCTATCTATGTCCGGGGAATCTGCGAGCGGGGGGAGTGCGGACGGAGAAGTACACGAGTACCTATGTCTTCGAAAATGATTTTGCGGCGCTAAAGCTGGACTCCCCAAAGTTTTCGAATGACGAAGGCGGCAAAGGCCTGTTGGTGGCGGAGGGAGAGAGCGGAGTGTGCCGCGTGATCTGCTTTTCGCCGCGGCATGATCTTACTCTGGCCAAGATGTCTGTGGAAGAGATTCGCACGGTGGTCGATGTATGGGCGGAACAGTGTGTCGAGCTTGGATCGCGAGATGACATTGGCTATGTGCAGATATTTGAGAATCGCGGGGCAATGATGGGGGCCAGCAATCCGCATCCGCACGGACAAATTTGGGCCAGCCGATCGGTTCCGAACGAAGTTGTGGCGGAGTTGGGTGGACAGCGAGAGTATTTTGAAAGGAACGCTACGGTCATGTTGTGTGAGTACCAGAAGATGGAGGAGTCTCTTGGAGAGCGTGTTGTGGCGCGGAATGGGAACTTTGTTGCGGTGGTGCCTTTCTGGGCGGTGTGGCCGTTCGAGGTGATGATTCTCCCACTCCGGTATGTGGCTCAGCTTCAAGACTTCACTGAGACTGAGCGGTTGGATTTCGCTGCTATTTTGCAGAAGATCACTGCAACCTACGATCAGGTCTTCGATACGCCGTTTCCTTATTCGATGGGATTGCATCCCGCGCCGTATGACGGGGAAGAACATCCGGAGTGGCAGTTCCACGCACACTTTTATCCTCCGCTGTTGCGGTCGGCCAGTATTCGGAAGTTTATGGTTGGGTACGAACTGTTGGGCTCGCCGCAGCGGGATATTACTCCAGAGGCGGCGACTGAGGTGCTTCGGCAGGCCAGTTTGAAGATCTGATGAGGGACAAGAGTAAAGATTGAAGCTTGTTTCCTTGCAAAGGACATTCATGAAGATGTTTCGCGGTGCTGGTGATTTCGCCATAAGTTCATTGATTGTCTTCGCGACGTTGTTTGCTGTTTGGCCAGCTTCATCGCAGGAGCAACAAAAGCCAGAGTCAAAGATGCCGCTCTATCTGGGAACCGCGTGGTATCCGGAGCAGTGGCCTGAGTCGCGGTGGGACGCTGATTTGACGCTGATGGAGAAGGCGCACATTCACTTTGTACGGATTACTGAGTTTGCCTGGAGCACGATGGAGCCGAGCGAAGGGCATTATGACCTGGATTGGGTCGAACGAGCTGTGCGCATGGCGGAGAAGCATCACATCGCCGTGGTATTGGGCACGCCGAGCGCCGCGCCGCCAGCGTGGTTGACGTCGAAGTATCCCGAGACACTGCGCACGAAGGAAGATGGCAGCAAGGATGCGCACGGGAACCGGCAGCAGTTCGATTGGTCTAATGCAAAGTACCGCGAACTGGCCGGCAAGATGGCAGAGCAGATGGCGATTCGGTTTGGTCATGATCCGAATGTGATCGGTTGGCAGATCGACAATGAGTATGCCAATGCGTCGTATGGGCCGAAGACAAAGCAGCAGTTTCAGGCGTGGCTGAAGGCTCGTTATGGCACGCTCGATAATCTGAATGCGCGCTGGACGACCAGCTACTGGAGCCAGACTTACTCCGACTGGAGTCAGATTCCGATTGAGACGTCGAACGGCAATCCCGGACTGTTATTGAGCTGGAGGCGGTTTGTCAGCGATACGTGGCGCAGCTATCAAAAGGTTCAGCTCGACAAGATCAGAGAACATAGCGATCCGCGGCAGTTCATCACTACGAACATGATGGGATGGTTCGATGCATACGATCACTATACGGTCAGTCAGGATCTGGATATTGCCGCGTGGGACGACTATGTGGGAACGGGGCATCTCGACCCAGTGCTTAACGGCGCAGCGCATGATCTGACGCGGGGCTTTCTGCGCAAGAACTTCTGGGTGATGGAGACGCAACCTGGATTTGTCAACTGGTCGAAGGACAACAATGCGCTCGACAAGGGTGAAGTGCGAGCGATGGCCTGGCATGATGTCGGTCATGGCGCGGATGCGGTCTCTTACTGGCAGTGGCGCAGCGCGCTGAATGGCCAGGAGGAGTACCACGGCACGCTGGTGGGCGCTGATGGAACTCCAGTTCCTCTGTACGACGAGGTCGCGCAGTTTGGGCACGAGTTTGAGAAGGCTGGGCCGGCATTGAGAGGAACCGAACCGCACTCTGAGGTTGCGCTACTGCACTCGTATGACAGCCGGTGGGCGGTGAACTGGCAGAGACACAACACTGCCTTTGATCCGATTGAAGCTCTGCTGGGCTACTACGGACCACTGCGCGCGCTGGTGCATGACGTGGATATTGTCTCGCCTTCGGTTCCGTTGAGTCAGTACAAGCTGGTAGTTGCGCCGGCGCTGAACCTGCTCACCGAGGCGCAGACAAAGAACCTGATGGATTACGTTCAGGGTGGAGGGCATCTGGTGCTTGGTCAGCGTAGCGCCATGAAGAACGAGGATAACGGACTTCAACCGGAGCGGCAGCCGGGCCCGCTGGGAGCGATGCTAGGTGGCAGGGTAGAGCAGTTTTATGCGCTGGATCAGGACGTTCCCGTTGCGGGGGATTGGGGCTCGGGGCCGGGGAAGATTTGGGCAGAGCAGTTGAGCGTGAAGGATCCGCAGGCCCGTGTGCTGATGCGTTATGGCAAGAGCAACGGTTGGCTCGACGGCCAACCAGCAGCAATTACAAAGGCAGTGGGTCAGGGAAGCATTACGTATATCGGTGCCTGGCTGGATGAAAAGACGATGGATGCCGCCGCGAAGTGGATGGTGGAAGCGAGCGGGATTCAACTGCTGCCAATCAACCTGCCGAAGGGCGTGGATATGTATGTGCGCAGCTGCCAGGAGAACAATGTCGAAAAGAAGACGGTTTGGATTCTGGTGAACTTTGGCGAGGGCATCGTGACTGTAAGTTTGCCGGCCCCGATGACGGATGTCTTGGGGGGCGGACGCGTCGGCTCTGTGAAACTGGAGCAATATGGCGTCGCTGTGCTAAGCAAGGAGTAGCTGTGCAAGGTGTAGCCTGTAAGCTTTGGGAGGAGAGGAATGCCGATCGATCCACGCAGGGTGATTGCAGACCTTCAGGAGCTTCGTGCTTTGACGGGCGGCGCGAATGGTGCGCAACGTATCGCATGGAGCCCGACATGGCTGGAGGCACGCGCATGGTTTCTAGGCAAGCTGAAAGGTATGCCTGTGGAACATCGCTACGATGCCGCGGGGAACTCCTGGGCGACGCTTCCGGGGGAGTCCGGCCGCGCGCTTGTTCTTGGGAGTCATCTTGACTCAGTTCCGAACGGCGGTTGGCTGGATGGTTGTCTTGGCGTGCTTGCAGGCCTTGAGGTTTTGCGAGGTCTCTCCGAGGATTTCGATGGCAGACCGCCGATCACGATCCGCCTAGTGGATTGGGCCGATGAGGAGGGTGCTCGATTCGGCCGTAGTTTGTTCGGCTCTTCGGCTTTTGCTGGCACCCATACGATTGCGATCGACCGCATTCGTACGGACCGCGATGGAATCAGCCTGGAGGCCGCTCTTCGCCAATGTGGTGTTGAGATCGATCGGATTGGGGAAGCAGGCGTTGAACGGAGCAGTGCGGTGGCTTATCTTGAATTGCACATCGAACAGGGTCCGGTTCTCGAGAATATGGGTCTTCCGCTTGGCGTGGTGCTCGGCACGAAGGGAGTTGAGCGTTATGCGGTGACCTTTCAGGGACAGGAGGCTCATTCGGGCTCGACTCCGATGGGCGTGCGCCGCGACGCATTGGCGGCTGCAGCGAAGCTCGCACTCGAGATCCGTCCGATTGCACGGAGGCATCCGGACGCCGTTGCAACGATGGGTAGCGTGAAGACCTTTCCGGGGATTGTGACGGCGGTAGTTGGGCGTTGCGAGACGACTCTTGATATGCGCGACCTCGATGCCGAGGTACTGGCATCCATGTTAGCCGAGGTGCGAGAGGCCAGTGAGCGTTTTGCCGCGGAAGAGGGATGCACGGTCGTGTGGTCGAAGATCTGGAGCATCGAACCCATCTCATTCGATCCGCGACTGATTCAGTTTTGCGAGGAGGCGGTTCGCGAGATTGCAACCGCATCGCACAGGCTCCCCTCGGGGCCTTTGCATGATGCTGCCGAGGTCGCGCGGACTGGAATTCCTACGGTGATGATGTTCACTCAGTCGCTTGCGGGACTCAGCCACAATAAGGCAGAGGATACGAGGGTCAACGATCTGGAGATGGCGGTCGAGGCCTTCGACCGGCTTGCCAGGAAGACATTGAACTGGCTAATTACGGAGGGAAGCGGGGGTTAGCTTCAATGTTCAAAAGGCTTTTCTTTTTTCGTGCGTCTGGGTTTGCTGCGATAGTGCATAATAGTCACTTCTGAATGCGGAAACAGGTTCGAGCGGAAGGAGGGTCGTTGTCGTCTTCCATGGAGCTACAGCTTTTCGATTGTGGAAGTTTGCGCAGTTGCGTGAATTTTTCCAAGATGTTTCGTGATGCGTCCCTGACAATTGATTTCTGCGACTTATTCGTTCGCAGAGAGACGGCCTAGTCCGATGAGCGAACGCATTCCATTTCATCAGCAGATTACGACGCGGCCGGAGGTGGCGAAGCGCTTCGACGACTTGCATCCGCCGTTTGATAGACAGGCAGCGGTGCCCGAAGCCAATCGCTGCCTCTATTGTTTCGACGCGCCTTGCACAACCGCTTGCCCGACCCATATTGATGTACCACGGTTCATTAAGAAGATTGCTAGCGGCAATCTGGCTGGCTCCGCGCGGACAATTCTCGATGCAAATATTCTGGGCGGGAGTTGCGCGCGAGCATGTCCGGTAGAGGTACTGTGCGAAGGGGCCTGTGTGATGCACAGGTACAACAAACAACCGATTCAGATCGCACGGCTGCAGCGCTTTGCAATGGACTCGTTCTATCAGAGTGGAGCTTCGCTGCCGTTTGAGACTGCGGCTGAGACGGGATTCTCTGTCGCGCTGGTTGGCGCCGGGCCTGCATCGCTTGCATGTGCGGCGGAGCTTCGCCGGCGCGGCATTCGTGCCGGGATTTATGACGCACGACCGCTGCCAGGGGGATTGAATACTTACGGGGTCGCCGAATATAAATTGCCATTGGTCGAGAGTCTGCGTGAGATTGAGATGCTCTCGCAACTGGGCGTGAATTTTCACTTTGACACGATGATCGATGCTACCGCGCTCGCTGAAATCGAACAGAAGCACGACGCTGTGTTTCTGGGAATCGGGCTTGGGGCGATTCACCGGCTTGGAATCGCTGGAGAAGATCTTGTGGGTGTTACGAATGCGCTGGATCTGATCGCCGGCTACAAGTCCGGTGAACATACTGCCGTGCCGGCGCGCGTGGTCGTGGTGGGAGCCGGAAATACCGCAATCGATGCGGCAATTGCGGCTGTCAGGCTCGGGGCTACCGAGGTGCACATCGTGTATCGTCGTGGCCCGGAACAGATGTCTGCATTCCCATTTGAATATGAGCATGCCCGAAACGAGGGTGTTAAGTTCCTGTGGTATGTTCAGCCAATCGGCATACGTGGTGATAGGTCTGTGCGAAGCCTTGAACTAACGAAGCTTGTGCCGACTGAAGCTGGTTCACTTGTTCCGGAGGCCGGGACAGAGTTTTCGCTCGAAGCGGATCTGATCGTGCTGTCGATTGGACAAGCTACCCACGCGAGCTTTCTCTCTGAGGTTGGAAGTGCGGGCGCGAAGGTGCAGCTTGAACGTGGGCGTGTTCTTATCGATCGCGTGACGGGCCAGACATTCAACCCAAAGTTTTTTGCCGGAGGAGACTGTACGAATGGCGGCCGTGAGGTAGTGGATGCCGTGGCGGACGGAAAGCGCGCGGGGATTGGGATTGCCGCATGGCTGGAGGGAAAATATGCCAAAACCTAAGCCAACACTGGAAACGACGTTCTGCGGTATCCCATGCCTCAATCCATTTTGGCTCGCGTCGGCACCGCCGACCAACTGCGGCGAACAGATTATGCGGGCGTTTGATTCAGGTTGGGGCGGAGCTGTCTGGAAGACGATTGGTGCGCCGATTACGAATGTGAGCTCGCGTTATTCCTCGATCGATTGGGAGGGGCGGCGGATGATGGGCTTCAATAATATTGAACTCATCTCCGATCGTCCGACGGAGGTCAACCTGCAGGAGATTGCTGAGGTGAAACGGCGATACCCGAAACACATTGTGATTGCTTCGTTGATGGTTGAGAGCAAGCGCGAGACGTGGCACGATATGGTGCAACGCGCGGAGGATGCCGGCGCCGATGGGCTTGAGCTCAACTTTGGATGTCCTCACGGCATGAGTGAGCGCGGTATGGGTTCCGCCGTCGGGCAGGTGCCAGAGTACTGCGAGCAGATTACGGGATGGGTGAAAGAGAAGGCGCGAACGCCGGTCATCGTCAAGTTAACGCCGAACATCTCCGACATACGCATTCCTGCACGGGCTGCGCGACGCGGTGGCGCCGATGCCCTGTCTGCTATCAACACCATCAACTCGATTACGGGCATTGATCTTGACACCTTTGAGCCAAACCCGAGTGTCGACGGCAAGAGTTCGCATGGAGGTTACTGCGGTCCTGCGGTTAAACCGATCGCGCTTAATATGGTGCAGCAGATACAGTCCGATCCTGCAAGCGCTCTTCCGCTTTCCGGCATTGGCGGTATCGGCAGTTGGCGCGATGCCGCGGAATTTATTTTGCTTGGTTGTGGCACCGTACAGGTGTGCACGGCGGCTATGCATTATGGATATCGCATTATCGAGGATATGCAGGACGGTCTGCTCGCGTGGATGGCGGAGAAGAACTTCGCGAGCATCGATGATTTTCGCGGGTTGTCGCTTCCGAATGTTCGCGAGTGGAAGCAGTTGAATCTGAACTACCAGATTGTTGCCAGGATTCATGAGAATCTTTGCATAGGCTGTCAGCTTTGCTACACCGCCTGCTGGGACGGAGCGCATCAATGCATTCACCTGGATCGAACCGCGCCCGCGCCGGACACAACTCGGACGCCATCAATGGTCGAAGCGGAAGCAGCTCGACGCATCTCGACGACGCCGATTCCTAAACTTGATGCGGGTACGGCATTCACAAATACAGTTACGCCACTCGATCGCATCCCGAGAGTTGATGAAGATCATTGCGTCGGATGTAATCTCTGCTACTTGGTTTGTCCGGTTGAGAACTGCATCACGATGGAGCGCGTCAACAACGGCGTGCCGTTTGAAAGTTGGGAAGAGCGCACTGCCAAAGGGCTTGTTCCGCCGGGCGCGCAAGAAGTGATGAGCACCAATGGCTGACGCCACAAGGATTTTTCTGGATGGCGTTGATTCCCAGGTTATGCAACTTTGTTGTTGAATGGGTCTGGAGCGAGTATGGGAACCTTGATTCAGAATGGCACCGTTGTCACCGCAGAGCGTGTTGAAAAGGTGGATGTACTGATTGAAGGCAATACGATACGCGGCGTGCGCGCAGCTATCGACCCTAAAGGGCACGCGGTTGTGGATGCTTCGGGGCTTCTTGTTTTACCAGGGGGCGTCGATGCTCATACCCACATGGATATGCCATTTGGCGGGACAGTGTCGGCCGATGATTTTCTTACCGGTACACGCGCGGCTGCCATTGGCGGCACAACGACAATCGTCGATTTTGCTATTCAGGTTCGGGGAACGCGCATGCGGGATGCACTCGACATCTGGCGCGCAAAGGCAGAGGGAAAGGCGTGCATCGATTATGGACTGCATATGATCGTGACCGACCTCGGCTCGGACAATGGGAGGCAGGGGCTGCACGATATGGACGATATGGTGCGCGAGGGGGTCGCCAGCTTCAAACTATTTATGGCATATCCGAATGTGCTGATGGTGGACGACGGCACGATCTTCAAGGCCCTAAGACAAACTTCGAAGAACGGCGCGTTGGTCTGCATGCATGCGGAGAATGGAAACGCGATCGACGTGATCGTGCAGCAGGCACTGGCTGAAGGGAGGACGGCGCCGATCTACCATGCGCTGACGCGACCGACAAAGGCTGAGGCAGAGGCTGTGCATCGCTCCATTGCGCTGGCGGAGATCGCGGGTGTCCCGATTTATATCGTTCACCTTTCGAGCGAAGATGCGTTGAATCAGGTTCGCGAGGCGCGCGATCGAGGGCTGCCCGCGTTTGCGGAGACGTGTCCGCAATATCTTCTTCTTTCCATCGAAGACCAAATGCCGGGTAAAAGTTTCGAAGAGGCTAAGTATGTGTTTACTCCGCCACTGCGAGAGAAGAAGAATCAGCCGAAGTTGTGGGATGGGCTAGTAGCGGACAACTTGCAGGTGGTTTCGACAGATCACTGTCCATTTTGTTTCGCTGATCAGAAGCAACTTGGAAAGGATGACTTCAGCAAGATCCCAAATGGCGGCCCGGGCGTGGAGAATCGATTGCAATTGCTCTTCCACTACGGCGTGAATGCCGGAAAGATAACATTGCAGCGATTTGTGGAGATTACTTCCACTGCGCCGGCACGGATCTTTGGAATGTACCCGAAGAAGGGGACGATCGCTGTGGGTTCGGACGCTGACATTGTGCTCTGGGATCCGGAGGCAGAGCATTTGATCTCCGCCGCGACTCATCATATGCGGTGCGATTATTCGATGTTCGAAGGATGGAAGGTAAAGGGCAATGCCCGCCAAGTGTATTCGCGCGGAGAATTGATTGCAGACAGCGGCAACTATGTCGCTGCGACGGGGCGGGGCGAATATCTCCGACGTGAGGCGAAGGGAGGAGCGTGGCAGTGAGCTCAACCACCCCAGGCATCGTTGATCAGTCTGCGGTTGTGTTGGAAACTCGACACGATCCACGTCTTTATAACGATGACCTCGCCCCAACGACAAAGGCACAGCGTACCTGGGGTACTTACAACTACATCGCGCTGTGGTTTTCGATGTCGATGGAGGTGACGACTTACATGCTTGCCTCGTCGCTGATTGCGGGCGGTATGAACTGGAAGCAGGCGATCTTCACGATCCTCTTAGGCAATCTGATTGTGCTTGTTCCGATGCTTTTGAACGCGCACGCCGGGGCTAAGTATGGTATTCCGTTTCCAGTCTTTGTTCGCGCCAGTTTTGGTACCTGCGGAGCGAATCTTCCTGCGATGCTGCGTGCTTTGGTTGCGTGCGGGTGGTTTGGGATTCAGTCCTGGCTGGGTGGGCAGGCAATCGCCGCAATGCTTGCTGTATTATGGCCCGCTACGGCCCATATGCCTTCCGTTCTGTGGGCGAGCTTTCTTGGATTCTGGCTCCTTAATATGTATGTCGTGTGGCGCGGCGTTGAATCGATCCGGTTCCTGCAGAGTTATTCGGCGCCTTTCATGCTTGTGATGTCGTTCATTCTGCTCTTTTGGATGCGGCACAAGGCTGGTGGCTTTGGGCCGATGTTGTCCGCGCCCAGCAGATTCCACACCACTGGCAGCTTCCTGCGGTTCTTCTTTCCTTCACTTACAGCGATGGTCGGCTATTGGGCTACGCTCTCTTTGAACATTCCAGACTTTACGCGTTATGCGAAGTCGCAGGATTCGCAGATTGCCGGACAAGCGTTTGGACTTCCGATCGCTATGGTGCTGTACTCGTTTATCGGAATCGCGTGCACCTCGGCGTCAGTTACGATCTTCGGTGAGCCGATCTGGTCGCCGATTACGCTGCTTGGGCGCTTTCATCAGCCATTGGCTGCTCTTTTGGCGCTTGTCGCTTTGCTGGTTGCGACCCTTAACGTCAATATCGGCGCGAATGTTGTCTCTCCGTCGAACGACTTCTCGAATCTTGCTCCGGGGCTGATCAGCTTCCGTACAGGTGGAATGATTACGGGTCTGCTTGGGCTTGCGATGATGCCATGGAAGCTGATGAGCACCTTCGGGAGTTACATCTTCGGATGGTTGATCGGCTACTCCGGATTGTTGGGCCCAGTTGCTGGCATTATGGTCGCGGATTATTTTCTGATTCGCGGGACTCGCTTGGATACCGTTTCGTTGTATCGCCGCGGCGGACCATACGAATATACGCGTGGGATCAATCCACGAGCGATTGTTGCTCTTGTCGCTGGAGTCATCGTCGCTTTGATTGGACTAGCGGTTCCGGTCCTGCGATTTCTCTATGATTACGCTTGGTTCGTCGGGTTTTTTGTGGCGGCCGCCAGCTACTATTTCCTCATGCTGAGGTACAGGGCGGATGTTTTTGCGTCGCTCATCTCCGATGACATACCCAGACACTAACGAATAGGATTAGGCACTATGAAAACCACTGAGGCAGTCGAAGCACAGAAGTTCACCACCGAGCAGGTTGTCGATCTTACCCGGCAACATAATTACGGCACATGGCGATTCCAGAAGAACTGGAACCCGATGCATGTTGTGGATGCTGAAGGGTGCTACATCATCGACGGAGCAGGGAAGCGGTATCTGGATTTTTCTTCGCAGCTGATGTGTTCGAATCTTGGTCATAAGAATCAGGCTGTGATTGATGCGATTGCTCGACAGGCGCAGCAACTGAGTTATGCAATGCCGGGCTATGCTACGACTGCGCGTGCTGAACTTTCGCAACTTCTCACCGAGGTGCTTCCGAAAGGGCTAAACAAGTTTTTCTTCACGACATCCGGAACCGAAGCTAATGAAGCGGCCTTCAAGATTGCGCGGATGTACACCGGCAAGACGAAGATCATCGCACGCTACCGTTCTTATCATGGCTCGACCGCCGGTTCGATTGCGGCTACTGGCGATCCACGACGATGGGCTATGGAGCCTGGCGGCAAGGGGCCGGGCATCCTCTTTGCGCCGGAGGTGCACTGCTACAAATGTCCGATTCGGCATACCTATCCTGGATGCGGGATCGCGTGTGCGGATTACATCGAGCACATGATTCGCAATGAGTCCGATGTGGCTGCGGTTCTGGTTGAGCCGATTGTGGGGACGAACGGCGTTATCGTTCCGCCAGACGAGTACATGCCGAAGCTTCGCCGGATATGCGATGAATATGGAGTTTTATTGATTGCGGATGAGGTGATGACGGGGTGGGGCCGGACGGGAGAGTGGTTTGCGATGAATCACTGGGGAGTTGTTCCGGATATTCTCGTGACGGCCAAGGGCATTACCTCCGCCTATGTTCCGCTCGGGCTATGCGCAACGAGCGGGAAGATTGCGGAGTTCTTTCAGGATCACTACTTTGCTCATGGTCATACTTATGAGGCGCATCCGCTGACGCTCGCACCGGCTGTTGCCACGATCCACGAGATGCAGCGCCTCGGACTGGTCGAGCGTGCGCGTGAACTTGCACCGTATGTTGAAGGGAAGCTTCATGATCTCAAGAACAGGCATGTGAGCGTTGGGGATGTTCGCGGGAAAGGGCTTTTCTGGGCGGTCGATCTGGCCAAGAACCATGAGACAAAGGAACCCTTCAATACCTACGAGGACAAGGTTTCGGGAAAGTCTCTGCTGGTCGATCAGATTGCGGCGAAGATTCTTGGCGAGGGCGTGACGATTCAGGCTTGGGTCTCGCATTTTGTTATTGCTCCGCCTCTGATCGTGACCAAGGAGGAGATCGATCGCGGTATCGCGGCTCTGGATAAGCACCTTGGGATGGCGGACGCGTTGGCCGATCCGGATACTGGTGCTGGCCGGTGATGCGATGGGTGGTCCCCCCCCATCCCCTTATCTTGTGCAAAGTCTTCAAAGCAGATACTTTACGGTTGGACTTCCCCTTTTCGTTTTCATCGGCTCTGGAAAAAGCAGGGATGCTGGTGAGGAGAGATTGTCAAGAATGAGGCCTCTCTTTGGGAGCGGCCTTTCTTTTGAAAACGGGTTGAGATTTATCCCAGAGTTGGCATCGAGGTGTCCACCCCGGTGCGGATGCCCGTGGGCCAACGCGACGTGACCGTTTTGAGCCGGGTGTAGAAGCGAACTCCCTCCGGCCCGTAGATGGAGTGGTCGCCAAAGAGAGAGCGCTTCCATCCTCCGAAGCTGTGGAATGCCATTGGAACGGGAATTGGCACGTTGACGCCCACCATGCCGACCTGGACGCGATGGACGAAATCCCGGGCTGTGTCGCCGTCGCGGGTGAAGATGGACGTTCCGTTGCCGTATTCGTGTTCGTTGATCATGGTCAGGGCGGTCTCGAAGTTGTTGACGCGGACGACTCCCAGAACCGGGCCAAAGATCTCCTCGCGGTAAATCTTCATCTCTGGTTTGACGTGGTCGAAGAGGCAGGCTCCAAGGAAGAATCCTTCGCCCTTGGGTGTTGCAGTTTCCCGCCCATCGACGACCAGCTGAGCGCCTTCGTCTTTTCCGTACTGGAGGTATCCGGTAACGCGCTCCAGATGGGTTTTGGTGACCAGAGGTCCGAGTTCCGCGCCTTCCTTCATGCCGTCGCTCATCTGTAGCTTTTCGATGCGCTGTTCGAGTTTGCCTAACAGAGCGTCGGCTGTCGCATTGCCTACCGTGACAGCGACTGAGATGGCCATGCATCGCTCACCAGCCGAACCGTAGGCCGCACCGACGAGAGCATCGGCTGCCTGATCGAGGTCCGCGTCGGGCATGACGATCATATGGTTCTTCGCGCCACCAAGCGCCTGGACTCGTTTGCCGTGCCTCGTTCCTTCGCGGTAGACGTATTCGGCGATCGGCGTCGATCCGACGAAACTGACTGCCTGCACCGTGGGGTGGGCCAGCAGAGCGTCGACGGCGACTTTGTCTCCGTGGACTACGTTGAAGACGCCATCGGGGAGTCCTGCTTCCTTCAGCATCTCGGCCAGAAGGAGTGAGGCGCTGGGGTCGCGCTCGCTTGGCTTGAGAACGAAGGTATTGCCGCATGCGAGGGCGATGGGAAACATCCACATGGGGACCATAGCAGGGAAGTTGAACGGGGTGATGCCTGCGACGACTCCCAATGGCTGACGGATCGACCAACTGTCGATGCCGGAGCCTACCTGCTCGGTGAATTCGCCTTTAAGCAACTGCGGGATGCCGGTTGCGAACTCGACGATTTCGAGTCCGCGGGTGGCTTCGCCTCTGGCATCGGAGAAGACTTTGCCATGCTCGCTGGTTAGAAGGGCTGCAACTTCGTCGAGACGGCGCTCAAAGATCTCTCGAAAGCGGAAGAGTACACGTGCTCTGCGAAGTGGCGGCTGTGCTGCCCAATCGGGAAAGGCAGCGGAGGCTGCATTGACGGCGGTATCGACTTCCGCGGGAGTTGCCAGCGTGACCTTCGCCTGCACCTCGCCGGTGGCCGGGTTGTAGACGTCTCCGAATCGCCCGGAGGCTCCGGTTACCGTCTGGCCGTTGATCCAATGGTGAATCTCGCGCAGCTTGCGAGTCGCGGGAAGGGAAGGGGAGAGTGTGGACGTAGCGGACATCACCAGCCTCCTATTGAAAGAACAATGCTACCAGTCGCGGGGCTCTGTTTTCGAGTCTTGTTGATGGCTCTACGCCGTAGATTTCAGAGGTGCAATTTTTCGGTAGGGTAGTATGAGTCTCGGTTCGGCTGGATCTTCTTTCCGCCTAAGGAACCTCTGAGCAACCCTGCGGTATTTTGGCTGCGAAAGAGGAACGTAGGACTGCGGGAGAGAGGCTTCTAGTTTGCGCCGAGGAATTACTGGTGTGCAAATGACTGTGATGAATCGATCGGTATGCCCACTGCTGTTCAGACTTACCCCTGCCGGATTCTCCCGATGTGCCGTTTTGTCGGCCTTCATTGCGCTCGGAATTCCTGTTCTCGCCGCTGCAGAGCCGCAGCCTCTTCGTTCTCCGTGGGACGGAAAGCCTGTGACCGTGACCGATGCGGCCTATGCCTGTCCCGCCATGGCGCACATCGCACCCGATTTGGTGACCGACGGCTTCTACAGGCTGGATGATCCGACCCACTCCATCATCGACCCGGTACGGCAAGAGGCTTATCGCAAATCAAGTGACGGTGTGAAAAATGTCGGCATGGCAATCGTCAAAGCGGCTGACGATTTCCGTGCAACAGGCTCTCGCGCGGCAGCGCAATGCGCCGTGGGGCAAATTGTGACTTTGGCCGGCGAGCATTCTCTTGCCGGTAAGATGTCATCCAATCAAGCCTACTATGTGCAGGGTTGGGTCGCTGGCGCGATTGCAATTGCCTATCTGAAGGTCAGAGAAACTGGCATTGCGACGCCGGAACAGACGGACACGATCGCCAAATGGATGGAAAGCGTCGGAGAGCAGACGAAAAATTATTACGACACGCATAAGAGAGCAGGGCAGGGAGACAGTCAGAATAATCATCTTTATTGGGCGGGTGTCGAACTCGCTGCAATTGGAGTAACTGCGAACAATCGCCGAGACTTTGATTGGGCGATGACGACTTACGACAATGGAGTTAACCAGATTCAGCCAGATGGATCGCTTCCGTTAGAGATGGCCAGAGGCAGCCGAGCTTTGCACTACCATCTTTATGCTCTCGCTCCTCTGATTCTGCTTGCGGAGTTTGGAGAGGCGAATCAATTGGATATGTATGCTCATGCCAAGGGCGCAATCCATCGGCTTGTCGACTTTTCGATAGCCGGCCTCAACGATCCCACGCCATTTGTGAAGGCGACCGGCGTGCAACAAGATGTGCCGAAGGTGGTCAGTGGAGATCAGATTGGCTGGGCTCCTCCGTATGTCCAGCGTTTTCCAGATCCAGAGCTTGAGCGATTGGTAAAAGCAGCTCCGAGTTTGAGCGTCTATTATTTGGGTGGCCTCCCTCCGAGCAGATGAGAGTTATCCGTCTACTATCCCTCGTGCTTCGGCGAGATTGTCTATGGGCGGTCTTGTCGCCGCTCAAACGACAACTACAGATCCATCGCTCGATCCGCATCTCCTGCTTTCGTTGCAGGATTTTGAGGCACGCAAGGCGATCGTGCAACGCGAACCATGGCTAAGGTTGCACTTAATGCGATTCTCAAAGAGGCCGACGGATATCCGCAGGACTACCTCAACAGATTCGGCATTACTAATGTCGGATGGCACGATCGCGGTGCATGGTCCGGGGTGGGTAGATACGGTTACACTTGGCGATGTAATCCGCTATCATCGCTCGGCTGGGTCCGAAACCCCGTAGCGATTGGTGTCCCCGATGGGATTCGAACCCATGTTATCGCCGTGAAAGGGCGGTGTCCTGGGCCGGGCTAGACGACAGGGACGGTGCAAGGATGGCGGCTCAGCGCGTTGGCAACCGCTCCATTGTCAACGCTAACAATATCGAGATTCAGTGTCAAAGACTGGCCGCATCTCGATACTCACGGCATACTGGTTGTAGAACCCTTGCCAGTCGACATGATTCAACCCGGGACGATGCGCGCGACCGTTCGGCGCTATAAATACCTCGACGCGCTGACTACTGCGTTTGTGGTGATTCTGCTGGTCTCGAACCTGATCGCGCAGAAGGTGTGTCTTATCGGCCCCGTGGGTGCAGGGAAGTGGTCGATCGGGCCATTCGCGGTCAGTGGTGCGATTCTGCTCTTTCCGATTACGTATATCTTCGGAGATGTCTTTACCGAAGTGTATGGATACGCCGCGTCGCGCCGCGCCATCTGGCTGGGCTTCTTCGGTACCGCGCTACTCTATGTGATTGCGGCGATTGTCATCGCTCTGCCATCGGCTCCAGGTTGGCAGAACCAGAAGGCCTTCGCTACGGTCTTCGGGTTCATCCCACGCATTCTCGCTGCCAGCCTGATCGCTTTCTGGGCGGGGGAGTTTGCCAACTCGTACACGATGGCGCGGATGAAGCTGGTGACCAACGGCCGCATGCTGTGGACGCGGACGATTGGCTCGACAGTTGTCGGACAGGCTGTGGACACGACACTCGTCATCATCCTGACGTTTGGCGGAATCTATCCTGTTCGAACACTGCTGAATATTATCGTTACCGGCTATGCTCTGAAGGTGGGCTATGAGGTGATCGCGACGCCGCTGACGTATCTGGTCATCAACTGGCTCAAACGGGCGGAACACTCCGACGCGTTCGACCGTCACGAGAGTTTCAACCCCTTTTCGTTTGCTGACAAGGGCGTTCCCGGTGTCTGAACGAGCAATTGGTCTTGCTGTGGATTGGTTGAGTTATTTTCCGCATCTCTTTTGAATCGCAGATTTTCGAACCTTTCGGCCCTGCCGCTTCATCTAAAATGGAATTCAACCGGTTGCCTTGTAAAGTATTGCCGCGCAGAACCTTGCGTTCTGTATCTCCGTATCCGTTGTCTCATGCAGAATCCTTTCTGCCGCCGTCGAAACCTCCGTCTATCGGAGAATTTGAAGGAGAAGTACCGTGCCCCTGCCTATGAATCTCCGCCGCGTCCTTCCCACATTCGTTTGCGCGGCAGCGTGCCTCGTTGCCGGTTGTAAATCCGCGGCTCCTGCAGCGCCGCCACCAGGGGCGATGCCCGTGCAGGTTGCCCCGGTTACGCTGTCGCCGGTGCCCAGCTCCGACAGCTATGTCGCCACAATTAAGAGTCGCCGCTCGGCAACGATGCAGCCACAGGTTGACGGCAATTTGGTCAAGATCTTCGTCAAGTCGGGGGATCTGGTTAAGGCCGGGCAGGCGCTGATGCGCATCGATCCGCTGAGGCAGGCCGCAACGGTGCTGTCGCAGAGGGGAACCCAGGCGCAGAAGAAGGCTCTTTACGATTACACGCAGATTGAGGAAGAACGCCAGCGCAAGCTCTTCGAGGCCGGCGTGGTTTCGCGTGATGCTTTCGATCAAGCGACGCAAGCCTACCAGAACGCCAAGGCCGACTACGAGTCGAATATCGCGCTTACCGACACGCAGGCGCAGCAGTTGGCGTACTACGAGATTCGCGCGCCGTTCGATGGCATCGTCGGCGACATTCCGGTGCATCTGGGCGATTATGTTTCCCCTACGACTCAGCTGACGACCGTGGATGAGAACGCAGATCTCGAGGCCTATATCTATATTCCGACAGAGCGAGCGACGCAGGTTCGCCAGGGCCTGCCGGTAGAAATTCTCGACGGTACGGGCAAGGTGCTCGTCAAATCGAGGATCAGTTTTCTGTCTCCGCAGGTGGATAACGGACTGCAGAGCATACTCGCGAAAGCAGAGGTTCCGCGTACCGCCGAGATTCTGCGCAACCAGCAGCTTGTGACGGCCCGCGTTACGTGGAGTACCTCACCTGCTCCGGTTGTGCCTGTGCTCGCGGTTAGCCTGGTGGGGGGGCAAACGTTCGTCTTTGTCGCGACTCCGAAAGGCGACGGATACATCGCTCACCAGGTGCCGGTCCAGCTTGGAGAGACGTTCGGCAATACCTATCCAGTGCTCGGCGGCCTTAAAACCGGAGACAAAGTCATCACCTCCGGCCTGCAATTTTTGCAGGAGGGCGCACCGGTCAAGCCTCTAGGCTAGGTTAGGGGTTGGTCTGTTCCTGCGGAGTTTCGTTTGCCTCCGCGTAGTCTTTTGTTTCATTCGTGGGCCAGCCGCCCCGGCCAGAGGTCACCTTGTTCGTAGATTTTTTTATTCGCCGCCCGATCTTCGCCACGGTTTGTGCCCTTCTTATTGTGCTCGCTGGCGCCGTCTGTATCCCGACTTTGCCGATCTCGCTGTATCCGACGCTCGCGCCGCCGCAGGTCGTCGTCACCAGCACCTACATTGGCGCCAACTCCAAGGACGTTGAATCCGCCGTTACCATCATCCTCGAACAGTCCATCAACGGCGTCGAGGGAATGCGGTACATGAGCTCCACCAGCTCCAACGACGGCACCTCGGCCATCACCATCACCTTCGACACCGGCTACGACCTCAACATCGCAGCCGTCGACGTGCAGAACCGTGTTGCTTCGGTTCAGGGCCGTCTTCCTGCCGTCGTCAACAACACCGGCGTCACCATCACCAAGGCCAATCCGAACTTCGTCCTTGCCGTCGGCTTCATCTCGCCGGACAAGTCGCTCTCGCAGGCCTTCATCTCGAACTATATCGACGTCTACATCAAGGATGCCCTCAAGCGTGTCCCGGGCGTCGGCGACGTCATCATCTTTGGCGAGCGCAAGTATGCGATGCGCCTTTGGCTCGACCCCAGCCGCCTCGCCGCTCGCGGCCTCACTGCACTCGACGTGACCAATGCGCTCACGGAACAAAACGTCGAGGTCGCCGCAGGACAACTTGGCCAGCAGCCCTCCGACTCCAAACAGGCCTTCCAGATGTCCGTTCGCGCCGTGGGCCGTCTCACCGATCCCCGCCAGTTCGACAACATCGTCATCAAAAACAGCTCGACCGCTAATGGAATCGTTCTCATCAGAGACGTTGGGCGCTCCGAGGTCGGCGCTGAGACCTACGACACCGACCTTCAATTTCAGGGCACAGGCTTCGCCGGCGGTGAGGCTGTTGGAGTCGGGATTGAGCAGCTCTCCAACGCCAACGCGCTCGACGTAGACAAGAAATGCCGTGCCGTCCTGGCCGAGCTCGAAAAATCCTATCCGCCCGGCTTCAAAGGCATCATTGCTGTCGATACGACCCTGGTCATCAGTGAATCCGTCGACGAGGTGATCCGCACGATCGGGCAGGCGATCATCATCGTCATTATCGTCATCTTCCTCTTTTTGCAGGACTGGCGAGCCACCATTATTCCCGCTGTCACTATCCCGGTTTCGCTGATCGGCACCTTCGCGTTCATCAAGATCTTCGGGTTCAGCATCAACTCGCTCACGCTCTTCGGCATCACGCTTGCAACCGGTCTCGTCGTCGACGACGCCATCGTCGTCATCGAGAATGTGCAGCGCCACCTGTCGGGAAGCGCCGCCATTCCCCCGCGCTCCGAAGCCACCGAACCCGACCCATACGCCCCCGATGTCCTGGATCACAAAACCGCAGGCTCCGGCCGCGGTATGGAGACAGTCTCCTCGGACGCGCATGAAGCCACCAGCATCGCCATGGCAGAGGTCACCAGCGCCGTCATCGCCACCTCGCTCGTCCTCATCTCCGTCTTCGTACCCGTCAGCTTCTTCCCCGGAACCACCGGCATTCTCTACAAGCAGTTCTCGCTGACCATCGCCTTCTCCATCGCGATCTCCGCCTTCAACGCGCTTACGCTCTCGCCCGCTCTGGCGGCCATCCTGCTTCGCGCCGAGAGCAAGAAGACCGGGATCATGGGTTTTCTCCTCAACCCCATCGAGCGCCTCATCCAGTGGGTCATCCGTGTCTACGCCCGCCTCGTCACTTTTGTCGTTCGCATCCGGTACGTCATGGTGCTGATCTTCTTCTGCGGGCTTGCGGCCACGGCGTACATGTATAACCATGTCCCCACGGCCTTCATCCCGCAGGAGGACCAGTCGTACTTCCTCATCATTGTGCAGACGCCTCCGGGCGCCTCGCTCAGCTACACCTCGGACTTTGCGGATAAGGTTTCAGCGGAAGTTCGCAAAAACGACGGTGTCTTCGGCACCTTCTCGGTCATGGGCTTCTCGCTCTCCGGCGGCAGTTCGCCCAACTCCGGCCTTATCTTTGCTCCGCTCAAGCCCATCAATGAGCGCACGAAGATGGGGCCCAAATATACTGCCAGGGACATCGTCCTCGATGTTGGACCGAAGCTTTTCGGTGTTCCCGGCGGCATCGCCTTCGCGGCTGAGCCTCCCGCTGTCGCCGGCATTGGCACCGTCGGCGGCTTCCAGTTCATCCTGCAGGACTCCGGCCGCAACACCTTCGGCGACATCGACCGAATTGCCCACACTCTCGTCGGCGCTGGCCGCGCCCCAGGCTCTGACCTCACCGGCATGAACACCACCTTCACCTCCAACGATCCCCAGCTCCTCATTACCATCGATCGCGAGAAGGCCAAGGCCATCGGAGTCCCCTTCACTCAGATCACAGCAGCGCTCAATACCTTCATGGGCTCCAGCTATGTCAACGACTTCGACTTCAATAACCGCTCCTACCGTGTTTACGTGCAGGCCGACGCGCCCTATCGCCGCAACGCGCAGGATCTCCGCCAATACTACGTCCGCTCCGACTCCAACCAGATGATCCCCCTCGACAATCTCGCCTCCATCACGGAGACTTCGGGGCCCCAGGTTATCAACCACTACAACCTCTTCCGCTCCGCCGAGATCGACGGCTCGCCGGCCTCTGGGCTCAGCTCGGGTCAGGGTCTCGATGCGATGGTGAAGCTCTTCAACAAAAACAAGATGCCGGGTATGTCGTACTCCTGGACTGGCCTTGCTCTTGAAGAGGTCGAGTCTGCCGGCAAAGCGATCATCATCTTCGGCCTCGGCTTGCTCGTGGTCTATCTCACGCTGTCGGCGCAGTACGAGTCCTTTGCGCTGCCCTTCATCATTCTGCTCGCAGTGCCCATGGCGATCCTCGGCGCGCTTACGCTCGTCAATCTCCGCGGCCTGGTCGACGACGTGTATGTTCAGATCGGCCTCGTCATGCTGATCGGTCTCTCGGCTAAAAACTCGATTCTCATCGTCGAGTTCGCGGAGCAGCTCCTCGAGCAGGGCCGCTCCGTCATCGATGCTGCCATCGAAGCCGCCGAGCTTCGCCTCCGTCCCATCCTGATGACCTCAATCGCCTTTATCCTCGGCGTCGGTCCTCTTTACTTCGCTACCGGTGCAGGTGCTTACGGCCGCCACTCCGTCGGTACCGCTATCGTGGGTGGCATGGTGCTCTCCACAGTCCTCAACCTCTTCTTCATCCCTGTCCTCTATGTGATTCTGAAGACATTTCTCGTCAGATTTTCCGGTAAGTCGAAGACGATCCCTGCCGGCTCTGCCAAGCTGCCGCCACCCCAACCGAGCCACTAGCGGCAACTCCCGGTTTCGTCGTGCCTAGTTACAACGGAAGAACCAGCTTTCACTGCCGTTGGCTTTGCCTCTCCACGAAGATCGCTGGGGAAGCTATCATTTCCCATGGCCAAACGAACCGTTGCGTCGCATCAAAGCTGGCTTCCCGAAGCGAATTACGAGGCGGCCGACTTTCCGCTTACGCATCTGCCGTATGGAGCCTTCGAACTGGAAGGTCAGCAGCGTCTTTGCGTAGCGATCGGCGCCCATCTTCTTGACCTCCATGCCTGTGCCGCCACTGGCCTCCTTCCTCCATCGCTCGTCGAAGCCTGCCAGGCCCCGGTTCTCAATCCGCTCATGGCGCTCGGGCATCGTTCGTGGACTCTCCTGCGCGAAACCCTCACCGATATTCTTCACATTGACGCGGACCCTGGCCACAGGCAAGCCACAGAGGCCGCGCTCCACTCCGTCGCCGGAGCCACTCTGGTCAAGCCCGTTCACATTCCCAACTGCACTGACTTCTACGCTTCCATCCACCATGCGATGCGTGTGGGTCAGCTCTTCCGTCCGGATCAGCCGCTACTTCCAAACTACAAACACATTCCTATCGGCTATCATGGCCGCGTCTCCTCCGTGCTCGTCAGCGGAATGCCAGTAATACGTCCCGTTGGCCAGTCTCGTCCGGCCAGTCCGGAAGAGCAACCTAACTTCATTCCCACCAAAGCGTTAGATTACGAACTCGAACTTGCACTTTATATTGGTCAAGCGAATTTACTTGGCTCGCACATTCCCATCTCTGAGGCGCAGCATCATCTCTTCGGAGTCAGTCTTCTGAACGACTGGTCCGCCCGCGATATTCAATCCTGGGAGTACCAGCCCCTTGGCCCCTTCCTCGCAAAAAACTTCGCTACCTCGATCTCGCCGTGGGTTACTCCGATGGCTGCACTTGAGGCATTCCGCGTACCGGCCACTCCTCGCCCCGCTGGGGATCCCAAACCTTTGCCATATCTTCATTCGACCGACGATCAGCAGCGAGGAAGTTTGAATGTAGGGCTTGAAGTTTATTTATCAACCATAACAATGCGGGAGAATAAACTTGATCCATTTCTCCTAAGCGAATCCAACGTTCACGACCTCTATTGGACCCCGGCTCAACTGATCGCTCACCACACCAGTAACGGCTGCAACCTGCAGATCGGCGACATCCTCGCCACCGGAACCATCTCCGGTCCTGCCGAAACCTCCGCCGGCTGTCTCCTCGAACTCACCCGCAACGGCGCACAACCGATCCTTCTCCCTACCGGCGAATCCCGTACCTTTCTGGCGGACGGCGACGAGATCATCCTCCGCGGTTCCTGCGAAACCCCCTGCCATCCCCGCATAGGCCTCGGCGAGTGTCGCGCCACAATCCTCCCCGCCCGCCCTTGACGCTGCTGCCGCTGCCAGTGCCTTAGCCTTTTTGTTGTCATCCCGCAGGGATCTGCTTTTTCATCAACCATCCGCAAGTCCATTCCTGGCAATCGGTCAGGTTGCGCTGCAAACTGCCCATTACCCCATTCCTCCCCCATTGCCTTTGCCTCTTCAAGCGGCATATGCTCGTCTGAGCATCAGGAATTGGAGACTTTCATGGCTACACCCACACTTGCCCAGCCCTCCCAAAGCCAGACCATCGATTTTCTCCCTCTCAAGGGCACTGACCACGTCGAGTTTTACGTCGGCAACGCTCGACAGGCTGCCTATTTCTACCGCGCCGCCTTCGGGATGTCGCTCGTAGCCTATGCAGGTCCCGAGACCGGTCATCGCGATCGTGCCAGCTACGTCCTCCAGCAGGGCAAAGTTCGCTTCGTCCTCACTACGGCCCTGCGCTCCGACTCCGATATCGCCCGCCACGTCGACAAGCACGGCGACGGTGTCCACGCCATCGCTCTCTGGGTCGACGACGCCCGCCAGTCGTGGCTCGAAACCACCAGCCGAGGCGCTCGCAGCGTCCAGGAGCCCACCGAGTTTTCTGACGCCGATGGACGAGTTACGGTCGCCAGCATCGCTGCCTACGGCGACACGATCCACACCTTCATTGATCGAACCAACTACACCGGAGCCTTCTTCCCCGGCTATCGCGCTATTGCAGAAGATATGGTTGCCCGTCCCGTCGGCCTGCTTCATATCGACCACATCGTCGGCAACGTCGGCTGGAACTCGATGAACGAGTGGGTTGATTTCTATGCCAAGGTGATGGGCTTCTCGCTCTATCAGCACTTCGACGACAATGACATCTCCACCGAGTACTCTGCGCTGATGTCGAAGGTGATGGCCAATGGCAATGGCTACGTGAAATTCCCCATCAACGAGCCCGCCCAAGGCCGCCGCAAGTCCCAGATCGAGGAGTACCTCGAGTTCTATCAGGGCCCCGGCGTTCAACATCTTGCGCTCGCCACCAAGGACATTCTCTCCACTGTCTCGAAGATGAAGCAGCAGGGAGTCGAGTTTCTCAGCGTCCCGCACTCCTACTACACGGAGCTGCAAAGCCGGATCGGCAAGATCGATGAACCGATTGAGGAGCTTGAAAAGCTAGGGATCCTCGTCGACCGCGATGACGAAGGCTACATGCTCCAGATCTTTACCCGGCCCGTCGAGGATCGTCCCACCGTCTTCTACGAAATCATCCAGCGCAAGGGCAGCCGTAGCTTCGGCAAGGGTAATTTCAAAGCACTCTTTGAGGCTATTGAGCGTGAACAGGCATTGCGCGGAAACCTCTAAAACTTTTCTCCGGTAACCACCCCGGTGACTCTTGGGTAACTACTGCTAAATCGCAGTGTAGAACAACTTGCGCCTTGATATCGTTGAATTAGTAACTATCCATGACCTAAACCTGCACGATGCAATCATCATTTTCCCCGGAGATTTCATGTTTAAAGTAAAATCTGCTGCACTCGCGCTGGGTCTTTGCGCTCTCGCATCTCTGCCTTTGGCCGCCAAGGCCGACACCCTCACTTACGACTTCACCTACACCGGAACCGGCGTTTTCACCAATGGCGAGACCGCCAGTGGCTCGGGTACATTCACCATCAGCTTTGATTCGTTGAACGCTCCCACCCTCGAGGATTTTTCTTTCAACGACACGCTGACCGTGGGCAAATCGCAATCCTCTTTCACCTATTCTCTGATGGATTTTGGTACGTCGTCCATCGTTCTCAGTGGAACCCTGGCCGACCCGTTCCTGGCGAATCTTCAGATTCAGACGAACGCCGTGACGGGAAGCGATAGCAGCTTCGGTCCAGCTTCGTTCGGGTTTGCCTATGCCAGTGTTAATCCCGCAGCGGGAAACACCCTGGGCACCTCTGGAGCGTTTACCGACGACTTCACTACTGGCACCGTGGTTCTGGGGCAGCCTAGTCTGCAAACGACGTCGACCGTGCCCGAGCCTGCCACCTACGCGCTTCTGGCCACCGGTCTTATCGGCATCGCGTTCCTGTTTCGCAGGACGCAGGTTTCCAATCAGATTTAGATTCTCCCTCAATCTCAACAGCTTGCCAGCTGAGTTATCACCCACGGGCGCGGCGTTTCAGGATGTCGCGCCCGTGATGCATTTATATGCACTAAGTATCGAATAATCATTCATATAGACGAAGTCTGGTTGATCTGCCAGTCTGTAACTGGAGACGCAAATGAGTGCCAGCCAGACTAGCCTTAGCAGCACCATCCCCCTGACCCGATCGGACCGAGGTTCTGCTACGGCTATCGTTCTGATGTGCCCGCCCCGGCTCTACGATGTCGACTACGTTATCAACCCGTGGATGGCGGGCAACGTCCATGCCTCTTCACGGACTCGCGCATCCGAACAGTGGCAGAATCTCTACAACGCCGTCAGCAAAGTGGCTGAGGTGCGGCTCATCGAACCTGAGCCCGGCTCGCCCGACATGGTCTTTACCGCTAACGCCGGCCTCGAACGCAACGGTATCGTTGCCATCAGCAGCTTCTTCCATTCCGAGCGCCAGGGCGAGGAACCGCACTTCCGCCGCTGGTTCCAGGAGGCGGGGTACACCCTCGTCAATATCCCACGCTCCACGCCGTTTGAAGGCGAAGGCGACGCCCTCTTCGCCGCCGACGGCAGCTGTCTCTGGGTGGGTTACGGCCCTCGAACTCTGGTTTCGAGCCATCAAGCGTTGCAGCAGGTCTGGAACATCGAGATCACCTCACTTCATCTCACCGATCCACGCTTTTACCATCTCGACACCTGCTTCGCTCCGCTTGAAGGCGGATACGTCATGTACTTTCCGGACGCTTTCGATGACGCATCGCTCGAAAAGATCGAGGCCTTTTATCCCGAGCAAAAGAGGATCATCGTCAGCGAGGTCGACGCTGCCTGCTTTGCCTGCAACGCGATCAACGTGGGCCGCACCATCATCTTGAATCGCGTCAGCAGGGAACTCAGCACCCGGCTCGAGTCGCTCGGCTTCACCGTCGTCCAGGTTGCTCTGGGCGAATTCATGAAGGCCGGCGGGGCCGCAAAATGTCTCGTCATGAAGCTCAGTGAGCCACGTCTGCGTCAGTGACTGGAGAGGAGCTACAGGCCTTCCGCCAGCACACGCTCGTAAGCCGGCACGGTTAAAAACTCAGTAAACTTCGGCGCCCGCACCAGTTCCCGCATCAGCTCCGCGGCCGTCGCGTAGGCGGCATACCGGGCCGGGTCTACCGTTGCTTTCGCTCGCTCCAACTCATCCGCGATCACCTGGTCCACCATCGTCACCGTGACGGGCAGGCCATCGTCCATCACGGCATTGTGGTGGACCCACTGCCAAAGCTGCGCGCGGCTGATCTCGGCCGTCGCGGCATCTTCCATCAGATTGAACAGAGGCACGCAGCCAATCCCTCGCAGCCACGCCTCCATGTAGCCCAAACCAACCGCGACATTCTGCCGTACACCAGCCTCGCTGATCGTTCCATCCGGAACCTGCAATAGATCGGCTGCGGTTACGTGAAAGTCAGGGAGTTGCTTGTCGATCTGATTTGGCTGCGGCATCACTCGATGGAAGACCTCAAGTGCAATCGGTACCAGCCCAGGATGCGCCACCCACGTGCCATCGTGCCCATCGGTTGCTTCGCGCTCCTTGTCCGCCCTCACCTGCGTCAGCGCTCTTTCGTTCGCGACCGGATCGTTCTTGATTGGAATAAACGCGCTCATCCCGCCCATCGCACTCACCTTGCGACGGTGGCACGTCTTGATGCACAGCTTCGAGTAGCTCCGCATGAAGTGCGTCGTCATCGTCACCTGTCCGCGGTCCGGCAGCACCACGCTCGTATCTCCGGCGAATTTCTTGATGAAGCTGAAGATGTAGTCCCACCGCCCGCAGTTCAGTCCGGCCGAGTGGTCCTTCAGCTCCCACAAGATCTCGTCCATTTCAAACGATGCCAGAATCGTCTCGATCAGCACGGTTGCCTTGATCGAACCGGCAGGAAGGGCCAGCTCCTTTTCTGCCTTGACGAATACGTCGTTCCAGAGCCGCGCCTCGAGGTGGCTCTCCATCTTGGGCAGATAGAAATACGGCCCAGACCCGCGCGACAGCAGCTCCTGCGCGTTGTGGAAGAGGTGCAAGCCAAAATCGAACAGCGACCCCGACATCGGTTCGCCGTCGACGATCAGATGCCGCTCCTCCAGGTGCCACCCGCGCGCGCGAACAAACAACACCGCAGGCTTCTCAACCAATTTGTAACTCTTTCGGGTCTTTTCATCCTCAAACGCGATCGTTCGCCGCACGGCGTCGCGTAGATTGATCTGACCCTCTATGAGGTTGTCCCATGTCGGCGTCGTCGAGTCTTCAAAGTCCGCCATGAATACCTTCGCGCCCGAGTTCAGGGCGTTAATAATCATCTTGCGGTCGACCGGTCCGGTAATCTCCACTCTGCGATCGAGCAGATCCGCAGGCAGCGGTTCGACCGTCCACTCGCCCTCGCGAATATGCTTCGTCTGCTTCAGAAAATCCGGGCGCTCTCCAGCATCGAGACGTCTCTGCCGAACGGCGCGTGCTGCGAGCAACTCCTTCCGCTGCTCGTTGAAGGTCCTTTGCAAGCCCACCACAAACGCCACAGCTTTCGGCGTCAGAATCTCCGCATAGCGTTCCGTCGCCGGAACTACAAACTCCACACTCTTAACCGACCGCATCCATCACCTCATTGACGCTTGAACTGAGAACTAAGAACCGCCTACTCAAACCGCAGATGAACTCCGTCCGCGATCGAAAACTTTACATCGACACGCGACTTCGCGATGCCCCGCTCAAGCCCGGTCCAGCTTCCAGTCGTCACCCACTGACCCGCCTTCAATCCGCCGGTCCTCGCCGCGCCTTCATTCGCCAGCCAGGGGAGCAAACGCATCAGATCGCCTGCGGTGTTCGATCCTGTACGCTCCACCCTCACGACGCTGTCGACGGCAAGAGCTACGTGTTCCTTCGAAAAATCGATCTTCTGCCAGTCAGGAACCGCCGCGCCATACACAAAGGCTCCATGCATCTGCAGATCGGCGATCATCGACAGCCGTGTCGCCTTGAGTGGATCGGTCAATCCGCTCTCGATCACCTCGATCGCCGGATGACAGCTTGCAATTGCGGCCACGGCCTCTTCGCGCGAATAAGCCTTCTCTCGCGGAGGCAGATCGTTCCCGATCAAAAATGCAATCTCGGCCTCGAGCCCGCGAAACCGGTGCCGCCCACCCAACTCCGCACGATTCGCGGCAATCCAGGCTGCGGGCATCGGCGCAAACATCGGCGTGGCGTCCGCTGCCGGAGCACCCACCTTCCACCCACCGATCTCGCCATAGGCAAGGGCAAGTCTGTCTTGAACAAAGTAAGCTTCATCGAGCGTCGCTGGGCGCAGAGTCTCCGGCAAGTCGTCGATCGGAGTATTGGTTCTACGGGCGTCCAGCAACATGGCCGCCGCCTGCATCAGTTCTTTCTCGCGTTCCCCTGTCATCCAGTCAGTGTCTCGCAATGGACCGGGTTCTGTCTCGCCTATTTCGCCGCATCGGCCTTCCCCAGGCTCAGCAGATTCGCAAACAAACGGTAAGCGCCGGGAACTCCCTCGGGCAGTTCGCGATAGAGCGCCAGCGCGAGATAGACATAGGCGCCTTTACCGGTCTTCGCTACCAGCAGGCCGCCGTTCTGCGGGTCCTGTCCTGGATCGTGCGTCTCGAGAAGCGCCTGGTACTGCGGATCCCAGCTCTCCATGAAACCGTGCCCGCGTTCCTCCACCCAGCTGTCGAAGTCCTGCGCGGTAATCCTGTTCGGCCAGCTCAATGCGGGGTTCTCCGGCGCCAGCAACCGCACCGGAGCCGTCTCATCGACGACCTTCTCCGCGCTGCCCAGCGAGTAAGGATACGGGCCGTAATCAAACTGTCCCAGGTTGTACTGCACAATCACCACGCCGCCATCTTTCGCATATTCCAGCAGCTTCTTGTTCGCCGCGGCCAGTCCGGGATTTGCCGCATAGGCCCGCACTCCCAGCACAACCACGTCGTAACCGGAGAGCCTGCCCCCGGCAACATCGTCCATGGTCAGGGTTGTTGCATGCACGCCAAGATTCTCAAGCGAGGCCTGCACCTCATCCCCGGTCCCCGGCAGATACCCCACCTTCAGCCCCGGAGCGATCTTCACATCGACGCCCCGAGCGCGATACGTCGCTGCGGTGTACATATTCGTTGGGGTCAACCCTTTGTATCCAACCGCGCGAAAACCCTCGTTCGTCGCTCCATTCGCAGTCTCCGCGACCGCGGTAAGTTTGTAGCTCTTCTGCGACAGCGCCACGGGCGTCACGCGAAAAGAGAACATCTGCGTCTCGCCCGCATGCCGAAACGAAAATGGAGCGCTCTTCGGTTCTGCCGACCATCCCTGCGGCAGCTCCAGCCGCACATCGCCCGCGACGCCGCGCTGCTCATCGCCGCGAACATCGACGGCCACCATAAAGCTCTTCTCGGTAAGGGGAATGATTCCCGCCGGGGGCCGAATCGCCACGCTCAGCGAAGGAATCACCGTCATCGGTTTATCCGCATCGCCCACTTTACCGTCGGGCGCGAGCACCACCTGCCCGAGCAGCAGAGACACGCCGTCAGCGTTCACCCTTGCCCAAAAGCTCTCCGGCGGAGTCTGCGGAGCCAGCCGCAGCGCGGGATCGCTCACATCGTAGTAAGGCTGTTCGATGTTCTTCCTCGAGAAGTAAGGCCGCGTCGCCGGATCTTTTCGCGCTTGCGAGCCCTCCACCTGGAGGCTCTTCTGCGGCCACCCATACTCCAACGAGGAATCCAGCGACTTTCCCGGCGCGATCGTCGCAGTACCCGGCGCCCACGCGCGCCCTTTGCCCACGCTCGTTCCGGTCGACGAGAGATAGTCCGCCGTAACCTCCACCGTCTCCTTGCCGCCATTCACGACCCGCGTCGCTACATGGGCAATGCAGCCGGGAGTCACAGCATCCAGGCACGCGTTTCCAGCAGCAGTCATTTGCGCCTCAACCCGCAGGCCCAGCGCCTCGACCAGCGCGTCGTTGAACTGTACCCGCTTCACGCGCAGCTCGTGCAGCACGTTCGTCTTCTCCACTGCCGGCAGTCCGCTCGCTTCAACCTTTGCGATCAGCGCATCCACGCCCTTCAGCCCATCTCGCAACTCGGGAGCGCATCGTTCCGGAGCGTCTGCCGAAAAGACCTTTGCCGCTTGCGCAGCGTGCTCATCGATTGCCTTCAACGCCGGTGTCAGCCACTCCTTGGAAGAAGGAGCCAGCGTTGCAATTCCTTCGAGCGTCACATCCACGCCATCGAAAAAGTTCTGCTCCTTCTCGCCCGTCTTCACTCGCGAGGCGTACCGATGGTAGCTCACATCGAACGCTCCCGCCGCGGCCAACCTCACGCCCTCGCCGATCTGCGTCTTCTGCAGCGCCAGCCCCTTGCGCGCGAACTGCACATAGCTCATCCCGAGTATTGCGCTGTACTCCCCCTCAGGAATCGTCACATTCGATCTGGGCGTCTCTGTCGTCCACTCTTTCGTCACATAGTTGTAAAACCGTGCCGGGGCATATTTTCCCGTTGCATAATCGAACATTCCCTTTTCCGTGACCCGTGCAAACGGCTCGCGTGCGTAGACCTTCATCGGACTCCACGGCATCAATCCTGCCGCAATCTGGTCCGGAAACATCTTCGGGTCGCCCGCTGCGTCGAAGACCTCCTGTGCCATCTCTCCCGAGACCTGGTGTTGTCCATGCCCATCCGTCAGTCCGCCTACAAACACGCTGGTCACGACCAGCGGCCGGAAGAGCCTCACCGCCCGCACCGCGTCGTACAGCGCACGCTCATGCGTCCACTTCGCAATCGACTCTTCCTTTGTCTTCGAAAACCCGAAGTCCACCTCAGTCCCGAACATCTGGTCCACGCCCATGTACCGGTCCGCCGCCAGCAACTCCTGCGTCCGCACCAGGCCCAGCGCGTCGTCAAAGTCGCCCGACATCAGATTCTGCCCGCCCTCGCCCCGGTTCAGCGTCAGCATCGCGACGTGCGCACCCTGTCCGCGGGCCTCGTACGTCAGCATGCCGCCATCTTCGTCATCCGGATGCGCCACGATCATCAGAAGGCTCGCCCGCGTCCGCAGCTTCACCAGACTCTGCTGCAGGGCCAACGCGCCTTTGTTTGCCGGGATCGGGTCTTCCGTTACCGAGGCCCGCACCCGTTCTCCCGACAGATTCGCCGGATCGTGAAGCTCCTGCCCAGTCGCGCCGCTCGCTACAACGAGCGTTATCGCCACCCATGCACTCCATCCCACAGACGTCCGCCAAGAAATCATTAACTTCTAATCTCTCATATCCCGCCGCTCCAGATCACGCGGAATCTCCCCATCCACCCTCATCTGTCCTGCGCACTGTAACCAGTACGTGATCCATGCGTCCTATCATAGGGGGATAGAAGGGAACCCCAGCCAATGCTTCTCCGCAGGTCCATCAGTCTTGAATCGACGATTCGTTCCTCCGACATCACGCCGCAGCACGTCTTCGAGCAGCAGAGCCGCCGCCGCTTTCTCGCGGGAGCCGCGACGCTTGGCGCGGGAGCTCTCGCCGCGCACGCAATCTCCGGCCTCGTCCATCCGCAAACCGCCGTCCACGCGGACGATCAGCCGAAGATCCTTTCGAGCAAGTACACGTTGCCCGACGCCCAGACGCCTATCAATAAGGCCGCCGGCTTCAACAATTTTTACGAGTACGGCACGGACAAGTCTGACCCCGCACACTACGCAGTCAAACTTCACACTCGCCCCTGGCCGATCGAGATCACCGGTATGGTCAAGAAGCCCCAGACCATCAATATCGACGATCTCCTCCACTACCGCCCGCTTGAATCCCGCGTCTACCGTCATCGCTGCGTCGAAGCCTGGTCCATGGTCATCCCCTGGGACGGCTATGCGCTCTCCGAGTTCATCAACTTCTGCGAGCCGCTGCCCAGCGCCAAATACATCCAGTTCTTCTCCTACGTCGACAAGAAGATCATGGACCTTCCCTCAGGCTATGACTGGCCTTACAAAGAAGGCTTGCGCATGGACGAGGCCATGAACCCGCTCACTCTTCTTACCTTCGGGTGCTACGGCCAGACTTTGCCCAACCAGAACGGCGCTCCCGTCCGCGTCATCGTTCCGTGGAAGTACGGCTTCAAATCGGCCAAGGCCATCGTTCGCTTCCACTTCAGCGATAAACAGCCCCGCACCACCTGGAACGACGCCGACGGAGAGGAGTACGGCTTCTTCTCTAACGTCAATCCTAACTACGACAATGCCCGCTGGTCCCAGGCGCGCGAACGCCGCATCGATTCCAGCGTCCTGCCCCACTACATTCCGACCCTAATGTTCAACGGCTACAGTGATCAGGTTGCCAGCATGTATACCGGCATGGACCTCAAAAAGAATTACTAGTCCGGCAACTCATTTCTCTCCGCTAAGCTTCGGATACAGAGCCATGCCCAAATCTGCCATCATCGCCCTCAAAACTCTGCTCCATCTTCTCTGCCTCGCCCCGTTCGCATGGCTTCTGCATCTGTTCACCTCGCCAGCGCTCGCTCTCTATCCCGACCCCATCAATTACATCACCCACTTCACTGGAGACTGGACGCTCAACACTCTCTTTGCGTCGCTGGCCATCACGCCAATCCGCCGCCTCTCGCCGAAGTTATCGTGGCTCATCCGCTTTCGCCGCCTCCTCGGTCTCTACGCCTTCTTCTATGCAACCCTCCACCTTGCGACTTATATCTTTCTCTTCTCGGGCTACGACGTGACTACTGCGCTCGCAGGTCTGCGCGCGGGACATCCCGGCGAACTCGTCATGCAATGGAAGATCATCTGGCCGCGCATGGTCGACGATGTCCTCAAGCGCCGCTTCATCCAGGTCGGCCTCTTCGCGTGGCTAATCCTTCTGGCTCTCGCCTGTACGTCGCCCGCGTTCGTCCTGCGTGCGATGGGCGGAAAAAACTGGCAGCGTCTCCACCGCCTCATCTACGGTGCAGCCATCGCCGGAATCATCCACTACTGGTGGCTCGTCAAGAAGGGAAATAACTCTCCCTTGCTCGACACTGTCGTCCTCTCCCTGCTTTTACTAGCGCGAGTTGCGTATGCCTTCTTGAAAAAACGTCGCGCCCCCGCACCCTCTGTTGCGTAAAAGTAGGTGCCGTTACAATCGCTTAATGACAGAACGGGCCATTAAATTAGGTTTTCTAAGTCTTCAGGATCCCCAGAATCGCAGATCATGGTCCGGAACGATGTATTCCATGTTCCACGCTCTCGAACCTACCGTGGACAGCATCGAACATATCGCTATCGTTCAAGATCCTCTTACCAAATTTGCCTTCCGGGTCGTCTCCAAGCTGCGACGGATCATCAAAGACCCGGCAAACATCGAGCACAGCGTTGTTCTGAGCTATCTCTATGGCCGATCCTTTCGCAAGGCGATTCTTAACTCCGGGTGCGATGTCGTCTTCGCTCCCGTGGCGTCGGTGGAGACTGCCTACCTGAGATCGCCGGTGCCGCTTATCTACATGTCTGACGCGACATTTCGAGCTATCGAAAATTACTACGACTTCTTTCTTCGCATGGGCCGCTTGTCGCGATGGGAGGGCAATCACCTCGAGACCAAAGCAATCGCCCGCGCGAACGCGCTCGTCTATTCCAACGATTGGGCGGCGCGCTCCGCCGGTGAAGACTACGGAGTGAGTCCCGAAAAGATTCAAGTCATTCCCTTTGGCGCGAATATGGACGCGATTCCCGCGCGCGAAGATCTGCGAACGGGAAGCACCGATGGCAAATGCCGTCTTCTGTTTGTCAGTCGTGATTGGAAGCGAAAGGGAGGTCCAATCGCCTATGAGACTTTTCTTGCTTTACGTCGGCGCGGTGTCGATGCAGAGTTGACAGTCGTTGGGTGCAGTCCGGCGATTCCCTTAGCCCATCCCTCTCTTCGTGTCATTCCGTTTCTCGACAAAAATCTTCCCGAGCAGAAGAACGTCCTCGCCGATCTCTACCTCGACTCCGACATCTTCCTCCTTCCCACTCGCGCCGAATGCTCAGCGATCGTCTTTTGCGAGGCCAGCGCCTACGGACTGCCGACTATCAGCACCGACACAGGCGGTACGGCGACCATCATCGTCGAAGGCGTCAACGGATTGCTTCTGCCGCCCGAAGCAGGCGGCGAGGAATACGCCGAGCTGATTGCGCGTCTCTGGAGCGATCCGGTCGCCTTCAAGAAGATGAGGCAGACCAGCCGAGAGCGCTACGAAGCAGTTCTCAACTGGAATGCCTGGGCTACCCAGGTGCGCGGTGTGATGGACCGGGTTCTGACAGACACTCAACGAAAACCGTAAGGAACGCCCAAGGCCATCCTCGCTCAGAATGACATCAAAACAGCTTGCGGATCTTCCTCCAGGAACAACACACAGCTCTACCGATATGCTGAATTTGTTGACCGCTCTTGTGATGGGCAGCCCGGATTTTCAACTTCGCTGACACCACTGTGACACTGTTCCTCGGTAGACTGGAATCGCAAATTAGAGGAGCGGAGATGGAAGAGAAGTACCTCGAGTCCTCGGTCGATCCGATTGAGTTGTTTCGCCTTTGGATGCAGGACGCCGAAGCCAATGAACCCAACGATGCGAACGCTGTAGCGTTAGCCACTGCGACGCCGGAGGGGAGACCCAGCGTGCGGATGGTACTGGTGAAGGGCGTTGATGAGCGAGGATTCGCGTTCTATACCAACGAGGAGAGTCAGAAGGGGATTGAGCTGAAGGAGAACCCGCGAGCGGCCATGTGTTTTCACTGGAAGTCGCTACGCCGCCAGGTGCGCATTGCGGGTTCAGTGATGGAACTGCCTGCGGCTGAGGCTGACCGTTATTTTCACACTCGTTCGCGTTTAAGTCAGCTTGCTGCGGCTGCATCGGAGCAGAGCCGGTTGTTGCCTGCTCGGGAGGTGTTGCTTGCCCGTGTGAAGGAGCTGGATGCTCGTTATCCGGCGGAGATACCGCGGCCTGTGTATTGGAAGGGTTTTGTGTTGCGCCCCGAGCAGATCGAGTTCTGGATGAGCCGCGAGGGGCGGCTGCATGACCGTGTTATGTTTGTGCGGAGAGGGGATGGGTGGGAGAGGCAGCGGCTGTATCCGTGATTAACCCGCAGGAGCCCGGCAAGAGGCGGCTTAGCTCAATCCCTCAAATAGATCTGTCGCTTGCCGCGCGGGTTGCGGCTCGGCCACAGCGACCAGAGTGTAATACTCTTCTGCTCCGTACTTCGCGAAGAAGTTCTTCGTCTTCTCCATGAGGGGAGCCTGCGATACGTGCTGCCGAAAGGCTTCGGTCTTTCGTTCCCGGACGGAACGTATGTCCAGAGTTACGGTCCATGGCATTGCCATTGCGGGCGGCCGATCTGGAATATAGGAGTTCGCAGTCAGATAGTAGAGGCGCTGAGCCTGGTGCAGCTCGCCTGCATCGGGGTGACGCTTTGCCTGCCTCGCCCAATGAAACGCCGCGGTTGTCAGCATCGATGCGATCATGTGGTCAGGATGCGTATTTTGTCCGCCGTCGCCGCCAAACGTTATCACCACGTCCGGTTTGAAGCTGCGAATCTTTTCCACCAACCGGCCTGCAGCCATGGAGAACTCGACGAACTCCAGACGCCCGTCGTGGTAGTCCATCAACTCATAATGGGTGACACCGAGTACTTCGCAGGAGCGTCGAAACTCTTCGCGCCGTATCGCTCCCAGAGCCTGGCCTGAGGCGGCACCGCCGCGATTCGACGCGGCCTGTCCGTCCGTGAGGCAGACCACATAGGTTTCGATTCCACGATCGGCTGCAAGGGCCAACGCGCCGCCAAAACCAAAGCACTCATCATCCGGATGCGCCGTGACGCACATCAGCTTCAATCCCACCCAGCGCCCTCCAGGTCTGCATCCTCGAAGAGCAGCTCGGCTGAAAGCTCCATCTCGGCATCCGGATCGACTCCGCGCACTGGCGCGAAGCTTCTTCTGTGGAGAGCGCAGGGGCCGATCTCCGACAGCGCTCGTTTGTGTCCAGGCGTACCGTAGCCCTTGTGCGAGGCCAGGCCATATCCCGGATGTACCGCATCCAGCTCGCGCATCAAGGCATCGCGATGCACTTTAGCCAGCACAGAGGCGGCTGCAATCGAGAGGCTGAGTGCGTCCCCGTAGATCAGCTTGGTCTGTGCGCACGGATGATCCAGCCGCATCGCGTCGATCAGCAGATGGTCAGGTTCCATCATCAGTCCTTGCACTGCCGCAAGCATCGCCATGCGGGATGCCTGGTAGATGTTCACGCGGTCGATCGTCTCGGCGTCGACCTCGGCAATTGAGAAAGCGAGCGCTATACCGCGTATCTGGGTGTCGAGCGACTCGCGTTCTTCGCGGGTCAGTTGTTTCGAGTCTTTCAACCCGGCGCTGGCGAGCTCATCGAGGCACTCAGGCAGAACCACTGCAGCCGCGACGACGGGGCCGAACAGCGCTCCGCGTCCCACCTCATCCACTCCGGCGATTCTTTGGAAGCCGTGGTAGCGGAGCGCCTGTTCCGGCGCGTCGCTGCATACCAGCAGCTTCAACATCCGCTGTTTTTGGGTGGCAGCGGTTACCTTTTTCTTGAGAGCGCGTTTGGAGAGAGCGGAAGGCATGCCCGTCACAGTCGAGTGTAAACCTGCGCAACAAGACGAAGCCACGACCGAAGTCGTGGCTCAGTGGAAAACGCGATAGAAACAGAGAAGGGAAGTAGCTTAGCTGGCGGTAGCGCGCTCGACCTCGCGCAAACGGGCAGCCTTGCCGCGCAGACCGCGCAGATAAAACAGCTTCGAACGGCGAACTTCGTAGGAGCGAACCTTCTCGACCTTGTCGACGACCTTCGAGTTGTAGGGGAAGATGCGCTCGACGCCCTGCCCGAAGCTCATCTTGCGAACGGTAAACGATCCCTGCGCGCCCTTACGGCAGGCGATTACCATGCCTTCAAATGCCTGAAGACGCTCTTTCTCGCCTTCACGAATCTTGACTTGGACGCGAACGGTGTCGCCGGGGGCAAACTCAGGTAGATCGGTCCGCTCGAATTTCGCGGACAACTTCTGCATAATCGGATGAATAGACATGACACAACTTTCCTAGGTTGGACTCGTTCTTTAGTGTACACGAAATTGCGGTATTTTTGGCCGGAATCCCACAGAAAACACGCGCTGTCAGCGCTTTATCGCTCCGGATTTTCCTGCCAGCCGAACTCGGCAAGAATCTCACGGTCTTCATCGCTGATCACCATCTGTCGAAGCAGGTCGGGGCGGTTCTGGAGTGTCTTTTTGAGCGCCATCCTCCGCCGCCATTGCCGGACGGCCTCGTGGTTTCCCCCTGCCAGCGCCTCGGGAATTGCCATTCCCATAAAATCCGCCGGTCGAGTGTAGTGCGGATAGTCCAGCAAGCCTCCCGCTCCATAAGTCGACCGTGGCGGTCCTTCCGTCTCTTCAGCTACTTCCGGGGGATCCTCGGCGCCAAAGCTCTCAAAACGGGACGAATCAGGGTTTCCGAGCGCTCCTGGCAGCAGCCGTACCACGGCGTCGACGATTACTGCCGCGGCAAGTTCGCCACCCGATAGAACATAGTCCCCGATCGAGATCTCGCGGTCGCAGAGCAGCTCATTCACTCGCTCATCCACGCCCTCATACCGTCCGCAGAGAAGGACGACCCGTTCCGTAGTCGCCAGTTCCTGAGCAAGCGACTGGCCAAACGATTGGCCCTGTGCCGACAGAAGAATCACAGTCTCTTTCTGTGTTACCCGTTCAGACTTCGGTGAAATCGTGAGCGACTGCACCGCATCGTAGATTGGTTGCGCCTTCAGCACCATCCCTTCGCCCCCGCCAAAGGGACGGTCGTCGACCGTTCGATGGCGGTCGTGCGTGAAGCTGCGCAGGTCATGCGTTGCGATTTCGACAAGCCCCGAGCGGCGTGCGCGCTTCAGAATCCCGTAGTCAAATGGACCCGCGAAGAAACCCGGAAAGATCGTAATGATATCGAAGCGCATAAAAAGATGATTACTCGAATAGCTCTCTGGTATTACCTGAAAAGCCGTTCGCTGTTACCGAATAGCCAGTTGCCGATCACTCTGCTGATTGCACGATATCACCCAGAGGTTGTAGAGAGCGGCGAGGAATTTCGCAGAAAATCGTACATGTGATTTCTTCCGTTACAGGCACCGTCTTCGCTCTATCGCTGCGAGTAAGAGAGGCCCGGTCATGTCTCAAATAAAACTCGCGGCACTGCTGATAATGCCGCTGATATTGGTGGGTTCCCACTCCGCCGCGCAGGAGCAGCTGCCTGCAGACTGTGTAGTAAAACCACGGACGCCGTCTCTACTCTTTGTCGTTCCGCCAAATGATGTCTATGGCCCCTTTGTGCCATACATTCTGCCTAAGGCTTGCGGTAGTTCCAGCGCCACGGTGGCAAGTAACACTTCGCTGCCAGCGAACTCCTCTCCGGTGGAGTCACACCCCGATAGCCCTGCGAACTCCACAACCTCCCTGCGGCTCGGAGGGCCTCAGCCCTCAGGCAACGACCTGATTCTTTCGCCGGATGTCGCGCCCTCAACCCGCACCGCGCCATTGACCCTCGCCTTGCCTGCAGCCAGCGCCGCGCCATCACCCAGCGCCTCGCCGGCTGCCGACGCCTTGCCGGCCGACTTCGCACCGTCCGCCGCGGAACCATCCAGCACCTACAAATATGTCCGCTCTGCGCGAATGCCTGTTGCGGTTACGGAACCCGCGGACATCAGGCCGTTCCGCTCCATCGCCGTCGGCTTTAAAGTAGATACTCTCGGGCTGGGTTTTGAAGTTGCCACCCCAGTCTTACCCAAAATCAATCTACGCTCCAGCTTCAATATCTTCGCCTTCAGTGATGGCTTCAACATCGACGGCATTGACTACGACGCACGGCTTCATCTGAAATCCAGTGAAACCACCATTGATTGGTTTCCTGTCGGCGCGTTTCATATCAGTACCGGTGTTCTTTGGTCGAAAAATTCCATGACGGCGCCGGTATCGGTCGCCCCCGGTCAAACATTCAAGCTTGGCAGCCAGACATTTCTCAACAGCGTCGACGATCCGGTCAGCGGCAGTTCCACGGTCGTCTACCCTCATTCCTTCGCGCCTTTGCTGCTGGTCGGCATCGGCAACATCATTCCACGCAGCAGCAGGCATCTCTCGTTTCCACTCGAGATTGGAGCTGCCTATACTCACGCTCCTCAGATCAATCTCAACCTTAGCGGAACTATGTGTACGACCAATGGTTGCGTGAGTCTACTTCAAGACACCCAGGCCGTGAATAGTCTCAAGCAGGAGATCAACAACCTGAACAAAGATCTCAGCAGCTACCCGTTCTTCCCGATTGTCTCGATGGGCGTCGCCTATCACTTCTGACTTTTGTCTGTCGTCTCGCTCGCGTCTCGACCGTCGTTCGTTTGCCCGCCGTTGGCGCGATTGATCTCAACCAAACCCTCCGGCAGCTTCATCTCGATTCGCTTGGCCCCGGTGTTCACCGATACCAGAAACGCCTTCGCATAGGGAATCAGAATCTCGCCGCCATCCTCAGAAGCTACGACCAGCAATGGCGCAGCACCGTCGATCCGCCGCGCGCCATCCGCCGTCATCGCAAACTGGACGTCTTCGACAACGCCCACTGGCAGTGTGCCGTCATAGACAGTGCAACCGATCAGCTCGCTGATGTAGACCGACTCCTCGTCCAGAGCAAGCCTCTCCTTGCGAGGAACGATCACGTCCTGCCCCGCAATCGTCTCGGCGTCAGAGATCGTCTCGATGCCGGCGAATTTCAGCACCACACGTCCCTGGTTTCGTCCGACCGGAAGCCAGAAAGACTGAATCTCAACCCCGCGCGCCTCTGCCTCCGCGCCGTGGAAGTCCGGCTTGGCTAGAAAGACGCGGCTGTGATCTTCAAAGCGTTCCGGAAAATCGGTAAACAACTCCGCCAGCACCTCGCCTTTGCGGCCCTGTGGCCGAAGCAGATGTGCCAGGACGATCCACGATGACGTGCTCTGCGTCATAAGCCGGAACTCACGCGATCAGGCAGCTACGACGCCTATTGCGTTGCGGGTCAATTTTGTGGGGTGGGCGGCTCGCCCTGCTCTACGATGTCCAGCGAAAAGCGATGCTTGAACTTCATGCTCGCCGCGCTGAGGATCGTTCGCATCGATCGCGCTGTACGGCCCTGTTTCCCTATTACTTTGCCGACATCGCTCTGTGCGACGCGCAATCGAATGACAGTGGAATCGCCCTCGGCGATCGCTTCCACCTGGACGCTGCCCGGGTCATCGACCAGAGCATGAGCGATCTCGGTTACAAGTTCTGTCATGTTCTTCACAGGGTCTTCCCCTGCAGGAAAATGGGCTGCCTGAGTCATTACACACACCTACGAATTTTGGGAGTCACGAAGAATCGCTCATGCCCATCCCTTCGTCTCGTCTACTGCGAGATCTTCCAGGAAGTGCTGGTACGAGCGAAACACGGTCGCTTCAACCCGGAGTACATACCGGGCATCTGCTTTACAAAGTCAACTAACCTTGCAATACCAAGGAGTCTACGTGAAACGGTGTGCAGCACGTACAGCAATGAATCTAGAGAGACAGCTATCTTTGGGAACCATTACTGCATTCCCAAAGTTAGGGAACCGGTAACCTTACTAAGCTACAGCGGCTGTTTCCGCCGGCTTCACGGTCATCAGCTTGCCTACGCGATCGGAGACCTGCGCGCCATTCTTGGTCCAGTAGTCGATTCGGTCGCGCTTCAGATCAACGGTTGCAGGGTTCGTGCGCGGATTGTAGGTGCCGACAACTTCGACAGAACGGCCGTTGCGGGCGCGATCCTTTTCAATAACAACAACGCGGTAGTGGGGTTGCTTACGCGCTCCAACGCGCGCCAAACGAATCATCAACACGGGCAATGCCTTTCAAAAAACGCTTTTTAATTTATGAGTTGCTAAGGGCCCATCGGTCCTGCATTTGGATGAGAACCGACATTGCTTAACCCAACACCTAAGTATCGCGGAAAATCGGGGTTTTCGCAAGATGAAACGTTCAAAACACAGCAACTAAGCGGGAAAAAGAAAACGCAGCACCTCGCCAAAACGGTCTGACCATGCCTTTTCATCGTGCACCGCGCCTGCGGCCTCCATGTAGGCAAGGTTCTCTCCGCTCTTCCAGCCTCGTTTCAGCAGCAGACGCTCCAGCATCTCCGCATCTCGCAGATGTCGCACGCCTTCCGCCGTGCCCATATCCAGCCAGATGCGCAGGTCCGGCTTCACCGCCTGCTGCTCGATCGCGTTGAGAATACTCCGGTGGTCCCACCAAAGCGACGGCGACATCACGGCAATCTTTCCGAAGATCTCAGGATGCGCAAATCCCAGATAAAGCGAGACTAGTCCGCCCAGCGACGAACCGCCCAACCCGGTATCCTGCGCCTCCGGCAGCGTCCGGTAGGTGCGGTCGATCAGCGGCTTCAACTCCTCGATCAGCAGCCGCCCGTAGCTTTCGCCCTCGCCGCCGCCCATCTTGAAGTCGCGCGTCGGCGTGTACTCAGCCATCCGCCGAAGCCCTGTATTGGCCACGCCCACCAGGATTACCGGCTCAATCTCGCCGTCCTCGGCCAACCGGTCAGCCGTCGTATTCGCATTCCAGGTCTTGCCGGCGATGTACGAGGTGCGCCCATCGAATAAGTTCTGACCGTCCTGCAGATAGAAGACAGGGAAGCGGCGGTCTTCCTGCTCCAGATACTGTGGTGGCAGATAAACCGATACCGCCCGATCATCCGGCAAAATCCCCGAGTGAAACTCACTCACAATGTACCGTGGGTTGGAGTCGAGTTCGTCCGCAATATGCTCTCTATTCGGATCGTCTGCGGAGATGGCAGAGATAAGCTCCCGCTTCGGTGAAGCGAAAACTGGCTTGAGAGAAGATGGGATCGGCGGTTCCAATGCGATAACGGCGGCTCCGGTCAAGTACGATTGCATCACACTATCCGAGGGGAAGGCAATGAAGCGCGAATATCACAAATGGTCATCCCCCGCCCTGGGACGCGACATGGAGCTGCTCATCTTCGGGCACTCCGGCCTTCCGGCGCTCGTCTTTCCCACCTCCTGCGGACGCTTCTTTGAGTTTGAAGACCGCGGAATGGTCAACGCTGTTCACGAGAAACTCGAACATGGCCATCTGCAACTCTTCTGCGTCGACTCAGTCGACTCGGAGAGCTGGTACAACCGCAACGTCCCGCCGCGCTGGCGCATCGCGCGCCACACGCAGTACGAGCAGTACCTGATGCAGGAGGTTCTCCCTCTGCTTCGTCAGTTGAACCTATCCTCCCAACTCGCTGCCATCGGCTGCAGCTTCGGCGGCTATCATGCCATCAACGTTGCCCTGCGCCATCCCGACGTCTTTACCGCCATGCTGTCCATGAGCGGAGCCTTCGATTCCTCCAACTTTCTCTCCGGCTACTACGACGATGACGTCTACTTCAACATCCCCATGCACTATCTCGCGAACATGAGCGACCCCTGGTATCTCCACCGCTACCAGCACAACAAGTACATCCTCGCCACCGGCGTGCACGATCAGTGCTGGAACGCCAACGAGCGCATGGCGCAGAGCTTCCGCGACAAAAATATCCCGGTACGCCTCGACGTCTGGGGCGACAACACTGGTCACGACTGGCCCTGGTGGCAGCGCATGCTGCAAACTTATGTCTAACCCCTGGTCTCTAACGAGCGAACGGCCCACAAATCGGTAACCAATTGGAGGATTACGTGAAGAAGATCGGTGTGCTCTTCGGCATGGAAAATACCTTTCCGAGTGCCCTCGTCGACCGCATCAACGCAATGGAGATCGACGGCATTCGCGCAGAATTCGTCCACGTCGGCGGTGTGCACATGGCCGAGCCCTCCGGCTATGCAGTCATCGTCGATCGCATCTCGCACGACATACCCTTCTACCGGTCATTCCTGAAAAATGCTGCGCTCACGGGGACGCAGATCATCAACAATCCTTTCTGGTGGTCCGCCGACGATAAATTCTTCAACTACGCTCTCGCCAAAAAATTAGGCGTAGCCGTGCCGAAGACCGTCCTTCTCCCGCACAAGAAATTTCCGCCGCAGACCAATGAGCGCTCCATGCGCAACCTCCAGTTTCCCCTCGACTGGGACAGCATCTTCGACTACGTCGGCTTTCCCGCCTTCCTCAAACCTCACGACGGCGGCGGCTGGCGCGACGTCTACCACGTTCACAACCGCGATGAGTTCTTCCACGCCTACGACAAGACCCGCGACCTCAGCATGACGCTGCAAGCCGCAGTCAACTTCAACGAGTACTTCCGCTGCTACGTCGTCGGCCAATCCGAAGTCCGCATCATGCCCTACGACCCACGCCGCCCACACGAGCACCGCTACGTAATGGACCCACCCGCCTACGACAAAAGACTATTGAAGCGTGTAGAAAAAGACGCCCTCGCTCTCTGCAAAGCTCTCGGCTACGACCTCAACACCGTCGAGTTCGCCTGTGAAGACGGCATTCCCTACGCCATTGACTTCATGAACCCCGCTCCCGACGCCGACCTGCACTCCGTAGGCAAAGAAAGCTTCGAGTGGATTGTCGACAAGGTTGCCAAACTAGCCGTTAGCAAGGCCCAGAAACCAACCAAACCCGAACTCCGTTGGGCTTCGTTCCTGGGTTCCGAAAAAAAGGCCACCGCGAAAAAGACCACCACCAAAAAATCCCCTGCCAAGGCAACAGCGAAAAAAGCAACAAAGAAAGCGACGGAGTAGTAATTAGAAAATCTGTCTTGATCCGTTGAATCCGTGGTATCTGTGTTAGGTTTTTGTATTCGCTAACGAGGCCACAAATATGCGCCCATCGTTTACGCTAGGCATCGAAGAGGAATACCAGACTGTCGACCCGGAGACCCGCGATCTCCGCTCGCACATCGCGACCGAGATGCTCGCCAAGGGCAAGCTCCGCCTCGAAGAGCGAGTCAAAGCCGAAATGCATCAATCCGTCATCGAGGTGGGCACTCGCGTCTGCAGCAACATCCAGGTAGCGCAGGAAGATCTCTTCGACCTCCGCCGCAACATGATCTCTCTCGCCGAAGAGCATGGCCTTCTGCTCATCGCCGGAGCCACCCATCCCTTCGCCGACTGGCGCGTTCAGGAGATCTACCCCGATCCCCGCTACGCCCGAGTCGTCGAAGACCTCCAGCTCGTAGCCCGCGCCAACCTCATCTTTGGCCTCCACGTCCACGTAGGCATCGAAGACCGCGAAGCCGCGATCCGCATCATGAACTCGCTGCGCTACTTCCTGCCGCACATTCTCGCGCTCTCCACCAACTCCCCGTTCTGGCTCGGCATGAACACCGGTTATAAGAGCTACCGCGCCAAGGTCTTCGAGAACTTTCCTCGCACCAATCTCCCCGACAGCTTCGCCAGCTACTCCGAGTTCGAGAGCTACGTCAACCTCCTCATCAAGACCCACACCATCGACAACGCCAAGAAGATCTGGTGGGATGTCCGCCCTCATCCCTTCTTCGACACCGTCGAAGTCCGCATCTGCGACATTCCCCTTCGCGCTCACGAGTCCATCGCGATCGCTGCGCTCATTCAGGCCACTGCGTGTAAGCTCTGGCGGCTGCACTCCCGCAATGTCGACTACCGCCAGTACTCCCGCGCTCTCTTGATGGAGAACAAGTTCCGCGCCGTTCGCTACGGCCTCGACGGCAAGATGATCGACTTCGGTAAACAGGAAGAGGTTCCCGCGCGCGATCTCATTCTCGAGTATCTTGCCTTCGTCGACGATGTTCTCGACGAACTCGGCAGCCGCCGCGAGATCGCCTACATCCACACGATGCTGCATCAAGGCTCCGGCGCCGACCGCCAGCTCAAAGTCTTCCGCGAAACCAATGACCTGAAAGCCGTAGTCGATTACATG
>JBEKGF010000021.1:0-72775 GCA_050012935.1 Edaphobacter sp. | reverse complement strand
GGCTACTTGCCGATAGCTACGGTGGGCGCGGGTTGCCATGTGACGCCGGTGTCGGCGATGACGATGGTGAGTGGGCCTGCGGCGCCTTCTTTGAGGAATGGCCCGTCGGATTTGTGATCGCGATGGGCGCTATCGGTGTAAAGAAGCTTCATGTTGCCTGAGCCGAGGACCTTGAAGCGGTAGTGGAAGTCGACTCCGGGTTGAAGGGCCTGGGTGCCGAAGCTGGCGCTGGGGTAGTCGACTTCGAGGATCTCGATGGGCTGGGTGGTGCGGTTACTGACGGTTGCCGTGACGTAGGGGGAGTGGCAGCCGGTGGCTGCGCTGAGGCTTGCGAGGAGTGCGAGGAGTGCGAGGGCGGGGAAGCGGCGCATGAGAGTCAAGGGTATAGGTCAAGGGTATCAGGTGGGGTTGCGCCGCTGCTCAACCGATTCACAAGGATTGATTCATCGCGGCGATCAACTCATCCACCGTCGAGACTGGCGGCAGGCATCCCTTGCCGTTGCAGACCACGGCAAAGCTTCTCGCGTCTTTGAGGCCCGGCAGGTGCGGCAATGTCTCTGCCAGTGCAGGAGGCAGAGCATTCAACTGATCGCGGCGCAGACGAATTACGCTTTTATTGACGGCGTAGCGGGCAAGAGCGACCGCTTCCAGTCGCCTGGCAGTCGCATCGTCGCCGATGACACAGATCTGCGCCGGGCGCAGGACCATCCTTTGCAGCGCGAGACCATAGCTTGCGGCGTATAGCCCGAAGTGCTCGACCACGCCGGCAAATGTCTCGAGCGTCTCGAGCGCTTTTACGGAATAGTCTTCGCGTCCGTTCAAGGCCTCCAGCCGAAGCAGCAGAGCCGCTGCTACCGGATTGCCCGCGGGAGTGGGGGAATCCTGCAAAGGCTTCCGCCGCGTGACCAGAGCTCCGAGCCGCACTTCGCCTTGAGCTGCCATCTCCGTATCGAAGAACGCGCATCCGGTTGCGTCATAGAAGCGCTTCAGTGCGCCTTCCATGATCGCCTCGGCAGCGTTGTAGTAGCGCATCTCTCCCGTGAGCTCCCACGCATCGAGCGCTGCGTGGCCCAGGAAGACGTAGTCGTCGATTACTCCTGCGACGCGTGCACCGTTGCCGCCGGCCTCTCCATACGAGACGACATGAGCCATGCCGGCCTTCCGGTCCCACGCCTCCGCCAGCACGCGATCCAGAGATTTGAGCGCGAAAGCCCGCACCTCCGGCATATCGAGCACGCGCCCTGCCTCGATATAAGCCGAGATCATCATCCCGTTCCAGCCCACATAGATCGTCTTGTCGACATAGGGCGTAGGGCGCTTCTTTCGCGCTGCATAGAGCTTTGCCTTCGCCGACTCCAGCCGCTGCTTCGCCTCGTCGAGCGTGATCTTGTTCGCCTTCGCGACACCCTCTAGCGTTCCGCGCACATGCAGGACGTTCTTCGCGGGGTTGTGATGCATGTCGCCGATCTCGCCGATGTCGTAGAACGCGCTTGCAACGGCCATCTCTTCCGGCGATAGCGCCTGTGCGGCCTCGTCGACCGTCCAGGTAAAGTAATCGCCGTCATCCTCGAGCGAAAAATCCGCATCCTGCGAGGCATAAAAACCGCCGCGCTCGCGATCGCTCAGCCACTCATCGATCCAGCGGATCATCTCCCGCGCCACCCGCGCCGCCTCAGGATCGACGAAGGTCTGAAATGCGTGGACGTAGTTCTTCAGCAGCTCGCTGTTGTCATACGCCATCTTCTCGAAGTGCGGCACGACCCACCGATCGTCGACTGAGTAGCGATGAAAACCGCCGGCGAGATGGTCGTAGATTCCGCCTCGAGCCATCTTCTGCAGCGTAACCATCGCCGCATTCTTCGCCTTCTCGCCAACGTTCTCCGCGCCGCCGACCGATACACGCGAGGCCGCATCGAGCAGCAGATCAATAGCCCCCGAATGCGGGAACTTGGGCTGCGATCCAAACCCTCCCGAGCGTGCATCGAACTGCTTCAGCGCCGAATCGACGAGCTTTGCCGCCAACTCCGGTCCTGGATTTCCCGCCCGCCCCATGAACGACTCGTTGTGTTCGATCGCCGCAATCACGCTTCCGGCCGATTCATTGACCTCGTCGCGGCGTTTCTGGAACGCCTCCGCCATCGATAACAGAACGCGTGGAAATCCTGGACGCCCATGTTGATCCGTCGGCGGAAAATAAGTGCCGCCGAAGTAAGGCTTGCCCTCCGGAGTTAAAAACGCAGTGAGCGGCCACCCTCCCTGTCCGCTGATGGCAGACACCGCTGCCTGATACCGCGTATCCACATCGGGCCGCTCGTCGCGATCCACCTTCACGGCAATAAAGAGGTCATTGATAATCTTCGCCGTCTCCGCGTTCTCATAGGACTCGCGGTCCATCACGTGGCACCAGTGACACCACACTGCGCCGATATCGAGCAAAATCGGCTTGTCTTCAGCCTTTGCCTTCGCGAACGCCTCTTCGCCCCACTCCTGCCAATCGACCGGCTGATGCATCGCAGACCGCAAATAGGCAGATGCCGCCTGGGCAAGCGAATTCAACTGCGCAACACTCTCGTCCTTGTTCATAAACTACAGTTTAGTGGAAACAAAGGCACTGAGCATCTTCCGGCGGGCGCGTCCTCAAACAGATCGAAGTCGAGTTTCGTTCGTTCCGGGGATCGTAGTCCTATCGTTCGCACGCGCAGCTTCAATTCAGTTTGATTTCGCCAAATCGAAATGAATTCGCGGTTACTTCATTGACGCGGACACTTACGGGAAAGTGCTAGGTTTAATTTGAAGTAGAGAACGCCTTCCCCGAGGTACTTGCCATGCGTATTCCTCTACCTAAGTGGGCCGTCTGGGCCACACTCGCTGCATCGACCCTCATGGCCCGCGCTGACAGCTTTACCTTCCTGATCAGCACAGGCTCAACAAGCACCACTCCCGGAAGCACGTTCACCGTCAACGGCACGCTGACCGGTACACCAAACGCAACCATTCCGGATGCGTTCGACATCACCAGTATTACTGGCTCCGGTCAGGGCTACACCTTCACCGGCGTCGTCCCGCTCGGCGCCGAACCCTCCATCCCCTACGACAATCTTCTTTTTCCGGACGACGCTAATGCCCTCGTTGACAGCGCAGGAATTCTGCTCGACCTTACCAGCCCCATCGGTGTCAGTGTGGCCCACGTCTACGACAACAACGGCTACCATGTCGATGTCTTCGATCCGAACGATCCCGGCGATATCACCCCATTCACCATTGAGACGTTCACCATCACGGGCGTTGCCAGCAGCGCCACACCTGAACCGTCGACCCTGATCTTGATCGGCACCGGCACTCTTGGTCTTCTCGGCGGACTCAGACGCAGATACCTTCGTTCCTGACCGTTGCCTCGCCGTTGCATGGAATAAAAGCCGCCTCATCGAGGCGGCTTTTCTACTCCAGACAAACCTACTTCTGTGGTGGAGTGTTCGGAGTCACTGAGATCGGCTTCGGCGCCTCTGGAGGCTTTGGCGCCGTCAACCCAGGAATCACCGGGCTCTGCCCGACCACCCCAGTTGCCGCGCTCTGAATGCTAATCCCGTAGATGTCCAGCGTATTCGCCAGCAATTGCCGCAGTTGGGCCCGGTCCTTCGCATACGCTGCCGTATCCGAGATCAGAGTATTATCCGCCACCGCCAGGTTTCTGCCCTGTTGCAGGACATTCGCCGTCGTCGATGCGCCCAGCCTGTACTTCTTCTCCTCGGCATCCAGACTCTGCGCCGCATAATCACGCGCCGCCTGCGCCGCCTGTACCTGCGCCCGGTCGTTGGTCAGCGCGTATTGCTCGTTGATCACCTGGATACGAACCTGCGCATAAAGCTGTTGCAATCGCATCTCGGTCTGACGGTACTCCATCTGCGACCGCGCCTGATCCGCCTGTGCTGTCCGATTTCGCAGCGTCATGTTGACGTTCACGCCGACGCCCCAATCCGGCGAATTGTTATTGAGCGTATTCTGAAGAACCGTTCCATAGCCGATGGAGGGGAAAGTACCCGGCGGAAAAGGCGCGGTTCCGCTTGGACTGTCGAAGTTGATGGCCCCAGGATTCTGCGCTCCACCCAGGCCGCTTCCGCCGTAAAACGCATACGCATCCACCGTAGGCAACAGGCCATTTTTGAACGCCTTGATGGTGATCTCGTTATTCTTCAGGTTCAACACTGCCTGCTCGATCTGGGGATTATCGGTGAAGGCCTCCTTCACCAGTTCCTCAGTTCCCAGATCCTCTTCCGGCAGCCGCTCCAGGCTCACGCGGTCGGTGGGGATCACGGGCGCGTTCGCAAGCTGCGGATCGTTCAGGTTGCGAGCGATCGCCTGCTTCATAATCAGTTGCTGATATTCGAGGTTCGTCTTCGAAGCCACCAGCGCCTGCCTGTCGCTCGCCACCGCGCTGTCGGAGTTCACGACATCGAGCGGTGCCAGCGTGCCGATCTCCAACTGCTTGCGGTTGTCCGCTGTCAACTGCGTCGACTGCGCCAGCGCCCGCTCCTTCGCTTGTTCATCTTCGTACGCGCTCACCAGCGCCCAGTAAATATTCTCCACCTGGTTCACCGAGTAGAGCAGTTGCTGCCGGAACGACGAGTCCGTAATCCGCCGGTCGTTCTTGGCCTGAAGAATAAACCGGCCATTCACCCCGGTGCCAAAACCCTGCAGCAGGTGTTGAGTGGCCGTTGCGCGAAAGCTCGTCGTCAAGGAGGGGCTATAGTTAGCGAAGCCGTTGTTGGTTGTTACTCGTGTATTGTTGAAGCCCACCGTCAACGCCGTCCCGGTCAAAAAACCCTGCGCGTAAGTGAAGTTGAATGTCGAGGTATCCGTCCTCAACTCCGCCTGCCCACCGCTGAACAAAGTATTCAACTGAGGAGCCTCCTGGTCCTCATACTCGAGCTGCCCCGTCAGGACCGGGTCGAGGTTCTCGGGCAAAGGGCCGCCGCCGTTTGTGCTCAGCACGAGCCCGCCCGCGCCGGTGCCTCCGCCCCCGGCTCCAGCCGAGGTCGCGCCCGGGCCGCCGCCGACTAGAATCGTCTGCGTCGAGCCGCCCAGCGTATTCTGCACCAGCCCCGTCGAAACACCGCGCAGCGACGATCCCGCCTTCGCCCGCAGAATATCCGTGTCCGCGATATCCAGATTGATGCGCGCAATCGCAATGTCGTAGTTGTTTTCGAGAGCCAGCGTCACTGCGTCCGCAAGACTCAGATAAATCTTTCCGTCCTGCAGCAGCTGATCCAGCCTCTGTGTATTGTTCAAAGGCGGCCTCGGATAATTCGTCGTCGTATACGGAGCCCATGGATTCCAGAAGTGGCTCTTTGGCTTCGTGTAGTCAATTCCCGTATCGCGCAGATACAAGGGCTCCGTCAACTTCGGCGCCGGCGCCTGCGGCAGTCCCGTCTGGCCTGTCGTGTCATTCGTGATCGCTTGCGGCGCGGCCGGCTTCGTTGGATTTGGCTGCTGCGTTGTTTGCTGGGGTGCAGGCGTCTGCTGCGCCATTCCCGGCTGTGTCCATCCACTCATCAACAACAGGGCAATGCTCGCTGCCGCCTGCATATCTCTTAATTTCACGATGCGCTCTCCAACTTTTCCTTACGCTGCGCCGGGAATTTCCAGGTTAGTCCTGGGCCGGACCTTCAGTTTCTCGTCCTGTCTCGCCACGCACGATCGCGGAGGAGACCAGCTCACCAATGTCTTGCGATGCCTCTTAAGACGCGCCGCACCTTGCCTGCGACTCTTAAAGAATGGTTATGGCCAACACACTCCTGTTGTGCAGAAATGCTTTGATTGAGCAGATATACGCACCTGTACGCTGCTTCGTTCCCGACAATCCGTCAAAAGTTATCGAATGGGTGCCACGCATCAAGTATATCAACCTAACCCCGATGCTTCGCGCTGGTTTCCCCACAGCACCAAGCCAGGTTCCGGCGAATCACCCTGGTTATTGCTCTTGCAGGAGCGTCATGCTCGTTGATTGGGCGTGCCTACTTCCCCAGATGGCCAGGATCATCTTGCTGCGATGATCTCCTGCAGACTCTGGATACGAAGAGAACGATTCAAACAGACATCAGGCGACGACTTCCGCTAGCGCTTCTTCTTCGGAGCAGGCTTTGCCGTTTTCTTCGCGGGCACCGGTTTCTTCGCGGCCTTCTTCGCAGGAGCTTTCTTCGCTGCACCCTTCGCAGGAGTCTTTTTCGCTGTTGCCTTCTTCGCCGGAGCAGGTTTTTTTACGGCTTTTTTCGAAGGCGCTGCCTTCTTCGCCGCGACTTTTTTCACGGCTGCCTTCGCCGGAGCCTTCTTCGCCGCAACGGATTTTGCGGGAGCAGCCTTGCTCGCCGTTTTCTTGTCTACGGCAGCCTTCTTCGTCGGCGCCTTGAGGACGACCTTGCCCTTTGCAAGCGCTGCTGCCTTCGCCGCAATCACCTTCGACGGGGTACCAGCGACAGCCTTCGCCGGAGCGGCCTTTATCGGTTTCGTTGCCGGTTTTGCCGGCGCTTCCGTCCTGGGTTCGGAAGCAGTCGCTGCAATTGCCTCCGTCGACTCACCATTCACCGCGGCTACAGCCTTCTTCCGGCTCTTCGGCGGCTTCGCATCTTTCTTGACCGCACGCGGCCGGCGCAGATGCACCGGAGGCGGCGGAGCAGGCGGCGAATACGGCTCCAGGTAGGCCTTGATCTCTTCGGGCGTCGTCAGCTTGTTGTCCATCAGCTCGAAGAACAGCTTGTCGAGGAGCTCGTTATAGATGGGCAGATCGGGTGTGATCCGCATCTCCTGCATCAGCACATAGGGAATCTTCTGCTTCGCCTGCGCCCACTCGGTAAAGAAGCCCTTGAACTTTGCCTGGATCGCACCGTTCTTCGAGGTATGCGCGACCCAGAGAACCGACTCCGGCTTGGCCAAGTGCAGCAGCTTCCACGCCTGCGACGGTGTCGCCGCTGCCTTGCTGGAGAACTCAGCCGCAAACGCCTTCGCTTCGCCTTCGAGAGCGGCAATCTCCGCCACAAAACCCTGGCGCGGGAAGCTCTTCTTCAAAGCGGTGAGATCCTTCGGAGCCAACTTCGCCGTCAGGTACGGAAAGTTCGCCGTTGCCGTCTCAGGATTGATCCCCTGCATGACAAGCTGCATCTGGCTCTCGCGCAGGCGGTCCAGTTCCGCAGCGTTCACCTTCGCCGACGAGAGCGCATCGAACAGGTGTTTCATCCACCCCTCGGCCTCCAGGCGCTTCAGGACACGCAGCGGATCCTCCTCGTGGAAGATCTCCTCGGTCTCATACCCGCGATGAAAGGCATCCAATGCCTCGATATAGCCTTCGGCCTTGCCATTCTCATAGCGAGCCAGCGTCTTCTCATCCATCTGCCAACCCAGCCGAGCCATCAACCGCGCTGCCCGGATCATCCGCACCGGATCTTCGATGAACCCATAGTTGTTGACCAGGCGCAGCTCCCGGTTTTCGATGTCGGCTACTCCGTTCAGCGGGTCCATCAGGAGCCCGTATGAGCCGTCGTTCAGTGACAGGGCCATGGCGTTGGCGGTAAAGTCCCTGCGGCGCAGGTCATCGAGAATGGTCGCCGGCTTGACGACCGGTTTGCCCGGTTTAGGATAAGAGACCGACAAAGTGCTGCCAATTTCCAGCCGAACACCACCTGGAAACCGCACATAAATCGCCTGAAACGTTTCGCTTTCCCCGGCGATCTCGCCACCGGCTTTCTCGATATCTTTCTTTAGCTTGAGTGCATTTCCCTGAACCGCTACATCCAGATCGCGAACCGGCGACCCGCTCGTCATGTCGCGCACCGCTCCCCCGACCAGGAACACGGTAAGCCCTTTAGCGCGAGCCACTTGGCGCACGGCAAGCAGGGCAGCCTGCTGAGCCTGAGAGAGGCGGTTTTCCAGCAAATAAATGTAATCGGCCATATCGGGTAGGTTTACTCCAAACCGGTCGAACCGGTACACTTAACCTCGTTCTGACGCGTATCTAAGTTCAGGCGGATCAAGCGTTTATCAAGATCATGACACGTAGGCACAAAACGTAAGTGTAACACAGCATTAGCGATTTGACTACGCTGCTCGCACCTTTTTCGCGGTCATCCCGCGCGGGCATGCGACAATTTTGCCAGACTCAGTTTCCCCCGGCCAGGTCTTCAACCCATGTCCTCCGCGCACAAAAAGGTCATCGTCCGCCGCTTCACGGGGGAAACCCTTGCGGGGTATCTTCCGCTGACCGGCTTCGTGCGCAACCGCACGATCGATCTGCTGGACCTGGCCGGCCGGGTCATCCCGCTGCTTCTGAACGATATCAAGCACGTCTGCTACGTCCGGGACTTCAACCTGAACGATAGTGTCAACCCGGAGCGCCTTACTCGCCGCACCTTTCTGGCCAAGCCACGCACCGAAGGTTTGTGGGTTCGTCTCACCTTCCGCTCGGGAGACCTGCTGGAAGGCCTCGCACCCATCGACGTGATCCTTGCCGACGACCTCATCCAGGATGCCGGCCTTCACCTTACGCCTCCCGATACCCGCTCCAATGCGCAGCGCATCTTTGTACCTCGAACCTCGCTGACCGAACTCCAACTGCTTGCCGTTATCACTACCCCATCGCGTCGGAAACCGCTCCCAGCCGGTTCTGTCCCGTCCATGCAGGAAGACCTCTTCCGGGATCTGGTTCCACCGAATACCCGCCCTAACTAGGGGGCAGGGGAGAGGCGCGGAAAAACCGAGGCGGCTCCGTTCCACTACAATCGCCCCATGCAATCGATGAAGTTGGCCAAGCTAGCCGAGTACCTCGACGCCACCCTCCAGGGCGATCCCTCCGCCGAGATTACCCGCGTCGCCGGTATCGAGACCGCTGGCCCTGGCGATCTCACCTTCGTCTCGAACCCCAAGTACGCCGCGCTGGCCCGCACCACCAAGGCCACGGCAATCGTGGTTGAACCGAAGTTTCCCGAGGTTTCGGCGGCTACTCTGCGCGTTGAAAATCCTTACCTTGCCTTCGCTTTTGCCATTGAGCTGTTTTACCGTGCTCCGGCGTATCCGCCCGGTATTCATCCGACTGCGGCCATCGCATCCACTGCTCACATTGGAGCCAATGCCCACGTCGGCGCCTACGCCGTGATCGGGGACAACGTGACGATCGGCGACAACGCCGTTATTCTCCCTCACGTCGTCTTTTACCCCCACTCGCATGCCGGGCCTAACCTGTTTGCCCATGCGCACGCAGTGGTTCGGGAGCATTGCCGCCTGGGCAGCAACGTCATTCTGCAGAACGGGGTCGTCATCGGGGGCGATGGGTTCGGCTTCGCGCGCCAGGCCGACGGTTCCTGGTACAAGATTATTCAGTCGGGCCCGGTCGTCATTGAGGACAACGTCGAAGTTCAGGCAAACGCCTGCATCGACCGCGCCTCCATCGGCGAGACCCGCATTCATGCCGGAGCCAAGATCGATAACCTCGTCCAGGTCGGCCACGGCTCGACCGTCGGCCCCAACACGCTTCTCTGCGCTCAGGTCGGCCTTGCCGGATCCACCACTATTGGCAAAAACGTTATCCTGGCAGGCCAGGTTGGAGTCGCTGGGCATTGCACTGTGGGCGACGGGGCGATTGCGACTGCCCAAAGCGGGATTCCGGGGGATGTCGAGGCCGGAAAAGTGGTCAGCGGCTATCCGGCAATCGATAATCGACAATGGCTTCGGTCAGTTGCGTTGGTCAATCGGCTTCCCGAATTGCTCCGGGAGATAAAATCAAAACTTAAATAACCACTTTTAGGGTGACTATAGTCGTATAAAGAAGCATCATAGAGGCAGGTAGTCCGATGATCGAGCCTCCCGAGACCAGCCAGACCTCGCTTCGCCTGATGCCGAATCCACACACGCAGCCTATCCGCGTCCTGCTGCTCGACGACGAGCCCAGTAACCTGCATCTCCGCACAGCTATCCTTCGCCAGCACGGCTACGAGTGCGTCCCGGCGGCAACCATTGAAGAGGCTACTGAGCTCTTCAACAAGATCGATATCGCTGTCCTTGACTACCATCTCGGCGCAGGCCAGTTCGGCACCGAGGTGGCTGCTCTGCTTCGCCGCCGGCGGCCGCACGTTCCGATCATCATTCTCTCGGCCACTCTTGACCGCTTCTTCGGCGGTGTCGAGGACATGCATCTGCTGAAGGGTCACAGCTCGGTCGAAGATCTGCTCGACGCGCTTAGCTCGCTTGGGGCCAAACATCGGGGCGCTCCAGTGGTCGTCGATGCTCGCGACTTCTTTTACTCGCGGCTGTCGCTTACGATCGGCTCCGATGTGCTGGTCCAAATCTTCGACGAGCGAGGGGTATGGCAGTACTGCAACGACTCGGCCGCCGATTATCTCGGCCAGCCTCGCGACTGGTTCATCGGCCGCTGCGTCTTCCACGAGCTGCCTGTGATGCGGGACTGGCGCGAAGTTATTCAGACGGTCTGCCACAGTCGCGAGACGTACATCGATCGCACCCGCCGTGGCCTGCTCCAGCATCCTCGTGCCGAGGAACAACAGCTCACGTGGAGCGTTCTTGCCTTCCCCATCAGCCTTCACGACAACCGCAGCGGAGCCGTCCTGACTGCGCGCATCCTTGAAAAACCTGCGCGAACTTCGGACTTTCTGCCGTTCCTGTAATTCTCGAAGACGGGTCGCTATGCGATGATTCTGTCGCCTTGACCTGGAGGCTGGCTGGTGACGAGGATTCGCGAGGGCGCGGCGCTCCGATTGAATGCCTGATGCCGCTGGCCGGGGGCGATTTCGAGGCCTTCTCCTGCCTGGAGGAGATAGGTGTGATCTTCGACTTCGAGGGTGAGCTCGCCTTCGAGAACGAAGAAGAACTGGTGGGCGCGGGCGTGGGAGTGGCGCTTTTCGGTTGTGCCAGGTGGCATGAGCTCTTCGATGATGCTGAGTTCGGGCGTTTTGACGAGGTGCCAGCCGTCGCAGTCTGTACTTTGCGGGCCTCCCCACTTGTAATGTTGCGCCGATTCTTTGTTGGTTATCTGGGTGGGCACTCGGTTTCTCTTTTCGTGGGATGACGACGTTGAATTTTGAGTCAGCTCCCGATGAGGGGTTGCTGGGCCGGTGGAGCGGTGGGATTTGGTGCGCGGAGGATGAGCATGTTGGCGGGATCGTTGCCGAGGGGGATGCCGTCTTTCTCGAAGGCGAGGATGACGCGGCGGCGCAGCTCGCGGAGGACGATGTCGCGTTTGTTGGTTTGGACGCGGAGCTGGACAGGGTAGGTGACGGCGCGGCCTTCGATCCTGTCGACGCCGAGGATGACGGGGTCGGCGACGGCGATGTCTTTGAAGTTGGGGTCGTTGCGGACCTGGCGGGCGACGCCGGTGAGGATGGCGATGACCTTGTCGGGATTTGCGCTGGCGTCGACGCTGACGTTGAGAGTGGCGACGGCGTAGTCGCGGGAGAGGTTGGAAACGGTGGCGATCTGGCTGTTGGGGATGATGTAGAGGGTGCCGTCGGGGTCGCGGAGGTTGGTGCGGCGGAGGGAGAGGTCTTCGACGGTGCCTTTGAGTCCGGCGATGTTGACGACCTCGCCGACGTTGTACTGGTCTTCGACGAGGATGAAGATTCCATTGAGGACGTCCTTGAAGATGCTTTGCGCGCCGAGTCCGATGCCGATGCCCAGGATGCCGGCAGATGCGAGGATGGGCTCGTAGGGGATGCCGAAGAGGCCGAGGAGCTGGAGGAAGACGATGAAGCCGAAGAGAGCGTAGGAGGTGGTGCGAATGATGGCGGCCGACGTGCGGAGCTGAGCGGCCCGGTGGAAGTTGCCGCCCTGGCGGTCGGCTTTGTTACGCAGGCGCCTGACGAAGTAGAGCACAAGGCGATGGAGGAGAAAAGTAATGAAGACGACGGCGAGGGCTTTAGGAAGCCTGTTTTGAATGATGAAGATAATGTCGTTGTGCCAGTCGCGCCTGATGATGCCGAGGATCGTGCTGCGTTCATCTTGCGGGGGCATGGCCAGAAGGTGCATGATTACCACGTCTCGCTTTCGGGATGCTGTAACAACAGAATGCGTCAGCCGTCTGTAAGATGCAATTCGGGCAGAGAAACGAGATGGGAAGGGAGCCTGCAGGCAGGCGAGGAGGACTACGATGAAAACGCTTCGTGTTGCGATGATTGGATCGGTATTGACGATGGTTTGTTCCATCGGTGTAAGCGGGGGACAGATGTCTCCGCAGCAGCCGATAGGTCCGCCGACGCATCAGATGCCAGGAATGCCGAAGTCCGGAACTGATCCTGACGATTCAAATCCATTGGAGACGGGCCGGGCGGCGCAGATGGAGAAGTCGCGGAATAGCGACCGGCAGAAGAAGCTGGTGGCGGATACGGACAAGCTGCTTGCGCTGGCGACGGACCTGAAGGCTCAGGTGGACAAGACGACCAAGGATACCTTGTCCGTGGACGTGATCAAGAAGGCTGATGAGATCGAGAAACTGGCTCACAGCGTGAAGGAACGGATGAAGGGGTGAGCGTGGGGCTGATCGCTCGGAGTTAGCGAGGGTTCTGTGCGATGGATTCAGGGCAACTGCAGGAATTGGTGGAAGAACCTGTGCTATTGGGTTGGTGGGTTTTGGTTTAGAGCTGCGCCTGCATTGATTTGCGGCACCGGCAGACCGGGGACGGCTATGGCTGAGTTGCGCATGACGGTGACGATGGTGTCTGCGGACCAGGCGGGGTGGACGGCGCGAAGCAGCGCAGCGACACCAGCTGCGAGAGGGGCTGAGGCGCTGGTTCCCATGGCCTGAACGTACTGGGTGTGGCCGAGGTTGAAGCATCCGTAGCTGTGGCCGGAGTCGGAGGGAAGGCCGTCGGCTGTGTTGGGAAGGCCCGAGCTGCATGCGCCGCGGATCCAGCCGCTGACGGTGGTGTCGCCGCCGTCGGGATAGCTGCCGCCTGGCGCAGCGAGCGCGTTGAGGGGGCTGCCGTAGTTGCTGTAGTAGGGGAGGGTTATGGGACCGGGAGCGCACACGGCTCCTGGCGTCGTGTTCTCGGCGCAGGCGGGGTTGGTGGAGGCGACGATGGCGAGGACGTCGCGGGATTGGGCCGGGAGCTCGACGTATTGGGGGTTGGAGAGGTTAAAGCCATCGTTGCCGGCAGAGGCGACGAGAACGATGTTGGCCTGATCGGCTGCGTAGGTGATCTGGTTGAAGGCTGCCTGAAGGCCTGCGCCATCGCCTGTGCTGAGGTCGGCGAGGGCTCCGATGGAGAGCGAGATGACGTCGGCGCGGTTGGTGATGGCGTCTTGGATGCCTTGCATGACCCAACTGAGGAGGCCGCTGGCCTCGCCTGCTTCGCAGAGGTCGGCGGGATTGGTGTCGCCTGTGATGACGGCAGGCATCCGCTGGAGGACCTTGATGTTGAGGATGGTTGCGGCTGGTGCCACGCCGATGACCTGCCCGGTACCGGGACCGATGGCTGCGGCTGCGAGCGAGGCGGTCCAGGTGCCGTGGCCGGTCTGGTCCTGCGGGGTACCGTCGTCGCAGGTGCTTGGATAGGCAGCCTGGTCGATCTCGGAGAGGTTGAGAGCGAGGTTGGGTGCGATGTCGGGGTGCGACTGATCGACGCCGCTGTCGATGATGGCGATACGGACACCTTGACCCTGGGTGGTGTCCCAGGGACCGTGAGCCGGGCCGCCGGGGACGTTGTTTCCGTAGCCGCCGACCTGTTGGACGGCCCAACTCTGCGGAGTGGTGTAGTAGGCGTCGTAGGACGGCGTTGGTGGAACGTACGGCGCAGTGTCAATGGGGCCGTGGGTGGGAAGTCTTCCGGTAGTAGAGACTGGGTTGGATGATTGCGAGGGGCCGCCGGCTCCGATGGAGGCGGGACGGATGGGCTCGACACGGAGACGGTGTGCGGAGATGATGCGATCGTGGAGGACGAATTGGACGTTGGGCTGCGCGGCGAGACGGCGGAGGGTGGTTGCGTCGTCTTCCTGAGCCGCAGACTGGACTGCGGCAATGCCGAAGCGCTCGTTGCGGTGCGTGAGGCGGGCGCCGGTGGAGGCGATGCGGGATTCAGCATCGGCGGGAATAGTCGCGTTGCGATAGAGGACGAGATAGCGATGGGGCGCGATGCTGGTGGTGTCGATCTGGGCGCGGGCGGAAATTGCTGCGATTGCAAGGAGCACTGCAAGGGTCGAGCGGCTTAGTTTCGATAGCGACATGGGCTTTCCTAAAGAGAGGCCAGTGTGTTCCCGGCCTTGCACGAATGCGATGTGTGGCAAGTACGTGGCCAATCGCGCGCAAGAGATGAGGCTGGAGATTATGCAGGTTGCGGCATTCCGGACATGCCGAATGCTCTGCTTGCCTTTCGTTACACCGTTTTGCTGGGAAACAAATTGCCCAGTGAGTATTGGTTTTCTCCCTGACAAGGCGCACCTCCTTCACTGAAGTGTTGATCGGCCCCTAAAAGAATTTGCTTGAGAGAGAGTGGAGTTTGTGTGCTATTACTTTGGTTTGCCGATTTGATAAACGGACGATTTCGGAGTACGCCAAACGTCCGCCTGGAGCTGCGGGTCAGGCCATAGGTCAGGGAGCATTGAGAGGTACATTGACCCTCCTCGATTCCGCATGCTCTAATTGGCGCCTTTGTGAAGCAAAGAGAAATTTTGTGTCGTAAGGAGACCTTTGCATGTATGCAGTGAGCTTTTTGGCCATGGCCGTTCAAGAGCAGGTTCCGGGTACGCCTGCCTATGTTGGCAATGACGACGGACATATGTATTTGTGGGTTGCGATGGGGGTTGGGGTGTTGGCCCTGGTAGCGGCGCTGATGCTGGCGCGTGCGGTAATCGGATCGGATACTGGGACGCCTGAGATGCGGGCGATCTCGGACGCGATTCGCGAAGGGGCGGAGGCGTTTCTGCGGCGGCAGTATACGACGATCGGCGAGATTGCGGCGGCCTTGGCGCTGGTACTGTTTGTGGGGTACCACATGTCAGCCCGGACATCGCCGTATGCGTTGAAGACAGTGATCAGTTTCCTGGTGGGAGCGGTGTGCTCCGGGTTGGCCGGATTTACGGGAATGTACTGCTCGATCCGGGCGAATATCCGGACGGCTTCGGCGGCACGGACGAGTTTGGACAAGGCGCTGCAGATGGCTCTGCGCGGCGGCGCTGTGACCGGGCTGGTCGTGGTGGCGCTCTCGCTGCTGGGCGTCGGTGTGCTGTTTCTGTTCTTTGGTGGACTGGAACATCCGCAGGCCGTGCCGTATCAGTTGGTCGGTTTTGGATTTGGCGCTTCTCTGGTGGCGCTGTTTGCACAGCTTGGCGGAGGGATTTATACGAAGGCCGCTGATGTGGGCGCGGACCTGGTGGGTAAGGTGGAGGCGGGAATTCCGGAGGACGATCCCCGGAATCCTGCTGTGATCGCAGACCTGGTTGGCGACAACGTCGGCGACTGCGCGGGGCGTGGCGCGGACATCTTTGAATCGACGGCAGCGGAGAATGTGGGCGCGATGATTCTGGGCGCGGCGCTGTATCCGGTGTTTGGGGTGAAGGGGATACTGTTTCCGCTGATCGTGCTGGCGATCAACCTGATTGCGAGCACTGTAGGCGTGTTTGTCGTGAGGACGCGCGAGGACGAGGACCCGATGCATGCGCTGAACAAGGGGTTCTATGTGACCTCGGCGCTGGCGCTGGCGGGATTTGCGGGAGCGGTCTACACGATGCTGAACGGGCCGCAGGTGCAGCCGCTGTGGCTGCTGGGATGCGGCGTGATCGGGCTGGTGACGGCGTTTCTGTTTGTGTGGATCACGGAGTATTACACGGAGTCGCGATATCGTCCGGTGCAGTCGATCGCCCATGCGTCGCTGACCGGGCCTGCGACGAATATCATTAGCGGGCTTGCGGTGGGAATGGAGACACCCGCGTTGCCGGTGATTGTGATCTCGGCGGCGCTGCTGCTGAGCTACTACTTCGGTGTGCAGGGGCTGGCGGGAGTGGCCGGGATCAGCGACTTTGCCAAGGGGATCTACGGCACTGCGATCGCGACCATGGGGATGCTGAGCTGTGCGGCGTACATTCTGGCGATGGATACCTTCGGGCCAATTACAGACAATGCGGGGGGCATCATCGAGATGTCTCACCAGGCGCATGAGATTCGCGAACGGACGGACAAGCTGGATTCGGCGGGCAATACGACGAAGGCTTTGACGAAGGGATATGCGGTCGGGTCGGCTTCGCTGGCGGCGTTTCTGCTGTTCTCGGCGTATCTGGAGGAGATTAAGACAATTGTAACCGATAAAGTTGCAAATGCCGGCGGGTACATGCCGACGGGATGGAGCTTCACCAACATCAACCTGGCGCAGATACCTGTGTTTGTGGGGGCGCTGCTGGGCGCGATGCTGACGTACCTGTTCAGCTCGCTGGCGATCAAGGCCGTGGGCCGCACGGCGCAGATGGTGGTGGAGGATGTGCGGAATCAGTTCAAGGAGAATCCGGGGATTATGGCGGGCACGTCAAAGCCGGACTACGGGCGATGCGTTCACATCGTTACGGGAGCGGCGTTAAAGGAGATGGTGCTGCCTGGATTGTTGGCGGTTGGATTGCCGGTTGCGGTTGGGCTGATTTTCCGGCACTTCAGCGCGAGCTATCAAGCGAGTTCGGCGCTTTATGCGGCGGGTACGATTCTTCCGGTGCCGGCGATCGCTGGAAAGGCAGTGAACCTGGCGGGTGCGGAGGCTGTGGCTGGGTTGCTGATGGTTGGGACGATCTCCGGCGTGCTGTTGGCGATGCTGATGAACAACGGCGGCGGCGCATGGGACAACGCGAAGAAGTATATCGAAACGGGACAGTATGGCGGGAAGAAGTCGGAGGCGCATAAGGCGGCGGTTGTGGGCGATACGGTTGGCGACCCGTTCAAGGATACGGCCGGACCGAGCCTACACGTGCTGATCAAGCTGCTGGCTACGATTACGTTGGTGCTGGCTCCGTTGTTCGTTTAGACGAAGGAGAAGCAGGGGGCGGTCCAGCTGGATGCTGGATCGCCCTTTTGCTTTTGATAAGGTTGCCGTATGGCCGAGACGGTGAAAGCGGACTGGCGCAGGTGGACGCCTTTGGCGGCCTGGCGCGAACGGCGCGCTTATTGGCGAACGGTTCCCATGCGCGAGCTCCGCTATCTGATGCTCGCGGTGTTTATCTTGTTCGGCACAGGAGGATTTCTTGCGGATGTAACAGCGAAGGGACAGCTGCCCATCGCGGCGGTCGCGTTATGGATAGTTGTAAGCGGTGGCTTTGCGATTCTGTACGTGCTTGGATTCGCGCGACGCCCGGCCGTAATACCAGGAGTCGTCGCCCTCCAATTCACCGTCGTTTATTTTGCAGTTCGTGTTACGAACGCAATCATTCAGTCACATCGATTTCCCGTGCCATCGATGGAGTGGGGGCTGTCGTTGTCGGTGAATGGAATTTGGGTGACGATTGTCGGATCGTATCTCTTTTTTGTTGCGTTCACTCAGACGTCTGCGAGGCGGGCGATGATCGCGCAGCGTGAACTGGAGCTGGCGCAGGGGATTCAGGCTACTCTCGTGCCGCGAATTTCGTATCGAGATGAGAGGTTTGAAGTTTGTGCACTGACTCTGCCGAGCGACAAGGTAGGCGGAGATGTTGTGGATCTGGTGGTGCACGACGGGGTGCTGTTCTGCTATGTGGCGGATGTCTCCGGACATGGGCTGCAGGCAGGCATCCTGATGGGAATGGTGAAAACGGCAGGCCGGACGCTGCTGCTGGGTGGCTGTGGGTTGGTGGAGATGCAGACCAAGATGAATCAGGTGCTGCCGGCGGTGAAGGAACAGCACATGTACATGACGTTTGCGGGGTTGCGTTTCGATGCGAGCGATGAGGTGGAGTATGCTTCGGCGGGGCATCCTCCCATGCTGCATTGGAGGGCTGCGACGAAGGACTTTGCGACGCTGGGTGTGGAACAGCTTCCGATTGGAATGTTTGATGGCGTGGAGTATGTGACGGATCGTGTGCGTTATGACCGGGGTGATATGTTTGCGATCACGACGGATGGGGTTCTGGAGGTGGAGAACGCGGCGGGAGGAGAGTTTTCGATGATGCGCCTCGCCGAGATCATGCGGCAGAATGAGGGGCGTCGGCCGGAGCAGACCGTCGAGGCAATGGTGAATGCGGTGAGGAGTTTTGGGAGACAGATGGACGATCAGACGCTCCTTGTCTTGCGGGTACTGTGATTTTCCAATTGGCCGGACATATTGTCCCCTGAGTGGGGCTCGCAATCTGAACGGTGAGTCAAAAAAATGCATTTGGGGGGAGTCAACCGTGGTGGCTTCCCGGTACAATCTTGTCTGCGGCTGAGAAAAGCCGCGTCTTTGAGGCAGAGGGCAGGTGTATGGCTAGACAGGCAGGAACCAGCGTGCAGGAGAGGAAAAAGACGGCGGTCAGCGCGGCTGAGGGCTCGCTGACGCGTGAGCAGTTGGTGGAGTTCTACCGGCTGATGTATCTGTCGCGGCGGACAGACGATCGCGAGATTGTGTTGAAGCGGCAGCAGAAGATCTTCTTCCAGGTCTCTTGCGCGGGACATGAGGCGCTGCTGGTGGCTGTCGGAATGGCGATGAAGCCGGGGTATGACTGGTTTTACCCGTATTACCGTGACCGTGCGATCTGCCTGACGCTGGGGAATACGGTGGAGGAGCAACTGCTTCAGTCGGTTGGCGCGGCAGACGATACGGCCAGCGGCGGGCGGCAGATGCCTTCGCACTGGGCGAGCAAGAGGTTGAATATCGTGAGCCCGTCCTCGTCGACGGCGACCCAGTGTCTGCAGGCGGTGGGATGCGCGGAGGCGGGACGGTATTTCACGCAGCACCCGGAGGCGGCGAAAAAACACGAGGGGGATTACCGCGAGTTCAAAGATGTCACCTTCCATGGAGATGAGGTGGTGTATGTCTCGATCGGCGAGGGCTCGACGAGTCAGGGAGAGTTCTGGGAGTCGCTGAATACGGCTTCGAACCTGCGGCTGCCGGTGCTTTATCTGGTGGAGGACAATGGATATGCGATCTCGACGCCGGTTGAGGTGAATACGCCGGGTGGAAATATCTCGAAGCTGATCGCGAACTTTCCTAATTTCCATTTCGCCGAGGTGGATGGTACAGATCCGGTTGAAAGCTACAAGGCGATGGTGGAGGCGGTAGCTTATTGCCGCTCGGGCAAAGGGCCGGCGGTGGTGCATGGTCATGTGATCCGGCCTTATTCGCATTCGATGAGTGAGGATGAGAGGGACTACCGCTCGGCGGAAGAGCTCGAGGCCGATGCGCTGCGTGATCCGATCTCGAAGATGCAGGTATGGCTGCTTCGCGAAGGCGTGATGAACGCCGAGGAGATCAACGCGCTTGAGCGCAAGGTTGATGAAGAGGTACAGAGGGCTTCAGACCGTGCGACGAGTGCAGCGTTTCCCACGATCGAATCGATTACGAAGTATGTGTACTCGGAGGACCTGAAGCCGACCGATGAGCGGTTTGCTACGGAGCCGGTGGTTACGGACGCGACTGAGCGAACGATGGCTGATCTGATCAATCGCTGCCTGAAGGATGAGATGCGGCGTGATGAGCGGATCGTGGTCTTCGGTGAAGACGTGGCGGATGCCTCGCGCGACAAGGCTCTGCGCGCGGGCAAGCTGAAGGGCAAGGGCGGTGTCTTCAAACTGACCTCGGGGCTGCAGGCGGAGTTCGGCAACGACCGCTGCTTCAATTCGCCGTTGGCTGAGGCGAACATTACCGGCCGGGCGATTGGGATGGCCACGCGCGGGATGAAGCCTGTGGTGGAGATTCAGTTCTTCGACTACATCTGGCCGGCGATGCACCAGATGCGCAATGAGATGCCGCTGGTGCGGTGGCGGTCGAATGGGGCGTTTAGCTGCCCGATGGTGATGCGGGTGCCGATCGGCGGCTATTTGACGGGCGGTTCGATCTATCACTCGCAGTCGGGCGAGAGCATCTTTACGCATACGCCGGGCGTGCGGATTGTGATGCCGTCGAATGCTCTGGATGCGATGGGTTTGTTACGGACGGCGATTCGCTGCGATGACCCGGTTATCTTTCTTGAGCACAAGCGTTTGTATCGCGAGACGTTTGGGCGGGCGGCGTATCCGGGGCCGGAGTACTGCATTCCGTTTGGGAAGGCGAAGATTGTGCGGCCTGGCAAGGATCTGACAGTGCTGACCTACGGCGCGGTGGTGCCGCGAGCGCTGCAGGCGGCGCAGAAGCTGCATCGCGATGCGGGCGTGGATGTGGAGCTGATCGACCTGCGGAGTTTGACTCCGTATGACTGGGAGGCGATTGCGGAGAGCGTGAAGAAGACGAACCGCGTGATCGTCGCACATGAGGACATGTTGAGCTGGGGGTATGGCGCGGAGCTCGCGGCGCGGATCGGGGACGAGCTGTTTCACGATCTCGATGCTCCGGTGCGGCGAGTGGCGGCTATGGATACGTTTGTGGCTTATCAGCCGGTGCTGGAGGATGCGATTCTGCCGCAGCCGGAGGATTTGTACCGGGCGATGCAGGAACTCGCGGCGTTTTAGACCAGGCTTAGGTAGAATGTTGCCGCAACTGCCATGCTGTTCGCGGGTCTGAGTGTGCAGACGCCGTTCTATGGCTGCTCAAGTTCTATGGCTGCTCAAGCTGAGCAGGACCAGGCTGGAGCGCAAAGTAAGGAGTGTTATGCGATTCAGACTACGGTCTGCCGAGGTTCTGATGAGCTCGGCGCGAGCTTTGACGTCCGGCGTTTTGTGCGTGTTGATGGTGGGGCAGCCGATGGTGGCGGCTGCGACAGGGAAGAAGCCTGTTGTTGCGGCGGCAAAACAGATTGAAGGACAGGAGCGGGTGCTGCATGCGCTGAACCGGTTTACGTTTGGGCCGCGGCCGGCAGATGTTGCTGCGGTCGAGACGATGGGTCTGAAGCAGTGGTTCGAGCGACAGTTGAACCCTTTGAGCATCGATGATTCGGCGCTGGATGCGCGGCTGGAGATGTTTCCTGCAATGAAGATGGCGCAGGCAGACCTGATGCTGCAGTATCCCGGCCCCGAGTTGCTGCGGCAGACGATTGCAAGGGATATGCCTCTGCCTTCTGATCCGGTGGAGCATGCGATCTATGCGGATGGGATTGCGTTTTACAAGATGGCGAAGGAGAAACAGGAAGCGCAGAAGGCCGATGCTGCTCAGGATGGCAGTAAGGGCGGCGGGGAGATGATGTCGCCCGCGATGGCGAAGAGCGCTGATGGTTCTAACGGGGCTGACGGATTAAAGAACAAAACCGTGGGCAAGAGTGCGCTGCCGGGAGATGGTGTGGACCCTGCGGTGCCCGCGATGACGACGCATGAGGAGCAGTTTTATTCGGGATTGGAGGCGGTGAAGATCCTCAACCTGCCGCCGGATGAGAGGATGCAGCGGATTCTGGCGATGCCTCCGGAAGAGATGATTTCGTTTCGCAAGAGTTTGAGCCAGAGGGAGTTGGCCGGCGCTGCGGAGGGCATGACGCCGGAGCAGCGTGAGACGCTGGCTGCGCTGCAAAGTTCGCCAAAGATGATTGGAGGGGAGCTGCTGGAGTCGCGGATGCTGCGCAATATCTACAGCGAACGGCAGCTTGAGGCGGTGATGACGGACTTCTGGCTGAACCACTTCAATGTGTACCTGCGGAAGAACCAGAACGAGCCGTACCTGTTGCCTGTGTATGAGCGTGATGTGATTCGTCCGAATGCGCTGGGGAAATTTGAGGACCTGCTGGTGGGTACGGCGAAGAGCCCGGCGATGCTGATGTATCTAGACAACTGGCAGAGTGTCGGGCCGGATTCGCGGGCGACGAAGACTGGCCCGAGGGTCGCGGAGGCAGTGCAGAACCTGCAGGTGAAGCAGGCATTGAAGGAGCGTGGATTGAATGAGAACTACGCTCGCGAGTTGATGGAGCTGCATACGCTTGGGGTGCAGTGCGAGGTGAGCCAGGACCATCCGGTGAGCGCGCTGGATAAGGCCTGCGGGCAGGGGTATACGCAGCAGGATGTAACGCAGGTGGCGCAGGTGCTGACGGGATGGACGATCGATCAGCCCTATCGCAGCGGCGAGTTCCGGTTCGAGGAACGGCGGCATGAGCCGGGGGCGAAGACGGTTTTAGGGACGACGATTGCGGAGGGCGGCGAGAGCGAAGGGTTGCAGGTGTTGCATATACTGGCGACCAGTCCGGCGACGGCGAGGTTTATTTCGACGAAGCTGGCAGTGCGATTTGTGAGCGATACTCCTCCGCCGGCGCTGGTTGACCGGATGGCGAAGGCTTTTGTGGCTAGTGGCGGAGACATCAGAACAGTGTTGCGGACGATGTTCGATTCACCGGAGTTCTGGTCGCCGGAGGTGTATCGCGCGAAGGTGAAGACGCCGGAGGAGTTTGTGGTGTCAGCGGCGCGGGCCAGCGGAGCCGATGTGAAGAATGCGATTTCGCTGGTGCAGTCACTGGAGAAGCTGGGGATGCCGCTTTACGGGATGCAGACGCCGAACGGATATAGCTGGATGGCGGATTCCTGGGTGAATACAGGGGATCTGGTGAGCCGGATGAACTTCGCGCTTGGGCTGAGCAGCGACCGGATTGCGGGGGTTCAGACGGATTGGACCCGGCTGCCTGGAGGGACTGAGCCTGGGGTGGAGCCGGCGGCGTTGACTTCAGACGCGGTGAATAAAGCGACGGCGGCCAAGGAAAAGATGCTGGAGCTGATGTTGCTGGGGCAGCCCGTGAGTGACCGAACCAGGGCCACGGTGCTTCAACAGTTGCAAGACCAGGCGATGCAGCAGCAGGCGGCGAAGAATTTTTCTATTCGCCCGAATGACATTGATCCGCTGGCGCAGGTGCTGAATCCGGCGGCTTTAAATCAGCCGGCACGGCCACCTATGGATCGTGAGGCGGCGGTTATGGCTGGGTTGCTGCTGGGTTCGCCGGAGTTTCAGCGGCGGTAGCGGTGCCGTGGCGGGGAATGGGCCGGTAATTTCTCCCCGCAGGCCGCTGGATATGGGGTAGTCTGCGGGAAGTGACTGAAACGGTTTGAGTAACCGTCACGTTTGCTCCGCTTTCTTTTTTGGGACTATCGATCGGGAATCTTGTGTGGCTGGCAACTTCTGAGCCGTAACAGCGTTAGTAAAAGCAGGCGGAGTACTCCGTGAAGACGACCGGGCCAGGACAGGAGCAGGACAATGTCGAACAAGCGGCGGTTGGCCGACCACAGCGACTGGGGATGCGATATTCACGGACGCGATGAGGCGCGGCGAGAGGTGACGCGGCGCGGGTTTATGAAGGGTGGAGCGCTGGCACTGATCGGCACTTCGACGATTCCGGCGTTTCTGTCGCGGAGCGTTCTGGCCGAAGTGACGACCGCCGCGGCGAATAAGAAGAAGCTGGTGGTTCTGTTTCAGCGGGGCGCGGTGGATGGGTTGAACGTCGTGGTGCCATACAAGGAGAAGAACTACTACGCGATGCGGCCGTCGATTGCGATCCAGGAGAAGGACGTGCTGGACCTGGATGGATTTTTCGGGCTGCATCCGTCGATGGCGTCGTTCAAGCCGCTCTATGATGAGGGCCATCTGGCGATCATTCATGCGGCTGGCTCGCCGGATACGACGCGGTCGCACTTTGACGCGCAGGATTATATGGAGAGTGGGACTCCCGGAGTGAAGGCAACTGCTGACGGTTGGCTGAACCGCGCGTTGCAGACTGAGGCGGCGACGGGCAAGCCTTCGGCATTTCGTGCCGTGGCGCTGGGCACACAGGTTCCGCGGACGCTGCAGGGCAAGCTTCCTGCGATTGCGGTGAATAATCTTGCAGATTTTTCAGTTGGCGGAAAGGGGCCGCAGACATCGACTATCAGCAATGCGTTTCAGGCGATGTACGACGAGAGCACGGATGCTGTGTTGCATGGCACCGGCCAAGAGACGTTTGAAGCGGTGAAGATGTTGAAGGCGGCTGATCCGGCTCACTATCAGCCGGCGGCGGGAGTGGTGTATCCGAACACGCCATTTGGGAACAGCCTGAAGCAGATTGCACAGTTGATGAAGGCGAACCTTGGCGTTGAGGCGGCGTTCTCCGATATCGGGGGATGGGACACGCACCAGAACCAGGGGAACATCAATGGTCAACTGGCGAATCGATTGAAGGAGTTTTCGGATACGATCGCCGCCTTCTGGAAGGATATGGGAGACGATGCGGAGAATGTGACGCTGGTGACGATGTCGGAGTTCGGGCGTACGGCGCGACAGAACGGTACCGGAGGAACAGATCACGGCCATGCAAATGTAATGTTCGTGCTGGGCGGACAGGTGAAGGGCGGCAAGGTTTACGGAAAATGGCCTGGTCTGGCGAACGAGCAGTTGAATGAAGGGCGTGATCTGACGGTGACAACGGACTTCCGGCGGGTGCTTGGCGAAGCGGCCTTCAAGACGCTGGGGGCGAAGAACCTTGACCTGGTATTTCCGGGTGCGCAAGTAGCTCCTAGCGGGTTTTTGAACTTCAGCTAGTGTGAAAACTTCTGCGCATTTGTGGGAGATGTAAGCTAGGTATCCAGATTCTGTTTATGGAATGTAAAAAACACTCATCTCCAGAATAACGGAAAAATTAGGACAACTTTTCCGGCGAGTTCGCGTCTTATTGAGTGTAGTTAGCAATTGCCGGAGTTGCAGTTCCCACAATTTCGGCTTCCCCAATCCGCAATACAAACTCCCCACCTACAAGTAAGGCCTCCAGCGCATCGGAGGCCTTCACGTCCTTCTCAATCAGCGATGTTAGCGCTTAGGCGAGACCGAATCTTCGATCGAGCGCGAGCGCGCCGGCTCCACAGAAGATCAGCATGATGGCGACAACCAGAAGGGCGAGCGAGTACTCCGAGCCTGCGTAGCCGTGGTGACGATTGACGAGGATGATCGCAAAGAGCATGTTGACCGCGACCATGAAGGCTGCAAACCGGGTGAAGAGTCCGAGCAGGATGATGATTCCGCCAACGAACTCGGTGAGGGCAGAGACATAGCCCAGCCAGTATGGCATTCCGAGCGAGACGACGTAGTGGCTGTGGTGCTGGAGCGCAGAGAAGGGGTGCGCGTGAAAGCCGCCAGCGGGAATGACCTTGTCGTAACCGTGGTAGAGCATGGCGGCGCCGAGAACCAGCCGCAAGAAAAATGCTCCCCAGGGTTGCAGGCTGTTGAGCCATTTCGTCATAAAAGTTTTTTCCTGAATCAAGAGTAATTGCGTGACGGCGGCGGTTCTAGAAGATCTAAGGAGTGGGTGCCGTCGAAGGCACGAGCGCGGGAATCGGTGCGGGCGGGAGGTACTGATCGAGGAAGCGGGTGAGGCTCTGGTTGTATAGGACCGCGGACGGCGACGTGAGTTCTACGGTCAGCTTTGGATCCGCTGCGTTGCGAAAGGATTGATCCGGCTCCGTGGTTCGGGAGAGCAGCAGCTTGGGAGTTCGCAGGGTGGAGAGAGGTTCGGCGAGTGGGAAACGCTCGTGAAAGAGAAGGCGGACGGGGAGCAGGGTGGTGCGCTGGTCGCGGAGTGCTACGTCGAGAAGATCGGCGCGGGGTGTATCGAGGATGAGGGCGGGGATGATTTCGCGATCTGCTGTAAGGTGCGCTGCGAGAGATGTTCCGATGCCCGTTCCGTAGGGCACGATCCGGCGTGCGGAGATGTTGCGGGACGTGGTGAGGTACTGCAAGGCAGAGTCGGCGTCGCGGGTCATGCTTTGCTGGCTGGGCCGGAGCGCGGCGCTTTGGCCGTAGCCGCGGTAGTCGAAGGCGAAGACGTTGAGGCCGAGGTTGTGGAGGCTCGCCAGGGTAGGGATAGAGCCGGCGAGAGAGCCGTTGCCGTCCGGGAGGAAGAGGATGGTGAGGTGCGCGTAGCGGCCGCCGGGGTCGGAGGGAATCCACCAGCCGGTGAGCTGTGGGGTGGCGGATTCGTCGGGGCCGAAGCGGATGAGTTCGTAAGGAACGCCTGCGATCGATGCGGGGCTGGCTGCAGTGCGGGTGGGGTGCAGGACTAGCTGCCACTGGCCCTGGTAAAAGAGCAGGCAAAAGGTGAGGTAAGCGCAAAAAAGCGCGGCCAGGGCAGTGAGGGCGACGGCTTTGATCAGCCAGATGGGGCTGACGACCTCTTCTTGAACAGACGGTTGCTTGGCTCGCTGGCTTGGCTTGGGTGCGGGGCGGGGCATGGAGAGTTTCTTTGTCGACTTTAGCACTTTGGGGCGCGGTGAGTCGTGGAGGTTGGAAGAGGCTCTAACATTAAGCTAACGGAGGATTGCGATTGGCGAAGTGGGTGAGGTTGTGCGGGTTGGCGGAGGCTCCTGCTGTGGGGCAGGTAGCGGAGGCCGAGGTTGAGGGCGTTGGCGTGTGCCTGGCGAATGTGAATGGCGAGTTTTCCGCGCTGGATAATGTATGCCCACACCGGCAGGGGCCGCTTGGGCAGGGATGGCTGGAGGGGACGTCGGTCATCTGTCCGTGGCACTCGTGGGCGTTCGATGTGAAGACCGGGCTGGCGGAGTACCCGGTGCATGAGCGGGTGGATGTGTTTCCGCTTCGCGTGGAGGGGGAAGATGTTCTGGTGGATATCGGAGTAAGGGGAGGCGGAGGCGAGTAACCAAGCTTGGAACAGGGTGACCGAAAATATGTAGTGCGAAATTCAGATGATCGCGGTAATCTTCGTCTAACTTAAAGTCACTCGAAACGAGTGGCTGCCGGAGAGTGATTTATGAAGTTGCGCGCGTTGTTTCTTGCTGCTGTTGCCTTCGTGGTCTTGGCTGTCGCGGTTATTCCTGCGAGTGCTGCGTCCCATCATCACCGCCACCATCGTCATCATCACCATAGCTAAGTTTTGATAATTAGCGAGAAGGCCCGGCAACTGCGCCGGGTCTTTTGCCATGTGCGAAAGGTTTTACCTGCGGTCAGCATATCGAAGCGCAAATGCTGATAGAATCTATTAAATCCACTCCAGTTGGGAGAGGCAATGCAGGCAATTCTGGCGCTGGAAGACGGGCGCATTTTTCGCGGCAAGGCATTTGGCGCACGGACGGAACGGTCCGGCGAGGTGGTCTTCAATACATCACTAACCGGCTATCAGGAGATCTTCACCGATCCTTCCTATGCGGGCCAGATTGTGGTTCTGACGAACCCTCACATCGGAAATTACGGAACGACACCGAACGATGCGGAGTCGAAGAAGCCCTACATCGAAGGACTAGTGACGCGAGAGTTTTCGCCGCTGAGCTCGAACTGGCGATCGACACAGGTTGCGGATGAGTATCTGGAGCGCTATGGCGTGCCGGTGATCGCCGACGTCGATACGCGTGCGGTAGTGCGGCATCTGCGGGCCAATGGTGTGATGCGCGGCGTGATGGCTTCGGGTGAAAATCTCGATGCTGAGGCGCTGGTGGCAAAGGCGCGTTCGATCAAAAAGATGGATGGCACCGATCTTGCCAGCGTCGTGACGACCAAGGTTGCTTACGAGTGGGATGCGAATGAGCCGAAGAATCAGACGGGCGATGCTCTGCTGACCAAGGCTGAGGGCGGCAACGAGCAGATGCATGTTGTCGCGTATGACTTCGGGATCAAAGAGAACATTCTGCGGATGCTGACACGCGAGAACTGCCGCGTGACGGTAGTTCCGGCGACGACTCCGGCAAAGGATGTGCTGGAGATGAATCCCGATGGCGTGTTCTTCTCGAATGGGCCTGGTGATCCGGAGCCGCTTGAGTATGCCGTCGAAAATGTGAAGCAGTTGCAGGGCAAGAAGCCGATCTTTGGAATCTGCCTGGGGCATCAGATCTTCGGGATTGCGCTGGGCGGGAAGACGTACAAGCTGAAGTTCGGGCATCACGGCGGGAATCATCCGATCATGAATCACCAGACGGGCAAGGTGGAGATCACGGCGCAGAATCATAACTTCAATGTCGATCCGGATTCGCTGCCGGATGATGTGGAGAAGACCCACACAAACTTGAACGACCAGACGTTGGCTGGGCTGCGGCATAAGACCGACCCGATGTTCAGCGTGCAGTACCACCCGGAGGCTAGTCCGGGGCCGCATGACTCGCATTATCTCTTCAAGAATTTTCGGAAGATGATGGAAGAGTTCAAAAAATAAATCAAAAAGCGCGGCTTTGGTCGCGCATTTTTTCGGCGCCAAAAGTTTGGACAGGGAAGAAGAAGAGATATGCCACGCAGGAATGACATTGCAAAGATTCTGGTGATCGGCTCGGGGCCGATTGTGATTGGGCAGTCGGCGGAGTTTGATTACTCCGGCACGCAGGCGTGCAAGGCGCTGAAGGCCGAGGGGTATGAGGTGGTGCTGGTGAACTCGAACCCGGCGTCGATCATGACTGATCCTGAGGTTGCGGATCGCACTTACATTGAACCGTTGAATGCTGCGTATTTGGAGGAGATTCTTCGCATCGAAGCGGAGATGATCGACTCAAATCGACTCGGCGGTCAGGGAAGGTTTGCGCTGCTGCCTACCGTTGGTGGACAGACGGCGTTGAATCTGGCGGTGGATCTTGCGGATTCGGGCGTGCTGGATAAGCTGGGGATCGAGTTGATCGGCGCGAAGCTGGAGGCGATCAAGAAGGCCGAGGATCGGCTGCTGTTCAAGGACGCGATGACGAAGATCGGGCTCGATATGCCGCGGTCGGCGCTGATCAACAACCTGCGCGATGGGCTGGAGTTTGCGGGGAAGATCGGATTCCCTGTGGTTGTGCGGCCTTCGTTTACGCTTGGCGGTTCGGGTGGTGGAATTGCTTACAACCGCGAAGAGCTGATGGAGATTCTGTCGCGCGGGTTGGATCTCTCGCCTGTGCATGAATGTTTGTTGGAAGAGAGCGTGCTCGGCTGGAAGGAGTATGAGCTTGAGGTGGTGCGCGACCTGAAGGACAACGTCATCATCATCTGCTCGATTGAGAATTTTGATCCGATGGGCGTTCATACGGGTGATTCGATCACGGTGGCCCCGGCACAGACGCTGACCGATCGTGAGTACCAGGCGATGCGCGATGCTGCGATTGCGGTGATTCGCGAAATCGGCGTCGAGACTGGCGGGAGCAATGTGCAGTTTGCGGTGAATCCGGTGAACGGACGCATGACGGTGATCGAGATGAATCCGCGTGTCTCGCGGTCGTCAGCGCTGGCTTCGAAGGCGACGGGGTTTCCGATTGCGAAGATTGCGGCGCGGCTTGCCGTTGGATACACGCTCGACGAGATTCAGAACGATATTACGAAGGCCACGCCTGCGTGCTTCGAACCGACGATTGATTACGTCGTGGTGAAGATTCCGAAGTGGCAGTTTGAGAAGTTTCCCAACGCGGACGATGTGCTGGGACCGCAGATGAAGTCGGTTGGCGAGGTGATGGCGATTGGACGCACCTTCAAGGAAGCGATGATGAAGGCGGTGCGGTCGCTCGAAACCGGCAAGAAAGCAACGGCAGACGACATTGAGCCGCGACGTCTGACGCAGCGGCTGGTGACGCCGCATCCTGACCGACTCTCTTACATTCGCTATGCGTTTGAGCGCGGAATGACCGTGCGTGAGGTCGCGCGCATGACTTCGATGGATCCTTGGTTTTTGCATCAGGTCAAGCAGATCACCGATGAGATCAAGGCCGTTGGCGGCGTGGCGATGACGGAGGTGACGTCGGACCAACTGCGCACGGCGAAGCGGATGGGAATCTCCGATGAGCGGCTCGCTGCGGCGTGGGGGTTGACCGGAGCAGAGGGTACGGCGGCTGTGCGTGCGCTGCGCAAGAAGCTGAATGTAATGCCGGTTTACAAGATGGTGGACACCTGCGCGGGGGAGTTCGAGAGTTATACGCCGTACCTCTATAGCTGCTACGACGAAGAAGATGAAGCTGCGCCGACTACGAAGAAGAAGATTTTGATTCTGGGCAGCGGGCCGAACCGGATCGGGCAGGGAATTGAGTTCGACTACTGCTGCTGTCATGCTGCGTTCGCGTTGCGCGAAGATGGCTACGAGACGATCATGGTGAACTGCAATCCGGAGACAGTTTCGACCGACTACGACACGAGCGACCGGTTGTACTTCGAGCCGTTGACGCTCGAGGATGTGCTCGGAGTGTATGAGCACGAGGCCTCGTCGGGTGCGGAGATTGGCATGATCGTGCAGTTTGGCGGACAGACACCGCTGAATCTTTCGCTGCCGCTGAAGAAGGCCGGAGTTCCGATCATCGGGACTTCGCCGGAGTCGATTGATCTTGCCGAGGACCGCAAACGTTTCGGCAAACTGATTGAAGAGTTGAAGATTCCGCAGCCCGAGGGCGCAATGGCGACCAGCGTGGAAGAGGCTGTGGCCGGGGCGAATCGTGTTGGGTATCCGGTGCTGGTGCGGCCTTCGTATGTGCTGGGCGGCCGCGCTATGGTGATTGCGTATGATGATGCGGCAGTTGTTCAGTATATGACGACGGCGATCGAGTATTCGCAGGAGCGGCCGGTCTTGATCGACCACTTCCTTGAGGACGCAATTGAGTGCGATGTGGATGCGCTGTGTGATGGCGATGATGTCGTGATCGCTGGAATCATGCAGCATATCGAAGAGGCCGGGATTCACTCGGGAGATTCGTCGTGTGTTCTGCCATCGGTCGATCTGAGCGAGGATGTGCTGCGAACGATTCGCGAGTACACGCGGAAGCTGGCGCTGGCATTGAGCGTTCGCGGCCTGGTGAATATTCAGTTCGCGATTCAGCGTGGAATTGTGTTTGTGATCGAGGTGAACCCTCGCGCTTCGCGGACGGTGCCTTATGTCTCGAAGGCGACGGGGATACCGTTGGCTAAGGTTGCTTCGCGCATCATGGTGGGCGGAAAGCTGAAGGAGTTGTTGTCGAAGCAGGTTGCGAGCGGCAAAGACCTGGAGACGGGCTCGCACTATTATGTGAAATCGCCTGTGTTTCCGTGGGGTAAGTTTCCCGGAGTCGATACCGTGCTTGGGCCGGAGATGAAATCGACCGGCGAGGTGATGGGAGTTGCAGACAACTTCGGCGAGGCGTTTGCCAAGGCGCAGCTCGCTGCCGGACAGGTGCTTCCGCTGCAGGGAACAGTCTTTCTGAGCGTGAACGATCATGACAAGGAGCGGGCCGTTGCGCTGGCGCGGCAGTTTGTGGAGATGGGATTTCATCTGGTGGCGACGCACGGCACAGCGAAGGTGCTTGAGGGCGGCGGGTTGCAGCCGGAGCGTGTGCATAAGGTGAAGGAGGGCCGCCCGAACGTTGTGGATCTGATCAAGGGCGATCGAATTCAACTGATCGTCAACACGCCGCGAGGGCAGGATACGTTCTTCGATGAGAAGGCGATCCGGCGGGCAGCCGTGCTGGGGAGGATTCCGACAATCACAACGCTGGCTGCGGCACAGGCGGCGGCGGAGGGTATCTCCGCGCTGCAGCGAGGCACGTTGAGTGTCTTTGCCTTGCAGACACTGCACTCGGACCGCGTTGCAGGAGAGGCGAAGACTGCAGTCGGCGTGAAGTAAGGCGCAGCGATGAGTTTTCTTTCCGGCTAGAGGGCGAGTTTTGCGCCGATGGCATAACCAATCATGGAGAGCGGAGTCCAGGTGCCGACCAGCAAGCCATCTCCGCCCATGAGCCCGCTGCCCCGGTTGAAGGTGAAGAAGGTGCGCCAGATTTTTTCGCTTAGCCCGCAGGTCTCGCAGAGGCCTCTGCCGTTCGGCAGGCCGATTACCCAGACACACACAATCGAGAAGAGGGCCAGGCCTGATATCCAGACATGCCCAGCAACGTTGTTGTGATGGACACGAGCGAGAAAAAATCCGCCAATCATCGGAAATAGAACGGCGAGAACGGTTCCCAGCAGCTTTGGAGTTGAGGAATCGGGATCGGGATCGTTCAGCGAAATGACGCCGATGGCGAGTGCGAGAAGAATCGCAGCGATGAGGCTATGGGCGAAAAACCAGGCTGCCTCGCGCGCGAGGTCGCCCATTGATTTGTCGTGCGAGATGTCTTCGCGGTTCACCATGATGCTCAAGCAAAGGTTACTTCAGACTGTTGCGGGTGCGACTGTTTTCTCTTACGCCTTTCGTGCCATGTGCGCTTTGATTAACAGCAGCAGACGGTCCGGTTGCAAGCTTTGGCTTTTAGAATGGAAAGATGCTGCTGGAAGGACTTCAACTGCCTCTGACCACTCCGTTCTATCCGGACGGACGCCTGAATCTAGTTAAGCTGGAGCACAACGTTGCACGCTACTCGAAGACGCCAGTTGCTGGACTAGCTGTGCTGAGCGATTGCGGCGAGCCGACGATGCTCTCCGATGACGAAACGCGCCAGGTGCTGCGCAGTGTTGCCGATTCGGCTGCGGCTGGAAAGGTACTGATAGCTGCGGTTTCGCGCGATAGTGTGTCGGGAACACTGGAACTTGCAGAGTACGCGACGACGTCTGGCTATGATGCTGTGCTCGTAAAGACGCCTTCTGTGTTTCGTGATGGCGCCCAAGACGGAAGAACGAAGGAGTTGCTGACTTACTTTCGAGCGGTTGCCGATCATTCACCGTTGCCAGTAGTGCTCTGCAGCGGTGCTCAGAGGCGAGGGGACTGGTTACCGACGGAGATGGTCATCGAGCTTTCCGGGCATTCGCAGATCATCGGATTGGTTGATGGCGCAACCACCCGTGAACGAGTAGAGGCGATAACCGAAGGCACCCACTCCGTGAAGCATGATGTGACTGTGACGGCGGTCTTCGCGGCGGTGACCCGGAGGATGCAGGCAAAGAAGATAGCCGCAGCCGGTGAGTTGATTGCGGCGCAGTCTCTGACCGCTGGAGGCGCTGCTTTGACGGTTGCGCCAACAACAGGTGCGAAGACACGAACGAAGACACTGGGGTTTCAGATACTGGCAGGTAGCGCCGCCGAGATGCTGGAAGCGCTGCGAACAGGTGCGATTGGGGCGATGCCGGCGTTTGCGGGTGCCGCTCCGCAGGCGTGTTACGAGGTGCTGGCAGCGTGGAAGGATGGAGACGAGAGACTGGCGCAGGAGAAACAGGCCCGTCTGCGACTGGTTGCTGAGTTGATGGAAGGGTTAGGTGTCGCTGGAATCAAGTTTGGGAGCGACCTGAATGGATACTTCGGCGGAAGCTGCCGCTTGCCGCTGTTGCCGTTGACGGGTGAGCAGCGGACAGCGGTGGAGACGTTGTTGCAGGGATTGCGCCACTGAAACTTTGCGGCCCGGAAAAATTATTTGGGAGTCACGGTCACGCCCATGCCGCTAAGCTTGCTGCGTGCCTGCATGGCCTCGGGCGAGTTTGGGAAGCGCTGGATGAGAGTGCGGAACTCGCGCACGCCAGCGTCTTTCTGATTGAGCGCCACCAGAGCCATTCCCTTGTGAAGGTGCGATACGGGGACCTTGTTGCTGTCGGGATACTGCTGGATGACGCTGTCGTAGGCCTTGATGGAGGAGGCGTAGCGGCCTCCACGGTAGTCGATCTCGGCCTGATAGTAATAAGAGTTTCCTGAGAGCGGATTGTCGGGGTAGTTCTTGACGACATCGCCGAACTCGGAGGCGGCGAGCGCGTATTTGGCAGCCATGTAGTCGCCGAGGGCAGTCTTGTAGAGTTCGTCGGCGGGGGGAGCGTCCGAATGAGAGGCGGGAGCGGGAGCGGGCGCCGACACCTGGGCAACATCAGCCGAGGGTTTGCCCCTTTTTACGATGGGAGCCGGTGTGGCAGGAGGTGTATCGGGAACAGGGTTCACCGGAACGGGTGAGATAACCCCGCCCGGCGCGCTCGCTTGTGGGGAACTCGGCATATTGGCGTTCATCGATTGCTGCTGGCTCTGGACGTCCTGCACCAGCTTCTGGAGCGATCCGAGGCGCGCCTTGATCTCGTCGACCGAGTCGTTGAGAGACTGGATTTGGCCGGAGACCTGGTCGATCTTTCCGCCCTGGGCCTCCTGTTGCGCCTGCATCTGCTTCTGGATGCCGTCGAGGACACCTGCCATCTTGTTGACAGAGTCGGCGCTCTGCTGGATGAGGTCCTTCATAACGCCCATGCGCTCGTCGTTGGACTGTTGCAGGCGAGCCACGGCGTCCTGTAATTGCTGAATCTGAGTCTGTAGTTGCACCATGTCCTTGTTGACGGCGAACGCAGGCGAGCCGCTGAGGACGATGGCGGCAAGCAGAAGTGCGGAGGCGCGGCGAAGGGGCATGAAGATTCGGCGGGAGTCGACCGGGGGATTAAATTGATCAGGTTGGTGAGTCATGGGCGTGGCACGCTCGTCTTTCTGTCTTCCTGTCAGCCCTCGCGCGATGACTGCGTGAGGGCTGAGCTGAAGTGGGACCGTGAGAGTTAGCGGTCGAGTGAGAATTGGGCCCGTCGGTTCTGCTGCCAGCAGCTCTCGTCTTCTTCGGTGCAGAACTGCTTCTCTTTACCGTAGCTGATGACGCGCAGCCGGCTGGCAGAGACACCCGCCGAGACTAGCGCGGTACGGGCTGCGTTGGCGCGGTTTTCTCCGAGTGCCAGGTTGTACTCGGCCGATCCGCGGTCGTCGCAGTAGCCGCCGATGACGACCTTGATGGACGGATGCGCGTTGAGGTAGCTGGCAGCCTGCGTAACGGAGGTGGTGGCATCGGGACGCAGATCGTAGCTATCGTAGTCGAAGAAGATATCCTTCACGTTCTGGTGGAAGGCGGCGTCGCTGCCCATATCAGCGACCGCGGCAGGCGCCTCAGGAGCAACGGGAACGCGAACGGTGACGCGGACATTGGCCTCAGTGGAACCGCCGTCTCCCTTCGCTGTGAGGTGGAAATTGGTGGAGCTGGAAGGCGATACGGTCTGGGTTCCGTTGACATTAACATCGCCGATGCCATCGATCGTGACCGATGTGGCATTCTGGCTGCGCCAGTTGAGGACGACGGATTGGCCCTGATCGATCGCGAGCGGATCGGCGGTAATGGTGGCGGTAGGAGGAGCAGCCGGCGCGGCGGGCGCAGGGCCGAGAGAGGTGGGATTCACGCCGCTTGCCTTCTTGTGGCAGCCCGTGACTGCGGCCAGTGCGGCGAAGGTTGCAACCAGAACCAAGGATTTAGGAAGTTTCACTTGCATTACGCTCATCGAATAATCTCCTGCCCGTCGTTAGTATTTCAAAAAACCAAGGTCGTCTGGGAAGCAATCTTGGAGGAAAAGCAAACTACTTCCAGCTCCAGTTCGGCATGTCAGTGCCAGGCCCGGTCAAGGCTCTCTTCTGTGTTCCGTCCGCAAGCATGGTCATGATCTTCATGTGGCCGGCCTTGCCGTCGGCGGTGTTGGCGTAGACGATGTGCCGGCCATCCGGGGACCAGGAGGGAAAGTCGCAGCGGCCGCCGTCATGGGTGAGCTGAATCCAGCGCTTGGTAGCGATCTCCATGACGTAGATGTCCTGGCCGCCGGGTGCGCCGGGGCCGTATTTGCGGTCCCAGGCAAAGGCGAGGAACTGGCCGTTCGGCGACCACGAAACCGAGGTTGCATAGCCGCCATCGGTCATGCGCTGCACGGCGGAGCCATCGGCTTCCATGATGTAGAGCTGCGGGAGGCCCGTGCGTCCGCTGATCCAGGCGATCTGCGATCCGGTACGCGGGTTGAAGACGGGAGAGACATCGGGACCGCGAAAGCTGGTGATGCGGCGGGCGAGAGCGCCGTTGGCGTCCGAGATCCATATCTCAGGGTCGCCGGAGCGCGAGGAGGAGTAGGCGATGTCTTTGCCATTCGGAGCCCAGGCCGGAGAGAGGTTGGTCCCGCCTACGCCCTGAAAGTTGACCATGCGGCCAAGGATGAGGGAGAACATGCGGATCTGGAATCCGTCTCTGCCAAGCGAGGAGAAGGCGAGACGGCTGCCGTCAGGCGCGATGCGTGGCGAAAGCGAGATGGTGCCGAGGTGCGTAATCGGGTGTTGGTTGGCGCCGTCGTAATCCATCTCCCATATCTCTTTATTGCCACCGTCAATTTTTACGTAGAAGATCTTGGATTCGGCGATGCCCTGGCTGCCGCCGCTGAGCCGGAAGATAATCTCGTCGGCGAAGCGATGGGCGATCTGGCGCGCGGAGTCTTCGCTCGCGTCTTCGTTGTACTGTTTGGCCAGGATTTGAGGATTCTGCTGGTTCTTGGCATCGAAGAGAAAACCATTGCAGACGATCTTGCCGCCCTGAACACCGAAGCTGCCGAAGGTCACCATGGCGGCAGAGGTTGGAGCATCGGCCCACTGCTGAATTGCGATCTCAGCCGGCGCTCCGGGAGTTGACTGCGGCAGGAGGCTCTTGGAGACGATGTCGAAGATGCCTGCGCTGGCGAGATCGGCGTAGAGCGTGGTGTCGAAGACGCCCTTGAAGGCCGTGGTTTGCGGGTCGGCAGAGCCGGGTTTGAAGTCGGCTACCGCGATGCGAATGTTCGTGACGCCAGTGGAGGTTTCGGTGTGGAAGCCTTCCTGCGCACGAAGAGCAAAGGTGCAGACGAGCAAAATCAGCAGGACTGCGAAACGGGATCGATGGGCGCTTCGTAGAGATAGAGTTCGTAGCGGACTGTGCATTTTATCCAATGTTAGACGCAAAAAAGCCATGCCGGGATACCCGATCCTCACGGTAAGGTAATCAAACGAATACCGCTTGTGCGCAAGTTACTGCGGACGAAAGTGAAAAGTGAACTCGACCGTGATGCGGTTACCCGCGGGCAGGGGCCCAAAGCCGTCGACTCGCTGCACCGCACGCAGGGCCGAGAGGTCGAGCGACGGAGAGCCGCTGCGCGTCTCGACTTGGGCGTTGGAGGGTACGCCGTCGTGGTCTATATCGAAGACGATCGTTGTGCTCTTGTCCATTGAGGCGAGAGGATCGGCCTCGGATTTGTACCAGTTCTGCGAGACCTTGGAGTTGACGATGTTGACGTAGTAGGCGTAGCGCTCGCCGAAGCTGCGGTCCTGAATCGAGACGCTGGAGGTTCCGTTTTTCGACTCCATGGTGGACTGGGCGATGCGAATGCCCGCTGTTTCGCCGGTAACGGCCTTGGTCGGCGGGGGCGTAATCGGTTGAACGTGTTTCGGCGGAGCGGGTGTGGGCTTATCGGCAACTTTGGGAGGCTTGGCCTTCTCGGGGATGGCGATTGAGTCGGGGGTAGGCGCGGCTTCTGTCTTTTCCTTTGCGGTGACGGGCGCAGGGCTTGGAGCTTCGGAGGTCAGAACGCCGGTATCCAGAGTGCGCTGCGTCGGGGGAAGAGGAATCGACGAGACCATGGTGGCCTGAATCGCTCCGGCGTTGGAGGCGCTTTCGCCCCAGTTGCTGCGACGGTGGTGAAGGAGGAATGCCGATCCAACGAGGGCGGCCGCGACCAGACCGTGCAGCACGAGCGAGCCGGCGAAGTTTGCGCCGAGCCGGTCGCTGTCGCGGTACTCGTAGGGGCTTAGTTGGAGATGTTCGGCGATGGCACCCTCCTTACGGCTTCAGCGGCTGGGTGACGATGCTGATGTTGGTGATGCCAGCCTGTTTGACCGCATCCATGACCGAGGCGAAAGCGCCGAACGGCACACGCTCGTCGGCTCGCAGGTAGATGATGCGTTTCGAGGCGGGTGCTCCGCGCGGAACCTTCAGCAGCGCGGGAAGCTGGTTGACGTTGACCGGCTTGTCCTGCAAAAAGACGTTCTGCTCGCGGTCGATGGTGACGACCATGCGCTCTTCGGTGAGCTGGTTGACCGAACGCGTCTTCGGAATCGCAACATCCACGCCGGACTGGAGCACAGGCGCGGTGAGCATGAAGATGAGCAGAAGCACAAGGACGACGTCGACCAGCGGCGTGATGTTGATCTCGGCAAGCGCGGTCTGAGTGTGTCCTTTTGAGGAGAAGGCCATGGCTTAGAAGGTCCTCCGTCTCGCTTCTTCCGGCTGCTGCGGCGTGGGTGGCGTTACCATGGCAGCGTTTTCGATGGCGTTGAGCAGTTCGCGGCCGAAGTCGTCCATTCGGGCGGCGAACTCGCGCAGCCGGGCGGTGAGCTGGTTGTAGCCGACGACGGCAGGAATGGCGACGACGAGGCCGGCCGCCGTGGTGATGAGGGCCTCCGAGATGCCAGGCGCGACCGCGCGGAGTGTCGCCGCGCCTTCGGTGCCGAGGCCGTGGAAGGCGTCGATGATGCCCCAGACGGTGCCGAAGAGGCCGATGAATGGAGCGATGGCGGCAATGGTCGCGAGCCACGTCATGCGGCTCTCCATTGCAGTCAGGGCCTCGCTCGCCGCTGTCAGGGCTGCGCGTTCGAGCGCTACAGGATTGCGTGGCAGGCCGCGTCCACCATTCTGCCGCTGGTATTCGTCATGGATCTCGCTGAAGACGGCGACCAGCGGACTGGGCTTGAACTGATCGGCGACGGTCGCAATCTCGCTGAGCCTCGATGACTTGCGGAAGGCGCGGATGAATCGCGCGCTCTGTGTCTGAGCCCTGCCGAAGCGGGACCACTTGGAGATCATGATGGTCCACGAAAAAATACTCGCTAGAAGAAGGGTGACGAGGACCGCGAAGGCGACTGGGCCGCTGTTGTGAATCATCTCCAGCAAGGCGCTGCCGCCGGCTGCTGCTGGAGCCGGCGGGGTGGCGTCATCCTGAAAGAGGTATAGAGCGAGGAGCCAAATCATAGTTGTTATCCACCAGCCTTTAGTGTAAATCGCGATTGGGCGAAATTTACCCGCATCCTCCGATGTGATGCCGGCCTTGGGTATACGCGATGGTTCGCGGCGAGACATCGCGAGGTTTGCTATTCTCGCGATACGACGTTGCCTGAGGAACTTATGCTGCTGGAGTTGCGCGCGGAAAACTATGCTGTGATCGACCGTGCGGTCGCTACGTTTGGGCCCGGTCTCAACCTGTTGACCGGAGAGACGGGTGCGGGTAAGTCCATTTTGATCGATGCGCTTGCATTGCTGCTGGGCGGCAAGGCCTCGGCGGACGTGGTCCGTCATGGGGAAGAGAAGGCCGTGGTCAGTTGCGTCTTCGAGCTGACGCCGGGAGCGGCTGCAATCCTCGAAGCGAACGGAGTCGATGCGGAGTCCGACCATATTCTGCTGCGGCGCGAGATTCTGGCGAACGGCAAGGGACGAGTGTTTGTGAACAATCAGCCTGCTACGGTAGGGGTTCTGCGGCAGCTTGCGCCTGAACTCGCTCTGGTGCACTCGCAAGGAGAGACGCTGGGCTCGTTCGATCAAGCACAACAACGGAGCCTGCTTGACCGTTTTGGCGCGCTGAATACAGATGCCGTCGCCGAGGCGTTTGCGGTATGGAGAACCACGACCCATAAGCTCGATGAGCTGCAGTCCGCCGAACAGGATCGTCTGCGAATGGCCGACCTCTGGCGGTTTCAGAGTAAGGAGATCGATGAGGCTGCGCTTTCGGCAGAGGACGAGGACGTTCAGCTTGAGGCGGAGAAGCGCGTGCTGGCCAACTCGGAGAAGCTCTACACCGCGGCGATGAGCGCGCATGAACTGCTCTATGAGTCGGAGGGTTCGGCCGAGGGAGCTTTGGGCGCGGCGCTCAAGCATGTCGAAGAGCTGGCGCGATACGATGCCCGGTTTCAGGAGCCTGCGCAGCAATTGGCTGCGGCGAAGGCGATCGTCGAAGACGTCGATGCTGAGGTGCGCGACTTTGCCGACAATATTAATGCGGCTCCGGGTCGCCTGGAAGAGATTGAAGACCGGTTGGCAGCGCTTGACCGGCTGAAACGGAAATATGGGCAGGCGCTGAAAGAGGTGATTGCTTTTGGCGCGGAGGCTGCGCGGAAGTTGGCCGAGGTGGAAAATCGCGATGCGCTTCTGGTGGAGCTGAAGGCCAAAGAAGAGAAGGATGCCGCAGCGTATCGCATGGCCGCGTCGCAACTTACGACGAGCCGAACCGACGCGGCGAAGCGTCTGGAGAAGTTGGCCGAAGCGCAGATCAACGATCTTGCGATGAGCACCAAATTTCACGTTCAGGTGACCGCGGACAAGTCTCCTGAGAGCTGGTCGGCGCATGGCTGGGACCAGGTGGACTGCCTGATCGCGACGAACGCTGGGCAGCCCATGAAGCCGCTCGACGAGATTGCGTCCGGCGGTGAGATGTCGCGGGTGATGCTGGCGCTGAAGGTGACGGTTGAAGAGGCTGCGTCGGGACCTTCGGGGCGGAAGAAGAAGACCGTGCTGCCGCGCACGCTGGTCTTCGACGAGATCGACATCGGCATCGGCGGCAGGGCAGCGGAGGCGGTGGGGCGCAAGCTGAAGACGCTCTCGAAGGGACAGCAGGTGTTGTGCATCACTCACTTGCCGCAGATTGCCGCGTTCGGCGACCAGCATTTTCTGATCGAAAAGACAGAGAAGCGCGGGCGCACCCAAACGGAGGTTCGCCGCATGGAGGACTCCGAGCGGACCCAGGAGATTGCCCGTATGCTGAGCGGCGCCAAGCTCACCGAGACAAGCCTGAAACATGCCGCGCACTTGTTAGAAAGCAGCAGATAGGCTGTCCGCTCCGGCATCCCGGCGCACTGCGCTCGCATCCGACGAGAAGACACACCGAGGAGGCGAAGCATGGCGGCAGATGCGAAGAAGTGCGCGATGGACGGTTGCCTGTGTACTGTACCCGCGGGCCAGAAGTATTGCTCGGCCTATTGTGAGGCGGCAAAGAGTGAAACCGTGCTGGAGTGCGATTGCGGACATCCTGCCTGCGAGAGCCAGAAGCTGTAGCGGTTTCGCGCAGACTTCCAACCAGAATCCACGATGCACGAAAACCGAAAAAGGTCCATCGATCTTCTGGTTTAGAAGCTATTTTTCCGCCCGTTGCAGGTGCACCAAAATTGGTTCAAACAGGTCATGATCGCGCACCGGACGCGGTATACTGGTAGGCGTGACTACAACGACCCTCGACCATATCTCTGTGGCCCAGAGCGACGACAAGACGAAAACCAAGCGGGTCCTTCTTCTCAAGCCTCGCGGCTTCTGTGCCGGCGTCGTTCGTGCGATCGATATCGTGCAGATTGCGCTCGACACCTTCGGCGCGCCGATCTATGTTCGCAAGGAAATCGTTCATAACAGCTATGTTGTGACCGATCTGGCGAAGAAAGGCGCGATCTTCGTCAACGAATTGGACGAGGTTCCCGAGGGCGCGCGGGTTATCTACTCCGCTCATGGGGTCTCGCCGGCGGTGCGGCAGCGAGCGAAGGAGCGTGGGTTGAAGGTAATCGACGCAACCTGTCCGCTGGTAACCAAGGTTCATGTCGAGGCGATTAAATTTGCCAAGCAGGGTTACTCCCTCGTGCTCGTGGGACATCGCGATCACGAAGAAGTTGAAGGAACCCAGGGCGAGGCGCCAGACGTAACCCAGGTGGTCTCGACCGTTGAGGAGGTTGAGGCGCTCGTCGTTCCCGACCCGAACAAGGTTGCGTATCTCACTCAGACGACTTTGTCGCTCGATGAAGCGCGGTACATGATCGAGGCGCTCAAAAAGAAGTTTCCCAACATCGTCGGGCCGCACGCGCAGGATATCTGCTATGCGACGGAAAATCGTCAGACAGCAGTGAAGAATGTTGCGCACGGCGCGGATTTGGTGCTCGTTGTAGGCTCGCGAAACAGTTCGAACTCGAACCGCCTGGTAGAGGTCTCAAAGAACCTCGACACCAACTCCTACCTGATCGACACCGCCGACGCTATTAAGCCTGATTGGCTCGAAGGCGTCGATACGGTTGCGGTGACAGCTGGTGCGTCCGCTCCTGAGGTGCTGGTGAAGGATGTCGTCGAATACCTGCAGGCAATGGGTTACGGTTCGGTCGAAGAAGTAGAAGTGATGCCTGAGAATGTACGTTTCGGCCTGCCTGCTGAGATCGTCCAGGCCATTGCGTCGGCTCCATCAACTACACCCGCTGTCCAGTAACGAGTTTTCGTAGATAGAAAGTTTGTTGTTCATGGAAACATTTTCAAGCAATCCGAAGGCTGTCAGCCACCCGGCGCAACCGCGCTTTGGACGGATTGACCTCGGGCTGGAGCGCGTTGTTGATGGTATTGGCCGCGCTCGCGACTGGCTACTCGGCCAGCAGCATCAAGAGGGCTACTGGTGCGGCGAGCTTGAAGCCGACAGCATGCTTGAGTCCGACTACATCTTCATGCACACGCTGCTGGGAACAGGTGATCCTGGCAAGATGGAGCGTGCAATCAATGAGATTCTCCGCCATCAGAACGAAGATGGTGGATGGAGTCTGTACCCTGGCGGCCCTTCGAATATCAGTTATGGCGTAAAAGCCTATCTCGCCCTCAAAATCATGGGCTGGGCGAAGGACCATCCAGTCATGGTGAAGGCCCGCGAGTGGGTTCTGGCCAATGGTGGCGTGGTGGAGTGCAACACCTTTACCAAGATCTATCTCTGCGCGCTCGGTCAATACGACTACGACGCTGTGCCGGCCATTCCGCCTGAGATCGTTCTCTTTCCCAACTGGTTCTACTTCAACCTCTACGAGATATCCTCGTGGTCGCGCGGCATTCTGGTTCCGCTGTCGATCATCTATGCGAAGAAGCCGTTCAAGAAGCTTGCGCCGGAGCAGGGAATCGAAGAGCTCTTCGTCGGCGGACGCCAGAACTCGAACCTGCATCTCCGCTGGGACAAGAAGCGCCCGATAAGCTGGCGCAACTTCTTCCTGTTTACGGACCGCATGGTTCACTGGTTCGAGCGTGTGCACATTCGCCCGCTCCGCAAGATCGCGATCAAACGAGCGAAGGAATGGATGCTGGAGCGGTTCGAAAAGTCCGATGGCCTGGGTGCAATCTATCCCGCCATGCTGAACTCGATCGTGGCGCTTCGCTGCCTGGATTATTCGCTCGATGACCCGCAGTTGATTCGGGCGATGGATGAGTTTGAGAAGCTCGGTATCGACTGTCCCGAGGGAACCGGGGACTATCCGGTGCCGACCTTCCGTATGCAGCCTTGTTTCCCGCCTGTATGGGATACCGCGCAAGCGATGTTTGCGCTCGGTGAGGCAGGGGTCCGGCGTGACGACCCGCGCATGCTCAGAGCCGCCGACTGGATTCTCTCGAAAGAGGTTCGCCAGAAGGGCGATTGGGCCGAGAAGGTCAAAAACGTCGAGCCCGGTGGCTGGTACTTCGAGTTCAACAATGAGTTTTACCCGGATGTCGATGATACAGGCCAGGTTCTGATGGGCTTGAACTGTGTCGATAACCCACGCGAGCGCTACCAGCATGAAGTCTGTCAGCGTGCGATCAACTGGGTCTGGGCCATGCAGTGCAAAAACGGCGGATGGGCCAGCTTCGACAAAGACAACACGAAGATGATCTTCCAGTACATCCCGTTTGCCGACCACAACGCGATGCTCGACCCGCCGACGGTCGACATCACGGGCCGCATGCTCGAGATGCTCGCGCAGTATGGGTTCACCCGCAAAGACCCCCGCGTCGAGAAGGCCATCCAGTTCATCCTCAAGGGGCAGGAGTCGGACGGCAGTTGGTTCGGCCGCTGGGGCGTCAACTATCTGTACGGGACTTTCCTTGTCCTGCGAGGACTCGAGGCCATGGGCGTCTGGAACCACGAGCCCGCGATCCAGCAGGCAGCGGAGTGGATTCGCATGGTGCAGAACGCTGACGGCGGCTGGGGCGAAACCTGCGGGACCTACGACGATCCCAACCAGCGCGGCATTGGGCCGAGTACACCTTCGCAGACGGCCTGGGCTGTCCTTGGATTGCTCGCAGCCGGCGACACGCGCTCGGACTCAGTGGCTAAGGGCATCCGCTGGCTGATCGAACGGCAGCACGCCGACGGAAGCTGGGACGAACTCGTCCCCGGACGCAACGGCGAGAGCTACTACACCGGAACGGGCTTCCCGCGCGTCTTTTATCTTGGATATCACCTGTACAAGCAGTATTTCCCGCTGCTCGCATTGACGACCTACGAGCGAGCCATGAACCGGCCGGCAGAGTAAGCCGGAGCAGTAAATTTTTGATGGAGGAGACACCGGATGGCAGTCCCAGTCTCGCAAGCCTGGACGGTTGCAACTTATGTTTTGAAGCAGAAGCTGATGGGCCGGAAGAGATATCCGCTCGTGCTGATGCTGGAGCCGCTGTTCCGCTGTAACCTGGCGTGCGCCGGCTGCGGAAAGATCCAGTACCCCGCGCATATCCTCAAGACCGACCTCTCGCCCGAAGAATGCTTCCGCGCCGTCGAAGAGTGTGGCACGCCGATGGTATCGATTCCCGGCGGAGAGCCGCTGCTTCATCCGCAGATGCCGGAGATCGTCGCCGGCCTGGTTGCGCGCAAGAAGTACGTCTACATGTGTACCAACGCCCTACTGCTAAAAGAGAAGCTCCACCTCTTCAAGCCGAGCAAGTACCTCTCGTTCTCCGTCCACGTCGACGGCCAGCGCGAGCATCATGACTTCTCCGTCTGCCGCGAGGGCGGCTACGATATCGCGATGGAAGGAGTCCGCGCTGCAGTTGCGGCTGGATTCCGCGTCACGACCAACACAACGCTCTTTGATGGCGCCGACCCGAACTCCGTGCGTGCCCACTTTGACGACATGATGGCCGCAGGAGTTGAGAGCATGATGGTCTCGCCCGGCTACACCTACGACAAGGCCCCGGACCAGAACCACTTTCTCGGCAAGGCGAAGTCCCGCCGCATGTTTCGCGCCATCCTCTCCAACCGCAAGAAGGAGTGGCAGTTCAACACGCATCCCCTCTTCTCTGAGTTTCTGATGGGCAAGCAGAACTTCGAGTGTACCCCCTGGGGCATGCCGACCTTTTCCATCTTCGGCTGGCAGAAGCCGTGCTATCTGCTGCAGGATGGCTACGCCGACAGCTTCAAGGAGCTGATGGAGACGACAAACTGGGAGAACTATGGCGCAAAGAGTGGCAATCCGCAGTGCGCGAACTGCATGGTGCACTCCGGACACGAGGCCTCTGCCGTCGATTACAACTTCTCTTCGCTGAAGGGCTTCCTGGTAACAGCCAAAAAATACATGTTCCCGTCGCTCTATCCCGATGAAGGCGCGCAGAAGCTGCTGAACGAGTGGCGGCCGGAGCACACTGGCCCTCTCGTCCAGATTCAGGCCAACGCGGTCAACAGCGAACTGCAGTCGGTCTCAGGAGATTAGGCATCATGGCGACAGAGCAACAGGAACACCTGAAGATTGAACAGCTCCGGCGCCAGAACGCCGACGAGCTTGAGCACATCGAAGGCCGTGAGCGCGAGAATCTTGAAGGCTGGATTCCGGCGCTCGCAACAGACGCCGAGATTCGTGAAGCGCTCGAGAAAGCCTTCGACTATCGCGGCGATATCACCATCACCAAAAAAGACGGCACGCAGATTGTGGGCTATCTCTTTGACCGTCGTGCAGGCTCGTCCCTCGCTGACTCCTTCGTCCGCATCATTCCGGCGAACGCTCCGGCCAAGGTGAACGTCGCCTACTCCGACATCGCGGCACTGGCCTTCACCGGGCGAGACACGGCTGCCGGCAAGACCTTTGAGGCCTGGGTAAAGAAGTACTGGGAGAAGAAGGCTGCGGGTGAGAAAAACATCCAGATCGTACCCGAGAAGCTCGACTAAGGACGGGATCGGCATCATGGAGCAGGTCGTCGTCATTCAGATACAAGCCGCAGACGAGTGCTCTCATTCGGTCCGCATCGCGAACTGCGTTATCTTTCCTCCTTCCAGATGAAGGTCTTCCTTACAGGTTCTACAGGGTTCGTCGGCAGCCACGTGGCGCGCGCTTATGCTTTGCAGAATGCCGAGCTGCGACTCCTCACCCGCAAGACAAGCAATCTCTCCGCAATCGAGGGTCTGTACGCTGAGATTGTCTCAGGCGATCTTCGCCAGCCTGAGTCGCTGCGCTCTGCGATTCGCGGATGCGATGCACTTGTCCATGTTGCGGCAGACTATCGCCTGTGGGTTCGAGATCCGCAGGAGATGTACGCGGCTAATGTCGAGGGCACACGCGAGCTGCTCCGCATCGCACGCGAAGAAGGTGTGGCCAAGGTCGTCTACACGTCGAGCGTCGCGACCATGGGCTTCAAAGCAGATGGAACCATTGTGGATGAAGGCACTCCCGTCTCGCTCGCAGATATGATCGGTCACTACAAGCGATCGAAGTTTCTCGGCGAACAGGAAGCGATCAAAGCCGCGCAATCCGGCCAGCATGTGATGATTCTCAACCCTACAACGCCGATCGGTCCTGGAGACGCCAAGCCCACACCAACCGGCAGAATCATCGTCGACTTCCTCAACAAAAAGTTCCCCGCCTACGTGGACACCGGACTGAACCTCGTCGATGTCTCTGAGGTTGCGCGGATGCATGTCGGTGCGCTCGACCATGGAAAGCCGGGCGAGCGGTACATCCTGGGTGGAGAAAACCTGACCCTGAAACAGATTCTCGACCGCATGTCCGCAATCACCGGCCTCCCTTCCCCAAAAAGAAAAGTGCCGCATGCCGTTGCGATGGCCTTCGCCTTCTTCGACGAAAACTTCACCGGGAAACTACGACGCAAAGAACCCCGAGCCACAGTCGAAGCCGTGCGCATGGGGAAGAAGATGATGTTCGCCTCATCCGCAAAGGCTGAACGCGACCTTGGCTACCAGGTGTTGCCGGTTTATCCCGCGCTACGGGCGGCAATCGATTGGTTTATCGCGCATGGATACGCGCCAGCGCCATGAGAATTGCAATTATTGCCGCGCTTCCCGGCGAACTGAGGCCTCTTGTCAAAGACTGGCAGCGAGTCCGCACGAAAGAGCGCACAATAGAGAAGTGGATGACCCCTCGCGGCGAGGATACATGGATTGCAGTCTGCGCCGGGATGGGCGCAGATGCTGTGCGAAGAGCCTACACTGCCGCAGCCTCGGATGGCCCGCTCGATATGTTGTTCTCCGTCGGCTGGGCCGGCTCGCTCCATCCGGAGGTCGTCTCCGGAACAGTGCAGGTTCCAACGAGCGTGATCGATTCGCAAACGGGCGAACAGTTTCAGCTCACTGAGGGAGAGAGAAAATGGCGTCTTGTCACAACCGCTCGAGTTGCCGACGCTCCCGAGAAGGCACGCCTGGCTGCAACATACCCTGGGGCTGTCCTGGTAGACATGGAAGCCGCCACCGTTGCGCGAATCGCCGAGATGCTTGGAATTCGTTTCGTCTGTATCAAAGGAGTGTCCGATGCCGTTGTCGCCAAGCTGCCGGATCTGAATCCGTTTATCGACGGGATGGGGTGCCTGCGTATGGGGCCATTTCTGCTCCACGTCGCTCTGCGACCGGGTTATTGGCCGTCTTTGATTCATCTTGGAAGAAATAGCGCACGCGCTGCAGAGGCCATGCGAGACTTAATCATGGAGTTGATGAAAGAGAAAGATGTCGAAAAGCTTATTCGCACCGGAAGTATTTAGCTCAGCCCCGGCAGTTCGAACAACCATGCGGGCCGCCGTGTATCGCGGGGTCAACGACGTTCGTGTCGAAACAGTTCCGGTGCCAGAGGTTGGCCCAGGAGAGGTGCTGGTCAAGATTCACACCTGTGGGATATGCGGTACTGATCTGAAGAAGATTCAGACCGGCTCGCACTCCGCGCCGCGCATCTTCGGACATGAGATGTCCGGAACGATTGCCAGGGTAGGAGAAGGCGTCAGCGGCTTCGCAATTGGCGACCGCGTAATGGCCTACCACCACATTCCGTGCGGTGAGTGCTACTACTGCCGCAAGCAGACCTTCGCGCAGTGCGAGGTCTACAGGAAGGTAGGATGCACGGCAGGCTTTGCCCCCTCCGGCGGGGGCTTCGCGGAGTACATTCGCGTGATGGACTGGATCGTGCAACGCGGCCTGGTGAAGATTCCGGATGGTATTCCCTTTGAACAGGCTGCATTCATTGAACCCGTCAACACGTGTTACAAGGCGATTCAACTTCTCAATCTGAGCGCCGATGAGACGGTGCTCGTGATCGGTCAGGGCCCGATTGGGATTCTGCTGGCCGCGCTTGCCTGCAAGACTGGCGCAACTGTTTTGACCAGCGACCTCTACTCCGAGCGTCACACGATTGCGGCGAAGTTCGGTCTCGATCATCCTCTCGACGCGCGAGGAGATGTTGTAGCCGCAACGAAAGCCGCCACAGAAGGCCGCGGCGCCGATGTCGCTCTGCTCGCAGTCGGCGGCAATGCGCTGATCAAAGTTGCGATGGACGCAATCAGGCCGGGTGGCCGTGCCGTGCTCTTTGCCCAGACGCAGCACGGAGAAGCGCCGTTCGACCCAGCCGCCGTCTGCAGGGATGAGAAGACCCTGATGGGTTCCTACAGCTCGTCGGTCGCGATTAACGACGACGTCAATCGGCTGGTCTTTGAGGGATACCGCAACGGCTTCGATCTTACCGGATTAATCTCCCACCGCTTTTCGCTGGAAGACGCCGTCGCGGCGATCGATCTGGCGTCGCACCCTCAGGCCGACTCGATGAAGATCGTCATTCAGCCCGGCAGCTAGAGCTGTTTCCTTATCACTAGCAGCTAATCCCGCGCGCGCTTCTTGACCTCAATATTGAGCCGTTTAATTTTCTGATTCAGCGTCGAGAGCGGAATCTTGAAGTACTCCGCTGCCTCCGTCTGGTTCCAGTGGCAGCGCTCCAGGCGGTCGGAGATGATGCGCCGCTCGATCTCTTCCATCAGATCGAAGAGCGAAGCGTTAGGCTGATGATCCAGCAGGCTCGCCGAATAAGTGCCCCCGGTCAACTGGGCAGGGAGCAGATCGGGAGTGATGGTGCGCGAAGTCGAAAGCACAACACCGCGCTCCATGGCGTTCTCCAACTCGCGGACATTGCCCGGCCACTCGTAGTCCATGATGATGCGCATCGCTTCGGGCGAAAGGGCACGGTCTTCCGTGTCGTTCTCCTGCGCGTAGAACTTGAGAAAATGAGATGCAAGCAACGGAACGTCCTCACGCCGGGAGCGGAGCGGCGGCAGCTCAAGACAGATAACGTTCAAGCGGTAGAAGAGATCTTCGCGGAACCTGCCTTCGCGCACAGCCTCCTGAAGATTGACGTTGGTTGCGGCGATGATGCGCACGTCGACCTGGATCTCCTGCACGCCACCGAGATGCATGAAGCGCCGGTCCTGCAGAACTCGCAGAATCTTCGCCTGCATGTCCATCCCCATCGTGCCAATCTCGTCGAGAAAGAGCGTGCCCCCGTTGGCGACCTCGAAGAGGCCCTTCTTCGCCGTGACCGCCGAGGTAAACGCGCCTTTGACGTGGCCGAAGAGCGTCGATTCCAACAGCTCCGACGGCACAGCGCCGGTGTTGACGGGAACGAATGGCCGGTCGCGCCGCTGCGAATTGGCATGAATCGCCTTCGCGATCAACTCCTTGCCGGTACCGCTCTCGCCCTGAATCAGAACCGTGGAACGGCTTGGCGCAATCTGCGCGACCAGGTCGAAGAGCCGCAACATCGGCTCGCTTTTGCCAACGATATTTTCAAAGTTATAGCGCTGCTTCAGCGTGCGCTTGAGCTGCACGACCTCTTCTTCGGCGCGATGCCGCGCAACAGCGGCCCGTATATCGGCGAGCAGCTTCTCGTTGTCCCACGGCTTCTGGACGAAGTTCTCCGCGCCCGCACGAATCGCGTCGACGACGTTGCCGACGGTTCCGTACGCCGTAATCATGATGACCGGAAGATGAGGCTGCATCTCAACAATACGCGGCAGCAGATCGATGCCGCTCTGGCCAGGCAGCGCGAGATCCAGCAGCAGCAGGTCGTATTCGTTGCGCGACAACAGATCCATACCGGAGGGGCCGTCGACTGCCGTGTCGATGGAGAAGCCCTCGAGCGTCAACAGGGTTTCGAGCGATTCACGGATCGCATCTTCGTCATCGATGATGAGGATGCGGGGATCGCCCGCCACGCGAGCCGCGCGTTGCACAGGCAGAGTCTCGGAGACGAGTTCAGTAGTTTCAGGCATGGATTGTCTTCCTCTCGACATCCTGCACGCTGCTCTTCGGCAGGTCGGCAGCGATGGCAGGGCGAGCGCCGGAGGACGGGAACTCCAACTGGAAAGCAGTGCCGATGCCGAGCTCGCTCTCTACGTGAATCTTGCCGGCATGTTCCTGCATGATTCCGTAGCTTACGGCGAGTCCGAGCCCGGTGCCTTTGTGAGCCCCATCCTGAGGCTTGGTTTTAGTCGTGAAGAACGGATCGTAGATGCGGTGAAGATGTTCTTTCTCGATCCCGGCTCCCGAGTCCTGAATTCGCACGAGCACACGTCCGGGGCCGTTGAACGTTGCAACCTTCAGCGTTGCGTTCGGAGTTCCGAACATCGCATCCTTGGCATTCAACATCAGGTTCAGAATGACCTGTTGCAGCTTGCCCTGATTGCCGTGGATGCGAGCAAGGTGCGGATCGAAGTTCGTCTCGACGCGAATCTGCGACGTCTTGAACTGATGCTCCAGCAGCGTAACCGTGTCGCCGAGAAGCTCATTCAGATTCACGCTGGTAAATTCCGTTCCGCTGGTGCGGGAGAAGTTGAGCAGGCCGTTGACTATCTCCGACGCGCGGAAGGTCTGCTGCGTGATCTTTTCGAGCACCGGAGCGAGCCGTTCATCGCCGCGCATGTGCTTGGTCAGCATCTGCGTGTAGCTGGAGATAACCGCCAGCGGCGTATTGACTTCGTGGGCGACACCGGCGGCGAGCAGGCCGATCGAAGAGAGCTTCTCCGATTGCGTAAGCTGCGCCTCCAGTTGTATGCGATCGGTGATGTCGTCGACGAGAATAATTCGTCCCACCGCGACAAAGTTGCGCGTCACCAGCGGAGCGATGGCGATATTGGCGATGCGCGCGGTCCCATTGGGCAACGTGAGTTTGAATTTATAGAGGGTGTGCGTTCCATGTTCGTCGCGCACGCTATTGAACCGGGCGACGAACTCCGGCGGCAGCACGGCGGAGACAGGCTGATGCAGAACCTCGCCTCGCCCCTTCTCGTACATGCTCTCCATCTGGGTGTTCCAGCTTTCGATGCGATCATCCAGATCGACTGCGAAGACCCCGATGTTGATCGATTCAACGATATTCTCGTGAAACTCCTTAAGGCTTTCGAACTCCGTAATCTTCTGTTCGAGGCGCCGGTAGAGCTGCGCATTCTGGATCGCAATGCCGATATAACCAGCCAGCGACTCCAGCAGCTCCATGTCCTCGCTGGAGAGAAAGTCGCCGACGTCGGTGCGGCCCAGGCCAATGATAGCGACGGTGCGCGTCCCCCCGCCCTCGCGATTGGCGACGCGGCAGGGAAGATAGTAGTTCAGATCGAGCCTTCCGGCGCTGTGGCGCTGCGCCTCCGGCAGACGAAGCACCTGTTGCGGATTTTCGAGGAAGATGTGATTGTTTGCGCCGGGCCGGTCGAAGTCGAGGAAGCGGACATCGAGCGCTCGAAGATCGGTGGCATGCAGATTGGTGAGCCCGTGCGAAGCGGCCAGTTCAAAGCGTTGCGATGCGGGCCTTCCATCGTTCTCCGACGCAAGAAAGACGGCGACCCGCGTCACCAGCAGCGTCTGAGGCAGCCCCTCCACAATGGAGTCGAGCAGCGCGCGCAGATCCGTCTGCGAGTTGAGGCCGCGGCCAAATTCAACCAGCGTCTCGCGATAGTCAAACCGTTTCTGATCGAAGACGCGATCGACCCGCGCCTGAATCGCCCGCTTCAGCGGCTCGAAGACGATGCCGGCAACGATGACGGCCGCCATCAATCCCCAGACACCGAGGCTCTGCAGCCGAGTGTGAACCAGCTCCGCCATCAGGGCAATGATGCCGAAATAGAAGCCGACAAGCGAGGCAGTCGCAAGCGTATAGGTAACGCCGCGCTTGAAGATGAGATCGACGTCCATCAGCCGGTAGCGAACGATCGCCCAGCTAAACGTCAGGGGAAGAATGACCAGCGAGAGCCCTGCGAGCTTCGTCAGCGGAGTGGGAACCGGCCAGTCAGCGAGATACGGAATTACGTTCAGCACCGTGAACGGTGTTACGGCAAGCAGGGTTCCACGGGTGAGCCACTTTAACTGCTGACGCTCCAGCCCGGACTCAGCCCGGCGATAACGTAGCCGGAAGACGACGGCCGCGATGACGTAATACAGCGCGAGATAGCCCAGCGCGATCTGATCCAGGCGATGAACCAGAAGCTCCGTTGCCGACCAGAAGCGGATCGCGGTATATTGCAGCCCGAGAAGGAAGATCCCCGGAACGTAAATCAGGGAACAGATCAGACGCCGCTTGAAACGGTTGCGCGGGTCAGGGACGTTATCGGAGAAGCTGACGGCGAAGTGCAGGAACAGCGCCGGTTGCAACGCCTGGGCCACCATATTGCCCCAGTCGAAGATTCCCAGCTCGCCTGTCGAGCGAAAGCTGTAAAAAACGAACGAGGTGAGGCAGAAGACGTAGAAGTGGACGGACTTTGGCGCAGTCCATCGCCGGAACAGCACATAAATCCCTATACAGAGATAAACAAGCGCGATAAACCGAAGATATTGGTTGAAAGATCGGTCCTTCGGAGCCAGCAGTACAGGGATATCCAGCCGCACGGCGCGGTTCAGATCGATGGACTCCGGGACTGGCCTCAAAATGGAATAAGTAGGCCGGCCCCAGATGCCGCTGCGGAACATTTCCCGGCCTAGCGATGCCATGCGGGTGGTGGGCTGATCGTTTACGCTGACAAGAATGTCGCCGGTTCGTATGCCTGCCTTGTTGCCGGGAGAGTCGGCTGCAACCCGCTCCGCTCGCAGGCCGCCATTGGCTTCTACCCACCAGACGCCGTCCGTTGGAACCTCAAGGCCATTCTCATGCTTGAAGTTCATCGCCGCCAGAACGCAGGCCGCCACGGTCGCCAGAGCGAGCACGACAGCAAGAATCCGGGTTTGAGCAGCGTTCTTCATGCAAGACTCAACAAATGAATAGGCACATCAGTAACCAAACCCATAACCAGCTTCATTGCATCATTTAAGCTTGCATGCTCCCTTAATTCTACAAAAACTCATAACCTATTCCGTAATTCACAGAAAACCCGCTGGTAATATCTTACGTCTTCCATTGACGTATAGTTCGCGGAAAAGGACTATACGTCCTCCAGTACTTTGTTAAATCTCATGCATAGTCCCGTGCGGGAGGTTTTAGGAATCTTTTCAATCAATGGTATCCCAGCAATTAACATTGCTGTAACATAAGTAGGCGGAGCAAGTCGCGACGGCCAGTCGAGCGCGGCAACCTCTCTACATTTCTTTGAGGCGGCCAGGGCAGTGAAAGAAGCACATCCTAACATCGAAGAGGCGTTTGTCCTGGTCGACGGAGCGAAGGTCCACTATCAGCGTGCAGGTGCTGGCCGGCCTCTGCTCTTGCTTCACGGCCTTGTTGGCTCTGCCAGGAACTGGCGACGCAACATCAGCTTCCTCTCTCGCAATTCCAGCGTCTACGCCATCGATCTTTTTAACATGGGCGAGTCTGAACGCGTTCCAGGTCTCGACGCGGGACTGGAGGCGACGGCCGATCGTTTAGCCTCGTACATGGACGCTTTGGGCCTCGACGAAGCGGACATCGCAGGCCACTCCCACGGCGGCGCTATCGCAATGATGTTTGCCGCGCGTCATCCCGATCGCGTGCGTCGGCTCATCCTCTTCGCGCCCGCAAATCCCTTCTGCGATCTCGGGAAACAGCTCATCCGCTTCTACCAGACACGCTTCGGCACGTGGTTGGCGCGGCTTATTCCTTTCCTGCCGCGAATGCTGAAGGCCACCGCTCTGAGCCGCATGTACGGCGATCCCTCCCGCGTTTCCAGGGACGCGCTCGAGGGATATACCGAGGGCCTGCACATCCCCGGCACTGTGGATCACGTCCTGCAGATCGTCCAGCGGTGGTATGAGGATATGCGGTTGCTTCGCCTGGCTCTCGCGGGACTCGCAGAGAAGCCGGCCCTGCTCATCTGGGGCGACCGAGATCGCGCCGTCGGCTTGAAATCCGCGCGCGAGCTGCAGCGCACGCTCCCTCAATCGAGCCTCCTCGTTCTACCCGGAGTCGGCCATATCCCATTCGAGGAGACGCCCGAGATCTGCAATCAGGCGATGCGCGACTGGCTCACCAAACCTCTCCCCTCGGAGATCCGCGAGCGAGCCGCAGCCGCATTTCGCATCCAGCCTGCCGAACTCAAATCCCCCGAAGCACACAGCGCGGCCTGATCTACGCCAGCCCAAACTTGACCTGCAGCCAGAAACGAATCTCCCGCTGCATCTGGTCCAGCTTCGCCCCCGGCGAATCCGCCGTTCCCTGAAAGAAATGATCCGCCCCCGCGATCCACACCAGCCGCTTCGGCTCCGGAGCACGTTCAAAGACACCTTCCAGCACATCGCGAGGCCCGTACTGATCCTGGTCGCCGCTGATGAATAGCTTGGGCACAGTACACTTCGGCAGAAAGCCATAACTGTAATCTCTGCCCTCCGCGCGAACCGGCAACCCAAGTCCCACCAGCCCTTTCACGCGCGAATCGCCGCAGCAGGCGCGCATTCCAACGTTCGAGCCGAAGGAGAATCCCGCGAAGAGTATCGGCCGGTTGAAGTTGCTTTCCAGCCAGTTCACCGCAGCTTGCACATCCTCCTGCTCGCCCCGTCCATCATCGTGTTTGCCTTCGCTTAGCCCAACGCTGCGAAAGTTGAAGCGAAGCACTGGCAGGCCAAACGCAGAAAACGCCTTCATCGCGTGATAGACGACCTTGTTGTGCATCGTGCCGCCGCCATGCGGATGCGGGTGGCACACCAGCGCAGCGTAGGCAGCATCCTCGCGGCCGGTGTTCAACAGAGCCTCCAGCCGCCCCGCCGGCCCGCGAAGGTCGTCGATCGATTTAATTTGCGAAATGGTTTGTGTCATCTGCTTCAGTGTATCGATCCTCGCCTTTATTAGTTGTTTACGCGCAGTATCGTATCCTGAAGTACATGGCCGCAGCCCCGATAGACCCCATCCAACTGACCAAACAGCTCGTGGACATCGAATCCACCACCTACCGCGAAGGCCTCGCGGGAGCATTTCTCGACGAGTATCTGACCGCCCAGCGTTATTCCGTCGAGCGAATGCCGGTCGATCAGCCCGATCGCACTTCGACTCCCGGCGCAGGCACCGGGGAACGCTTCAACGTCTACGCCGCGCTGCCCGGCGTCGCTCCCGATGTCGTGCTTTCCACCCACATGGACACCGTCCCGCCCTTCTTCGGCGCAAGCGAGGACGATGAATTCCTCTACGGCCGCGGCGCCTGCGATGCAAAGGGCATCATCGCCGCTCAGATAGCCGCTGCGGACAGGCTCCGCGAATCCGGCATCAAAGTCGGCCTGCTCTTTGTCGTCGGCGAGGAGCGCGACTCAACCGGAGCAGTTGTTGCGAACAAATCACCTAAGGGATCGAAGTTCCTCATCAACGGCGAGCCCACCGACAACCGCATCGCCATCGCCTCCAAGGGTGCCCTGCGCGTCGAACTTCGCGCCAAGGGCCGCATGGCGCACTCGGCTTATCCCGAGCTCGGCGAATCCGCCATCAACAAGCTGGTCGAAGCCCTCCACGACGTGCTCGCATTGCCTCTGCCGTCAGTACCGGAGATCGGTCCCGCGACCCTGAACATTGGCCTCATCTCCGGAGGGTATGCGCCAAACGTCATCTCCGACAAAGCCGAGGCGCACATCCTCATCCGCACCGTCGGCCCCTCCGACGAGATCAGAAGCTCCATCACCGCGGCCATACGCGATCGCGCCGACGTATTCTTCTCGCTCGATCTGCCCTTCGTCCGCATGCGCAAAGTAGCAGACATGCCGACGATGATCGCAAAGTTCACCACGGACATCCCCATGCTTACCAACTGGGGCGAACCATTCCTTCTCGGCCCCGGTTCCATCCACGTCGCCCACACCCCGCACGAGAAGATCGCCAAGAAAGAACTCCTCGAAGCCGTCGACCTCTACACGGACCTCGCCACCAGCCTGGTCCGGAGCGCCTAGCTTCAGCCGTATGAGCAAGCCTCTTCGCAAGCTCCTGGCCATCGCTCTCGCACTTTTTGCAATGACGATCGTCGCGGCCACCATCGTCTACCGAAACATCCGAGCCACGAACAGCAACCTCACTCACTTCGACACGATCATCGTCCTCGGCACGCCGGCCAACCCGGACGGAACACCTTCGCCGGAGCAGCGCGAGCGCACCTTCGAAGGCATTCGTGAGTACAAAGCCGACGTCGCGCCCACTCTCATCTTCAGCGGAGGCCCCGCGCACAACCAATACGTCGAAGCCCACGTCATGGCCACGTTGGCACTCGCTCAGGGAGTGCCTCCCGACGCCATCCTCGAAGAAGGCCGCGCCCAGAACACCATTCAGAACATCTTCTACAGCCAGCGCATCATGGCCGAGCACAACTGGACCAGCGCCGAGATCGTCAGCTCACCCAGCCACCTCCCTCGCGCGGCGCTCATCCTCGAGCACTACGCCTTCAATTGGCGTACTCACCCCGCGCCATGGCCCTCGGAATACGGCTTCTGGCAACGCGCCGCGCATTACAGCGTCGAAGCCGAGTCCTGCCTCAAACTACGAATCTTCGGATTCCCCGCGACGCGCTTTCTTCCGCACCACCACCCGTAAGTCCTTTTAGTCGGACAACGCTCAGCCTGATACGATCCCGAACGGAAAACCGCCGCTATTATCTTCGGCCAGCACAGCAGTCTCATCCGGATTCGCCGGGTTATACCGTATATTCACCTTCGGCTCGCCTTTGCTCTTCAACTCCGCCTCATGGTGCGTCATCGCCACACTGCGCAGGTAGCCGCCGTAGTACTCCCCATTCACCTTGAAGTGAAACCCCGCCTCGATCTGATACGGCGTACCCGTAGTAGCCACATCGTCATCGGCAACCAGCACCTGCCAGTGATTGATCTCCGCCTCGACCACCGGCCAGCTCTTCGCTGCAACCAGCTTCTTCTCTCGCTTGCTGCGGCGAAGCGACCGGCGAATTCCATCGATCAGAAAGATCCCTGCCATACGGCTTACGATTCTAATACCTGCCGCCAGGGATGCCCGAAAAGAACCGGCAACCGACTCACCAGGTATAGGTTGTGGTGTAGGTCACTTCTTTCTGGCCGTGCGCCGGAACCTCCACGTTGAACTCCATCGTCTGCGAATCCGTCTTGGTAAATGGATCGCTGTTCCTCGATATATCCCAGTTGACCGTGCGATACATATGCTCCACTACCCGCACAGGCGTAGCCGTATCCTTCGCATTCTTCACGACGATCTTGAAGCTCTCGATGATGATTCTTGCCTGAAACTCGCTCTTGAAATCGGTCCGCGTGCGTTCTCCGGTAATATCGAACGCATTCCCCAGGTACACCTTCACCATCTCGTCCTTCGGGGTGTGGTCAATCACATTCTCCCCCACAAACTGCAGACTCCCATCCGCGTCTCGCCGGTAAAACCGCATCCGTCCCTTAGGCAGCGGCATGCCAAGATGATTGGCCTCGCTGTTCTTGAACTCCTCCATGATCCAGACCTTCTTGTTCGTGCTGTTGCCGAAGTTCTCCTGGTTCCACTGGTAGTACTGTCCGTTTTGCCCATCGAGCTTGAATCCGTCGTACACATAAACCCGCTCCGCTGGAATCCCCGTGACATTGAGAAACTCGATCTGTTTGCTCTGATGATCGAGCAGCGTAGCCGTCCGATGCAGGTCATACAAGTGATAATCGTCGAAGCTCTTCTGTGTGATCTGCTCTGTGCTGGCCCCTCCGTTGATGTCTACGGGCCCGCCCACAGCGCCTGCCCAAGCGAAGCCTCCATTGTTATTGTTCGTCAGCTTGCTGATGTCTCCCGCCATCAGTTGCAGCGAAGCGTCATGAAAATCTGTTCCACTCTCATTCGTCACATCCACCCATCCCGACATATCGAGCTCTTGCCCAACCGGGGCGCCCGGGGCCGGAGCGATCACGTTGTAAGTCGCGTCCCAGCGCAGACCGCGCGTGATGTAGTCGAGCTCAGCAGCAACCTTAGCCGGCTTGTCCGAAGCAATCAGCCAACGCAGAGTCGGCCGCAGCGTCAACCCCGGCGTGTCGGCAGGGAACAGAGGCGTTCCCGGCAATCCATAACGCAGCTTCCCCTCAACCTCGATCAGCGGCTCCTGCTGTTGCTGCTGCTGATTCATCTGATAGAAGTAGTTCTGCCCATACCGCTCCAGAAGATCGTACTGCGGAACATTTCCCGCGCGAATAATCGTTCCCGGCACCACCTTCTCGCTGCCGTCGCTCATCCGAATCGAAAAGTCGATCGTCTTTCCCTCGAACTTCGCGAGCATCTGCGCCTGAACCCGCAGCGCGCCGTCGTAGTTCTGTTCGAGGATGTGGATCGGCCTCTTGCCCGTCACATCGCGCAGCACCACGGAGTCAGGTTCAACCTGCGCCGTAACATTGGTCTCTGAAACATCCGTCGTTCCCGCCTGCAGGTTCAACTCCACCGGCTTGCGGATCACAGCAAAGTCCTGGTTGTAAATCGTCAGAGCCGTCCGGCTCCCCGCAGAACCGCTCTCCCCGGTTCCCTGAGCATTCCCCAAAGCAGCTCCAAACACTAACAGGCACACAACCGTCCCGACAGAGCGCATCCTTGCTGCCTCCATTGCTTGTTGCGACTAATTGTTGCAACGCTTCCAACATAGACACCGCCGCACCGCACAATGTCACCCCAATTCACAGAAATATTTACGTCCCGAGTCTCGAACAAGACTCAACCAAGGATCATTTCCGTCTACTTATCCTCAGAGAAAACGCCGATGCGAACGACTTAGAATAGAGGCATGGCAGCAGAGTTCACCCATCTTCACCTCCACACCGATTACTCTCTTCTCGATGGCGCCTGCGACGTAGACAAACTCGCCGGCCACCTCAGCAAGATCGGCCAGACCGCTGCCGCCATGACCGATCACGGCAACATCTACGGAGCCGTCCACTTCTTCGACGCCATGCAGAAGAAGGGCATCAAGCCCATCCTCGGCTGCGAACTCTACATCTGCAAAAACGACGACCACCGCGGCGCTCCCGAAGGCGACACCTACAACCACCTCCTCGTCCTCGCAGAAAACGAAGCGGGCTATCGCAACCTCGTCCGCCTCACCAGCGAAGCCGCCCTTCACGGTTTCTATCGCAAGCCCCGAGTCAGCAAAAACTTCCTCGCCAAACACAGCGAAGGGCTCATCGGCTTCTCCGGTTGCCTCGCAGGAGAGGTCAACCAGCACCTGATGGCAGGGAAGTACGACGAGGCCAAACGCACCGCCGGCTTCTACGAAGATCTCTTCGGCAAAGGAAACTACTTTCTCGAGATCCAGGACCACGGCCTCGCCCCCGACAAAGCCGTCTGCGAAGCGCTCTTCAAGATGGAGCGCGAACTCAACATCCCGCTCATCGCCACCAACGACAGTCACTACGTTGCCGCCGACGACTCCCGCGCCCACGAGATTCTTCTCTGCGTCCAGACCGCCGGCAGCATGAACGATCCCAAGCGCTTCAAGTTCGACACGCAGGAGTTCTACATCAAGTCCGCCGAGGAGATGCTCCGCACCTTCTCGCAAACTCCCGAAGTCTGCACCCGCACCATGCAGTTCATCGACCGCTGCAACCTCAAAATGGCGAAGGTCGACAACCCGTTCCCCGACTTCATCGTCCCCGAAGGCGAAACCCTCGACACCTACTTCGAGCGCGTCTGCCGCGAAGGCCTTGAGATGCGTCTCAACACCGCCGTCGCCCATCTCCGCGAACGAGGCATCCTCCGCAAGACCATCCCCGAATACCACGCCCGCCTCGATCTCGAACTCAACGTCATCAAACAGATGAAGTTTCCCGGCTACTTCATGATCGTCTGGGACTTTATCCGCTACGCTCGCGAGCAAAACATCCCCGTAGGCCCTGGCCGTGGCTCTGCCGCTGGCTCGCTCGTCGCCTACGTCATGCAGATCACCGACATCGACCCGCTCCAAAACGAACTTCTCTTCGAGCGCTTCCTCAATCCCGAGCGCGTCTCGATGCCCGATATCGACATCGACTTCTGCATGAACCGCCGTGTCGAAGTCATCGACTACGTCACCCGCAAATACGGCCGCGACCAGGTCGCCCAGATCATCACCTTCAACACCATGGCCGCGAAAGCCGCGATCAAAGATGTAGGCCGCGCACTCGACATGCCCTACGGCGAGGTCGACCGCATCGCCAAGATGATCCCCACCACCATTGGCATCACCATCGAGCAGGCACTCGAAGACTCACCGATGCTCGCTACTGCCTACGAAGACCCGAAGATCAAAGAGCTCATCGACGCCGCACTCCGCCTCGAAGGACTCGTCCGTGGAGCCGGAGTCCACGCCGCCGGCGTGGTCATCGCGCCAAAGCCACTCACCGAGCTGGTGCCCGTCACCCGCGCCAAAAACGAAGACATCGTCACCGCATACGACATGAAGGCCGTCGAAAAGATGGGCCTCCTCAAGATGGACTTCCTCGGCCTGACGACCCTCACCATCATCCACGACGCACTCGAACTCATCAAAACCTCAGGCGTCGACCTCAACCTCGACACCATTCCTCTTGACGATCACGAGACATACGAAAAGGTCTTCCACCGCGCCCTCACCTCCGGCGTCTTCCAGTTCGAATCGGGCGGCATGCGCGACGTTCTTCGTCGTTACAAACCGAACACCGTTGAAGATCTCACTGCTCTCAACGCCCTCTACCGCCCCGGCCCAATTCAAGGCGGCATGATCGACGACTTCATCGAGCGCAAGTGGGGCCGTCGCCAGGTCGAATACCTCTTCCCCGAACTCGAGCCCATCCTTCGCGAAACCCTCGGCGTCATCGTCTACCAGGAGCAGGTCATGCAGATCAGCTCCGCAATAGGCGGCTACTCCCTCGGGGGCGCCGATCTCCTGCGCCGGGCGATGGGTAAAAAAGACCCCGCCGAGATGGCCAAGCAGCGCGACATCTTCATGGCTGGAGCCGCCGAGCGCAAGTTCCCCAAAGACAAAGCCGGCCAGCTCTTCGACCTCATGGAGCAGTTCGCCGGATACGGCTTCAACAAGTCGCACTCCGCCGCCTACGCCTTGCTCGCGTATCACACCGCATGGCTCAAGACCCATTACCCGATCGAGTTCATGGCCGCGCTCCTCACCAGCGAAACATCAAAGCCTGACTCTGTCGTCAAGTACATCTCCGAGTGCCGCGAGATGAACATCCCCGTCGTTCCGCCTAACGTGCAGGTCTCCGACGCAAACTTCACGCCCATCGCGACACCCAATGGCAAATCCATAGGCTTCGGCCTCGCTGCCATCAAGAACGTCGGCCACAACGCCATCGAATCGATCATCACAGCACGCGTCGCACTAAAGGCAGCAGGGAAGCCCGGTTTCGCGAGCCTCTACGAGTTCTGCGAAAAGGTCGACCTCCGCCTGCTCAACAAACGCGTCCTCGAATCCCTCATCAAAGCCGGAGCCATGGACACCTTCGGCGGCCGCGCGCAACTCACCGCCGCGCTCGACAAGGCGATGGAGCGCGCCCAGAAATCCCAGCGCGACGAAGCCGCAGGCCAGCATGGCCTCTTCGGCATCTTCGACGCAGACCTCGGCCCCTCCGCAGGAAGCAACAAAGAAGACGCACTCCCCAGCGTAGCCGAGTGGGACGAGCACACCCGCCTGCAAAACGAAAAAGAGGTCCTCGGCTTCTTCGTCTCCGGCCACCCCATGGACAAGTACCTCGAAAAACTCCGCAACATGAAGGTCGTCGACACGGTCACCGCATGTGAGATGAAGCCCGAGCCCCAGGTCTTCCGTCGCCGCGGCGAAGAACCGCAGAACGAGATCTCCATCGCCGGCGTCATCACCGGCCTCAAGGTCGCCAAATCCAAACGCTCCGGTGAGCTCTACGCTCAGGCCTCGCTCGAAGACACTGTCGGCAAAATCGAACTCATCGCCTTTTCGGCCAACTACGAAAAACTCAAAGACAAACTCAGGATCGACGTCCCTGTCGTCGTTCGTGGCGTCCTGCGCGGCGAAGAAGACTCCGCCCCCAAGCTCTCCGTCTCTAACATTCAGGCGCTCGAAGACGTCAAGATCAAACTACCCGACTCGCTCAGAATCAAAGTTCCGCTGCACAATCCCGACACCGCGCTCCTCGAAAAACTGCACGCCGTCTTCCTGGGCGCCCCGGGCAAAGGCAAAGTCCTTCTCGACCTCGAAGAGCCGGGCGAGTTCTGCGCCGTCCTCGAACCCCACAACATCACAGTCGCCGCTGACCGTCTCTTCATCGACCACATCGAAGAGCTAGTAGGCCGCGGAGGCGTGCGCGTCCTGGAATAGACCGAACCAGCAACGCCACATCGTGCAGTTGGCCGCCGAACATCATTGGAAAACTGGTCGACTACTCCACACCCCTCGCAACCATCCCCGCTACTTCAGCGACGGAATCCACGCCACCCGATCGGGATATCTCGTCATGACCCGCGCCGTCCAGCGCACGTTATCTCAACGGTGACGCTCGCCACTCACAAATACACACGTTGTGTGTACACTGGCCTAACGCCCCGAAAGTACAAATCTCCTCCTAGCGGAAGGTAAGGACACGCATGCAATCCACGAATCAGAACGCCCCGGCAACTCCGGAGCTGTACTTCGAAATGCTCAACGGCCATCAGCAAACCGCTGCCTTAAAAGCCGCGCTCGACCTCGATCTCTTCCGCGCCATCGGAGACGGCCCTGGAGACGTGGCCTCACTCGCCCGCCAGTGCTCCGCATCCGAGCGTGGTATCCGCATCCTCTGCGACTTCCTCACCGTCAAAGGCGTCCTCATCAAAGACGAGTGCCACTACCGTCACAGTCCCACCAGCGCAGTATTCCTCGACCCGCGATCTCCCGCGTGCATGGCCACCACCGCAAAGTTCATGCTCAACCCCGACATGCTCAACGCATACAACCAGCTCACGGAGACCGTTCGCAGCGGCCGCACCACCCTGCCGGGCGACGGCAGCGTCGAGCCCGAGAATCCTCTCTGGGTCGAGTTTGCGAAATCCATGGTGCCCATGGTCGGTCCCGCCGCCGGTCCACTCGCCGCCATCGTGCTCGAAGGACACACCGGCTCCATGCGCGTGCTCGATATCGCCGCTGGCCACGGCCTCTTCGGCATCGCAGTCGCCAAACAGAACCCGCAGGCCCGCATCACCGGTCTCGACTGGGCGCCCGTCCTCGAGGTCGCTCTGGACAACGCCCGCAAGGCAGGTGTCGAAGACCGTTACGAGCTCCATCCCGGCAGCGCCTTCGACGTCGACTTCGGTGGCCCATACGACGCCGTACTCCTCACCAATTTCCTTCATCACTTCGACAAGCCCACCTGCGTCGCCCTGTTGAAGAAGGTCCGTGCCTCTCTCGTCCCCGGTGGCCGCGCCGTTGCACTCGAGTTCGTCCCCAACGAGGACCGTGTCAGCCCACCCATGCCCGCAACCTTCAGCATGGTCATGTTGACCTCCACCCCGTCCGGCGACGCCTACACCTTCAGCGAGCTTGCTGAGATGTACACCGAGGCAGGCTTCACTACCATCACCTCGCACCCGGTTCCCATGAGCACGGAAACCGCAGTCGTCGGACGCGCCTGAGCAAAGCCGAACTCATAAGCAGACCATAAAGCCAACACGTCTGAGACCTCCATCCGGTAGTGGTTAAGTTCAAACTCGACCACTACCGCGCCCCTTCACTGGCCCGGACACTTGTCGCTTAGCGAGGCGGTCAGCCCCTGTTGTTCGACGCTAAACGTCAAATCTTTTTTCCCTTTCACTTCCTCGATCTTGAAGACGTAAATCCGGTCATACTCGTCATCCGGCCAATCAGGAACAGCCGACGGGTCCTTCCCATAAGCCTTGAGCAGCCCCTTCGCAAATTGATTCAGATAGACATGCTCCCAGGCCAGGTAAATCACCGAATTCGCGTTTTCCGAAGCCATCAACTCTCTTCGCAGTTGGCCGACATTCTTGAAGCCGATCAGCGCGTTCACCGGCATCTCCAGTTGGATAGCGATCGGCTCAATCGTCATCAGCGGCCGAACATAGGAATAGCTCAGATTGCCGAGTTGGCCGACCCGCGTCCCGGGATCGGGGGCGTAAATTCGTTCCGGCTTCCCATAACGTGGAAGGAGCACCTTAGGCAGCGCCAGCGCGCGGTTCAGGCCCTTGCAGGTAAGCTGCCCAAGGCTCGTCGGGGGTTTCTCCGCGTGACGGATCGCAATGATCGTCTCCTGCGCGTGGGCGCAACCGATAAATAGCAGCAGCGAAAAAGCGTTCAGCAGAAATCGCACTGGCCTTCTTACTGGTTCCATGCATGAAGTCTCTCAGATGTCGAAGCACAGGAGGCGCCCTGTATTTCCACATTTGGGATGGAAGACACCAGCGGATAGAAGTAAACGTATGCCTCGACGCCTATCTCATAGGCTTCCTGGGCGTTCACGGTTGCTGGGCGGCTGCGGGCTGCGAATCTTGTACGGTCAAGTTGACCTCCGTCAAACAAACAAGAGGGCCTATGCAATAGGCAAACATAATACTCCCGGGCAATTGCAAGGACGATTACAGGCCCGCGCGCGAACGACCAGCTCCGGGAGAATTTGAGAACACCAACAACTTCTCAGGACACAGACTGACCGGAAAATTGGCGCCCATACTGATCGCCAAGTACCATATCGGGGATGCAAGAAACGATCACACTCCCGCTCGTCGAGTACGAAAAGCTATTCGCTAGCGAGGCGCTTTTCCGTCAGGTAGCGGATTCTGCTCCCTCCCTGATTTGGCTCTCCGGCACAGACGCCCTTTGTACCTGGTTCAACAAGCTCTGGCTCGACTTTCGCGGTCGAACGATGGAACAGGAGATGGGGAACGGTTGGAGCGAGGGAGTTCACAAAGATGATTTCGACCGTTGTCTGGAGGTCTACCTCGCCAGTTTTGGGGAGCGAACGCCTTTTCGGATGGAATATCGCCTGAAGCGCGCTGATGGCGAGTACCGATGGCTACTCGACCACGGTGTACCCCGTTTCAGCGAAGGTGGCATCTTCCTCGGATACATCGGGTCCTGCACTGACATCAACGATATCTACATAGAACGGCAAGTTCAGCTCGATCTGACAAAACGCTTAGCAGAATACGCTGCCATCGTCGATTCTTCCGATGACGTGATCCTAAGCAAGGACTTGAATGGGATTGTGAGGAGTTGGAACTCTGCAGCGAGCCGCCTGTTTGGATACTCCTCTGAGGAGATGATCGGACAGTCGATTCTGAAACTGATTCCCGAACACCTTATGCATGAAGAGAAGACGATCATCGAAAACATTCGCGCCGGACGACGTGTGGAGCACTTTGACACGGTTCGACGTGCAAAAGACGGCAGTCTGCTCGATGTCTCCGTAACAGTCTCTCCTGTGAAAGACGAGCAAGGCCATGTGGTGGGCGCCTCCAAGATCCTTCGCAGCATCTCTGATCGGAAGAGACTCGAACAATCCCTGTTACAAGCAGAAAAGATTGCAGCGACCGGGCGCATGGCGGCGACCATCGCGCATGAGGTCAATAATCCCCTCGAAGCGGTCACGAACCTTCTGTATCTTCTTCGCTCAAAGATCACAGACGAAGAGGGTCTGAAGTATCTTTCGACTGCCGAAAGCGAAATAACGCGAGTGTCTCACATTGCAAAGCAGACCCTCGGCTATTACCGAGAGTACGCTGCGGCGAGTGCGGCATCGCTTAGCGAGATTGCGCAACAAGCTGTAGATATTTATGAGCCGCGCTGTATTGCAGCCAATATCAAGCTCAACACTTCCTTCCACTCGTCGTGTAAACCGGTAGTTCGGCGTGGCGAGATGATGCAAGTCTTCTCGAACGTCATTGCGAACTCGATCTACGCTATGCCTCAGGGTGGAACGATCGATGTTGAGGTTTCCGATAGCAAAACTGGACCGAAGGGTGTAAATCTCGTCGTTCGGGACAACGGCTCAGGCGTTAGTCCTGAGAACTTGCCAAGAATCTTCGACGCCTTCTTCACCACACGGGCGACGATCGGGACTGGGATCGGCTTATTCGTTGCAAAGCAGCTTATTGAAGGCCATGGCGGCGAAATCACGATAGAGAGCAATCAGGACAGCGACGCACATGGCACGACAGTCCGTGTCTTTCTTCCGCTCGCGACGAACTACGACGTTTCTCAGATAAAAAGATGACCGCCTTGGGTGAAGACAGACACGGCTGCCGTCACTTGGACGATAAGGCGGCTTATCGCACACTTGATCATCTTGTTCCTTCTCCTCTTTTTATCGAACACAAGGCCTTAGCTTTGGACAACCGTCTGCGCCGCTCTTCGATACAATGATTAGAATGGCCGAACACGAACCAGGAAGAGCGCACCCGGCACCCGGGCCTACTCCCGAAGCATGGATCAGGACGGAGTTGGCAAGGCACCAGAAACGCCCATATCCAATGGACTTCATCCAGGCAATCTTCACCGATTTCAGCGAGATGCACGGCGACCGCGCCTTTGGTGACGACGCGGCGATGGCCTGCGGCATGGCCTTCTTCCACGGCGAACCCGTCATGGTCATCGGCAACCTCAAAGGCCGAAACACCAAGGAGCGGCTCGAGCGCAAGTTCGGCTCTCCCGATCCCGAGGGCTATCGCAAGGCCCTCCGCGCCATGAAGATCGCCGAGAAGTTCAGCCGCCCCATCTTCACCTTCATCGATCTCGCCGGAGCAAACCCAGGCATCGGCGCCGAGGAGCGCGGCCAGGGCGAAGCCATCGCGCGCAACCTCATCGAAATGTCCCGCCTCCGCGTCCCCACCATCGCCACCATCACCGGCGAAGGCGGATCGGGTGGTGCGCTGGCGCTCGCCGTCGCAGATCGCGTCCTCATGCTCGAGAATGCCATCTACTCCGTCATCTCACCCGAGGGATGCGCGTCCATCATGTGGAAGGACGCAAGCAAGAAGCAGCAGGCAGCCGCCGCGCTCAAATACACCGCCGGCGATGTCAAACTCATGGGCTGCGTCGACGATGTCATCCTCGAACCCAGAGGCGGAACCCAGAACGATCCTGAAGCAACCATGAGCATGGTCGGCGAAAAGCTCCAGTATCATCTTGCGGAGCTTCGCTCTCTCCCCCTTGAGGTCATGCTCGAACAGCGTTATGCCAAGTTCCGCAGCATCGCGCAGTTTTACACCTCCGATTAGCACCATGCCGTACCACCTGGAGTAGCTACCGTTGCACGCGCTCAATCCTACAATTCACCGCCGCTCCGAGCGCACCCTGCAACTGGCTCTGTTCGTAACCTCCGTCGCCTGGTTTCTCGCAGCCGATGCAGTAGCGGCCCACGCAGCCCGAGGCCTCTCGGAACGTTTTGCGCTCGACGCCGGCCGCCCTCTGCTCACCTCTCTCTTTCTCCTCTTCCTGCTGGCCGTAGGTTTTTCTCTCCTGCAGACGATCGCCAACCGCCGCTCCTCTCTGAGAGAAGTCCTCGGCCTCCCCAAACGTCCCACCTCCGGCAGGGAGTGGATGCTCGGCGCCGCGCTTGGCTGGGGCCTTGTCGTGCTCGCGGTCCTGCCCATGGCAGTAGCGGGAACGTTTAACATCCAGCTCTGGACCCAGCCTCGCGCCTTCACCCTCCTTCTGCTCAATCTTGCGACACTCGCCGTCGCCGCCCTCGTCGAAGAGGTTGCGTTTCGCGGCTACGCCTTTCGCCGCCTGATCGAATCCATCGGGCCGGTCGCCGCGACGCTGGTCATGTCGTCTCTCTTCGGCCTGGGCCACGTCCTCAATCCGGGAGCCTCGTGGACAAGCACGCTGGTCACCATGCTCGCCGGACTGCTCCTCTCCGTCGCGTGGCTCCGCACCCACGGACTCTGGCTCGGATGGGGATTTCACTTTGCCTGGAACGCTTCGATGGGAGCCCTCTTCGGCCTGCCCGTCAGCGGCATCACCGACTTCGCCAGCGTCGTCCAGACACGAACCTTCGGCCGACTATGGCTTACCGGTGGCGACTACGGCCCGGAGGCCGCTGGCTTCACCGTGATCGTTCTGCTCGCTGGAATCGCCATCCTCGTCCGGATCACCCGCGACTACGCCTGGCACTACACCTACGCCCCCATCGTCCCCGCCGGCTATCCCATGGAGGCTCCTCCGCCGGCAGCTCACGCGGCGATGGAGCAGCAGGCCAGGCCCGCTCCCGCTGCAGCTTCCCTGGTCCAGATTCTGCCCGTCACACCCCAGGCCCGCTCCGTCAGCGACGAACCTCAGCCCTGATCGAACACACCCCAAAAATAAATCTTAAAAAGCTGGCGTGTTTTTCGTCGCCGGAATATGTGTCATAAGAAACCACGTTATGACCACAAAAAGACCACAAATTACCATCGAAAAACCACGTATTTGCGCTGTGGAAAACGCAAACTCCCTTGTAAATGCGCCCCTTTCACCATGGCAAAAAAACTTTCCACGTTTGGTTCGCAAAAAGTGCCCTCGCCCCTTGTCAAAAGCAAAGAGAAAGCGCAAGCTGTTCTATATCTGAGGTGGCTTCCATGGCACTTGCATACAGATCGGCCCTCATCGCAGGCTTTCTGGCCCTGCCCTTTACTTTGGCCCACGCCCAGGTCTTCGTCGTCGGCGAAAAATCCGCCACTGCAGGCATAGCCGCAGACTTCACCCCAACCAAAGTAGAGCTTCCTGAAGCAAAGATGACCGAACGCGGCCGCCGCGAACTGATTCGCAATCTCGAAGCAGAACAAGGCTTCGCGCATCGAGCTCTGCCGTTGGGTGCCGGCCTCACCCTGCAGGCCAACGGACAGCTCACTCCCGGCCCCGCTGAATACAGAAAGATGATCTACGAAAAAGGCCAATCTGCGGCCCCTGGTGACCGAGTGGTCGTCACGTCGCTGGTGATCAAAGCGGACCGGATCGTAGTCGACTTCAACGGCGGCCCCTATGCGAAACACCGCTTCCTGAGCCACGTTCAGCTCAATGATGCACCCGTCACCGCGAATCCGTTAGAGGTCGCAACAGGTTCGCGCATCACGCTTGTCTTTGAAGGCGGTGTGCCTGAAGTCTCCGGCCCCGAGGTAAAAGCTCTGCTGCAGCCACTGATTGATTTCGGCGTGAAATCGTCGGAACAAGCCTACGCAGATACGCTCCCGGACCCGCTAAAAGAAGCTATCGCAGCCCACGAGGTTCTGGTTGGCATGAGCCATCGCATGGTGCTTGCTGCCTTGGGCGCGCCTGAGAACAAGATGCGCGAGCAGCAGAGTGGCGACCCCAACGGAGCACGCTATGAAGAGTGGATCTACGGTCATGTGCCGCAGACAATTCGCTTCGTCCGGTTCGTAGGAGATCGAGTCGCGGTGGTCGAGGTTGCTGCGCTGGGCAAACCCATTGAGATCCATGACAAGGATGAGATGGGCGGCTTCAACGAGCCCGCTCAGACGCGCGAAGTTGCATTAGGGGACCAAAATCAGCGTGGTGCGGAGGACAAACCCGCATCGGCCCCAAGTCTGCGCCTGCCCGGTGAAGCGGCTCCGGCTGACGGTCCCGGCAAGGTGCAATTTCCGACCGATACTACTAAGGTCGCGCCCATTCCACCACCGCCAACAGCAGACCCCGGTCCGACAACGGACCCTGGAACAAATCCAGGTACGGGGCCTGGAATCGACCCTGCGAGTAGTCCTGGAACTACTCCTGGAACCAATCCTGGAACGGTTCCAAAAATGCCAAAACCCATGTGATGGCCCGTGGTCGTGTAGACTTGTAGAAGAGCCTCAATCGCAGTTCTTCTCCATCCGATTCCTGCCGTGGACCAGTCCCGGACAATCCTTACGAGAAGTTCCGGATGATTTGATTCTGTTTGCCCGCGAGGGCAGCAGTTTCTCAGGACATTCAGCGGGCGAGCCGCAACATTCGTACCAGGGAGAGCAAGCATTATGGCGAAGATTGCCAAGACCGGCGACCGTAAGAAGGTCATGGATACCAACAAGAGCACCGATTGTCCGAAGTGCTCCAAACCGACCCGCATCGTCAAGCGCGTTAAGGATCGTGAACGCGGAACTCCCGGCGGAGTGTATATCTCCTGTTCGGCGTGTGATTTCTTCGAAAAACTCTAGGTTCGTTTCAGTACGCGCAGGTCAGAAAGAGCCCCAACTGTGGGCTCTTTTTCGTGCGCACGTGGGGTTTCCAAGCCGGGAAATTATGGCTAAGTCTCGACGCACCAAAGTTGTACAAATTATTTACAGGCAGACACTTGACGAGTGTCTGCGGGGACGGGCAGACTCTACGCTGGAAAGCAGGACCCCGTTTTATGATGACCACGCTGCCGGTACCCTCCTCTGCGTCAAACCTTGCGTCCTTGCCTCATTTCAACCGGCCCACTTATCTGATGTGCCCGCCACAGTGGTATGACGTCGATTACGTCATCAACCCGTGGATGGCGGGGAATCTGCATCAGCCATCGCGCGATGTGGCTTTTATGCAGTGGCGGAATCTGTATCAGGAGCTGCAGCGGATAGCGGATGTGCGGTTGCTGCATGCGCGGGAAGGCTCGCCAGACATGGTGTTTGTGGCCCATGCGGCGCTGGTGCAGCATGGAGTTGCGGCGATTTCGAGCTTCACGCACCGGCAGCGGCAGAGCGAAGAACAGCATGTGCGGCAGTGGCTGGAGGAGGCTGGTTTTCTGCTTTGGGCGACGCCTCGCGAGACATCGTTTGAAGGCGAGGGAGATGCGCTTTTCGACGCGAACGGCGGGCATTTGTGGGCTGCTCACGGGGTTCGGACGTGTCTGCATAGCCATCGGCATGTCGCGGATGCGTGGAAGGCTCCTGTGACCTCGCTGCATCTGGTTGATCCGCGGTTTTATCATCTGGATCTTTGCTTTGCGCCTTTGAGCGGAGGGTATCTTTTGTACTTTCCGGGGGCGTTCGACGCGGCTTCGCGGGCGAAGATCGAGGCGGCGTACGGTGCGGATAAACGTATTATTGTCAGCGAGTTGGAGGCTACGCAGTTTGGGTGCAATGTGATCAATGCAGGACGGGATATCGTGATGGGCGCGGTGCAGCCCAGCCTTGCTCAACGGCTGACGGAGCGTGGCTTCGATGTTACTGAGCTGGATTTGAGCGAGTTTCAGCGGGGCGGCGGTTCGGCCAAGGCGCTGACGCTGCGGCTGAGCGATATGGACGTTACTCACCGGGTTGGGACGGGTGATTTGGCCACGCAGATTTAGTTTTTGGTTTGTGTTTTTTTTGCGTGGCGAGAGTAGCGTTTTTACAGGGGAGTTGGCGTTTTCCACAGGAAAAATACGTGGTTTTTTGATGGTAATTTGTGGTCTTTTTGTGGTCATAACGTGGTTTTTATGACACTTATTTTGACGACGAAAAACACGCCAACTTTTAGGACTATTTTTTAGCTTTTCCCGCCGGAGTGGATTGGGCTTGCTCGATCTCGTAAAGGATGGCCTGTGCGGCTGAGGCTGGGTCGGTTGCGCGGGTGATGGGGCGGCCGACTACCAGCAGGGAAGCTCCGTCAATGATTGCCTGGGTTGGGGTGGCGGTGCGCTTTTGATCTTCTGCTGTGCTTCCGGTTGGGCGGATGCCGGGGACTACGAGCATGGTGTCGGAGCCAATCTCTTTGCGGAGCATCGCTACCTCTTCGGGGGAGCAGACCACTCCATTGATGCCGGAGATTTGGGCGAGTTTTGCGAGGCGGAGGACCTGCACGGCTGGAGACGCGGCGATGCCGATGCCGGCGAGCTCGTGGGCGTCCATGCTGGTGAGAACGGTGACGGCGAGGAGGCGAGGTGCGCCTGAGCTGGAAGCGGCGACGGCTGCGGCAGTCATCATGGCTGCGCCTCCTCCGGCGTGGATGGTGAGAAGGGAAGCGCCAGCCTGCGTGGCGGAGCGGACGGCTCCTGCAACGGTGTTGGGGATGTCGTGGAGTTTGAGGTCGAGGAAGACGTCAAAGCCGCGGTCGCGAAGTTGCTGGACGATGCTGTTGCCGGCCGCGTAGTAGAGCTCCATGCCGACCTTGTACCAGTGGCAGGTCTGGCCGAGACGGTCGACGAGGGCAAGGGCCTGGGTTACGTCGGGATAGTCGAGGGCTACGGCGAGGCGATGCCTGGGATCGCCGGGGACTTTGAGGGCTTTTAGATCACCGGAGTTTTGTGCGGGGGCCACGGCTCAAGTTTAGACGTTATGAATGTAATTTGGGGCGGGGGCGGTGGGAGTTGGCGGGTGAGATTTGGTTTGTCTCCCCGCCATGGTGCGTTGAGGTTGTTGTTCGGATCGAACGAAAATGAGTTCAGAGAGAGCCAAGATAAATTGCAACAGACGCCTGTGGACCTGGAAATCGCAGGCAAGAGTAATGCTGGGCTCCGGCATTCCACTCTCTCCGATTCTGTGGGTGAGTGGAGGAGTTTATTGCTGGAACTCGGAGTGGCATGATTGCATTCTTCGCGCCAAATTCACAGATTGATAATGTTGGGGATGAGAGACGGGTGTTTTGCGAATCTGCACGAATCTGCATAGTTTGTGGAGACAACTTGGGAATGCTTTGCTTGCTCGCCATGCAGGGTCAGCGGATTTGCTCTGGGACGGTTTGATGAACTCCAAGCAAGTACGCTGCCTCTTCGGTCAGGTTGTCGATCCAGACCGAACCTTTGCCCCATGTTCGAATGCAGTGCTCGAAGTGCTGCATCTCGTCTTCATCGGTTCCGGC
>JBEKGF010000020.1:0-73632 GCA_050012935.1 Edaphobacter sp. | reverse complement strand
GAGAGGACCGGGATGGACGAACCTCTTGTGTTCCAGTTGTCATGCCAATGGCACGGCTGGGTAGCGAAGTTCGGTTGTGATAACCGCTGAATGCATATAAGCGGGAAGCACGCTCTGAGATGAGATCTCCCAACCCAAAAGGGAAATGAAGGGCCCTGGAAGACCACCAGGTTGATAGGCTGGAGGTTGAAGCGCAGCAATGCCGTGTAGCTTACCAGTACTAATCGCCCGTTCGGCTTGTCCATAGAATTTACTCTGCGCAGTGAGAAAGTCCACTGTTTTAGAGCATTCAATACAAGCTTTGTAGTTATATCTTTTGGAAACTACGCAATAAGCAACAAACGTCTAATCCCAATCTATTCAGTTGTGGAAGATCGCGCGAGCGAGATTTCAAAACTTTGCCGGTGAGTTTACTACGAGGGTCACACCCGTTCCCATCCCGAACACGGAAGTTAAGCCTCGTTGGGCCGATGGTACTGCACGCGTAAGTGTGTGGGAGATTAGGTGATCGCCGGCATATTATCAAGCCCCATCCTTTCGAGGATGGGGCTTTTCGTTGCCTCACTCTCGATTTTGGCTTTGTCCGTGCTCCCTTTTTCTCAGTAAGGCGCGGGCTACACCATTGTGTGTGTGGAGGGGTAATTGAGAGATCAGTTTTTAAATGATGAAGAAATGACATTTTTCTCCAATTACTCTGTCGAACTGCTGTTTACTGTTTCAGGTAGACAAGTGTTCGTCGCGGGTTCAACATCTCTTTCTCGTGACGTATATAACAAGTGCCGCGGCTACCAATTAAAGCTTTGAGGAGCGTTTTCGTTGGTTTCCCGAACCTGGCTTCTTAATAGCAGTATTCTGCCCTCTTTACACTTTTGCTAAGAATAATAAGTGGCCTCGGAGCCCTACTTCGTCGATGCTCCTTGTCACATCAGTGCAATTGAGAAAGGGACATTGGTAATTCATCCTCCGGGCTTCTTCCTTTTCAACGCCACTGGCTTCCTCATTTCCCATCTTTTCCATGTATCGGCTGGAAGCGCTCTGCACATTCTCAATGTGTCGTTCAGCGTCTCAGGTGTTCTGGTTTGTTATTCCCTGCTTTCACGTCTCTTAGCAGGTTCATCCCCTTTTTGGCTGTCGTTGGTCTATGCCTGTTCGCCAATCGTATGGTTCTCTGGAGATATTCACAGCTCCTATGCGGCTATGACGTTCTTTGCGCCCTTGATCATTCTTGTATTGGAATGTGAGCGAGAATTTGTGTGGGGATGTGTGGTATGGGCGCTGATGACAGGCTTTCGTCCTTCGGGTGGAGTCTTTGTACTTCCTTGGATGGTGTTTCAGTCTCTGCGATTTTCCTGGAAGGAGCGGCTAGCCGGCATCCTCGTAGCATTCGCCGTTGTAATCGCGTGGTGGGTGCCAACTGCGGAGCGCTATCGTGGCGGCCTGTTCGTGCCGTTGAGTTCGTCACAAGAGCAAGTATCAGGATTAGCGCAGGGGGTACTGAGCGGGCATTTGGGGCTCCATGCGGCTGTCAATGCCGTGCATGCCATTGCGGGGATAATCATGACCTGGGGTTTGTTGACGCCGACGGTGCTTCTTGGGGTCATCACCGGGATGCGAAATGCCACGGCTCGCAGCATGAGCATCTTTCTCGCGCCAGGTTTAGTGTTCTTCCTGCTCTACTATTTTTCAGACGGGCCCTATCTTGCCTACATGGCAATTGCAGGAATAGTGCTTGCGGGCCTTCATCTTCAAACTCGGCCCCCGGCAATCCAGCGAGCAATTTACGTCATCGCGACCTGCGCATCCGCTTCTCTTCATGTTTCTGGCCCGTCCCAGCGACAAGAGCCCGTCTATGCTTCGAACAGTGACCGATGCATACTTCGTGAGATATACCGTCCCCTCTCTCAAGGCACAATGGGATCCTCGGTTAGCGAAATTGCTAGGAGCATGTAACGACAGTACAGTTCGCGGGGGGTGCCATTAATAGGCTGCTACAGGGAGCCTCTTTCAACAAAAGGTAGAGGATGTCGCATCTAACCTCTTCGCCTCTGAACTTTCTTCGCTGGAATATCCGTCAAAATTCCCGCTAGTGTTTGGCTTGGACCTCCTGGATAGGAATGTTGTGGAACTCGAATGGCACGGTGAGCCAATGAGTCATCTCTGGTGTGTCCCAGAGGAGCGTGGCAGGGATACGTCCAGGCTCCCGTGTCGTGATGATGAAGTCCTCGACAAGACGATTGTTTTCGCGTCGGAACTGGCTCGTTTCGATAGAGTGCTCAATTGACCAGCGACTCTCATCTGCGACATTGAGGTAGAGCCAGCCAAAGCGAGGCACTGTATCAACGGGAGCGCTGAGCTGACCGGCGATAGTGTAAAGCATGCCGTTGCAGCCGACCGAATTGACCGTGAGCCGCCACCCGTCGAATTCGGCGGTCTCTTTTCGAGTTGTTGTTTGCAGCATGGGAAGTGAAAGAGGTTGGGAAAGAGCGCGTGCTCGTTCTTTGTAGTTGACGCGCACGCCCAATCGTAGCGAGACGTTTTCGCCGGGAGCAGCATGGACTCGATAGAGCGCCATGTTGGCGGTGATCTGATCAGGCTGCGTGAATACTGTCTTCTCGCCGAAGAGTTCTTTTGAAACCACGAATGTAACAGGTGTCTGCTGCTCGTTGGTGAGCTGCATGTCCGTCTCTTCGGTGAAGACATCACCATTTTGCTTGCGTGGAATATACCGCAGGCGACAGAAGGGGCGCTTGTCTTTTGTGTATGGCAGTACGTCATCCGACGGAGAATTCAACTCGCGACAGTCTTCCGTGAGGTACACCTCATTTTCGGAGGATACCGGTATTATCGCGCTCGGCTGAAAAACGGCGAGGGGAACGCCGATGGTCTGTTGGGGTGGACCGACGCCAATGCTGAAACTCCCACGCGCGGCCGCCAAAACGTGGCTATCCTCTGGAGTATCAAGTTCAAGATGTTGACGCCACGCATTGAATCCAGCTGAGGGTGAATATTCGTAACCGATTAGGGGGTCTCTGTCCTTATCCTCGAGCCCCCCCGAGCTGCTTTCGTGCGATCCTTCGCGGAGCAGGGAACGTCCGTGGCCATCCGAAACCTGATTGAGTTGAAGGCGCGAGATGCCGGTTATTCCGGTCAGTGCGGGATCTGCAGCCGCGCGGACTGTGAATTGCAGCGGTGAGCCCGCTTCGACTGATGGCGCAAGGAGCAGTGAACCAGCCATGACGGTGCCGCTGTCGGCGAGAAAGAAGCTATGGGCAGAGTTTGTGCCCCCGAGGTCGATATAGTTCGAGCCGACCATGAGGAACTGCTCATAGTCTGAGTTCCGAGGAACCTGAATACTCAGGATTATCGTTCGGAGAGCATTCCAGTAGGGGACGCGGTTGAGTTGCACGGTAGCATGTGCGGATTTGAACCAGTCGAGACTGCTCTCTTCCACACGCTTGTAGAAAGATTGCGCCGTAAAAGTAATGTCTGCGTTGATCTGGCGGCCAAACTCTCGAAGTATTTCAGTGAGCGGCGCGTTGCTGAAATGCAACGTAACCACGGTGGCTTCGGCGTGGTCTGCTTCCTTGCAGCGCTTTAGAAGTACATTGAGAGCATGGTAGGCGGTTCGAGGCATCGTTTTGGAAGGTGGATAGCGTACCGCCCGCGCTCCACGGGGCATGTCCATCTGCTGTGGCGTGTTTGGCGGGTTGGGTTGAGAAGCCTCCTCCTCCCGGTGGAGAGCCCATTGGAGCTGGGGTTCGACCTTCGATCCCATTGCGGCGAGGGAGTTGAAGGCAGATGAGCGTTTTGTTTCAGAGGCGTCAGAGAGTTGATGAACGAGCGCGGCGATTCTTCTGCTTGGTTCGATACCAGTTGGCAGCGGACGCGTGTAGATGGTGAGTGATTTTGACTGACGAATCGGTTGCGCGATGAGGCAGGGGGCTGCAAGGACAAACGAGATAAGGCAGGCTCGCGATGCAAGGACACGAATCATAGAAGGTTTTCTGCAAGATTAAGACGAAACAATGCGGCGTTTAGTCCCAGGTCTCCTGAGAGGGCCACGATTCACAGATCCCCATGAGCACGACCGCTATTTCATGCGGCACGATTGCGGCATGAACGATCTCGGGCCAACATTATTCAGAAAGTGGAACGAGATGCAACAGATGTTATTTCTTAGAATTTGAATCAAGCGTCTCCCAACTGCGGAGCGGATGTTCGTAGATTTGCATGTTGACGCGCTTGCCGCGAAACTTTACGCCCTCGATGCTGAGACGAAGGCGTTGTTCCGCTGCAGCTTCACCCCTTAGCTTGATCTCGCCGCCGGCGCCGACGATGCGCTGCCAGGGTAGACCGTGAAGCGTAGCGCCGTGTAGCAGCTTTGCGACGGCTCGGTGGTACAGGGGATAGCCTGCCGCCGCAGCGACTTTGCCGTAGGTTGATACCTTGCCCCTGGGGACGGAACGAATGATGCGTCGAAAGGCGTCGTCGCGCGGCTCGTTTTTGCGAAGCGCATCCTTCAGAATTCTTCGCTTGAGGTTTTGCGGGGTAACCGGGCGTCGCATGAACAGAACTGTATCAGAGCTCAATTTCCTGGAGCCTAACAAACACATTGCCTGACAAGATGATTTGAACGGAAACGGGCACTGCTGCCGAAGTAGGATCGATCAGTAGAACGAGTGCAGAATAACTTACGGCAAAGGGTTCTCTGCTCAATCACTTGAGGCTTCTGGGCCTTGTATGTCTTTGCGGCAACCGTCGCCGCGGGAGTAAGCTAGATGAGAGCCCACTTCAGCGAGTGACTCGTTGGTTGTATTGTCCCTCCCCCTCGTCGATGCCAATCTGGACAGGCTAGGTTCAGGCAATTACATCCTGATCCAGGCGAAATTCTGGATTGCAAAGACTCGCAATGAAAATCTGGGGCAATGAGAATCAGTTGTCTGATCAGTCGCGAGGGAAAAAGAACGGACTCCACATGTGGTCTGGAGCATTAGGTGCTCGACTCAGTGGATGTGGGGATGCTCTTCTGTTTGGTGTGGCATGTTGCCTAGCCATCATGGCGTCGGGTTGCGGAAAAGGTGCAGCAGATTCAGCGGCGCAGACTGGGACAGGGACGCCTCAGACGTCTGCGCAACTGACAGTAAGTGTCGGCAACGTGAGCTTTGGTACCGTAACGGTGAACACGGCAGTGACGCAGTCGCTGACGCTGACATCGACGGGAACCGCTCCGGTGACAATCAACTCGGGCGCAACGACTGGAGCCGGATTTACGATCGTTGCTCAGACTTTCCCGGTAACGTTGAACCCTAGTCAATCTCTGACGATACAGTTGCAGTTCGAACCGACTGCAGCGGGAGCCATAACCGGGCAACTTACGATCAGTAGCAATTCGACGACTGGAAGCACGGCTCTTGTGGCTCTGAGTGGTACCGGGACAGCAGCGACGGGTCCTCAGGCGAGTCCGGCACTGACGATAGGCACTGCGAACGTGAGCTTTGGAAGCACTGCAGTGAACACGGCGGTAACGCAGTCGTTGACGCTGACGTCGACGGGAACCTCTCCGGTGACGATTAACACGGGGACGATTGCTGGGACGGGTTTCTCAATCCTTGGCGGGAGCTTCCCGGTAACGCTGAATCCCAGTCAAACGCTGACGCTGCTACTGCAGTTCGATCCAGCAACGGCCGGAGCTTTGAGTGGGCAACTGACGATCAGCAGCAACTCGACTACCGGAAGTACAGCCGTGGTTGGTTTGAGTGGTACGGGCACTGCGGTGGCACATGACGTTGCGCTGAATTGGAATGCACCGGTTAGCTCGCCTGATCCAGTTGCGGGGTATAACATTTATCGGGCAACGGGTAGCGGATCGTTCGTGCTGATCAACTCCTCGCCCGACTCGAGTGTCAACTATACGGACACAACGGTCACGAGTGGTGTTGCTTATTCGTATCAGGTGAAATCTGTCGATTCCAGTGGTGTTGAGAGTGTGCCGTCGAGCCCGGTCACGGTAACGATTCCTTAGGCTTTTCAAAATCCTTCGCTTCGGCTTGAGGGATCTAGGCTTGTTTAGGATCCCATTCATAGGGACTGCATGAAATGGGCACCTAGAGTATCAGGTTAAAATTCGAGTATGGGCACCCACATTTGTGGTTGGGTGAGATTTTAAGGGTGGAGGACCTGGCAGAACGTTATTGGAGTCTGGGTGCGATAAGACTGTCGCAAAGATGGAGCATTTTCTATTTAATTTATGTCGCTTGCCCTATTGATGGCAAAGGGGGAACTACAACCGCGTCGGGCAAGCGACGCCCGAACTTGCTATCTTCCTCCGACGATCTGCGGCGCTTCGGCATACCATCTTCTTTGTCTCTCCATACGAGAGCCAGAAGGAGAACACTATGGGCACTTCTGTTAGTACAAAGCACGAATACAAGACACCGGCGCAGATGCGGGAGGGCGCCGCGACGGCGGCCGCGGTCGTCTCGACGCCGCTCGTAGGAACATGGAAGAACATCAACTCGGCGACGCGGGATATCGTCAAGGTCGTGATCGCTGCGGCAGGTAGCGGGATCCAGGTGGACGCTTACGGAGCCTGCACTCCAACTCCCTGCAACTGGGGAAATGTAGCAGGCCTGTCCTATGCATCAGGCGTGAGCAGCAGCCCAGCTGTTGCTTTCAGCGCGCAGTACAAATTCTCTTTTTCTCAGGTCATTCTTGTCGGGCATCTTCAGGGTAAAGAACTCCTGCTCGAAAGTTTTACTCACTTTACCGATGGCAGCGGAAGATCCGATTACTATGCCACGGATACGATGACTAAGTAAGCGATCGATCGACTGATGAAGTGTTGCGCCTGAGTCTTGGACGTTTACGCGAGCAGTTTTCATCCCCCCTTCGCAGGGGTGCGAAGGGGGGCACCCCTGCATTCGCCAATTGTGAAATCTACGGCAAAAGCGGTTCGAGCTTCGCTCGAATGCCCACTCATGCGATGAGACTGCATGAATGGGCACCCAGGGTATTGGTTCCAATTTATGTATGGGCCACCGGCCACCTGCCAGCGTCTTGATTCCGCGCATCACAAGCCATGAATCAAACGGAGAGAGGTGCACCTATGTTCTGGATGAACTGAAGCCGTTCGGCTATCTGGAGGGAGGTGGGGGAGGAAGGTGGGGGAGAGGGATTGATGGGATGAGGAAGGGAATCCCGGCGGCGAACCACGACCCGTTTGAAGTGACCCGGATGAGGAGCACCGGACTAGTGCAAGTATTCGGCGGCGCAGGCGAAAGCGAGTCCTGAATGCGGAAATCGCCATTTACCTGAAGCGGGACGCCTGCAAGACTTGTGCTGTGCGCGACATTCCCGTCATTTGCGCAGAACAGCGTCGCAAATACGCTCGCGTTGGCGTTGCTTCCGATGGCATTGCCTGCGCCCAGAAGGAGACCCTGACCGTTGACCTGGATGAGCCCGCCCACTCTCACTTCGGCTGTAAGGTCCCGGATCACCCAGATCTGGCCCGCGGCTGGGACGCCCAGCACGGTGGTATCTGTTGAACCAGTGGTAATATCGCCGATCCCTCCACTGAACGCGACCAAGTTCTGGGCCAGGGCCGATTGAGCCATGGCTCCGAGGACAGAAACTACGGCGATTAACATGCTGATCTTTTTCACGATGATGCTCCTTTTGTGACAGCGGGGTTGTAGTTGTAGGTGATCAGTTCTGCGTTGCGATACGGAACTGCTCGCGAGCCGACGAACGGCTTTTCTGAGCTTATTTCCGGACCTCGCTTTATCCGCATCCGCTAGTCACCCAATACCAAGGAGAGAAAGGAGAAAGCCGCGACTTTGAAATCGCGACAGACGAAAGTGCCAGCTGCTCTTGCGCAGCGGAGCGCGGCATAGAACCGATCCCAGCTGCGACGACGCGTGTAAGAATCCATCTAACACGTCGAGGTCTCAAGCTTACTTAGTCGGGGTGAAATTATTCCATCGCGCGATGTAGTTTGTTTGTCAAATTATTGTCAAGCAGGTAATGCGCTGGAGCGTTGTTTCCTCGACTCCCCGAAGCTCCGAGGTGACTGCAAGTGCAGTGAGCCGCCTTTAACCTTCCGATGTCGTCTTAGATTTCAACGATCGCAGCAACCAGGTCCAGATCATAATGATCGCCGACGCGGCGACGAAGAGCTCTGCCCAAATGAACGAGAAGTAGTCTCCGAGCACACCCACCGAAGGAACACCTGGCTGGATGCTTCGCAAGGCTGGCAATCCAAAGATCAGCGATATGGACAGGGACAAGGGCAACAGATCAGATGTGTCACGTGACGTGATCCGATTGATGACCATTGCGACGACACTCAGCGCAAGGCCTATCATCAGGCCCATCACTGAGATGGCGTTATTAATCACATTGAAGGGGCGTGTCAAGTTCAGGTGGACACGCGTAGCTGCGGAGTCCTTGACACGGATTATCTCCCCTGTGTATTTCACTCCTGAGGTCGAAGCTGAGAGGGAGATTGAGAGTGGTACGGGCAGATTTTTCTGCAACGAGTCTCTGTCAAGGGCCAGCTCCGCTTCCGCGACATCCAAGTTGTCGACGTTAAGTGGGGCGTTGTCATGCGTGACCTGGGATACTTGGGGAGCTTTGGGTGGCGGGGGCGTGTCGGCGTAGAGCCATATGTTGGATTCGTATCGATCGAAGGGATATCGGTTGAGGTCACCGTCAAGGGGAAACGTCGCTTCGATCCTGGTCATCCCCTGTCCTACGGGAAATTCGAACTCCTGCTGACCCGGAGAGTTGTTCACATAGAGTTTCAACTTGACGCTCGGAGTCCGAAATTCCGATGCGATTCTGCCGGACGGACGCATTCGCAGTCGTGCCATCAGCTGTCCTTTCGCCAGGTCTACATTCGTAATTGTAATTTCAACGCGCAAATGATCCGCGACGGTAACTTCGTCAGTCAGCTCCAAAGATCGCAGGCTCTTTTCGTTGCCAATCCGCCGAATCCCCGTGAGATAGACGGCGAGGAAGGCCAGTGCAATCAGGATGCCGAATAAGATGCGTCGATTCATTCCTGGTGACCCCCTTTGAGCGCGCCAGAGAGTAGTCGTGTCGGTTGTCCCTACGCCTGCTCGATGCGCTTGAAAAAAGCCTGGTTCTCTCAGAGTGAGGATGTCGAACAAAAGAGTGGATGTCTACTAGGTGTTTTCATAGGTGGCTACTTGCCCAGAAAACAAGACAACCCGAGCCAACTTCCAGATGCAGGCCAGCCTGACCCACAAGAAGTTATGATTCGTTAGCGGTATGGGAGAAAGAGATGAAGAGACTAGCGATGTGCCTGGCCATCCTGGCGATAATGACGGCAAGGGTTTTCGCGCAACCCCCAGTTTCAAAAGTACCTGTGTTCTTTCAGTGCACGTGCGATGATCCGGTCGGATCCCGAATTGCCACTGCGGTCCGAGATTTGATCGCGGTCAGTCCGAGATATGCCAAGTCCGGAAGCGAATTCACTCGACAGGGTGCGAACGTATTTCCAATCTGGTCAATACGCATTGTAACCAGAGACACCGATGAAAATGCCAGCCGAACTATGATTGCCGTTGCCGTTACTAGAGGGCTTTTCTTCGAGACCCTTTCAGTTCAGAGTTGCGGGTCGTTAAGGGTAAGAGAGTGTGCAGAGGGAATCCTGGCCGATTTAGATAGACAGATTACTGATTTTAATTCTGTCCAGTAATATCTGGCCATCCGCCCCCTGAGGAGAACGGTTCGCGCCTTCGCGCGAATGCCCAATCATGCGATGAGACTGCATGAATGGGGCACCCAGAGTATCGGTTCAAATTTATGTATGGGCCACCCGCCAATTTCGGAGTTATAAGATTGCGACTGAAGGGGAAATTCCATGAAGCAATATACGGTTTCCATTTTGGTTATTTGCAGTACCATCTTCCCCATTGTCTCAGCGCAGACTACCGCGCCAGCGACAACTCCATCTGGGACTGCGAAGAATAGTTCGCCGACCCTCGAGGCGGTTTCGATTCATTCAAGCAAGGGAAATGCGCCGCGCGGTTTCAGAATCACGATGGATGGATATAGCGCGAATGACGAACCGCTTTCCCAAACGATCTTGATGGCCTATTTCCCACTTCAACTCTGGTCCGGTGACAGGATTAAAGGTGCGCCGTCGTGGGTTTTGAACGATTCCTACGACTTCACGGCAAAGGTTGCATCAGGTGACCTGCCACAGTGGCAGAAATATGGGATCGATATGGCCAACGAAGGGAAACTTGGCATGCTGCACGCAATGCTGCAGGCTGCACTCGCCGCCCGTTGTAACCTCGTCTTACATCGCATACCTGCGGAGGCTCCAGGCTATGCTCTGGTTGTCGACAAGAAAGAGCCGAATTTGAAACCTGGAAATCTTGATGAACCATTGCCTGCGGGTGCACAGAGGTTTCCCGACGGCAGCATCCGAACGACTTTCCACAGGCACAGTGCCCACGGTTGGGTCCAAGGTTGGACGTTTACCAATTCAACGATTGGGTCGCTGATCAGCCTATTGCAAATCACCTCCCCTAAGGCACCAGTCCTGGATCAAACTGGCTTGACTGGCAAATATGATTTCGAATTGCAGCGAAATTCGGTCCGCGTGCCAGAGGGGACGGAACTACCAGCGGGATATCCAGACCCCTCACTGGTTTGGGACCTTAAGGCGCTCGGCCTCAAAACCGTGCCGATAAAGACAAAAACCGAAACGCTGGTCATCGACCACATTGAAGGCCTTTTGACAATTAAGATGGCCGCTGGGAAGATCGCCGACTTTCGGATCGCGCGAATGCCCAATCATGCGATGAGACTGCATGAATGGGGCACCCAGAGTATCGGTTCCAATTTATGTATGGGCCACCCGCCGAAGACGGAGCATCCGTTGTGGTTCGCTAGATGTGGGCAAGGCCGCTCCGCGGTAGGAATGACATACTAATTCACTGTGAGCGTAAACGTTGTTGAGGCGGTAATAGAATTGTTTACGGAATCAAAGCCCTTCAATGTTAGGGTGTAGCTCGTCGCTGGGGGCGGTGTTGTGGAGGTGCCGCCGCCGTTTCCACCGCTGTTGTTGCTGCCTCCACAGCCGGTCAGGCCTGCGCCAACCACCATCAAAAGTATGCTGGCCAGAAGAAACGGCAACCGAATCCTGCGTCTCAGTCCCAAGAGCGAACCGCAAAGAAGCAGACTGGCAAATACGGCTGCACTCGATGCATCGCGCGATGGGAGTAGGTGCTTGTCCTCCAATGAAGCGCGTGAATCAAGTGCCCGGAGGTTACTGCGTTCCGCAGGCAACGCTGAGTTACATGCCGAGCCGACGCCGATAGTAAGTGTCGTCATGCTTGTCCCGTTTACAGGCGGTGAACCGATACCATAACAGAAGGTTGGACTGCTGGAGTTGTTTGATGCAGTCAGAAACCAGACAACACTGCCGCTGTAGCCGCCGGCCGGTGTCACTGTGACCTGGGTGTTTCCTGTGCTTCCGTTGGCGATTGTCAAATTACCGGCCGCAAGAGTGAAGCTTCCGCTGGCAGCAAGGTTCCCAACATTCACTACAGTGGTTGCGGCTGAGGACGAGTGCGTTGCATCTCCAGGATACGTGACGGTGACCAAATGAGATCCGGTAGTTGCGGGTGCGATCAAGGGGTAGTTGCCGTTCAAATTAATTGACGGGTTTGTTGCGAGCGCCAGCGATGAATCCATGACGGTGCCATCGACAGAGACCGAGACGTTCCCGGTGGGTACTGTAAAGTTTGGGCTGTTAGTGGATGGGGTATACCCAGCTCCTACGGTGATCTGAATAATATCGTTTTCACCTGGTGTAGATACAGAATTCGATGAGATGAGCCTCACGTATGTAGGCTGAAGACTCGTGTGACCGCTCGAAGGCCACGCCGTAGTCAGCGCGTTGAAGTCTACGCTCCCAAGACCTGTTGCCTCGTCATACCCTACCGTTGCCGCGTAGCTGGATTCTCCAGCCACTGAGCAGGTCGCTGCGCTCGGCAAGCAGGCATTTGTGCCGGAGGTGATGTCATGAAAGGCAGTCGCATAAGTGGTTGGGTTCGCTGCCAGCCCATACAGCACGGGATTGATGTTTCCTTGTCCGGCCTCCTTCTGTACCTGGTTCAATATGGCTAGAAATCCCGCGAAGATGGGGGCTGCGAAGCTGGTTCCCCCGGCTGTGGTGTATTGACCGTTGCTATTCTGAAAGCCATTTATGCAGCTTGATGCCGGCTCTCCCTGCGGCGTTGGTTGATCTAAACAGAGGAGGTAGCCGGGGCTGGCGATGGAGGATTGTAGAGCAAGGTCGGGCAACAGGCGATAGGCCCCGCTGGATATGCCGGGAACGCCGCTCTGCCAGGACGGCCGTGGAAAATAAGTGCTGGTTCCGCCGCCGCCTGCAGCAATGCCGTTCGTAGGCGAGTCCTCGTTCCAGACCACCTCCGGAACATAGGACAGTAGTGAGCCTGGCAGATTCGCTAAGCTGCTACTCGCCCAATAGGAGCTGGTTCCCGCCGTAAAAGTTCCCGCCGCCATCTGGGTACCCCCGACAGCCGTCACATTGGGGCTGCTCGCCGGAAATTGGACCGACAGTGCCTGCTCCTGGGCCGGTGTGATTCCGTCTGCAGAGGTATCGTATGCGCAGGCAGTCGAGCCGCTGTCGCCTGCTGCAGCCACTAGGGTTTGTCCCTGTGCCGAAGCCTCTTCGTAGAGGGCGTTGTCCTGATCCAGCTCAGTCTGGCTGAGAGAGGGCTCGCAGAAGCCGTAGCTAATGCTCACCACGGGAGCGATGTTCTCTGTGATGGCATAGGCAAGCGCATCAAGGACATTGTAGTTTTGGTTGTCACCAACATATACCAGAAAGATATTTGCCTGCGACGCAATAGCCGACGAATATTCGAGATCAATCTCCGATTCGGTTTCATCTGCCGGGGAGACTGCCTCTACCCCGGTGCCCGGAACCAACACGGTGTTTATCTGGTTGACCGAGCTAAAAATTGCCTGAAAAATTAGGACACTTGAGCCCGTCAAGGTGTACACATACGACTGGCCGACTACGGCTAGCTCTTGCCCAACTCCATTGAAGGAGTTCGACGTGAGAGGTTTCATGTCGTACATCGTCTCGATGTCCGAAGGGGTCAGGTAGTGCGCCTGTGTTGAGGGCGATGTGAAGTCCGGTCGTGTACGAGTCAGTACCTTGAAGTTCGGCTTCGGCCGGAAATCCGAAAGATGCAGTACGGCTGCCGTTACCGAAGTAAGCTCTGTTGGTAGGGTCAGGTCGGTCTCAGGAGCGAAGTGCAGTTCTCTTTCGGTGCGGTAATAGTGGAGCCCTGCGCCGAAGGCAGCTTGCACCTGTGCGGCGGTGCCGGAGAACGTGATGCGATCTCGGCTGCGGGCTGTGCTGTCTATATGAAAGCCGTGCGATTGTAACCAGTCTTCAGTTGCGGCAATGTCCTCATCGGCCGTGCCAAAGCGGGCGGCAAAGGTATCCGGAGTTAGCCACTGGTGGTAGAGTGGCGAGGCTGTGTTTTGCTGCGCTGCCAGTAGTTGTTGAAGCGCGTCTTCCTGCGCAGCCGAGCGCTTGAAGACCAGCGTGATGCCTGGAACGAGCATCTCTGGTGAGACCGTTCCCAAATCTTGCGCCTGCCGCACTCGTGGGGTCCGAGAGCCGACAAGGGTAGCGCGGGATATGTCTGTGATGGTGCTTGTTAGTCGTGGTGTGAGTGTCTGAGCAAAACCAAACCAAGAGCAAGAGAGAAGGATCATCAAAAAACACGGCGGAACAACTCGGCTAATCCGCTTCATATGGGTAATCGCTCTTTCTTGAGGGTCTTAAATCAATGACTGCGAGTCTCGGGAAAACCTTAGCACAGCAGACTGATAGAAGCTTCAAAATTCCGAACGGCTTGATTTTCCTCGGCGTAGCGTCTTGGGCTGGCTAGTAAGCCAAAGCGCAGCCGTCGGCGCGCATTTCGCTGGCGGCGGAGTAGACGCGGTCGGTGCCTTCCACGTGGGGTTCGATGCATTCGTAGCGACCGAAGCCTCCGTCGGAGGGGCCTATCGGCCAGCCCAACGCGGCCAGGGCTTTCTGCGTGGTTTCGGGGATTCCGGATTCGAGGCGGAGGATGCCTTTGGGGCCGTAGCCAGGTGCGTCTTCGCCCATGGATTGGGAACTGCCTTCGTGGTGCCAGCGGGGGCTGTCGCCGGCGGCCTGGATGTCGAGGCCGTAGTCGACGCGGTTGATGATGATTTGAGCCTGGCCCATGGGCTGCATGTCGCCGCCCATGACGCCGAAGGACATCCAGGGCTTGCCGTCTTTGGTGGCGAAGCCGGGGATGATGGTTTGGAAGGGCCGCTTGCCAGGGGCGTAGATGTTGGGGTGTCCGTCCTGGAGGGAGAAGAGCTGGCCGCGGTCCTGGAACATGAAGCCGAGGCCGTCGGCGACGAGGCCGGAGCCAAGGCCGCGGAAGTTGGACTGGATCTGCGAGATCATGATGCCGTCTTTGTCGGCGACGGTGAAGTAGGTGGTGTCGCCGTGGCTGGGGGCCTGGCCGGGATAGATGGGTGTGAGGATGGAGTCGAGCTTGATCTGTTTGGCGCGCTGCTTGGCGTAGTCTTTGGAGTTGAGCCAGTCGATGGGGATTTTGGCGAAGTGCGGGTCGGCGTAGTAGCGGGCGCGGTCCTCGTAGGCGAGGCGCTTGGCTTCGATCTGGACGTGGAGGGATTCGGGGGACTGGAAGCCCATGCCGCGGAGGTCGAAGTTTTCGGCGATGTTGAGGAGCTGGAGGGTGGCGAGGCCCTGGGTGTTGGCGGCCATGGCGTAGACGTCGACGCCGCGATAGTTGGTGACGATGGGGTCGAGCCACTCGGCGTGCTGGGCGCGGAGGTCTTCGGCGGTCATCCATCCGCCGATGCGCTTGAAGTAGGCTTCGATGGTTTTGGCGATGGGGCCGTCGTAGTAGGCGTCGCGGCCGCCTTCGGCGATGAGGCGATAGGTGCGGGCGAGGTCGGGGTTGCGGCGGATGTCGCCCTCGTTGGGGGCTTTGCCGTTGGGTGCGAAGGTGTGAAGGGCGTTGGCGGTTTCTTCGACGCCGGAGCCGGGACGGGTGAAGTTAGCGAGGCCGCGCTTGATGTAGTAGGCGATGATTTGCGGGGCGGGTGAGCCGGTTTCGCAGTAGTGGATGGCGGGTTCGAAGAGCTCGGCCCACTTGAGTTTGCCGTAGCGCTGGTGGAGGTTCCACCAGGCGTCGAGGGCTCCGGGAACAGAGATGGAGACGGCTCCGTAGGGGGGCAGGGCGCCGTTTTTTGCGCGGGAGCGGGCGATGTCGAGGGTGAGGGCTTTGGGAGAGCGGCCGGAGCCGGCGAGCGAGACAACTTTGTTGAGCTTGGGGTCCCAGATCATAGCGAAGCAGTCGCCGCCGATGCCGGAGCTTGTGGGTTCGACGAAGCCCAGGACGGCGTTTGCGGCGATGGCGCCGTCGATTGCGGAGCCACCTTTTTTCAGGACTTCGATGGCGGTGAGAGTGGCGAGAGGGTGCGCGGTGCCTGCGGCTCCGCTGCAGCCCATGGCGGCGGAACGGCTGGCAAAGCTGGCTCCTGCGATGCGATCGCCGGCGTGGACGTCGGGGCGATTGAAGGCTTCGGCGCCTGCGGGCTGGAATTTGGGGAGGTCTTTCCGGGTGGCTCCGTCGGTTTGGCTGAAGGCGTTCGAAGAGCTGACCGAGGCCATGGATCCGGCGGCGGCTAGAGGGAGCGAGGCTATGAAAGAGCGACGGCGCAAGGTGTTTCTCCTAAGGCGAGAAGAAGGGATGAGCTAGATCTCTGAGGTATCCAATATACCAAGCTGGATGATTTTGTTCTTGGCGAAGAGCTCGGATGTGTGTGGCTATGCCGTATCGCTTCGACTATTCGTTGCTTTGAACGCCCAAGTATTTCCAAGGCTGAAGTTAATGATGGAGCAGCAGAGAATTGCGATACCGTTGGAGGCGATGAGAGGTAAGTGCGCATCTTGGATGAGGATTCGCATCAGCAAAAGGTTTCCGAGCATGGAGACCAGGCCGCTGGAGAGATGAAAGCGTATTAGTTGAGAGAGGAGTGTGGAGTTGTCGCGGCGGTCGCGCCAGGTGAAATGGAGGTGCCAGATGAAGTTGTGCAGGAGTGTGAGTTCTACGGCGGCTGCAGACGCGTAGAGAAAATGGCCGGGGCTGCATCGGTTGAGGATGGCAAGCGTGGTGAGTTGTACTGCCATCCCCATGGCTCCTACGAGATTGAACTTTCCCCAGCGGATGAGAGGGTTCATGGCAGTGGCTCTTCGCGGTAGAGCTGCGCGGTGTGGCGAAGGGTGGTGAAGATCGCCGTTGCGAACATGCTGACCGCTGCGATGGTTCCTCCGAGATCAAAGAGCAGCATTGTGTGGCCGAAGAGCGTTGAGTATGGATTGCGCAGCAGGGCGAGGTTGCCGATGATGAGGAGAATGCGAATCTCGGTGGGGCCGAAGAGGCCTTGCGAGAGTTGGAAGCGGGACAGGGTGTAGGTGGCGAGATAGCTCTCGCTTGACAGCAGCAGGAACGCTATGAGCATTGCGATTGCGGTCTGCCAGTGAAGGAGTCCGGAGAGGGCGAGTCCGCCCATGAGGGCGAGGGATCCGAAGAGGTCGACCATGTGATCGACGTAGAAGCCGTAGCGTGGGCGTTGTTGGTGGCGAACCCGGGCGAGGGTTCCGTCGAGGCTGTCTCCTAGCCAGTTGAGCACGATGCAGAGAATGGCGAGGAGCAGTGCGCCGCGGTTGTAGCGGGACAAGGCGTAGAAGACTCCGGCTCCGATTTGTGCGCTGAGACCTAGCAGGGTGAGCTGATCCGACGTGAGCCATTGGGGTGCGTGCTCGGCCATCCAGTGCAGGGCGCGTTTCTCTAGGGAGGCAGTGAGCGCCTTGTTTACCCGAGGCGCAGATTCAAAGATTACTTCACCGTTGGTTGCGGATTTTGCATTCATCTTGATGTCCTGTATTTGCGAAGTGCGTTGCAAGTGGAGCGCAGGGTGAAGTCGAGCGATTCGCGTGGGATGCTCTCGACGAAGGGCTGAACCGCCCAGGCGAGACCGCGTGGGATGGAGCGTGTGAGCGAGACTGATTCGATCTGCATGTAGAGGCCGCCGTCGCGCTCTTCGTAGCTCCAGTAGGTGTTTTGCCGCCAGAGGAAGCCGTGCTCTTCGCTGGAGTTGAGAGTGCGCTCGGTGGTGGTGCCGGGCGAATCGATCTCGGAGACGTGCGTGCTTCGCGAGATGCTGTATCCATGCTTCGAATCGAGTTTTCCGAAGATGATGTCGTAGGTGGTCTCCATTACAACGGTGATGACGTGGCGCTGGCGGATTCGCATCCACGCCTGGAGATGATCGTCCTGTTGCGTGATGGCTCTGGCCTGAATGACCTCAGGGGAGAAGTGTTGGGGGTAGGCGTTGAAATTGCGCATCAGTTGCTCAAAGTCGGCGACGGTTGCTCCAGGGGCGAAGGCGGTACCGCGCCAGTGGTGAAGGAGTGCTCCCGGCAGGGCTGTCGCGGCAGGGGTAAGCTGCTCGACCAAGAGCTCTCCGCCGCGGAGGCTTGCTTCGTTTTGCGGTGCCGAGGCTGTGGGAGCGAGGAAGGTATCGGGTGAGCGGCGCTGCTGGGCGAGTCGCGACTCGACTGCGTTGATGTAAGAGTTGAAGGCTGAGATGGCTGCTGTGGAAAGTTCTGCTACAAGGCTGCGTGGACCTCCCACAAGGATCAGCAGCCCGCAGATCGCGCATAATTTTCGGGAATTCGGGAGTTGGCGTCGCGTCATGAACTGTACATTGCGTTATTACTTATTGTGGTGCAATGGATGGAATGTCATGCGTTGGTTGTTGGTTTCTCACCGGGTAAGTGATTGCAGCGGTGAAGGTTCTGGGGAGTTCTCCAATGCGTGACCGGCTCGAATGGAACGCAAAGTTCGATAGACTGGAAGTGGAATGACAGATCTTCGGACAGCTCGGCGCTATCGCTTTGGCGCATTTGAAGTAGACACGGCGGCGGGGGAGCTTCGCAGACAGGGCATTCGCATCAAGCTGAACGCGCAACCATTCCACGTGCTTTCCATGCTGCTGGAGCGACCGGGCGAACTGCTGACTCGGGAGGAGATTTCGCGGGAGTTATGGCCGGATGGAACGTTTGTGGATTACGAGCACGGGGTGAATTCGGCGGTGAACCGCATCCGGGAAGCCCTGGGAGATACGGCGATCAATTCGAGATTTGTGGAGACGCTGGCACGGCGCGGCTATCGGTTTGTGGCTCCAGTGGAGCGAATCGCTCCGGATGAAGTTCCGTCGCCTTCGGTGCCCGAGTCTTCGGTTTTGAGTTCGAGTTTAGATTCGAGCGAGCGGGCGGCTGTTGCCGCGGCGCCTAAGCCCCAGCTTCTTGACCGGATTCTGGCGTCTCCGGAGGATCTTCCCAAGACCTCGTACCCGGTTGTGCAGACACTCTTCGTGCTGCTGCAGGTTATGTATCTGAGCTTCTATATTGGGGCACTGGCCAATCTGGCGGAGATTGAAGATCTTTTTTCAGGACTGCCGAGGGCGACTCTGACACTTACGGCTCTGATCGTGACCGCCGGGATCATGATTCCTGTTCGTGCGTTTGTAATCTCGATGGTTCTATTTCATGCGCCTGGGGTACGCAAAAAAATTCTGAAGATGTGGCCGTTTCTTTTATTGCTCGATGAGATGTGGTCGCTCTCGCCCTTCCTGCTCCTGCACCACATTAGTTTCGGACTGGCACTGGCCTGCACGGGGCTTCTTGTCTATTCGCCGTTTGCACAGCGGTCGCTGGTGCTGATGGGTGCGGGCGCGATGGATCGTGAAGTTGTTGCGCGCTAGTAGCTGGGTGCGGCTGCGGTTGGATCCTTCAAGTAGTCGCGGATGAGGGCTACGGTGTAGGCGGGGCTCTCTTCCATGAGCCAGTGGCCGGAGTTGGGGACGACGGCTTCGCGAACGTTGGTGGCTACGTTGCGGAAGACTACAGCTTCGTTGGGGCCGAAGGATTTTTCTGCGCCGATGGCTAGTACGGGCATCGTGAGCTTGGTTTGGGCGAAGACCTGGTTGTCCTTGGCGTCCTGATCGAAGGCTTTGAAATGGGCGAAGCCGGCGTGCATGGCTCCGGGTTTAGCGTATTGGGCGGCGTAGAATTTGCGCGTAGGTTCGTCGGGTTGGGTGGGAGAGGCGCTGAAGTCGTTCCAGATGCGGTCCAGATAGATGCGCTCGCGGCCCTGGACGAGGCGGTCTTCATCGGCGCCCCAGAAGGAGAAGTGCCAGAGGCGATGATCTTTGATGAGGTCGTCCCATGGGCCGATGCCGGGGAGCGGTGCGTCCATGACGACGAGGCGCTCGACTTTGTCGGGGTAGAGGGCGGCGTAGGCGTATGCGACCATGATGCCGATGTCGTGCGAGACGACGAAGGCGCGGTCGAATCCGAGAGTGGTGATGACGGCGCGGATGTCGGCGGCCTGGGTCTTTTTGTCGTAGCCGCCGGCGGGGCGAGAGGAGCGGCCGATGCCGCGGAGGTCGGGGACGATGACGGTGTAGTTCTTGACAAGCTCGGTGGCGAGAGGAGCCCAGGAATCGCTGGTTTCGGCATAGCCGTGGATGAGGACGACAACGGGACCTGCGCCGGCGGAGCGTACGAAGATGTCCGCGCCGGCGGGGCTATGAATGAGTTGCGATTTGAAGCTGGCGGGGAGCTCGGGTTGTGCGGTTGCTATTTGTGCAGAGGCGAAGACGAGGCTGATTGTGAAGAGAATGCGTGCGGCGGCGGTTGAGCGGATTACCATGCGTTTCCTCTTGCAGGCGGTAGAGTTTTTATCACTATACGTCGAAGCGAGTGGATAGAGGCTGTTCCCAGGGCGTCGTTGTGCAAGAGAAAAGCGGAGGTTTGGAAGATTCTTGTTGACATGCTGGCATGGGTAAGTGGTAGCTTACCGTTAGTGAACGCTTACCTACAGGCCGGACTGGACGCTTTAGGTGATGGCACGCGCATGGCCATCTTTCAGCGGCTGGCAAATGGGCCGATGGCTGTGAATGAGTTGGCTGGAACGATGACGGTGAGCCGGCCGGCGGTCTCGCAGCATCTGCGAGTGCTGAAGGAAGCGGGGTTGGTGACGGATCGCAAGGCCGGGACGAGACGGATGTATCAGCTTGATCCGGAGGGCGTGGCTCGTTTGCGGGCGCACTTCGATCAGGTTTGGGAGCGGGCTCTGAGTTCGTTTGAAAGTGCGGCGGTGGCAGCGCCGGTCGAATTATCAAAAACCAAGAGAGGAGAGAGGCATGGCAAAGACAGTGGAAGAAGTCGTCGTCAGAAAAAGCATTCTGGTTCGCGTGCCCATTGAGCGGGCCTTCTCGGTGTTTGTGGAACAGATGGAGGTGTGGTGGCCGGCGTCGCATCACATTGGGGAGAATCCGTTTCAGTCGATCTTTGTGGAGCCGCGGGTTGGCGGGCGATGGTATGAGCGCGATGCGAGCGGGAGGGAGTGCGACTGGGGACAGGTGAGGGCGTGGGATCCGCCACGGCTGGTGACGTTCTCGTGGCATCTGGGGCCGGACTGGAAGTTCGATCCTGATCTTGCGAAGGCGAGCGATGTTGCGATCCGGTTCACGAGCGAAGGTCCTTCCGCGACGCTGATTGAGCTGGAACACAGCGGGATTGAGCGGCATGGCGAGGGCTACAAGCAGCTTCGGGACGCGCTGGATGGGCCGGGTGCGTGGGTCGATACGCTTGCGGAGTTTGCCAAGGCGGCCGAGGTGGAGGTGGAGCGATGAGGCCCGTAATATTTTTGCGGATTGCTTCGGTGCTGACGTTGATTCATGCGGTGCTGCATACGCTTGGAGGCGTCTTTGGCGCGATGCCGCCTGCTGCGTTGGCGATTGTGGCAGCGATGAAGGCTAACGCGTTTCCGGCGATGGGCGTGATGCGGACGATGTGGGACTTCCACATGGGACTCGGCCTTGTGGTGAGCGTCGCTCTGACGATGGAGGGAATAGTCTTCTGGCAGCTCGGAACGCTGGCGAAGAGCGAGCCTTTTCGGCTGCGGCCGATTCTCACGACGTTTCTGGTTGGCTATCTATGTATTCCCGTGATTTCGTGCCGGTACTTTTTTGCCGGGCCGATGATTACAGAGATATTGATTGCGCTGTGCCTGTTGATCGCCATCGTCGGTGCGAAGCAGATGGCAGAAGAAGGAGTGGGCAGCCGAGTCGTCGCGTAGTCAGCGTGCTTTTAGAGCTGGTCGTCGGGATTCTTTTGCTTGGCGTCTTTTGCAGCCTTCTTGGCTTCGGCAGCGGCTTTCCTTGCTTCTGCCGCAGCCTCGGCGGTGGCTTCCTTGGCCTCCCTGGCGGCATCGCGTGCTGCTTGCTTAGCATCTTCGATCGACTGGCGAGCTTCCGGGGGAAGCGCGGTGAGCTTTGGCGGAGTGGGCGGGGTTGGAGGCAGCGGCATGATGCTGGCCTTCTTGAGCGAGATGTCGCCCTGGGTGGTGGCGACGCGGAGGAGTGAGCCACCATTGCCGACAGTGCCGCTGATGGTCTTCTTTTGCAAGCCGCCGTCGGGAACATCGATCTGGGAAAAGTCGCTCTGAATATCGCCGTTGGCGGCGTCGAACTGGTAGGCGAAGCTGGATTGCTCGGGAACGGTGAGGGAGACTGATCCGTTGCGGTTCTCGACGGTGATGTTGCTTAGCGGAGGAGCGCTCGTGACATCGACTGAGCCGTTTTTATTGGTGACGAAGATGTCGCCGGCGATGCGGTCGAGGGTAATGTTGCGGCTAAAGGTGGTGAGGGTGAGGGGGCCGACAGCGTTGCTGGCAGTAAGCTCGGCGTTGTTTCCGATCTCAACCTCGCCGTCGAGGCGTCCAAGCTGGAAATCGGTGCGGCTGGTGTGGAATTTGATGGGGCCGCGGATGCGCTCGAAGTGGGTATCGCCGAAGAATTCGCCGCGGATGGTGACGGGCCCGCTGAGATCGGAGAGGGTGGTGTCGTGAGCGTGGCCCTCGATAGTGAGGGCGCCGGTGACGCTGTGAGCGGAGATGTCGTTATTGCCGTTGTTGATGTGGGTGGTGATGGGGCCGGTGATGGCGCTGAGCTCGATATCGCCGTGGTTGGCGGTGACATTGACAGTTCCTTTGATGGCATTGATCTTGACGTCGCCGTGGTTGGCGGTGACGGTTGGCGACGCGGCTGCGGGTACGGTGATGGTGAGGTCGCATCGGGCGCCTTCCATCGCGGGAACGGTGAGCGTGGCATTATTCCCGTTGACGAGGAGGGCGGGGCTGAGGCGCTGGGCCTTGGTGTCGGCCTCAGAGTCGGAACGGGTGTAGACCTCTTTGTGGACGGCGACGTGAATCTGGTTGTCGTCGCTGGTGCCGGAGATGGTGATGTCGCCGCGCGGATTGTCGACACTGAGGTTGGCATCGACGGGGAAGGCCTGGGCGAGAGACTGATCGCTCTCATGCTTGTCGCCGAGGAACTCGTCGATATTGTCCTGGTTGAGGTTGAGGCCGTCGAAGATCTTCGTGCGGCCACCGGCGTGGACGCCGCTCAGGATGAGACCAGTGAGTGCGAGAAGAAGGAGCAGGGTGAAGACGCCACCCCCAACGCGGCGGCGATAATGGGGCTGGGTGGAGTCGGATTGGGCGTACTGGTCGTAGGCCCACTCGAGGAGCATGATGATGCCGGCGCCGACGAGCAGGAAGGGCCAGAAGCGACCGTACCACTCCCAGAAGTGATAAGCCTGCATGCGACCGGTCTGGATAAGCAGGAAGATGACACCGACGCTGATGAGAACGAGGGGGCCGAGGATGGAGCCGCGGCGCATGTTGCGAGCCTGGTAGCGGTAGGCATCACGCTGGGCGCGGAACATATCGCGCTGTGCCCGGGCCTGTTCTTTGAGTATGCGGCGCTGATACTTCCAGTCGTTGCCGTAGGGTGGGCCGGGAGGTGGGCCGCCGGGCGCACCGGGAGGTGGATAGGGTGGAGGGTAGTTTGCCATGGACTTATCTCCCTTCCTGGTCGTGCTGGGTGGGGGAGGGGATGGAGGTTCCGGGATCGGCTGGTGGAGGCGGCGGGACCGGTGGCGCAGGGTAAGGATAGGGAGCCGCAATGGCTGCGCTGTAGGAGGCACGCTGGAAGATGGCCATCAAACCAGCGACGATGATGATGACAGGCCAGCTATGACCCCAGGAGATGATGTCGAAGGAGTCCAGCAGGAAGAGAACGCCAATGAGAACGATCCAGACGGAGCCACGGAGGGCGCGGAAGAGCCGAAACTGATAGCCGGGGGAGCCGTCGTCCGCGAGTCCGCTGCCAGTGTCAGTCATCTTGCGAACGAAGATCCAGACGCCGAAGCCAATCAGGAGAAAGGGAACGAGACGGTGGACGGGAAATGAGCGGAAGAGGCCAGCGTTGCCTATGAGAAAGAGGCAGCCGAGTCCGATGAGCCAGATGGCACCAGCAGGGAAACGGTTACGCGGCGGAGCTACGAGATTGGGGTCGACGACTGGATAGCCGGGAGCTCCATAGGGCGGTATAGGGGGGACGGGTGGAGCGTAGCTGTCCCATGGGGCGCTCCAACCGGCGGCTGAGGGTGGCGTGTAGCCGGAGGGCGGTGGAGTGTAGGGGCCAGGGGCTGGAGGGGTTGAGTCCGATGTGGTGCTTTGCTGTGTCGTGGTGCCGGAGGCTGTAGCGTTGGGCCAGGCTTTGCCGAAGCCGAGACGTTCGCCGAGGTCGTTGAGGCCGAAGGGATTGGGTAGAGGGGTTCCGTCGCGGCGGGCCTTGGCGGTGTGGTGAGCTTCGATGACCTGGTAGCAGACCCAGCCGGCGATGAAGAGGCCGAAGATGCCGTGCTCGTCGGCGAGCGAGACGAGGATGGCGAAGACGATGAGGTGGACGACGCCTTTGGCGTACTGGCCGTTGTACATGGCGCCGACGCCTGGGATGAAGCCGAGGAGCGCGGCGAGGCCGGGGTTCGGTTCACCAGGAATGGAAGCGGGCGGAGGAGGGATGGTTCCACTCGCGGTGTAATTGAAGTTGGAGTCGCCTCCAGAGTAGGTGTAGGAGCCACCGGCGGGCGGTGTAGGTCCGGCAATTCTGGCGGCGAGGCAGGGTTCGCAGAAGACAGCCGTGCCTACGACGCGGGTACATTCCTGGCAGAGAGGTTTGCCGCAGTTCTGGCAAAAGGCTGTTTGCTCACGATCCGGATGGTTGGCGCAGTTCATACCAATTCCCCTTCTTGCTTGATTCTGGGATTAAAGACAACAAAAGCTTGTGTTGCGAAGGGGGGAAGGACCTGTGGACGGACAAGGGCAACCGCCTGGATGCTGCCGTTGCGGGTTTCGCGGCGGCTGGAGCCAGGGTTGGGCTTGGTCTGCTTCTGGTTCTGTTTCTGGGGGGCGGGTTTGCTGTTCCGGTCGTTGTTCTGACTACCGGGTTGCTGGCCGGCAGCGGGGTCGTTCTGGGGGGCCGAGGTGTTGCTGGATCCACTGTCATCCGAGGAGCGTTGCAGGTCGAGGATGCGGGATTGGAGTTCGTATACAACGCGAAGGTTGTCGGTGTACTGAACGACGCGGGTCTTAGCCTGGGAGGCACTGCGCATGATGCTGGAGGGCTTGAAGTCGCTGGCGCGCAGATCGGTGAGGCGAACGCCGGTGAGGTTGAGAGTAAGGGCGATGGAGAAGAAGGCCATGGCGGCGGTCATTGCGAGACGCGGCTGCAGCATGGTCTGGCCTAGAGAGCGGAAGCCATGAGTGAGGCGGGTGCGAAAGGGAATGACTTTGGCGGAGGCAAAGATCGGCTGGGTGGCTAAGCCGGGAACTAGAGCGGGCTGGCCAAGGATGGTGTTCGGGGTGCGGGTGCGGAGACGGTCGTTGCTGCCGAGGACGATCGGTGGGTTGGCGAGGGCGGCGTCTTTGCCGCTGGTCTGGGCGATGATGCGCTCGAGCAGGGCGGTGGGGGGCTCGGGCCTGGGAGACTTCAGCATCTCCATCCAGGCGGCTCCACGCTGGGCGTCGGCGAGCATGATGGCGCAACTGGGGCACCCCACGAGGTGGAGGTCGAAAGTGGCCTGATCGGCGAGAGAGAGGATGCCGTCGAGCGCGTCGGAGAGCATAGCTTCACACTGCGCGCAGTGCTGCGGGTTACTGCCCTCGCCGGGCTTTACGCTGCCGAATTGATTGAAGTCTGCCACTTTCATCACCTATCTTTCTAGCACTTCCATTACCTGGTTCTTTTTTCCCTACATTACGTCTCTTTTTTCCTTATCTTACTTGCTCCTTTTCCCTTACATTACTTGTCTTTCTATACGTTGCAGAAGCCTTGCAAGTTCCCCGCGACCGCGACTGATGCGGCTTTTTACCGTTCCTTCAGGTATGCGGAGAACCTGGGATATCTCTTTGTAATCCATATCCTCGAGATCGCGAAGAATAACAGCTTCGCGAAGCTCTGGGGAGAGCTGTTTGAGGGCGCTCTGGATGCGGACCTTGAGTTCGAGGCCGGCGACGTGGTGTTCCTGCGAGGGCCGTGGGTCTGCGAGGCGGTCGGCCATGGTAGGGCCGTCTTCTTCGCCGTCGAAGGTGGCGTCGAGCGAGTCGCTGGCGCGGTCGAGGCGGGTTCGGCGGAAGTGATCGACCAGGAGGTTGCGGGCGAGGGTGGTGATCCAGGTCTGAAAGGTGCCCTTCTGGGTGTCGAAGCTGGCGAGATTCTTGTAAAGCTTGAGGAAGACTTCCTGGGTGAGGTCCTCGGCGTCGGAGCCTGAGCCGGTAAAACGGTAACAGATGGCGTAGATACGGCGATGTTGGGAGGAGACGAGCTGCTGCCAGGCCTGCGAGTCGCCGGCCATGCACTGGCGAACCAGCTTGGCGAGAGCTTCGTTTGCGGCTTCCTGTTCTGGGGTGCGCTCCAACTTCGCCTCAATCGGTTTATCCGGTAGTGGCAGTGTACCGCGTGCACCGGGAACTGGATTGATTTGTTGGAGGATCTGCGGCTCGGAATTCTGCCGGGAACGATGCTCGGGAAGCGACCTGGCGACTCGCGGAGAGGCGGGTTTGGGACCTGACGGCATGGTCCTCGCCGAGATCGGAATCGCCATGTGAAGAACGCCCATGGTTGCTAGTACGCATGGGCGTTCCGGTTGGTTCAATAGATATCGAACTATCAGGAATTTATGGGTTGGGCGCGGTGATGACGCCGCAGGCGATGCGGTTGCCGGAGTTTCCTGACGGGTCGGTTTTCATGTCGTCCGCTTTTTCGTGAACGACGATGGAGGTGCCACCGTTGGCGAGGATGCTGTTGGGGGAGGCGGGATCGAGCGAGAGGTAGTCGATCTTGAAGGTTGCCTGGCCGGTGCGATCTTCACCAATGGTGACGTTCTTGGGGAGATCGCCAGCATGATGACCCATAGGATTCTCAAAGCCGTGCTGCTTACTGTCCGGGTTGAAGTGGCCAGCGGCGGTCTTGAAGTCGGGCGGGTCGCAGAGCGGTTTGGCGTGGATGTGGACGCCGTGCTCGCCTGGGGGCAGGTTTTTGAGGTTGAGCTTGACGGTGATCTTGCCGCCTTTACCGGGTAGGAATGTGGCGGTACCAGCGTCGTCGCCTGTAGTGGTTTTGATGGAGGCGACTACGGCTCCCTTGGGTGCGGCGAGGACTGGAACCGCGAGGAGGCACACAGCTAGTGCAGCGAGGGGATTACGCATGAGGTGGATCTCCAATTCAAACTTCTGCTTGTGAGAATACCGAAAGATTTGTTTGGGTTGCGCGGCAAAGGAGAATATGTATGTAAAATCTGGGTAATGATTTCAATCCAATCTATTTCCCCCTCGAAGTTCGTCGCACTAGTGTGTTTTTCCGGGGTTCTTTCCGCAACCGCTCCCTGCGTGCTGGCTCAGCAGGGGAGGCGTGGCGGCGGACCACCACCTGAGGCTGCCCAGGCCGCAGCACCTGGGGTTTCTGAAGCGAAGCCGGCTGCTGCTCCAGAGACCAAGACCGCGGGGACGCCGGGAATGGCGATGGCGGAGCCACCGCTGCCTCCGGATGCGCATGTGGAGCAGAGCATCCAGATGGAAGGGAAGACGCTGCACTACACCGCGACTGTAGGGACGCTGGCGGTGCGGGACAGCAAGGGCGCGTTGAGCGGCGAGGTGGTTTATACCGCGTACACCGTGGAGGGGAAGGACCGGCCGGTGACGTTTGCTTTCAACGGTGGGCCGGGTGCGGCATCGGTTTATCTGAACCTGGGGGCGATTGGGCCGAAGAAGGTTGCGTTTGGGGCGGAGGGACAGAGCCCATCGGATCCCGCGACGCTGATGGATAATCCGGGGACATGGCTGGACTTTACGGATATCGTTTTTATCGATCCGATCGGGACGGGATTTTCGCGGTCGCTGGTGTCGATGGATGAGGCGAAGAAGCAGTTTTATGGGCCGGACCAGGACATTGCGTATCTTTCGAAGTGCGTTTACGACTGGCTGGTGAAGAATGGGCGGCTACAGTCTCGGAAGTATCTTGTGGGGGAGAGTTACGGCGGTTATCGCGGGCCGAGATTGACGGCTTATCTGCAGTCGGAGATTGGCGTGGCGATGAATGGGTTGGTGTTGGTATCGCCGGCGCTGGCTCCGCAGTCGGGATCGCAGGATATTTCTCCGATTCCGTGGATGCTGACGCTGCCGTCGATTGTTGCGGCGAACTATGAGCGGCAGGGCAAGCTGACGAATGAGAATATGCAGGCCGTGATCGACTACACGCGCGGCGAGTATGCGGAGGATTTGCTGAAGGGAAACAGCGATTCGGCGGCGACTCCGCGGCTGGTGAAGAAGGTGACGGAGTTGACGGGGCTCGACCCTACGTTTGTGAAGGAGTCCGGCGGACGGCTGGAGACGCAGGCGTTTTTGCGCGAGGAGTTTCGCGAGACAGGGAAGCTGGGCAGCCGGTATGACCCGAATGTGACTGCGTACGATCCATTTCCTTATAACCCTACGCAGGAGACGAACGACCCGATTTTGTTGAGCATTATTGCTCCGACGACTACTGCGATGGTTGATTTTGTGACGCGGACTGTGGGTTGGAAGACGGATGCCCGGTATAACGCGCTATCGAACGAAGTGGCTCGCGCGTGGGACCGGAGTTCGCGCAATGGCGCGTTCGCTGGGTCGGCTTCGGCTACCGATCTGCGTGTGGCTGTCGCTACGGACCCGAAGCTGCGCGTGGTGATTGCGCATGGATGGGCTGATCTTTCGTGCCCGTTCATGGGGTCGGTGCTGACGGTGAGCCAGATTCCGATCATGGGCGATCCGACGCGAGTGACGGTACATGAGTATCCGGGCGGGCATATGTACTATGCGCGGACTGCGAGCTCACTGGCGCTGCGTAAGGATGTGATGGATATGGTGAGCAAGCACTGAGCTTTGAGATGTGAGCGATGAGTCAAGACGCCGGGGAGAGGATTTTCTTCCCGGCGTCTTTGTGCGTCTGAAGGGTTGATTTTGCTAGGCGGAGACTACTGTCGGGAGTTCCAGCTGCTCGGAGTGGTGCTCGTCGAGGAAGGGCTCGAAGTGAGTGCGGCAGCGTGCTTCGTAGAGGCCGGCTGCGCCTACGACTACGAGCTCCTGGGATTGCCCGAGGCGTTGGGTGTGGATGGCGGGGGCGCCGCAGACCATGCAGACGGCGGAGAGTTTGGTGACTTCGTCGGCGAGGGCCATGAGGTTGGGGACTGGACCGAAGGGCTCGTTGGCGAAGGTGGTGTCGAGGCCGGCGAGGATGACGCGCTTGCCGAGATGGACGAGTTCCATGGCGAGGTGGGTGATGGCGGTATCGAAGAACTGGGCTTCGTCGAGTCCGATGACGTCGATCTCGTGGATTCGTCCGGACTCGAAGAGTTCGGCTTTGAGGCTGTCGGAGGTTGGGGTAACTACTGCTGCGTCATGAGTTTGGGAGCTGTGGCTGGCGATGGCGGTGCGGTGGTAGCGGAGGTCGATGTCGGGTTTGAAGCAGGCTACGCGCTGGCGGGCGATGCGGGCGCGCTTGAGGCGGCGGATGAGCTCTTCGGATTTGCCGGAGAACATGGGGCCGGTGATGACTTCGATGCGGCCTGGGGTTGTTGGTGTCATTCGGAGATGGTAACGGGGTTGGTGGTGGATTTTGCGGTGTTATTTTTTTTGGCTGGTGGAGTGGCGTTTTTGCAGGGGGTTTTGCGATTTCCACAGCGCTTTTCGATGGTTTTTCGTGGTGAATTTGTGGTGATTGCGTGGTGGATTGTGGTGGTTTGACGGACGTATTTTGGCGTTGAAAAAACACGCCAACTTTTTCGGATTTATTTCTGTTTCACTCTTGACCCGGTTTCTACCGAAAACGTAGTATCCGGCCACATTTCGGACCTCTCCGGATTCGTTCCGAAACTCCCAAGCACGCGCGGGATCCTACAACTCAATTGCTGAGGTTATATCGCCATGACGTTACGCTTCCATCGTTTTACTGCCAGTCTCTCACTTAGCTTTGCGGTCGCGCTCGGAGTTTTTGCGCTGATGGCAAACTGGACCTTCGCCGTTGGCCAAACGGCGAACAGCGGTCCAGTCAACATGGGCCCAGAAGATCCGTCGAAGCAGATTTCCGTGATTGTATGGTTGAACCCTAACAACAAAGCAGCTTTGGACAGCATGGTCGCAGAGATGTATGACCAGAGCTCTGCTCGCTATCACCAATTTGCTACGTTGAAGCAGATTAATGACCAGTTCGCGCCGACTTCGCAGCAAGTTGGTGTCGTGCGCGATTTTCTGTCCGGCCACAACATGCAGGTGACCTCGACTGGCACGAACAACCTTTTTGTCGTGGCACAAGGGCGTGTTGGGGATGCGCAGACGGCGTTCAACACTAAGATCAACCGCATGATGGTCAACGGAACGATGCATCGCGTCACCGCGTCTGCCCCGACTGTTAGCGGACCGGCCGGTGCAGTTGTGGCGTCGGTGCAGGGTTTGAGCGATCTTGAATATCATGCCAATGCGAAGCTTTCGATCAATCCTGCAACCAAAGCTCCTTTTGCAGGAGTTTTACCTTCAGCCGCGGGCGCCGATGGACTTTTCTTCAGTGGGCAGTGTCTCCGTCCGGCCGAGACGCAAATCTTCAAGACGGGAGGGAACTTTCCGGAGGCGATCTATACCGGGAATCGTTATGGAGCGGATATCACCAATACCAGCGCACCTAATCTACCGCCGTGCGGCTATGATGCGGCAGAGATACAGACGGCTTATGGCTTGAATTCTCTTTTCAATCGCGGTCTGAACGGCACTGGCCAGACCATCGTCATCGTCGATGCCTTTGGGTCGAATAGCATTCTGAACGACGCAAACGTGTTCTCGCAACTGAACGGTTTGCCTGCACTCACATCGGCGAACTTCAAAATCGTTACTCCCCTTGGCCCGGCTACGTGCACCGCGACAAACGGGTGCATCGCAGGGAACTGGAACCTTGAAACGTCGCTCGATGTGGAATGGGCGCACGCGATTGCTCCGGGCGCCAATATCGTTCTGGTGCTATCACCGGACAGTTCGTCCAGTAACCTCGATCTTGCAAATTTTGCCGCGGTCGAGGGTCAATTTGGCAACGTGCTCTCCAATAGCTTCGGAATTTCGGAGATCGTACTGCAGCAGGAGGACCCAGCCGAGCTCGTGGTTGAGAACAGCGTTTCAGAGCTCGCCGCGGCTTTAGGGATTGCGCACAATATTTCCTCCGGCGATACCGGCGACAACCTTGCGGTTGATCAAAGCTTCGGCATTAACGCGGTATCACCCGGGGCGAATGCCGATTCTCCGTTTGCGACGGGGGTTGGGGGCACCAGTACTTTCCTGGACAAGAATAGCAATATCGAATTGCAGACAGGATGGGGCCTGAACGTGGCGGAGATTGCCGGCGCCTCTCCGAACCCGCCGCTTGTTCCCCCTCTTTTTGGCGGCTTCCAATTTGGAGCCACTGGAGGAACGAGCACTGTTTATGCGAAGCCCGCATTCCAAAAGCGCTTGCCGGGCAAGTTTCGCCTGGAGCCGGATATTGCGATGAATGCTGATCCTGAGACAGGAAACGAAATCATCGTATCGCCGGACGGTAATCCGGCTGACGGGACGTTTGTGGAGGTGGCTGGAGGGACGAGCCTCTCTTGTCCGATGTTCTCTGCTTTCTGGGCGATCGCGAACCAGGCGGCCGGAGGAGGGCCGATAGGGCAGGCGGCGCCAGTTCTGTATGAACTGCAGGGGAATGCGATAACGGATGTGAATGTGAGTCCCCTGTCTACTTTGCTTAACGTGACGGGACTTATCATCGCTCCACCCCAGGTTCCGACGTTCGAGAGTGCGGCGTTTCTGGCGCAACCTTTGGAAGACACGAGGCTCTTTGTAAGCGCGTTGTTCCAAAGCAGCGGGACGAACTGGGATATCTTGACGTTCGGAACCGACTCGTCGCTGACCACGGGGCCGGGCTGGGATAACGTGACGGGCCTGGGGACGCCGAACGGCGCTACTTTCGTGGATAGCGTTGTGAAAGCTGTCCGGTAGGGCGCGCGTCAACAGAACAATTGAGAAGCGGACATTTTTCGTTAAGAATGTCCGCTTTTTATTTGGCGGTGGATGTGAGTTCGGAGTAGACGGTTTCTTCGGGGACGCCGGTGGGGCTTTCGAAGTCGAGTTTGTAGCCGTCGGGGTCGGTGAGGATGGTGACCCATGCGTTGTTTCCGACGAATGGTGTGCGCGGTTGAAGGCCGCGTGCGCGGGTTTCGTGGTAGATGGCGAGGGCGTCGCGGCATTGGAAGCATACGGAGACACCCTGGCCTAGCTTTGCGCTGGCGAGCGGGGAGTTGGGGCCGTACTCCTGGAGCATGAGGGCTGCGTTGCCGAGTTCGAGCCAGCACCAGCGGATTTTGCCGTCGGGGATCCATTGTTTTGTTCGCTGGAAGCCGAGGCCTTCGACGTAGAAGTGGAGAGAGGCTTCTATGTTCGAGACCCAGAGGAAGGGGACGACTTGCTGGACGTTGGGTTCGGTGGCGTTCTCAGGGGTCATTGGCTGGTCCTGTTGTTCTTACTTTTTACTCTGACTAAAGACAGGGTGAAAGAGCGGGTTGACATCCGGCTGTATCTGCTGGGCTTATACGGACGTCTGCGCTCTCCCACGAAGAGCAAAACGTGACTTTTTCGCGGCGTGCGAAGCTGCGTTTATCCGAAGCCGGCTTGACAAGTATTCTTATATGGGAATATATAAACCTTATGGCACGAGCAGCGACTACTACCGATGTCTTCAACGCGATTGCAGAGCCGCGGCGGCGGGAGATTCTTGGGCTTTTGAACGATGGCCGGGAGTGGGCGGTTGGCGATGTGGTTGTGCGGATGAAGCTCGGGCAGCCGGCGGTGTCGAAGCACCTCGGCGTGCTGCGCAAGGTCGGCGTTGTGACGGTTGTGAAGCGTGGTCAGCACAGGATGTACCGGCTGGATGCCGCGGAGTTGAAGTCGGTGCATGACTGGGTGAAGACCTTTGAGCGTTATTGGAGCCATCAGATCAGCCGCATCAAGGAACGTGCGGAGCAGAAGGCGATGGATCGGATTGCGCGTGAGAACCAATCAACAGAACCCAAGCGATGAAAACAGGAGAGACGATGTCGGCAACGATTGCGGAACAGACGATTCATGTACTGGAGATCGTGAAGGAAGAAGAGATCGCGGCTCCGATTGATGTGGTGTTTGAGGCGATCCTCGAACAGATGGGGCCGGAGAACGAGACGCCGGAGAAGAAGATGCCGATGGTGCTTGAGGCGTGGCCGGGAGGGCGATGGTATCGCGATCTTGGAGACGGCGCGGGGCACTTCTGGGGCAACGTTCAGGCGATCAAGGCGCCGACGCTGCTGGAGATCTGGGGGCCGTTGTTTATGTCGTACCCGGCGGTCTCGAATGTGCAGTACAGGCTTAGCGAGGAGAACGGCGTGACGCGGTTGAAGTTCGTGCATCGAGCGATGGGATCGATTGCACACGCTGGCGGAGTGGAAAGCGGATGGGGCAACATGCTGACGAGGATTCGATCGGCAGCCGCGAAGCGTGGTAGCAAGCGCTGACAGAAAGGGGAGACTATGTGCCCGATGTGTTTCGCAACTGTGGCCTGGATCGCTGCGGGTATTACGTCGACTGGCGGTGTTTCGGCGCTGGTGGTGAGCAGGTTACGCAGTAAGAGCAACATCAACATCATGAAAAAAGGAGATAGAGATGAACACGGAGACCCTAGTGAACATGCAGACGCCGCCGGTCGTTTCGGCGCAGGAGTGGGAGACAGCGCGCCAGGAACTGCTGGTGAAGGAGAAGGAGTTGACCCGCGCCCGTGATGCGATGGCGGCTGCGAGACGGCGGATGCCGTGGCAGGCTGTGGAGAAGAGGTATGAGTTCGACGGGCCTAAGGGCAAGATGAGCCTGCTCGACTTGTTTGAGGGACGACCTCAACTGATTCTCTACCGCGCGTTCTTTGAGCCGGGCGTGTTCGGGTGGCCTGAGCATGCTTGCCGGGGCTGCTCTCTCGGGGCGGACCAGGTCTCTCATCTTTCTCATCTGAACGCCCGCGATACGACGCTTGCCTATGCGTCGCGCGCGCCGCAGACGGACATTGCTCGTTTGAAGACGAGGATGGAGTGGGAGATACCGTGGTACACCATTACCGATGATTTCGATAAAGACTTCGGCGTGGAGGAGTGGCACGGCCACAATGTGTTCTTCCGCGACGGCGATAAGGTATTTCGCACTTACTTCATCAACAATCGCGGCGACGAAGTGATGGGGAGCGTTTGGAGCTATCTCGACTTGACTCCGCTGGGGCGTCAGGAGGTGTGGGAGGATTCGCCAGAGGGTTACCCGCAGACACCGCCGTACAAGTGGTGGAACTGGCACGACAACTATGAGGCAGAGGCCTCGCCCAATGTGAAGTGGGTCCAGGTGTCCGATGCTGGAGTAGCCGCCTTCCGCAAGCGCGACGCATAGGGTGTTTGTTCATGCGAGCAGCAGTGCGACAGTTTGGGGTGTGATGGTGCGACTTTCAAGCGATGGGCTGCCAGAGTTCGAGGCGGTTGCCTTCGGGGTCGGTGATCCAGGCGAAGCGTCCGAAGTCGTAGTCGTCGCGTTTGGGGTCGATGGGGACGCCTGCGGCGGCTAGCTGGGTGAGGAGTTCGTCGAGATTGTCGACGCGGTAGTTGACCATGGCTTGCTGTGGGCCTTTTTCGGTGCCAGTGCCGAAGTAGGGCGTGTCTTCGGGGAAGAGAGACCAGGTGGTCATTCCGGTGGTGGGTGGGACTTCGTCGGACCAGAGAAGAGTGGCGCCGCCGTAGTCCGCGAGCTGGATGCCGAGGTGTTTGGCGTACCAGGCAGAGAGGGATTTGGGGTCGCGGGCGCGAAGGAAGATGCCGCCGATGCCGGTGACTCGGGCCATGGGTGTCTCCTGAGTGGGGCTGCTGGGTTGAGCTGCGGGGTTGAGATACGGGAGTTAGGGTATTTGAGTTGAGGGAGATTATACAGGCTGCGTTTTGTTTGTCACGGGTGCGCTGCCAGAGCAGCCGTTAGCGTATTCTTGTGCGCGAAAGCGAGGCCCCATGATCGATCGCAGAAGTTTTCTTCAATCGGCAGTAAAGACAGCGGCTGTTGCTGCGGCCGGGAGCCGGTTGCACCCGGTGTTTGCGCAAACTTCGGCGGCGGCGCCGCGTTCTGCGAATGATGCGATTCAACTGGCGCTGATTGGAGCGGGGATACAGGGGCAGGGAGACACTCGCACGGCGTTGCAGGTTCCGGGCGTGAAGCTGGTTGCGGTTGCGGATTGTTATGATGGGCGGCTTGCTCATGCGAAGGAGTTGTGGGGGGCCGATTTATTTACGACTCGCGATTACCGCGAGATTCTGGCGCGCAGGGATGTCGATGCCGTGTTGATTGCTACGCCGGATCATTGGCATAAGCAGGCTGCTGTTGATGCGATGCAGGCGGGCAAGGATGTTTATCTTGAAAAGCCGATGATTCATCTTTACTCGGATGGGCCAGAGATTATCGATGCTGCTCGCTCGACGGGGCGAATTTTGCAGGTCGGCAGTCAGCGGGTGAGTTCGATCGTTTATGCGAAGGCGAAGGAGTTGTTGGCTTCAGGGGCGATTGGGAAACTGAATCTGGTGACGGCGCGGTGGGACCGGAACTCGTCTCTTGGGGCGTGGAACTATACGGTTCCGCTGGATGCTTCGCCGACGACGTGCGATTGGCCGCGGTTTCTGGGAACCGCTCCGAAGGTTGCGTTTTCGGGAGAGCGGTTCTTTCAGTGGCGCAAATGGAAGGATTATGGGTCGGGTGTTGCGGGGGATCTTTTTGTGCATCTGTTCAGCGGCACGCACTTTATTACTGGTTCCAAGGGGCCTACGCGGGCGATGGCTACTGGCGGGTTGCGTTACTGGAACGATGGGCGAGATGTGTATGACGTTCTGCTGGCGCTGCTGGATTATCCGGAGGGGTTCAATCTGAGCCTTCGTGTGAATTTTGTGGATGGCGGGGAGGAGAGTGAAGGGTTTCTGTTTACCGGCTCGGAAGGGTTGATGGAGATTGCGGGGAATACGGTTACGGTGACGCGCACTCCGCCTGCGGTTGAGCCTGGTTATACGGTTTCTACCTTTGCTGATGCGATGCAGCGCCAGTATGTCGAGCAGTATCGGGAGAAGTATCCTGTGGCGCATCCGAGTGGGCCTTTGCCGCAGAATGTGGAGAAGTTTGTTGCCCCTGCCAGTTATTCGGATAGCTATGATCACTTCCACAACTTCTTCAATGCGGTTCGCAGCCGCGAGCCTGTGGTTGAAGATGCAACGTTTGGATTTCGTGCGGCTGGTGCGGCGTTGCTGAGTAATCTCAGTGTGGATCGCGGGAGTGTGATTGGGTGGAATCCCGAGACGATGAAGGTTGTGTAAGTAGTTTGATGAGGAGTTGAGGATGAGGATTTTTTTCAAGGGTTTTGTCCTGGTGATTGGTGGAGTGCTTTTTGCCTGTGGCGGGTTGAATGCGCAGGATCCGGCTCATGCGACTGAGTTCCGCATGCAGGAGCCGGGTAATGGGCCCGGTGGTGCGCCTCGCGTTGCGTTTCTTACGCATCGGCTGGGGACGGACCATGCGGAAGGGATTTCGATGCTGGATATGAATGGGGATGGGTTCGTTGATCTGCTGAGTGGGGCTTACTGGTATGAGAATCCCGGGGCGAACGGCGGGGAGTGGAAGCAGCATCAGTTCCGGACGGTGGGGATTCATAACGAGTTTGTGTCGGACTGCGGGGAGTGGGTTGTCGATGTCGATCATGATGGGCTGCCTGATCTTGTGACTGCGGGATGGATCTCGAATGGATTGTGGTGGTATCGGAATCCTGGGCCGAAGGCGGTTGCAGCGGGAGAGATGTGGAAGGCGGAGAAGATTACCGACAGCTTTGATACTGAGGGTGGGGCGTTCGGCGATATCAATGGCGATGGGAAGCCGGATTTGGCTCTCGCGCACTACAACAGGGCGGGAGTGTTGTGGGTTGACTTCAGCAAGGATAAGCCGCGAGTGCATCATCTTGGGGGTCGCGAGCAGGATGGTCATGGGATCGGGATCGCCGATATTAATGGCGATGGCAAAGCGGATGTGCTGACGACGCATGGGTGGTTCGAGCAGATTGATGCGGATAACGATAAGTGGAAGTGGCATGGGGATTGGGACCTGGGCGATACGGGATTTCCGATTCTTGGGTATGACGTGAATCATGATGGCAAGCTCGATCTGATCTATGGGCAGGGCCATGGTTATGGTTTGTACTGGCTTGAGCAGGCCGGGACGGTGGCTGCGCCGAAGTGGATTCGGCATACGATCGATGAGTCGTTTTCGCAGTCGCATGCGCTGGCGCTGGTGGATATCGATGGGGATGGCGTTCCGGAGTTGATTACGGGGAAGCGGTATCGCGGGCATTCGGGCGATGATCCGGGGTCGTATGATCCGGTGGTTGTGTATGCGTACAGGCTGCCGACGAGCGCGCAGTTGGCGGCGAAGGGTGATCCGGTGTTTACGCGGATTACGCTTTCGGAGAATGGCACGGCGAGCGCGGGGACGCAGTTTGTTGCGGCTGATTTTGACCATGATGGGGATATGGATCTGGCGAGCGCGGGCAAGCTGGGGGTGCATGTGTTTGAGAATTTGAAGGTGAACAATGTGCCCAAGGCAGTGCGCGAGGAGATGCAGCCGTTGAATCGTAAGTGGCCGTTTCCTGGTGAGGGGAAAGAGGTGGAACAGGAGGATGGGCCTCCGGTTCCGAAGTAGCGTTTGTTTTTTCGGGCGCGAGGATCGAGTCTACGAGGTTGTGTTCTGCCGCCTGGCGAGAATGGCGTATACGGGTTTGTTGTCGGCGAAGACATGCCATTCGACGACTTTGTTGTCGTGGATGATGGCCTTCCAGGCGGCAGGAGTTCGCCAGGATTGGCTGTCGATGGTACCACCAGATTCTCCCGCGGCGAGCACAATGCCCTGCCGGGCGACTGCATCGTCGGCGCGAATCCAGTAGTCGGGACACATGGCGAAGTAGCTCTTCCAGCCTTGCTCCATAGAGGAGGCTCCCCGCACGCGATGGCCGAGTGAGTCGACGAAGAGGTGGTCGTCGGTCATCAGCGCCTTGATCGCTGCAACGTCGTGGCGATTGATCGCTTCTACGAATTGAAGGAAGGTCTCGAGGGGATTCATTTTGTCGATTGAGCGTAGGATACTCGGAACCTGGCGGATGGTGCCGGTTTGACTGGGTTGAGGGTGGGGCGTATGCTCTTGGCCAGTTGACGGGCCCCGGAGATCTGCGCGACCTATTGTGCCGGCACGTGCGCCTGTTCGTATCCTGCTCCAGCACGCAAGATTGGTGTTGTCGACGTGATCCCGGAATATTTTTCCGAGGTGATGGTTATGGCTGCTCAAGTGCAAATGACGCCGAAGGGGCGTGAGATTAATCCGGATGCGATGAATGCGCTGCTGGGACAGGCGGTTGCGGATATGGGTGCCGCGCTGCAGGCTCCACTGATTCTGATTGGCGACAAACTGGGGCTTTATCGGGCGATGGGAGATGGGACGCCGGTGACTCCTGCCGAGTTGGCCAAAAAGACTGGTACGGCGGAGAGGTATGTTCGCGAGTGGCTGAACGCGAATGCCGCGGGGAAGCTGGTGGAGTTCGATGCGAAGGAGGGGACGTACTTCATGACTCCGGAGCAGGCGCTGGTGCTGGCGCTGGACGATACGCCGGTACATCTGCCGGGGTTTTATCACATGCTGGCTTCGCTGATGAAGGATGAAGAGAAGCTGACGGAGATCTATCGAACGGGCAACGGGATGGGTTGGCACGAGCATGAGAAGGGTTTGTTTGAAGGGTGTGAGCGGTTCTTTCGGCCGAATTATTTAGCGAATCTGGTTTCGAGCTGGATTCCGGCGCTGGACGGTGTTGAGGCGAAGCTGAAGGCGGGTGCTCGAGTGGCGGATATCGGGTGCGGGCATGGTGCGTCGACGTTGCTGATGGCGAAGGCGTATCCGAATTCGAAGTTTTTTGGGTTTGATTATCACGGGCCTTCGATTGAGAAGGCTCGGGAGAAGGCTAAGGCTGCTGGCGTCGCGGATCGGGTGACGTTTGAGGTTGCGCCGGCGAAGGCGTTTCCGGGGAAGGATTATGACCTGGTAGCGTTCTTCGATTGCCTGCATGATATGGGCGATCCGGTGGGAGCGGCGAAGCATGTGAGGTCGACGCTGGCAAAAGATGGGACATGGATGGTGGTGGAGCCGTTTGCCAATGATGATGCTGCGGCGAATCATAATCCTGTGGGAAGGATCTTTTATTCGGCTTCGGCGACGATCTGCGTGCCTTGTTCGCTGGCGCAGGAGGTTGGGATGGGGCTTGGGGCGCAGGCTGGGCCGACCCGATTGGGGAAGGTGGCTCGGGAGGGTGGGTTTGGTCGCTTCCGGAAGGCTGCGGAGACGCCGTTCAATATGGTGTTTGAGGCTCGATCGTAAAAAACTGACGCCGATTTTCACTGAGGCCACCGGCCTTGAAGATATTCAAGATCGGTGGCCTCGTCTTCGATGGAAGCTAGATTTTTTCGACGACGACGGCGGTGCCGTAGGCGAGGACCTCGGTGACGCCGCTCATAAGTTCGTTGGCGTCGTAACGGAAGGCGATGACGGCGTTGGCTCCTAGTTGGGCGGCGTGGAGGGTCATCATGGCGCATGAGTCCTGGCGGGTTTTTTCGCAGAGCTCGGTGAAGAGGGTGATGTCGCCGCCGGCGAGGGTTTGCAGGCTGGCTCCGATGGTGGCGAAGACATTGCGGGAGCGGACGACGATGCCGCGGACGACTCCGATGTTGCGGACGATGCGGTGGCCGGGGATCTCAAAGGCGGTGGTGACGAGGGCTGGATCGAGCGAAGAGTGAGGTGGTGGGTAGGTGGACATTTGCGCGGTGTCTCCTGATTGCTAGCGATGATACGCGGGATCGGGCATCAGGGTTCCGTGGGATGCGATGCAGCGAGGGCGGCGACGAGTTTGGTGACGGCTCCGGCGTCGATGGTGCGGGCGGCGAGGGCGATGCCGGTTCGGAGGTCAAGGGCGAGGTTGGCGGTGACCAGGACCGCTGCTGCGTTGAGAAGGACGACGTCGCGGCGGGGGCCAGGTTCGCCGGCGAAGATTGCGGTGAGGATTCCGGCGTTGGTGCGGGCGTTGCCTCCCTGTAGGGTTTCGATGGGCGCGCGTTGGAGGCCGACGTCTTCTGGCGCGAGGGTGTGGAGGGTGACGGTTCCGTTGCGGACTTCGGCGAAGTGGCTGGGGCCGGAGATGGAGAACTCGTCCATTCCTGTGGTTCCGTTTGCGGCGGTTTGGCCGGTTTCTCCGTGGACTACGAACGCGTGACGGGTGGTCAGGAGCGCCATGGCGTTGGCGACTTTGGGGACTAGATGCGGGGCGTAGACGCCGACGATTTGCGCGGTGGCTCCGGCGGGATTGGAGAGCGGACCGACGAGATGAAAGATGGTGCGGATGCCCAAGGCGCGGCGGACGGGCATCACGGTCTTCATCGCTGGATGGAGCGACGGCGCGTGAAAGAAGGCGAAGCGATGGGTGCGGAGTGAGGCTGCGCCTTCGCCGGGAGAGAGCGCGATAGGGATGCCGAGGGCTTCGAGGACATCGGCTGAACCGCTCTGACTGGTGACGGCGCGGTTGCCGTGTTTGGCGACGGTGGCTCCGGCGGCTGCGGCGACGAGTGCTGCGGCGGTGGAGATGTTGAAGGTGCCGCTGGAGTCGGCTCCAGTGCCGCAGGTGTCCGTTAGTATGCTCCGCTCCGCGTCGGTTAGTGGAATGGGAGTGGCGGCGGCTCGCATGGTGTCGACGAAGCCGGCGATCTCGGCGGGGTCTTCGCCGCGGGTGGCGAGGGAGGTGAGGAGCGCGGCGATCTCGAGGTCGGTGGCCTCGCCGCGGAGGATGGTGTGGAGGAGCTCGGCTGCATCGGTGCGTGAGAGAGTTTCGCGGCCTTCGATGATTCGCTTGAGGTGGGGCTGGAGGGGCATTGGTTAAAGCGTAGCAGGTGCGGCGGGGACTGAAGCGCGCTCGTTCTGTTTTGGGACAGAGAGACGAATTGCCATCATTATCTCGTTCGATGTTGGGGTCGCAGGCGGTAGGGTGGGCACAGTGATTTTGAACTTCACGTTTTCCGGGCCCCTATGAAGACTCGATCTTGTTTTGTAATTCTTGTTTTTTTTGTCGTAGCCAATGTCCCTTTCTGGGTTGCGAGTCATTCGCTGGGATTTATATCGAAGGGTCCGTTCAACGATGAGTTCATGCTTATTGGCATTCTCTCGTTGTTTATTCGTCGTTCAGTAACAGTTGGGCTGTTGCTGGTTGCGATTCTGCTGGACCTGATGAACGGGATCTCCTCGACCTACATGCTGAGTGGGGCTGAGCTGCTTCGAAGCTCTCGATCTGCGTTTGAGTTCGCACCTTCTCACCTTTGGGATGTTTTGGTGGTTGCAATGTGCATTGCGATGGTTGGCACGTTAGCGGCTGCGGCCTGCGGCAGCGGGATCGCAGGGAGGGAGCGACGGTATGTTGCTTCGGCGCTCGCGGTCCTTCTTGTTGTCTCAGTGACGATCGATGTCGTTACGGGGCACATTCTTTTTGTACGGCAAGATCGCCAGTTGGGCACTGTGTCTTTAACTCGGCGGGGAACTAACTTCCTTGTGACACGAGTGCCCAGGCAGAAGTTCCCGAGCGCGGTTTCCGCCGGATCGGATGGTTCGGTACCCGCAGCGTCGTCGGCGATGCCCGGATTCGACAGGGTCTCGGGGGTGCCAGGAACAGATGCGACGCTGCCCAATGTGGTTTTGATACTGGTTGAATCATGGGGAAAGCCCGTGGCCAATGATCTGGAGGAGTCATTGGTTCGACCGTACGCGGATCTCGCTGAAAGGTACACGGTGAGGCGGGGAACTGTTCCTTTTTACGGACCGACGGTGGCGGGTGAGGCACGCGAGCTATGTGGAAGCGCCATGGGGTTCGGACTTTTGACAGCGACTCGTCCGGAGTTGAAGGACTGTCTGCCGATGAGGATGAAGGCGCGGGGATATCACAGTACAGCGATTCATGGGTTCAGCTCGAGAATGTTTGGCAGGGGCGAGTGGTACAGCAGAATAGGATTTGACGAGGCGTGGTTTCGCGATCGGTTGCAAGGGCAGGGACTTCCGCTGTGCCCGGGGCCGTTTCCGGGAATATGCGATGCCGCGGCGTCGGAGTGGATCGGGGAGCGGCTTGAGCGGGAGTCGGACTCGCCGCAGTTTATTTATTGGGTGACGCTGAATTCGCATCTGCCGGTGCCGATTCCGAACCGAGTGAAGGCCCCGCCGTCATGCTTGGGTTTCTCGATCGCGGCAGAGGAGCCGGCAATGTGCTCGTGGTATCAGCTGGTGTTCAATGTTCACCGGTCGGTGGCGGAGCTTGCGTTGCGATCAACGTCTCGCCCTACGGTTTTTTTGATTGTGGGAGATCATGCGCCGCCATTCTCTGCGCCGAAGCTACGCGCGCAGTTTTCGGATGAGGTTGTGCCGTACGTTTTGCTGACGCCGAGGCGGAACGAGCAGAGAGAACGACCGCCGGCAACGCGTTCTGTTGCGACGGTGACACGTCCTGGCGCCGGGGCGCGAAGACCTCAGTTGAAGAAGGGGAAGAAGTTCACGTCCTCTGTAGCTGCCGCGGGCTAGAGTCAGACATTCATTCCATCCAGACGCGAGATGCGGATAGCCTTGCGGGATTGCACTAGGTTTACATCCGCGATGCATTTGATGCGTGGTCGTTGCGATTTGCGGGAGTGATATATTCCGGCTATGCATAGCTCCTTTCGTTGGATCACGAGTTGTTTCTTTGTCTTTTTGTTAGCGATCAACGGGCACGTGATGTTGGGTCAGAGCGGGGACAGGGTGGTTGGGCTGCTGGAGAAGCTGTCGAATGCTGCTGGGCCTCCGGGCGCGGAGGAGCCGGTGCGGGCGATTATGGTGGGCGAGATGACACCGTTGGCGACGGAGCCGTTGAAGTATGACGGGACGGGGTCGGTGATTGCGCAGCAGGGGAAGACGGGGCCGCGGATCATGATCGACGCGCATATGGATGAGTTGGGTGGGATGGTGCGGAGGGTGACGCCTACCGGATTTCTGTCGATGCAGATGCTGGGTGGATGGCTCGATCAGGCGCTGGTGGATCAGCGATGGGTAATTATCGGGTCGAAGGGGCCAGTGCATGCGGTGACGGGGATTCGCGATATTCATGTGATTACACCGGAGGAGCGGACGAGGGTGTTTCCGCGGGACTCGGTTTTTCTGGATGTTGGAGCGAAGAGTGCCGCGGAGGTTGCGGCGTTGGGAGTTGAACCGGGTGATCCCGTGGTGCCGGATTCGCCGTTTATGGTGATGAATGGGACGAAGAATTATCTGGGCAAGGCATGGGATGACAGGATTGGGTGCGCGGTGTTGCTGGAGGCGATGCGGCGGACGGCTTCGATGCCGCATGCGAATCAGTTGTTCTATGTTGCTACGACGCAGGAGGAGGTTGGGTTGCGTGGCGCGCGGGCTGCGGTGAATGTGGTGAAGCCGGATATCGGGATTGCGATTGAAGGCGGGATTACGGGTGATGTGCCGGGAGACAGGCCTGAAGAGACGCAGGTGAAGCTGGGTGCGGGGCCGGGGATGTTTTTGTACGACTCGAGCACGATTGCGAACAGGAAGATGGTTGCGTTTACGCGGAGAGCGGCGCAGGCAAAGGGGCTGCCTTTGCAGACGGATCTGGTGCAGGGGTATGGGGATGATTCGGCGGAGATGCAGACGATGGATGGTGGAGCGCCGACGATTAATTTGGTTGTGCCGGTGCGGTATACGCATTCGCATAACGGGATTGTGAACCGGCAGGATTTTGACCAAACTGTGGAACTGGTGGTGCAGATGTTGGTGCAGATGGATGCGAAGACGGTGGAGGAGTTGAGGGATTTTGCTCCGGCGCCTTAGCGGGGAGTAGCCAGTTGTCAGTTCTCCGTTCTCAGTTTTCTACGTGGCCTCGATGTGGATTTGGATTTGCTGGCCGGGTTGCATGGGGATGATCAGGGGGATGGCTTCGAAGCCGGGGACGAGGTTGAAGGTGCGTTCTTTGGGGATGGGTGCGAAGCCTTGAGGGGCGGTAGTGCTGATGGTGAATGTGCCTTTGGGCTTTGTGATGCGGATGGTTTTGGGGTTGGGTTGGGTGATCTGCTCGGTGGAGCTTGAGATTACGGGGAGGACAAATCGAAGTGGGGATTGAGACGCGGTGTCGACGCTGGCTGTGATGACTACGGTGGATTGGGTGAGGCCGTAGTTGAGGTAATAGCGGGCTTCGCCTATGGATGGCGGTTGATGGGACGCGGTGAGGAGGCGGCCTCTTACGTCGACGGAGATCATGAGGGTTGTGCCCATTTGTTCGTAGAGCGGAATGATGGTGGCTTCGAAGTCGCTGAGGCTGGTGCAGGTTTGTTTGGCGGCGAGTTCGATGCGCGGGGTTAGGGGCATGTGGGGTTTGTCGAGGTGGACTTGCTGGTTGGAGATTTCGATCATCTGGTATTCGGTCATGCTGGCGGTGAGGATGGGGCCGAGTTGCTGGTGGTAGAGGAGAGAGAGGGCTCCACCTGAGGCGTGGCCACCGCCGCCTGCTCCTCCTCCGCCGGATTGGACGCGCTCGATGTACTCGAAGTCGTAGCCGGTGATGGTTGCGCGCCAAGGGCCGTTGGTTGCCAGGTGCGTGGCGATCTCGGGGAAGGACTTGATGATGTAAGGTTCGTCGCGTGGGATGGTGAGGCGTGGTGAGGGTGGCGTGTACGGGGCGTTGCTGTCGAGGACGGTGGCGAGTGACTTGGCGTGGGTGAAGGTGTGGTGGATGCAGGGCTTGTCGCCGTGTTGGAAGTAGTGTGGGCCGCCGTAGAGGAGGCTTTCGTGCGTGCAGGCGGCCATCAGTTCCAGGTTGCGGTAGGCTACTTCGCGAAACTTTGGTTCGTGGTCGGCGAGTAGGACGTAGGCGGGATGGCAGCCGTCGCTGGTGCGGCTTCCCCACCAGGTCCATTTGTAGTTGCGGGATCCCCAGGAGTTGTCCCAGGCTCCGTCGGGGAGCATGAATTCCATGTGGGCGCGGAGGGCGACTATGGTTTTTTCGAGGACTGGCTGGTCATTGGCGAGGAGGGCGTATTGGGCCAATGCGGGGAGCGACTCTTCGACGTTGTAGCCGAGGTCGACGGGGCGGCATTTTTTTGCGGTGATTGTGGTTTGGGGATGGCCTTCGCCGAAGAGGAGATTGTTTTCGGTGAAGTAGTTCATGGAAGCGTGGGCGAGTTCGCGGGCGCGGTCAAGATAGTGCGGCTCGTTGAGGACCTGGGCACAGATGGCGAAGCAGTGTGACGAGGTGACAGGGTAGTTGATGTTGCCGGTTTCTATGGTGATGAAGGTGTCGAGGAATTTTGCGGCTCGGGCGAGGCGATCGGTCCAGCGTTGGCGGGTGGCGGTGTCGAGGATGGCGCCGTGGTGGTGGAGGGCTTCGGCGAGAGCGATGGCGTGGAAGACGGTGATGCCTTGCCAGGAGCTGAGGGTGACGTCGTTGATCCAACTGCCGTCAGCGCGGGAGACTTGCTGCTCGGACCACTCGTGGACGAGGAGGGCGGCTTCGAGGTATTTTGCCTGGCCGGTGGTGTGGGCTACGCGGAGGAGCGGATAGACGGCGTCGCCGCAGCGGCCGTGGATGATGGCGCAGGCGGGGCAGTGGAGTGCTCCGCGGAGGGCGGGGTCTTGGATTGCGGCCTCCTGGTGGGCCAGGAGGCCGTCGCACCAGGTTTGGAGGAGTTGGGCGTAGAGGTTTTGTTGCAAGGTCTGTTTCAGGGCTTGTTCGGCTGCGGCGAAGGTTAAGCCCGTGGTGAAGGCTGTTGCCGCAGTGGCGGAGAGTTGGAGCATCTGGCGGCGGGTGAGGTTAGGTTTGGTCGGCGGGTTGTTCATCGAGGGAATCTTAGAACATTGGTTGATTTTGATTTGTCGATGTGATGCGAGGGCAGGTCTTCCGCTGCGCGGAAGGGTTACAACTAAAAATCAAGTCCAACAGCAAAAGCGAAATTCGGGGGTCTCTCCACTTCGCGATGGACTGTCCATCGATTCGGTCGGGACCGTCTTGGGAGCGTAATCGAAGGGTGGGCGATAAGCGCACGGTTGTTCGCGTTTCGCATTGCGGGTGGTTGTTGGCGTCCGATACACTTCATGGGCAGGCGGTTCGCGAAAATACCCTATGAAAATTCACGAGTATCAGGCAAAAGAGATTCTGCGGAAGTATGGCGTGCCGGTTCCAGGCGGCGAGATGGCGACCACATTGGAAGAGGCGGATACCGCTTCGAAGAACTTGTTTGGCGCGGGGAATAAGGTTGTCGTGGTGAAGGCGCAGATTCATGCGGGCGGCCGCGGCAAGGGTGGCGGTGTGAAGCTGGCGAGGACGCTCGAAGAGGCGGATGCGGCGGCGAAGGCGATTCTGGGGATGCAGTTGGTGACGCATCAGACCGGGCCGGCCGGGCAGAAGGTGCAGCGGCTGTTGATCGAGGAGGGTTCGGCGATTGAGCGGGAGCTTTATCTCGGCTTAGTGCTGGATCGGGCTTCGGCGAAGGTTGTGTTTATGGCCTCGCAGTCGGGCGGGATGGAGATTGAAGAGGTCGCGCATAAGACTCCGGAGTTGATCTATAAGGAGTACATCGATCCTGCGGTGGGGTTTGCGCCATACCAGGCGCGGAAGCTGGCGTTCAAGCTTGGGTTGAAGCCTACGCAGATTAATGATGCTGTGAAGTTTATGACTGGGTTGTATAAGGCGTTTGTGGAGACGGATTCGACGCTGATGGAGATCAATCCGTTTATTACGACGAAGGATGACAAGCTGCTGGCGCTGGATTGCAAGATTAATTTCGATGACAATGCGATGTTCCGGCATAAGGATTTGAAGGAGCTTCGTGATTTGAGCGAGGAAGATCCGCTTGAGGTGGAGGCGTCGAAGTTTGCGCTGAACTACATCAAGCTGGATGGCACGATTGCGTGCATGGTGAATGGCGCCGGGTTGGCGATGGCGACGATGGACATTATTCAGTATGCGGGTGGATCGGCGGCGAACTTCCTTGATGTTGGTGGCGGCGCGAATCAGGAGCAGATTGAGAATGCGTTTGGGATTTTGTTAAGCGATCCGAATGTGAAGGCGATCTTTATCAATATTTTTGGCGGGATTTTGCGGGTGGATGTATTGGCGACTGCGGTGGTTGCTGCTGCGAAGAAGTTGGGGGTGAAGATTCCGATTATCTTGCGGCTTGAAGGCACGAACGTGGAAGAGGGCCGGAAGATTTTGAAGGAATCGGGATTGAAGTTTGAAGTGGGCGCAACGATGAAGGAAGCTGCCGACCTTGCTGTCGCCGCGGCGAAAGGGGGCAAGTAATGGCGGTTTTGGTTGATAAGAATACGCGGCTGATTGTGCAGGGGATTACGGGGCGTGAAGGGACTTTTCATGCCAAGGCCTGTGCGGAGTATGGAACGAAGGTTGTTGGCGGCGTGACGCCCGGTAAGGGTGGGACGACGCACGAGGGTTGGCCTGTGTTCAACACTGTCGAAGAGGCGGTGAAGGAGACTGGGGCGAATGTTTCCGTGATCTTTGTGCCGCCACCGGCTGCTGCGGATGGGATTCTGGAGGCTGCTGCGGCTGAGGTTCCTCTGGTGATTTGTATTACCGAGGGGATTCCTGTGCTGGACATGGTGAAGACCTGGGATTTTGTGAAACGGTCGAAGAGCCGGTTGATCGGGCCGAATTGTCCTGGGGTGATTTCGCCGGGTAAGGCCAAGGTTGGGATTATGCCGGGGCGGATTCATAAGGAAGGCTCGGTTGGGATTGTTTCGAAGTCGGGGACGCTGACTTATGAGGCGGTGTATCAACTGACGACGCGCGGGATTGGGCAGTCGACTGCGATTGGGATTGGCGGCGATCCGATTATTGGGACGACGCATATCGATGCGCTGAAGCTGCTGAATGAGGATCCGGAGACTGAGGCGATCATCATGATCGGTGAGATCGGTGGCTCGGCGGAAGAGGCTGCGGCGAAGTACATCAAGCAGAATGTGAAGAAGCCGGTGGTTGGGTTTATTGCCGGACAGACTGCTCCTCCGGGACGCAGGATGGGGCATGCCGGGGCGATCATCTCTGGCGGCGAAGGAACGGCTGCGGAGAAGATGAAGGCTATGGCCGAGGCTGGGATTACTGTGGTGAAGTCGCCGGCGGAGATTGGCGAGGCTATGGCGAAGGTTTTGGGGAAGGCGTAAGCGTCCGTGGCGCTTGGAACAAAATGCCGGGATTCTTCCCCTTCGACAAGCTCAGGGTCAGAATGACAACTTTCAAGTGATTGCCGCAGAGCAAAATATTTGAAGGTTCCACAGAAAGAAAAGGCCGGAGAGTTCATGCGCTCCGGCTTTTCCTTGTGCGGTGATTCTCTGTGTTATTTGATGGGGTTGCCGGAAGCGTCGACGTACTCGATTGGGGCCAGGTTGAGCTCTTTTAGTGATGGCTCGATTTTGGAGCGATCGCCTACGGCTACGATGATGAGGTGGTTGGGGTGGACGTCGGCTTTGGCGACTCGCTCGACATCTTGCGGCGTGACCGCGAGGTAGGAGGCGGGAAGCTTGGCGTAGTAGTCGAGGGGACGTTTGTAGAGGAAGATGTTGGCCATGGCGTTCGCGGTGGCGTTGGTGGTCTCGAATTGGCCGGGGAGTGATTGAACGCGGGCGATCTTTGCTTCTTTCACTTCGGCTTCGGTTGGCGGTTCAGATTGGATGCGCTTGAGTTCGAGCATGAGCTGCTGCGTGGCAGGGGCGGTGACGTCGGTTTTGACGAGGCCTCCTGCGTAGAAGGCGCCGCCTTCACGATAGGTTGTGAAGATGGAGTTTGCGCCGTAGGTGAAGCCGTGGACCTCGCGAAGGTTCATGTTGATGCGGCTGGCAAAGGCTCCGCCGAGGACGTAGTTCATGACCTGGAGGGTTTGTAGATCGGGCGTCGTGACGGGCACGCCGAGGCCGTAGACGACGAGAGCGGTCTGGGGGGCGCCGGGTTTGTCGACGAGCGCGATGCTGAGGGTTGGCGCTTCCGGAGCGGGTGGGATTTTGACTTCGGCTGTCGTGCTGCCTGTCCATAAGCCGAAGTAATGCTCGGCGAGGCGGTGGGCCTCATCGAGCGAGATGTCGCCGGCGAAGAAGAGCGCGGAGTTGGCGGAGCCGTAGTGGCTGTCGTAGAAGCCGGCGATGTCGTCGCGGGTGAGCGCCCGCACGCTTTCGACGGTGCCGATGGGCGATTCTCCGTAGGGCTGGTCGCCGAAGAGGAGCCGAGGGCCGACGCGGCGGTTGGTTGCGATGGCGGAGTCGCTCTCCTGACCGATGGCGACGAGACGCTGGCGGCGGATGCGCTCAAGATCATCGGGGTTGAAGGCAGGGCGAAGAACGACGTCGGAGAGGAGATCGAGTCCTGCGTCGGCGTTGTTGGAGAGGAGGGTGATGGTGGCTGAGGCCCCGTCCATGGTTGCGCCTGTGAAGAGGCGCGCGCCGATGCTCTCGGTATCGTTTGCCAACTGCGTGGCGGTTCGGGTTTTCGTGCCTTCATTGAGCAAGGCTGCGGTAAGGGTTGCGAGGCCAGCTTGAGCGGAGGCGTTGTTTTCGCTTCCGGCGCGGGTGACGAGGCCAGCCGAGAGGACGGGCAACTGCTTGTCTTCGACGACGTAGACCTGGAGGCCGTTTTTGAGCGTGAAGGTTTTGGGAGTAGGCAGGATGAAGGCGGCGGCGGGGCCGGGCGCGGGAACGGATTTACGCCAGTTCTGCTGGTCCTCGAATGCCTGCGAATAGGGCGGGGTGAGTTTGACGTCGGCGTCGGTGTTTTCGGGGCTGCGTGGGACGTCATCGACGACTTTTTTGCCGGGGACACAGTAGACGACTACGGCCTGATTCTTGTTGAGATATTTCGCGGCGGCCTGCTTGAGGCTGACGGTGGTGACGGCGCGATAGCGGGCGATGTCTTTGCTGAGATAGCCGGGATCGCCGGTGTATTGGTTGTAGCGATTGAGAGTATCGGCGATGCCGCCGAAGCCACCAAGGCGCTCAAGGCCGGTGATAGTTTGCGTGAGGATAAGTGAGCGGGCTGAATCAAGCTCCTCCTGGGTGGGGCCGTCGTTCTGGAGCCTGGCGACCTCCTGCCAGAAGGTCGCTTCAAGATCCTCAAGCTTGACGTTGGGCTTGGCCGTGATGGAGCACTCTGTGATGGAGGTCAGCTTTTGAGAGTTGTTGGAGCAGCGGACGGATTGCGCGACCTGCTGTTTGTAGACGAGGACCTGATCGAGGCGGCTGGCTTTCCCGGAGCCGAGGATATTCGCGGCGAGGTCGGCGTCAGCGTCGCCTGAGGTGAAGGCGGGGGGCGTGAGAAAAGCTATGCGGAGCTGGGGAAGTCTGACGGTGTCGGTGACGGTTGCGCGCCTTTGCGTGGTGATGGGCGTGGTGGTTGTGGTGACGGGCTCGACCCTGGGGCCTTGCGGAATGGGGCCGAAGTATTTGGTCAGGAGCGCTTTGAGCTTGACCGGGTCGAAGTCTCCCGCAATGGCGAGGCTGGCGTTGTTCGGCGTATAGAACTGCTTGAAGAAGTCTCGAACGTCGTTGAGGCGCGCGGCTTCGACATCGGCGTGGGAGCCGATGACGTTCGCATAGTAGGGATAGCTTTTGGGGAAGAGCTGATGATAGACCTCTTCGTTGGCGAGGTTGTAGGGTGTGCCTTCGCCCTGACGGCGCTCGTTGCGAACGACATCGCGCTGGTTGGTTAGCTTCTCGCGGTCGAGGCCTTCGAGGAGGAAGCCCATGCGGTCGCTTTCGAGCCAGAGGGCGAGCTCGAGCTGATTGCTGGGCATGGTTTCGAAGTAGTTGGTGCGGTCGAAGTTGGTGGTGCCGTTGACGTCGGTGGCACCGGCGCCTTCGACGTATTTGATGTGGGCCTTTTCACCGACGTGTTCGGAGCCTTCGAACATCATGTGCTCGAAGAGATGGGCGAAGCCGGTGCGGCCTGCTCGCTCGTTGAGGGGGCCGACGTGGTACCAGAGGTCGACGGCGACGAGCGGGAGGCGATGGTCTTCGTGCATGAAGACGACGAGGCCGTTGGGCATGACGAGCTTTTCGTACTTGAGCTCGGGGACTTTGAGAGGCCTGGCTGCCGGGAGGGTGTTGGCTGCTTGCGCGATGGGTGCGGCGAGGGTGAACAGCAGTGTTGCGGGGAGCGCGAATCTGATTAGAGATAGTGGTGCCTTCATCTTTTCTCCACGGAAGCTGGCGAGGTTTTGGAAGAGTGCCTGCGTAACTCGGATAGGAAGCGGTTGGGAGGATGATACCAAGTTGGGGCCGGCGCGGGCAGTAAGTTGCTGAACCGCGAGGCGCCGGGGATTTGTATACTCCGAGCATGCGTAACTTTGGTATGTCTCTCGTATTGATGGTTGCCGCCAGCGTGTCGCCTCTGGTTGCTCAGACTGGCATTCAGACGGTGTCGGTTTCGTTTCCTGCGGCTCAGTCAAGCAAGCCGCTGGATGGGCGGCTGCTTTTTTTGTTGTCGAACGATCCGAGTGAAGAGCCGCGGATGCAGATCGACGATACGCCGAAGAGCCAGATTGTCTTTGGCGTAACGGTCGATGGGATGAAGCCGGGGCAGAGCGTTGTTGTCGATGATTCGGCTGCAGGGTATCCGGTGCGGAAGCTGAGTGAGGTGCCAGCGGGCGATTACATGGTGCAGGCTGTGCTGGATGTGTATGAGACGTTTCATCGGGCGGATGGGAGTGTGGTGAAGCTTTCGCCTGAGCGCGGGGAGGGGAAGCATTGGAATCTTGCGCCGGGTAATTTGTACAGCAAGCTGGTGAAGGTGCATGTGGGGCCGGGTGGGAAGGCGATTGCGATTTCGATGGATCAGGTGATTCCGCCAATTGTGCCTGAGAAGGATACAAAATATGTGCGGCATATTCGTGTGCAGAGTGCTCTGCTGACGAAGTTCTGGGGACGGCCAGTGTATTTGAATGCGATTGTGCTGGTACCGGAGGGTTTTGATGAGCATCCGCAGGCGCGGTTTCCGCTGATGATCTTTCATGACCACTTTGTGACGGGGTTTGATGATTTTCGGACTACGCCGCCTGATCCGAATTTGAAGCCGGATTATTCGGAGCGGTTTCATCTTGCGGGGTATAACCGGATTCAGCAGGAGGAGGGTTATAAGGAGTATCAGCAGTGGATCAGTCCGGGGTTTCCGCGGGTGCTGGTGATGAAGATTCAGCATGCGAATCCTTATTATGACGATTCGTATGCGGTGAACTCGGCGAACCTGGGGCCGTATGGAGATGCGATCGAGACGGAGCTAGTGCCTGCGGTGGAGAAGCAGTTTCGCGCGATCGGACAGGGCTGGGCGCGGTTTATGTATGGAGGGTCGACGGGTGGGTGGGAGTCGCTGGCGGTGCAGATTTTTTATCCGGACCACTACAACGGGGCGTTTGTTGCGTGTCCCGATCCTGTGGACTTTCATGCTTATATGACGCGGGATTTGTATAAGGACGACAACATGTTCTATATGCAGGGGGCGAATAAGCGCATAGAACAACCGGCGATGCGAAATTATCTGGGGCAGACTTTGATCTCGATGCGGGATAACATCGCGTATGAGGCGGCGCTCGGGGATCGTGGGCGGTCGGGGGATCAGTTCGATATCTGGCAGGCGGTGTATTCGCCGGAGGGAGCGGATGGGTATCCGCAACCGATCTTCGATAAGGAGACGGGGGCGATCGATCACAAGGTCGCCGAGTATTGGAAGGAGCACTACGATCTCGATGCGAAGCTGCAGCGGGATTGGGCGGCGCTGGGGCCGAAGCTGCAGGGGAAGATTCATCTGTATGTGGGGGAGGCGGATACTTATTTTCTGAACGATGCGGTTTATCTGATGGAGGATTTTTTGAAGACGACGGGGACGCCTGGGCATGGGGTTCCGTATGAGGGCGAGGTGAAGTATGGTCCTCGGGCGGAGCATTGCTGGAATGGGGATCCGACGCTGCCGAATGCTTATTCGCGGCTGCACTACAACACGATGTATCTGCCGATGATTATGGATCGGATTGCGAAGACTGCTCCAGCGGGGGCGGATTTGAGTAGTTGGAAGTATTAGGTCTGGCGGCGGTAGAAGAGGCCGGCGGTGAAGAAGACGACGGCGACCATGAGGGCGAGGCGGGCGTGGAGGATGTTGTGCAGGCGGAGGCTGAGAAGGCCGTCGAGGAGCCATGCTGCGAAGCCTACGAACCAGATCCATGCTGTCTTCCGCATCATTTCCTCAAGCTCCTGAGATGATCGCCGCCGGGTAGAACGGGCACGGGTTGCTGGCCTTGTTCTACACTAAGTAGTAGAGACTCACCCAGGAGAAATACGTTGTCACAACGCACATTCAGCATTATTAAACCGGACGCGGTCAAGAAGGGTTATGCCGCGGCGATCCTTGCCGAGATTGAAAAGGCAGGGTTTAAGATTGTTTCGATTAAACGGATGTCGATTTCGAAGGCGCAGGCCGAGGGTTTTTATTACGTTCATGCCGCTCGTCCCTTTTTTGGGGAATTGACAGAGTTTATGTCGAGTGGGCCTATCTTCCCGATGGTGCTTGAGAAGGAGAATGCGATTGCCGATCTGCGGAAGCTGATGGGCGCGACGAATCCTGCGCAGGCAGAGGAAGGGACGATTCGCAAGAAGTTTGCTTCGTCGATTGGAGAGAATGCGATTCATGGATCGGATGCCGAGGATACAGCGGCGTTTGAGATTGGATACTTCTTTGCAGGTATCGAACTGAAGTAAAGACTTAGTTGCAGCGGCAGGTGTGGCCGGAGTTTCGATTCGGCTGTGCCTGCCGCTTGTGATTTTGTGGCGAAAGGATTTTGCGATGAAGTTGAAGTTGCCGGATGGAGCGTTCAAGGCCTATTTGTTCGATTGCGATGGGACGATCGTGGATTCGATGCCGCTGCACTATGTGGCGTGGAAGACAGTGCTGGCGGAGTGGGGATGCGAGTTTGAGGAGGAGTTGTTTTATTCGTGGGGTGGAATGCCGGTGACCGAGACTATTGCGGCGCTGAATGCGCGGCACGGACTGACGATGCCTGCAGAGGAGATAGCGCGGCGCAAGGAAGGGATGTACTACAACATTCTGCCGGAGCTGAAGGCGGTGCCGGAGGTGCTGGAGCATATCCACATAAGCCATGGGAAGATTTCGTTTGCGGTGGTGTCGGGGAGTACGCGGGATTCGGTGACGAGGTCTTTGAACACGCTGGGGATTCTGGATCGGTTTGAGACGCTGGTGTGTGCGGGGGATTATGCGAAGAGCAAGCCTGATCCTGAACCGTTTCTGCTTGCGGCCGAGAGGCTGGGAGTCGCGCCGGAGGATTGCCTGGTTTTTGAGGATACGGAGATGGGGATTCAGGCAGCGACGGCGGCGGGGATGGCTTCGGTGAAGGTGCTGCAGCCGTGGGAGCGGGAAAAACTGCGGGCGGGCTGAGTGGAAGACCCTCAAGAATCGAAGAAGCGGGACAGATGATCCCGCCTCTCTATTTTTTTGACCGTTACTTGGTGAAGAGTGCGAGGTCGATGGATTCGCCCATGGCTTTGTAGCCTGCGTCGCCGGGGTGGAGGTGGTCGCCGGAGTCGTCGAGCGGGAGGAACATGCCGGGATGGGTGGGGTCGGTGGTGACTTTGTCGAAGTCGATGACGCCGTCGAACTGGTTGGTGGTGCGAATCCATTGGTTGATGGTTTGGCGCATGGTTTCGCCTTCGGCGGATTGGTATTTTGCGCCTACGAAGGGCGTGAGAGTGGCTCCGTAGACTTTGATGCCGTGGGTGTGGGCTCGGATGGCGAGTTGGGTGAGGCCGGCGATGAGGTCGTCGGCGGTGACTATGTCGTAGGGGTTGGCGGGGTCGGTGGCGTGGCCGATGTCGTTGATGCTCTCCATGATGACGAGATACTTGACGCCGGCCTGGGCGAGGACATCGCGGTCGAAGCGGGCGAGGGCAGAGGGGCCGGTGGTGTCGTGGAGGATGCGGTTGCCGCCGATGCCCTGGTTGAGGACGCCGAGGTTGGCGGTTTTCTTGTTGGCCTGGAGGCGGTGGGCGAGGATGTCGGGCCAGCGGGCGTTTGCGTCTCGTGTGCTGTGAGCGCCGTCGGTGATGCTGTCGCCGAAGGTGACGATGGAGGCGCTTTTGTTGTCGGCGGTGACGTCGACTCCTTTGAGGAAGTCCCAGGTGTAAAAGGGCTGGGGGCTGGGGAGCGATGGGGCTGCGACGGAGTTGCCGAGGGCGCGGTAGCTGGTCTGATCGGCGAAGGAGTGGCGGGTGATCTGGGTGACGGGTTGTTCGGGGAGGTAGAAGCTGATGGCGAGGTCGGCGAAGGGGGCGACTTTGAGGGGTGCGGGGTCGCTGATGATGAGGGCTCCGGGCGGTATGGTGACGGAGGGCCGGCCGCCGAAGGTGAGGGGCGTTGCGGTGGCGGGAGTGATGGCATCGGCAGCGGAGCTGAGTGCGACCGCCGCGGCAGTGATGTTGAGGGGCTCGATGCCGAACTCGTTGGTGAAGATGACGCGGATGGATGGGCCACCGAGGGAGATGTGGACGATCTCGCGGAGGGTGACGCCGCTGATGCCGGCGATTTCGTATTCGGGGACGAGCGTGCCGCTGGTATTTTTTGCGGCCATGGGTGAGGCTGCCCAAGTGCCGACCCAGTGGTCGGGAGCCGTCGCGGCGATGGTGGTTTTGGGATTGCAAAAGAGGGCGAGCAGGCAGAGTAGGAGAAGCGGAGATCTTCTGGTGTGCGTGGTCATGGCCTTCCTGATTGCGATTGTTTCGATGTCTATCTTACCGTTGTTTCATGGAGAAGCAGTGTTGACGTATAGTGGCGGGGACGCTGGAGGACAGATGATTCCGTTGTGAAATGAGTTGTGGATTGTCTGACGGTAAAGGACGGGACAGTGACGGTGGTGGAGGAATGACGATGCGATGGCTACGGGTTATGCTGCTTAGCATGACAACTGGAATGGCAGCACATGGTTTGGTGACCCAGACCGCGCTTGGAACAATGTCTGATGGCACGAAGGTCGATCTTTACACGTTGACGAGCGATGGGATTGAAGCGAGCATCATGACCTATGGGGCGCGGGTCGTCTCGATCAAGGTGCCGGACCGCGGCGGCAAGATGGCGAATGTGGTGCTTGGTTACAACAGTTTTGATAGCTATCTTGCGGATAAGTCGACGTATTTCGGTGCGATTGTTGGCCGGTATGGGAACCGGATTGCGCTGGGGAAGTTTTCGCTCGATGGGCATCAGTACCAGGTGCCGGTGAATAACAATGCGAATTCTCTGCATGGTGGGACGGTTGGGTTTGACAAGCTGGTGTGGCAGGGTCGCGCGATTGCTGATGGGGTAGAGATGACGCTGGTGAGCAAGGATGGCGATCAGGGTTATCCCGGAACGTTGACGGTGCATGTGCGCTATACGGTGCATCCTAATGCGCTGCGGATTGATTATGTCGTGTCGACGACCAAGGATACGGTGGTGAATCTGACGAACCATGCGTACTTCAATTTGTCGGCTGACAATAAGCCGATTCTCAACGAAGAGTTGACCATTCCAGCTGACCAGTACACGCCGGTCGATGCGGGACTGATTCCAACTGGAGTGTTGGCGCCGGTGGATGGTACGCCGTTGGATTTTCGCAAAGCTACGGTTATCGGGGCGCGGATCCACGATGATAATGCGCAGTTGAAGATTGCCGGCGGATACGATCATAACTTTGTGCTTCGCGGAAAGAATGGCGAGGTGAAGACTGCGGCGCGGGTCTACGATCCGGTGAGCGGCCGCGTGCTGACAGTGACTACGACGGAGCCGGGTGTGCAGTTCTATTCAGGCAACTTTCTGGACGGAACGAAGTTTGGTAAAGCGGGTGAAGGGCACATGAAGAATGCCGGGTTGTGTCTGGAGACGCAGCACTTTCCTGATTCGCCGAATCATCCTGCGTTTCCGACGACTGAGTTGAAACCGGGTGAGACGCGGCACAGTATGACAACTTTTACTTTCTCGACACAGGCGAAGTAAAACGGCTGGAACTTGACGATTGGCGTGTGCTCCCCGCCACAGAGGGGTTTTGAATCGATGAATAAGGTAGTTCAATCCGCGGACGAAGCGGTTGCCGATATTTCGTCCGGCTCGACGATTATGCTTGGAGGCTTTGGGCTCTGCGGTATTCCGGAGAACCTGATTGCTGCGCTTGTGAGGCGCCGGATTACGGGGCTGCATACGATCAGCAATAACATGGGCGTTGATGGCTTTGGCATGGGGCTGATGCTTGAGGCGGGGATGATCGCGTCGCATGTTGGAAGCTATGTGGGAGAGAATCGACGGCTTGAGACGCTTGTGCTGAAGGGTGAGCTTGACCTGACGTTGATTCCGCAGGGGACTTTGGCTGAACGGATTCGCGCGGGCGGGGCGGGTATTCCGGCGTTCTATGTGCCGACCGGGTTGGGTACTGTGGTGGCTGAGGGCAAGGAGACGCGCAAGATTGGCGACAGGACTTATGTTCTGGAACAGGCGCTGCATGCGGATGTGGCGCTGATCAAGGCCTGGAAGGGGGACCGGCTGGGGAATCTTGTTTATCGGAAGACGGCGAGGAACTTTAATCCTGCGATGGCTACGGCTGCGGAGTTGACGATTGCAGAGGTTGAAGAGTTGGTTGAGCCGGGAGAGCTTGATCCGGACCATATTGTGACGCCGGGGATTTATGTGAACCGCATTCTGGTTGGCGCGAGTTATCGAAAGCCGATTGAGTCGAGATTTATTCAGTCCGGAGGTGCGGCGTGACAGGGAAAGAGCGGATTGCAAGGCGGATTGCGCGGGAGTTCAAGGATGGGTATTACGTGAACCTTGGGATTGGACTGCCGACGATGATTGCGGGATTTATTCCGGCAGGGATCGACGTGATGTTTCAGTCGGAGAACGGGATGCTTGGGGTGGGTGGACCGCCAACCGAGGAGCAGGCTGATCCTGATCTGATTAACGCGGGAAAGCAGCCGGTGACAGAGATTCCGGGATGCTCGTTCTTTGCGAGCGAGGAGTCGTTTGCGATGATTCGCGGTGGCCACATGGATATGAGCATTCTGGGTGCGATGCAGGTGGATGAAAAGGGTAACCTGGCGAACTGGACGATTCCGGGCAAGATGGTGAAGGGGATGGGCGGCGCGATGGATCTGGTGGCAGGGGCGCGACGTGTGATCGTTGCGATGGAACATCAGACGAAGGATGGCGGTTCGCGGATTTTGAAGGAGTGTACGTTGCCGCTGACCGGGCAGAGCGTGGTGCATGATATTGTGACGGAGCTTTGCTGGATTCATGTGACTCCTGAGGGGCTGGTGTTGACTGAGGTTGCGGAGGGGTTGGATGCGGCGGAGGTGCAGGCGCGGACGGAGGCGAAGCTGATTGTTTCTCCTGAGCTTCGCGTGATGACCGTGGCTGCTGCGGTGTGATCGAGTGCGACCTGAGGTTTGAGCGCCCATGAATCGTGCCTGGAATCCTGTTCGGGAGGACGCGCTTGATATTTTTATGTATGCGTTGCGCGCTTCGCGGGTGGAAGCGGCGATGGAGCGGAGCGTGCGGTGTGCGGCTGGGGTGTTGCAGATTGACCGTCATTACTATGAGCTGACTCGGTATCGGCGACTGGTATTAATTGCGCTGGGTAAGGCTGGCGGGACGATGGCGAGCGTTTTTCTGCGTCAGATTGGGGAGGATGCGGGGCGATTTGAGGGAGTGATTGTTGCGCCTGTGGGGGCGATTGCTCCGCCGCGATTTCGGGTGTATTTCGGTGGACATCCTAGTCCGAATGAGGCTTCGGTGGTGGCAGCAGGCGACGTTTTGGAGACGCTGCGGTCGTTGACGGAGAACGACCTGGCGGTTTTTCTGGTGAGCGGCGGTGGCTCGGCGATGGTGGAAGAGTTTCTGATTCCTGGGACTTCTCTGGAGGTAATGGCCGCGACGCATAAGGCGCTGGTGGAGAGTGGGGCGCCGATTGCTGCGATTAATGCGGTGCGGAAGCATCTCTCCGCCGTGAAGGGAGGGCGGCTTGCCGAGGCTGCTGCGCCGGCGGAGCAGATGACGGTTTTTGTGTCGGATGTGCCGGAGGGAGAGCTGGATGCGCTTTCGTCCGGGCCGACGATGCCTGACCGCAGTACGGTGGAGGATGTTTATCGGATTGCCGAGGAGTATGAGCTTGCGGCTAAGGTTCCGGGTTTCGTTGCTGAGATGCTAAGGGATCGGACGCTTCTTGAGACTCCGAAGTTGGGCGATGGAGCCTTTGCGCGTTCGCGATGGAGCGTGCTGCTGAGTAGCGTTTCGCTGGAAGAGGTTGCTGCTGCGCGTGCGCGGGAGCTGGGATGGCAGGTGGAGATCGACGATCGGTGTGATGACTGGAGTGCTGAGCACGCGGCGGAGTATTTGCTGAAACGTGTGCAGACGTTGCGGCGGGGGCGGGCGCGGATTTGCTTGCTGTCTGCGGGCGAGGTGACGGTGCAGGTGCCGCCGGGCACTGTTGGAAGAGGGGGGAGAAACCAGCACTTTGCTCTGTTGTGCAGCGAGGCGATTGCTGGAAGTGAGATTACTGTGCTCAGTGCGGGGAGCGATGGGATCGATGGGAATAGTCCGGCTGCTGGTGGGATAGTTGATGGCTCGACGATGGCAAGGGCTGCGGCTGGCGGGTATTCGGTTGGTGCGGCGCTGGCTGCGTTCGATGCTTATTGGCTGCTTGCATCGCTAGGGGATGCGATCGTGACTGGGCCGACGGGGAATAACCTGCGTGATCTTCGGATTTTGCTTGCGCCTTAGTTGTTAGTGAAGGGCGAGCTTCGTTAAGGCTGGCCAGTATGCCATCAACGAGACCAGAAGGCCGACGAGGCAGGCGAGAGCTACGCTGTGGAGGAAGACGAATCGGAGGATGCTGCCTTCGGTGCCGTAGCTTTCAGTGGCTGTGGTGGCGACGACGATGCTTTGTGGGGCGACCATCTTGCCCATGACGCCACCGGCTGAGTTAGCCGAGGCCATGAGATAGGGCGAGAGGTTGAGTTGCTGGGCGGTGAGCTTTTGCAGGCTTCCGAAGAGTACGTTCGATGAGGTATCGGATCCGGTGGAGGCGGTACCGAGCCAGCCGATGAGGGTTCCAAAGAAGGGATAGAAGACGCCGGTGCGAGCGAAGGCGAGGCCGAGGGTTGCGTCCATGCCGCAGTAGCGCGTGATGAAGCCGATGGCCATGAGTGCAGCGATGGTGATGAGGGTGAAGCGGACGGTGACCATGGTTTCGAGGAAGACGCGGAAGATCGCGCGAGGCTTCATGCCCATAAGGAGACCGGCGAGAATGGCAGCGAAGAAGATGCCGGTGCCGGTGGCAGAGAGCCAGTTGAAGTTGAAGACTGCAGCTTCGGCTGTTGGGGTGGGGACGGCGGGCGGCATTCGCAGTACCACTTGATGCAGACCGTTGATCGGGATCTTGAAGCTGGTGGCTGCATCGATGGCCTGCGAGAAGCGCGGCATGCCCCAGAGGACGACGCAGAGAGTGAGAATGATCCACGGAAGAGCGGCGCGGAGGATGATTTTGCCGCTGTTGCGGCTGATGGAACGGGATTCGCTGGTTACGTCTTTGCAGGAGGGGTTGAGGATTCGCTTTGGCTTCCAGACACGGAGGAAGGCTATGAGAGCGGCCATGCTGACGACCGAGGCGGAGATATCAGCCAGCCAGGGGCCGTGGAAGGTCGAGACCAGAAGGAGGGTTGTGCCGTAGGTGGCTCCGGCGACGAGGATGGCCGGCCAGATCTCGAGCATGGCACCGAATCCAGCGAAGGCCCAGATGAGCCAGAAAGGAACGAGCACGCAAAAGGGCGCGAGCATTCGGCCGATGACGCGTGCGAGAAGGAGGGTGTCGAGTCCGGTCACGCCGTGAAGTGCGATGATGGGGGTTCCGATGGCTCCGAAGGCGACTGGCGCAGTGTTTGCGAGCAACCCAAGGCCCGCAGCCTGGAGCGGCGGAAAGCCGAGGCCGATAAGGATGGTTGCACAGACGGCGACGGGAGTTCCGAAGCCTGCTGCGCCCTCGAAGAATGCTCCGAAGGCAAAGGCGATCAGGAGAAGTTGCAGGCGGCCGTCGGGTGTTACGCCCACGAGGCAGTCCTGGAGTTGTGCGAATCTGCCGGAGCGAACGGTGAGTTGATAGAGGAAAAGGACTGGGACGACGATCCAGCAGATGGGAAAGAGGCCGTAGGCGGCGCCGAGTCCGGTTGCAAGCAGCGCGAGGCGTGACGGCATGTGAAAGGCGATGAGAGCAACAGCGAGCGCGGTTGCGAGGCCAGCTAAAGCGGCGATGTGACCCTTGATGCGGAGGCCGGCCATTGCAGTCAGGAGCACGAGAAGCGGCAGGGCGGCGAGCGCAGCGGAGAGAAGCCAAGCGTGGGCGGGGTCGTAGCTTTGCGGCCAGGGAGCGGCAAGGCGGGGGGCTTGTTTGAAGGCTACCGCGGTAATTACCAGAAGAGCGGTTGCAACGAGGATCGTAGTGGATTTTCGTCTGGGTGGACGATGCTGCTCCGGAGGAGAGAAGACAGGCTCTTCGGTCAGCACAGGAGCAGCAGATGCCGACTGTACGGAGTGGTCGTGGCGGCTGGGATCGTCTGGATTGCCGGGAGCGGAGACAAAGTCGTTGATGTTGGCCTCGTCAAATAACTTTGATGGCTAACAGTATGAGTGGAGGGAGAGACTTCTGTAAATGAGATGAGCGAGGTGTGTCCTGAATCTAATTTTGAGGTGTTGTTTCGGTGAGGAAAGCATGCATTTCGCCGCGATGGGCTTTACCATGGAGGCATGATTGAGGTCGAGGGTCAGGCAGCTCAGGGACCGGTGGGGCACTCGTCGAAGTACACGCGGAATGACCCGTATCTCTCTACGGTTCGAGTGAATGAGCTGCTGACGGCTCAAGGGTCGGAGAAAGAGACGCGACATATTGAGCTGACGCTGGATGAGGGAATGATCTACATGCCGGGCGATGCGGTGGGGATTATTCCGGAGAACCGGGCTGAGGCCGTTAGCGATACCTTGGCGGCGCTGCGGTTCAAAGGCGACGAGCGTGTGCTGGATCACTACAAGGTCGAGATCAGCCTAGAAGAGGCGTTGCGGACACGACTGGGGATCGGCAAACTGGTGCGTGGGAGCGTTAAGCAGTATGCCAAATTGGCGTCGGCAGTTGAGGGGCTGAACGCGTTGGTGGGGCCCGAGAATAAGGCTCGTGCTGAGGATTATTGCTGGGGACGGGAGTTTGTCGACCTGGTGACGGATTTTCCTGGGGTGGTGACGGAGCCGCAACAGTTGTTCCATGTGTTGCAGCGATTGGTGCCGAGGATGTACTCGATTGCGTCGAGCCAGAAGATGCATAAGGACAATGTGCAGACGACGGTGCGGGTGATCCGGTATGAATCGCATGGAAGGAGCCGGCAAGGTGTGACGAGTGGGCACCTTGGGGATCGTGCGGCTGTTGGAACGACAATGCCGATCTTTCTGCATTCGAATGCGAGCTTCCGAATGCCGGAGGATACGTCGGCGCCGGTGATCATGATTGGGCCGGGGACTGGGATTGCACCGTTTCGCGCATTTTTGGAAGAGCGGCAGGCGACCGGACAGAAGGGTGACAACTGGCTGTTTTTCGGAGAGCAGCGTGAGAAGCTGGATTTTTTGTATCGGGACCAGTTTCAGGCGATGCATAAGGACGGTGTGCTAACCAGGATGGATACGGCGTTTTCTCGTGACCAGGCGCAGAAGGTATATGTGCAGGACCGGATGCAGGAGCGCGCTAAGGAGCTGTTTGAGTGGCTGGAGCGCGGAGCTTATTTTTATGTGTGCGGTGATGCGACGCGGATGGCCAAGGATGTGGAGCTGGCGTTGCTGGATGTGATTGCGAGAGGTTCGCAAGGAACGCTGGACCATGCAACGGAGTATCTGGCTGCAATGAAGCAGCAGAAGCGTTACCAGAGGGATGTATATTAGCGAGCTTTGAGTTATGCGCTTTGAGGTTTGAGAGGCTGGCATTGCTGCGCCGCCCCCCTTCCTTTTGTGGCTAGACGCGGTGGTAGTCGCCACGCCAGTTGATGATGCTTTGTTTGATGGCTTTGGGCTCGAGGTTCTGGGTGAGGGTTTTGTGGACGAGTGCGGGGAGCTCATCATCGGAGGCGAAGCGGAGGGCGATGAGTTGCTTGCCGCTGAGATCGTTGATGTGGGCCCGCTCTTCGGGGGGAAGAAGCGCATGGAGTCGGAGACGCTCTTCAAGGCGGATGATGCGGTCCTGAACGACAAGGGCGCGGTCGCGGGAGCGACCGGCCATGACGAAGAGGACGAGAGACATGGCGATCCACCAGAGGAAAAGAATCCGGTGCTCGGGCCAGTGATGGATGGTGACATAGATGGAGAAGATGAGGTTGAGTAGAAGCATGGGCAGGATGAAAAAGTGAAAAGCCGGATCGAAGCGGCCGTGGTTCTTGAGGTTTTGTGGGGCGGGCATTGGAGTCCTTTCGCGAGTGGGTTGTGCCGACGGGCCTCAGCATACCATCTGCGATAGGCTTGAGAGATGGCGAATGCGGTGAAGAAGCGGATTGGGGTTCATGTTGGGACGGCGGGCGGAGTGTGGACCGCGGTGGACAGGGCAGTGGCGTCGGGGGCGAATACGTTTCAGATCTTTTCGGCGAGTCCGAGGATGTGGAAGGCTTCGCCAGTGAAGGCCGCGGATGCGACGAAGCTGCGCGATCTGCGCGCGAAGCACGATGTGGGGCCGGTGGCGGTGCATGCGAGCTATCTGATCAATCTATGCAGTCAGACGGAGAGCGTGCGTGCGAATTCGGTGGCAGCGTTTCGCGGTGAGGTGGAGCGGGCGTTGGCGCTGGGGGCGGAGTATCTCGTGCTGCATCCGGGGAGTTGGAAGGGTTTGACACGGGAGAAAGGGCTGCGGCTGGCGGCGGAGTCGATTGAGAAGGCTATCGATGGAGTGGCCTGGCAGGGGAAAGACTTCAGGATTTTGATTGAGAACACGGCGGGGGCAGAGTTTTCACTTGGCGGCAAACTGGAGCAGGTGGCGGAGTTGGTGGAGAAGTTGAAGGCTTGTGCTCCGGTTGGAGTGTGCCTGGATACTTGCCACGTGCATGTGGCGGGATATGACATTGTCTCTCCGGATGGGTATATGGAGACGATGATGCTTGTGCGAGATACGGTGGGGTTCGATGCGGTAAGGGTGTGGCACTGCAATGATGCGAAGGCGGCGATGGGATCGAAGCTGGATCGGCATGAGCATATTGGAGAAGGAACGATTGGTGCAGAGGCCTTCCGGCGGTTGCTGCATGATGAGCGGTTTTCGCATGTGGCTTTCATCGCGGAGACGCCGGTCGATGCTCCCGGGGATGAGACGAGGAATGTTGGTGTATTACGAGCCTTGTCTGCGGGGTGATGGGTGCGGCGTAACGAGGAGGCTGGCGCACAGGGCTATAATCCGATGCACAAATGGCCGCGACCGCTGGCGCGAAACTCGGACCCCTTCCAGTGAGGGCTATTGCTGAGGAGGGTGCATGAAGACGAGGACGAACGGGAACGGGACAGGGGTGATGACGAGGGCTCAGGCTGAGGCGATCCTGATCTCGGTGAAGTCACGATTCCTTGAAGGACTGGGTTCGGGTGAGACAAGCGCGATAATGGCGGCAGCGTCGAGGAAGCGGTATGCTGCGGATTCCGTAATTACGAGTGAGGGAGATCTTGCCAAGCAGGTGTTTTTGTTGCTGGAGGGAGTTGCGCGTCACTACACCGTGTCTCCAGAGGGAGAGAAAGTTGTTGTTCGCTGGGTTTCGCCTGGCGAGGTATTTGGTGGGGCGGCCTTATTGTCGGAGCCCGTGGAATATGTTTTGAGTACGGAGGCGGCGGAGAATAGTTCTGCGCTGGTGTGGGATCGTGCTGCGATCAGGGGGCTTGCGGCGATATATCCGGGGTTATTGGAGAATGCGCTGCTGCTGGCCTATGACTACGTGGTTCTCTACCGCACTCTGCATGTTGCGGCGAGTTGCCAGTCGGCTCCGCAGCGGGTGGCGCAGGTGCTGGGGAGTTTGGCCAAAGGGATGGGGCGGAGGGTTGATGGGGGCGTGGAGCTGCATGTAAGGAATGAGGAGTTGGCGAATGAGGCGAATGTGACGATTTTTACGGTTAGCCGCCTGATGGGGGAGTGGCAACGGAAGGGCCTGTTGGTAAAGAGTCGAGGCAAAGTAGTGGTGCGGCTGCCGGAAGAGTTGATCCGGATGAAAGCCTGAGCTTTGTGCGGCCATTTTCGCATGGGTGATTTCTCTTATTGCGCTGGAGCAACGATTTATGAGGAGGGAGGCGTCAGTCTTGGAGTTGGGAGTTCCGCACCGTCAATCGTCGCTGTGGACTTGAGATTGATTTGGCGGAGGCACCAGCAGGTGGCATCAGCTCGTATCGTTGTAGTGGATGATTTTGAGACGTGGCGGCGTTCTATTGTTTCGATTCTCTCTAAAGATCCGGCGTTAGAGATCATTCGTGAAGCGTCGGATGGTTTAGAGGCAGTTCAGATATGTTGGGAACTGCAACCTGACCTGGTGGTGCTCGATGTTGGACTTCCCAAGCTCAATGGTTTGGAGGCTGCCCATCGAATCCGCAAAGTGTCGCCGGGAACGAAAATATTGTTCCTGAGCGCGATTCCCAGCAGAGACCTACTACGAGAGGCTCTTCGGATTGGCGCGGTAGGATATATCTCGAAGGCGGATGCTCTGCGCGATCTATTATCGGCGGTGAGGGCGGTTCTGTTGAATGAAGAGTTTCTCCGCTTCACAATATTGCCCGGCACCGAGGAGCTTCCTGAGGAGTAGTCGGGAGCGTCTGTTGGGTGTGTTTGACGGCGCACAAGATCTGTTGCTTGACAGAGACGACTGGAAGCATGTTTGGTGGGCTCGGACGACGGACGTTACAATCGAAGAAGTATGTCCAAGACACCTTCGAGCGAAAAAGGCGGGAAAACCGCGAATCCTGATGAAAATTTCTCTACTGCCGAGTTGAATCAACCGCAGCGGTACAACCCGGCGGAGATTGAAACGAAGTGGCAGACGCGGTGGGATGCAGATGCGTCGCTGTATGCGGCGGAGGGGCATGACTCGGGCAAGCCGAAGTACTACTGCCTGGAGATGCTGCCGTATCCGAGCGGGCAGTTGCACATGGGGCATGTGCGGAACTATGCGATTGGCGATGCGCTGGCTCGGCATATGTGGATGCGCGGGTACAACGTGCTGCATCCGATGGGGTGGGATGCGTTTGGATTGCCGGCGGAGAATGCGGCGCTGAAGAATGGGGTGCCTCCGCGCGAGTGGACGTTGGGGAACATTGCCGCGATGAAGAAGCAGATGCGGCGGATGGGGTTGAGCTATGACTGGTCGACCGAGGTGACGACTTGTCTGCCGGATTATTACCGGTGGAACCAGTGGTTCTTTTTGAAGATGTATGAGAAGGGGTTGGCGTTCCGCAAGAAGAGCAAGGTGAACTGGTGTCCGGAGTGCTGCACGGTGCTGGCGAATGAGCAGGTGATCGGCGGGCGCTGCTGGCGGCATGAGGATACCGTGGTTGAACTGCGGGATTTGACGCAGTGGTTTTTCCGGATCACGAAGTATGCGGATGAATTACTGGAGGGGCTCGGCAAGTTGGAGGGATGGCCGGAGAAGGTTCGGACCATGCAGCGGAATTGGATTGGGCGGAGTGAGGGAGCCCACGTCGATTTTGGTGTTGATGGCTCGCCCGAGAAGATCACGGTGTTTACGACTCGTGTGGATACGATCTTTGGGGCGACTTCAGTGCAGTTGGCTCCTGAGCACGCGGTGGCGAAGGCGTTTGCGCTGGAGGATGACGCGCTTCGTGTTCAGATTGAGGGATTGCTGGCGGAACAGCAGAAAGCTCGCGAGACAGATGCCCTGGGTGCGATTGAGAAGCATGGCGTGAATACAGGGCGATTTGCGGTGAATCCGTTCAATGGCGAGCGGTTGCCGATCTGGGTGGCGAACTACATTCTCGCTGACTACGGGACGGGCGCGATCATGAGTGTGCCGGCGCATGATGAGCGAGACTTTGAGTTTGCGCAGAAGTACGGACTGTCGCTGCGGCGGGTGATTGCTCCTGCAATTGGTGTGGAGGAGCCGGCTTTGCCCTATACCGCGGAGGAGGATGCGGTAGTGATCGCCTCAGGGGAGTGGACCAGGTTGAGTTGCGTGGCAGCACAGGAGAAGATGGCTGCGTTTGCCAAGGCGAAGGGATTTGGCACTCCTACGGTTACATACAGGTTGAAGGACTGGGGAGTGAGTCGGCAGAGGTATTGGGGGACGCCGATACCGATGGTGTACTGCGATGCATGTTCGTTGGGGGAACCGATTCCGGCGGCGGAGAGTGAGCTGCCGATTCTGCTGCCGGAGCAGATTGATATTACGCAGACGAACGGATCACCGCTCGGGCGGGTGGCAGAGTTTGTGAATGCGAAGTGTCCGAAGTGCGGAGGGAAGGCGCGGCGAGAGACGGACACGATGGATACGTTCGTCGATTCCAGCTGGTACTTCTACCGGTATACGGATGCGAAGAATTCGGCTGCGCCGTTTGATTCGGATAAGGCGAACTACTGGTTTCCGATTGACCAGTATATCGGTGGAGTAGAACATGCGATTCTGCATTTGATCTACTCGCGGTTCTGGACGAAGGTGATGCGCGATCTGGGGATGGTCAAGAATGATGAGCCCGCGGAGCGTCTGTTTACGCAGGGAATGGTGATCAAGGACGGCGCGAAAATGTCCAAGTCGAAGGGCAACGTGGTGTCGCCCGACGAAATGATCGCGCGGTATGGCGCGGATGCGACGAGGATGTATGCGTTGTTTGCGGCTCCCCCGGATAGGGATCTGGAGTGGCAGGAGGAAGGTGTTGCGGGGATCAGCCGGTTTTTGAGCCGGGTGTATCGACTGGTAACTAAGTACTCGGAGATTGCGGGTTCTGTTGATGCTGGCAAAATTCCGGCACCGGCGGGCCGGGCACTGTTGCGGAGACTGCATCAGACGATTGCCAAGATCACCCAGGATTTTGATGGGCGATGGCACTTTAATACGTCGATTTCATCGATCATGATTTTGGTAAACGAGATCACGGCGCAGGAAGCGGCGATGGACTCCGGCGAGATTTCCCCCGTGACGATTTCGGAGGTTTTTCGTGGATTGATATTGCTGCTGGCGCCGTTTGCACCATTTGTCGCACAGGAGTTATGGCAGCAGCTAGGCGGCGAGAATGTTGTGTTTCGTGCAGCGTGGCCATTGGCAGACGAGGATCTTGCTCGAGAGGATGAGATTGAGATCCCGGTGCAGGTGAATGGGAAGCTGGTGAATGTGGTGAAGGTTCCTGTGGATAGCGATGAGACTGTAGTGAAGGCTTCGGCTATGGTTGACGAAAAAGTGAAGGCGCGTGTGGATGGGAAGATAGTGGTGAAGGTGATCGTGGTTCCGGGCAAGCTTGTGAATTTTGTGGTGAAGTAAGTGGGGCAAATGCCTGATGGACTGGTACCGCAGGATGGTGTGGTAATCGCTGGTGGGACTGTGCGCGGGACGCAGTCTTTTGTGCATACGCTTTCAGAGTGCTGGCGGCGGCCTTCGCTGACGGCGCTCGAGGTGTTGTGGCGGTGGGCTTATGGGATTCCGATGTTGCTCGTGCTTTGGTATGAGGGGACAAAGATTCTGCATGAGACGCGCATCGATTTTGCGGCGTTGCGGAATATGACTGTGCTTGACCCGATGGGGTCTGCAGCGACTCTTGCGAAGGCAATGGAGGCGCTACAGCCGCCGGTGTTGAGGGTCGTGGTGTGGTTGGCTCCTGTGCTGGTGGTCGCCTGGGTGGTGGTCTCGGCGGTGGGGCGGACGATGGTGTTGCGACGTGCGGATGGGATGTTGCACCGGAGGGTCGGAGCGCTGATTGTGCTGCAAGCGGTGCGAGTGGTGGCGCTTGTGGGGAGCTTTGCGGTGTGGTTCTGGTGTATGGAGCGGGTGGCGGATTGGACAGTGACGGGGCCGACCGCTGCCGGTGGAGAGCCGAATCTAGTGGGGTATTTTACGTTGGTCATTATCGCGACGCTGGGTCTGTTTACATTATGGGCGGTGTTGAGTTGGGCTTTGTCGGTGGCCCCGTTGCTGGCTATGCTGCGTGGGCTCGGGCCTGGAGAGAGTTTGGCGGAGGCTTTTCGGCTGGGACCGTTGAAGTCGAAGCTGGTTGAGATCAACCTAGTGATGGGGATTGTCAAGATCGCGCTGATTGTATTGGCGATGGTGTTTTCCGCGACTCCGTTGCCGTTTGAGAACGTGACGACGCCGGAATTCTTGATGTGGTGGTGGGTTGGGGTGACGGTACTTTATTTTCTTGCGTCTGATTTTTTTCATGTGGCGCGACAGGTGGCTTATCTGCAGCTTTGGCGAGCGTATGCAGGGCTAGACGATTTGCCTCGCGGGTAGCGCGAATTTTGCACCTCATGAGGAGCCCGAGATTGTGTCGGAGATTGGCCATGTCCTTTGGAATTTTATGCGGTTGGGTATCTGATTCTGATTGCAGGTGTGGCTTATCTGGCTCATCTGATGCCATATTCCACAGCGTTACATCGTGGCGATCGCGTTGATTATGCTCGGAATTGGAGTAGATCCTAGCGAGAAAGCATTGCCGCGAAGGTAAAACCGCTGAAAGGGCGAGCCCGAGCAATCTGAACGTCATGGAGCCTGGATTTTTCTCGCTTCTGGCGAAAATCCTGCATCTCAATTGTCAGGGCCCCAATCTCTCTCGGAGGACAATTATGGCCTCTGCGCTTTATGCCGTTGGATATCTCCTTCTGGTTGGAGTTGTCTCGTATCTGGCGTATCTCAGCCATATTCCTGAGTCCTATATCTTCGCGATTGTGTTAATCATGCTTGGCATTGGCGTGGCGACGGGCTTAGAGAATGCGCGTCAGAAGGATTCGAACTACTAAGGAGTTGTCCGCCGCCGCATTTACACTGGGTAGGTGGACACCTCTACGATCGTCATTCTGGATTTTGGGTCGCAGTATACGCAGCTGATTGCGCGGCGTATTCGCGAGTTCAATGTTTTTTCTGTCGTACTGCCGTGTACTGCTCCGCTGGAGCGGGTGCGGGAGTTGCAGCCTAAGGGCGTGATTCTGTCGGGCGGGCCTTGTTCGGTTTACGATGCCAATGCTCCGGCGGCGGATCAAGGTGTTCTGGAACTCGGCGTGCCTGTTTTGGGGATTTGTTATGGGCTGCAGTTTATCGTGCATCACCTGGGTGGGAAGGTGGTGGGGGCTGCGGCGCGGGAGTATGGACATGCCGAGGTTACGGTGGTGGCGGAGACGCCGCTGTTTCGCGGACTGCCGGGGACTCTGAATGTATGGATGTCGCATGGAGACCATGCGGAGACGCTGCCTGCGGGGTTTGAGCTGACGGCGAAGACGGCCAACGCTGTCGCGGGGATTGCGAATGAGGCACGGAGGATCTGGGCGGTTCAGTTTCATCCAGAGGTTGCGCATACGCGGCAGGGGATGGAACTGCTGAAGAACTTCTGCCTCGATATCTGCGGGGCGAAGCAGGATTGGACTCCTGAGCACTTTATCCAGTCGACTGTGGAGCGCGTGAAGGCTCAAGTTGGCAATGGACATGCGATTTGTGGATTGAGCGGAGGGGTGGATTCGTCGGTTGCGGCTGTTCTGGTTGCGCGAGCGATTGGGGATCGGCTGACTTGCATCTTCGTGAATAACGGCGTGCTGCGGAAGGACGAGTTTGCGAAGGTGCAAACGACGATGCGTGAGCAGCTTAGGCTTAATGTCGTTGCGGTGGATGCAAGCGAGAGGTTTCTGGAGAAGCTTGCGGGTGTGACTGATCCAGAGAAGAAGCGGAAGGTGATTGGGAACGAGTTTATTGCCGTCTTTGATGATGAGGCGGCGAAGATCTTTAAAGCTGAGAAGGGTGCTGGGGCTGAGGTCGCGTGGCTGGTGCAGGGGACTCTGTATCCGGATGTGATTGAGTCGTCGAGCGTGCATGGTCCCAGTCATACGATCAAGAGCCACCATAATGTTGGTGGGCTGCCGGCGGATATGAAGTTGAAGTTGATTGAGCCGCTGCGGGATTTGTTTAAAGATGAGGTTCGGCGGATCGGGCGGGACCTGGGGATGCCGGGGGATATTCTTGAGCGGCAGCCGTTCCCGGGGCCGGGACTTGCAGTGAGGATTCTGGGTGAGGTGACAGCAGAGCGGGTGGCGATGCTGCAGGAGGCCGACGCGATTGTGGTGGAGGAGATCAAGCGGGCTGGGTTGTATCGCAAGGTTTGGCAGAGCTTTGCGGTGTTGTTGCCGGTGAAGTCAGTTGGGGTGATGGGCGACCAGCGGACGTATGCGAATACGTGTGCGGTTCGGGCGGTTGAGAGCGAGGATGGCATGACGGCGGATTGGGCTCTGCTGCCGTATGAGGTGCTGCGAACGATCTCGAGCCGGATTGTGAGTGAGGTGCGGGGGATCAATCGCGTGGTGTATGACATTACTTCGAAGCCTCCGGGGACGATTGAGTGGGAATAGCGGTTTTAACAATTTATCGTTCAGGTCATTCGGTCGTTTGCCAAGTCGGTCGGAAGGTTTCAATGGCACGAATACACCTCAAAAGACTTGGAGCATATTTACTTGCTTCCATATGGTCCCAATGCCTGATGACAAACTCACCTAAGCATTGGTTGTAATCCGGCCCCTGTTTGGCCGTGCTTCCTGGTTTCGGGACTATTCGAGAGCGCGTTGCCGTTCGTCGAGAACGGGCAGCAAGGCTAACAAGAGTCTCTTTTGCATCTTCTAATATCTCGGGTTGGGCCGGAAATATAGTGGAACTAATTCCAAGAAATTTCCCGAAGTTCCTTGCATCTGCCAATATCCAAGCTTCGACTTCACGGACCGCGATCCTAAAAAGAAAATTTGGATGCTTCGGTTGAGTAAGCCAATCGGTCACCAATGCTGTTGGGCAATTGTGTTTATCCAAGTCAGTTAGCAAAAGAAACGGTGTTCCCCTAGCAGCATTATTGAATCCCGGAGCGGTTTTTCTTAGATAACCGAATCCACCATGATTAAAAACTGTCCCCACGCAATATTCTTTCTTCGACCGATCAAGGAGCGTCCTCAAGACGATTTCGCTCAACAAGTCTTCTACGGCTAACTGTATCGGTATTTCGCTCATGAAAACAGTTCAAATTGTTCCAGACTGCTTGGAACGGTATAGGGGAGTGCAGCCTCCCCAATGCTCAGGCCAGCTTCGAGAAGTGCCCTGATTTCCTTCCGCGCCGAAGCAACCTGGGCACGCGTCCCTTCAGGCGATGGGGTCAGGAGGATTACCTCCTCGGCGCCGACGCCTTTATCCGACAACAGCTCCCAGGAATGCGTGGTGACGAAAACTTGGCTGCTTCTCTTTCGGTGCAGTTGATAAAAGAGTGCGGGAAGTCTTTTGACAATGGCTGCATTAAGAGAGAGTTCAGGCTCTTCAAGTAGCAAAGGGGAATCGCCATCCAGGAGTGCCCAAAAAAGGCCGATGAGTCTCAGAGTCCCGTCTGAGAATTGGTCTTCTTGTTGTCTCCCAGCCTTAGGTCTCCAGTGCTCATAAAGAACTTCGAGATGCGGAATTCCCGCTTCATCTTTTGTGTCTGTCAGGTCGCGCATCTGAGGCACTGCTTGTCGCAATGCTGCTTCTATCTTCTTTAGGCGCGAACGTCTGGTTTTTTCCGGAGTTCGAGCAACTAATTCGAGAAAGTTCCTCCCATACGGATCATCTGGTACCGCAGGACTCTTGTATATCTCCGAACTTCTAAGAAGCTGAGGGACCAAGTGGAGATATCGAATAGATTCAAGAAACTTTGCAACTTCCCGAAATTCAGCGTTCGAGTTAATTTGCTCGAGGTGCGTTTGGGTTAGTCTAAGTTCATCCTTTCTGTCGGCGGAATCCGGGCGATCGAGGATTAGTTTTCCGTCTTTCCATACTTTTTCGTACTTAAGAATCGGGAACCGATTGCCACGGACCTGCTGTTCTAGACCGATAGCGTAACGCCAAACTATATCGGTTGCCGGTTCAGAAATTTCTACTTCAATCTCCACGTCAGGATCCTTACGTGCCGATAGGCATCGCACCTTGGAAAGTCCACCCCGCTGGGAAAGACTGCTTTGAAGTCCGCCGCCAGGTTTGGCAATTTCGCGCAAAAAACGTAACGCATCCAGAAAATTAGATTTTCCGGATGCGTTCGCTCCTACAATAAATACCCTGTCGGAGAGTGCGACGTCGATAGCCCGAAAATTACGCCAATTTTTTAAGACGATCCGGGATATCAGCATCTTCGCATTCTAGTCGAGTTCTTTGAAATTGTTACTTCGTTTCGACTTTGTCGTGCCAGGAGTGGGCGCCTTTCAGGGCCTGGTTGACGTTGTTGATGTTTTCTACGCCGGTGGTGTTGAGCCAGTCTTCGAAGGCCTTGGCGCCCTGCTTGGCGTAGATGGCGATGCCGTCCTTCCAGGTGGCGCGGCCGCAGAGGACTCCGTTGAAGGTGGTGCCGGATTCTACGGCGAGCTCGAGGGTCTCGATGAAGACGGGGTTGGAGACGCCGGCTGAGAGATAGATGAAGGGCTTGTGGGTCATGGTGGCGGCGTCGCGGAAGTGCTGCAGGGCTTCCTTGCGGGTGTAGGCCTTTTCGCCCTTGAAGGCTTTGGTGCCTTCGACGAAGGACATCTCGACGGGGACTTCGACCTTGAGGACGTCGACGTTGTAACGGGCTTTGCCG